>JBJXGN010000105.1:0-43357 GCA_046160585.1 Kofleriaceae bacterium
CGTCGAGAGCGGGTCCGGGTTGTGGGTGATGTCCCACGTCCATCGCCGGCCGTCGGCGACCAGGAGCGAGGTCACGGTCGGCGGTGCGCCGCTGCGCTGCGGGCGGCGCGGCGGATGGACGATCGCGCGCGCTTGTACGACATGTTCTCCGACGAGCTCGACATCCGCACCCCCGCTCGCCGCGATCGCCACCTCTGCGCGCAGCGCGAGCGCGACGACGGGATCCGCAGATTCGCGAGTCAGCCGCGTGATCGACGTGTCGCGCTGCACGAGAACCTCGTTGATCGCGGGCGCGTTGGGCCGGCGTGTGTAGATGGTGATCGGCTCGCCGGAGACATGGCGCTGTACGATGACGCCGATCGAGATCGGGCCGCGATCGCCGCGCCGGCGCGCGTACGTCACCGCGAGCGGCGTGAGCGCACTGACCCAGACGCCGCGGATCGCGTGCCAGAGGTCTTCACGACGGACCGCGGTACGCGACGAGAACACGCCGGCGGCTGCGCCTACGTCACGATCTTCGATCGTCGCCGACGAGCGGATAGCGAACCCGTCGGGGGCGTGCAGTGCGTCCGCGCGCGCGTCGACGTCGCGTACGACCTCGTCGGGCAGGGCGACCGTCGCGAAGCGATCGATGACCTGCGCCATGACATGACCGACGGACTCGGGATCGGGAAGGACGATGTCGCCGGCGACGTGGCGAAACGCGTGGTCGTCGATGACGAACCCGGGTGGCACCGGCAGGTTGCCGGCGAGCAGGCGTGCGAGCCCGAGCGCCTTGCCGCCGCAGTGCGCGTCGGCCCCAGCCAGGTCGTGTACCCACATCAGTACGACAGTTGTACCGCGACGCGCGGGCTCGTAGGATCGACGGACGTGCGACTCGTCGCGATCATCCTCGGGCTCCTGGTCGCGACCGGCCTGTCATACGCGAATGACAGCAAGCTCGAGAAGGACCAGACCGCGATCCAACCGAAGGGGCCGATCCGCGGCAAGAACAAGCTGTGCTGTGGCTATCCGCTCGTCGACGATTCGCAGTGGGCGCTCCGCTTCTACTGGCTGGCCCTCGAGGCGGACTATCAGGATCGCGACAGCACGAGCGTCCCCAAGAGCGGGCGCGGCTCGGCGGTGCCGCTCCACACGTGGGTCGAGCTCTACACGCAGGAGGGGTACTACTTCGGTCGTGTTCCCGAGCGCTTCGCGTGGGCACTTCGCCTCGAGGGATCGGGCTTGATGATGGACGGCCGCGTCGTGAACTACAAAGGCGCCTGCAAGTTCGGCTACGGGACGTGCTTCGAGCAGCTGGACATCGCAAAGCATCCGTTCGGCCGTGGCGCCGGCCAGCGCCCGCTCGTGCCGTTCAAATCGGTCGCGGTCGATCCACGCGTGATCCCGATCGGCGAGCCGCTCTACGTCCCGGAGTTCGACGGCTTGCAGCTCCCCGACGGCTCGATCCATGACGGCTGCGTGCGCGCGGACGACACCGGCGGTGGCATCAAGAAGCGCAAGATGGACTTCTTCGTCGTCACGTACGGCAACTTTCGCTTTCTGCTCGACCAGCTGTTGAACCTCACATGGATCACGCCGCACGTCGAGGCGCCGCGCTGCGAGTACATGCGCGATCCCTGAGCGCGCCGCGTGGTATGAGGGCGCGTGCTCGACGGCCTGTTCATCACCCCGGCGGTGACCGCGATCGATGAAGCGCTCGCCTCCGCACGCGCCACCGAGGGACCCCTCGTCGTCGTCGGCAACGCCAAGCTCGCGGGCGCGCTCGGCCGCACGCGTGAAGTCATCGTCGTTGGCTTGTCGGAGCGCGCGGCAAGAAAGCTGACGAACGCACTGTCGGACACGGGCTCGATTGCGGGTCGCTCGTGCGCCGCCGTCATCGGCACCAACGTCGTCGACGATGCCGCGTGGGAAGCCACGCTACGTGCGTGGTCGCGATGCGTGCGCGACGGCGGCGCGATCATCTTCGTCGACAAAGGCCACGCAGAGGAAGCCTCGCGCCGCGCGCTATGCGCCGGTCTCTCGGAGATCGAGCAGCGCCACGCGGGACGCACGATCATCACGAGCGGCCTCGTCACGCACCTCTGAATATCGAAACGGTCCTGTTCTAGGGATGTGTCCCGTCGTCCACGTCGTGGATCGATCGGCCTCCGTACGACAAGGATCTGTACAAAGCACGCGCCGAGATGGACACACCTAGACCGGAGGACGTTCGTCCTCGGGCGCCTGGTCCTTTTTCGCCGGGCGGAAGATCAGATCCATCTGCGGCGCCTTCGTGCCCTTGCTGTGATCGCCGCGGTCGTTGGGCTTCACGCCGGGCGGCACCGCCCACGGGATCTCGCGGTTCGGGTAGTTCTTCGCCGCCTCGTACATGAAGCGCGACCACAGCGGTACGACCGTCATGTACGCGGCGTCGGACTTGCCGAGCGCGCGCTCCTTCTTGTCATCGCCCATCCACGTCAGCGTGGTGAATCTCGACGTGTACGCGATGAACATCGTGTCGTGCGTGTCGCTCGACGTGCCCGTCTTGCCAGCGGCCTTGATCTGCGTGGCGCGCAGCACGTTCGCGAAGCCGTAGCGCACCTCGTGCTCGAGCAAGCGCGACATGAGGTACGCCGCGCGCGACGGGATGGCCTGCTGCGCCGCGATGCCCGACGTCGTGGCGAAGCGATCGAAACGATCGGCCGCGACGAGCTGCGGATCGTCGGGCAGCGTGTTGTCCTCGACCGTGTTGCCGTCGCGATCGATGATGCGCCGCACGTAGACCCAGTTCTTCTCCTTGGCCTGCGGGCGTGGCCACCACGCGCCGTTGCGCGCGAACAGCGTGAACGCGCGCGCCATCTCGTCGAGCTTGCTGCACGACGCACCGAGCGCGAGTGCATCGTCGGCGAAGATCTTCGTCGTGAAGCCCATGCGGCGCGCCCAATCCTCGACGTTCTTCGCGCCCAGGCGCTTGAATAGATCGACGGACGGGATGTTCTTCGAGAACACGAGCGCGTATTCGAGCGTGACGTCGCCGTCCATCGTGTCGCCGAGGTTCACCGGCGTCCATTCCTCGCCGGTGTCCGGGTCGACGATCTTCACGGGGACATCGTTGAGGACGGTGTCGAAGCCGTAGCCCTGTTCGAGACCGAGCGCGTAGTAGATCGGCTTGTACGTGGAGCCGGGCTGGCGACAGGCCTGCACCGAGCGGTTGAACTCCGAGCGATCATAGTCGTAGCCGCCCGTCATCGTCACGACGTACGCGTTGTGGTGGTCTGCGGTGAAGATCGCGACCTGCGGGTGCGGCACCTGCTCGAGCCGGACGATGTCGTCGTGCTTCGCATCCCACTCGCGCTGATCGTCGCGATAGACCCACGCCGGGTTCTTCGTGTCCGGCAGGTGCCAGTCACGATATTTCTCGAGCGTGCGCGTCTCGCGCGAGACCCAGACGACGAAGCCCGGCTTGAGCGCCGCCGTCGCGCTGTCGATCTCGGCGCCGTTCTCCTGGTTGCCGGGTTGCCACTTCGCCGCCCATCGCATGTTCTTTAGTGGGAGCTCGAAGCGTCGATCGCCGATCAGCACCTCGGCGCCGTCGCCCTTCACCTTGTCGACGAGTGCGAGGTAGCGTTTGCCCGGGACGAGCGTCGCATCGCCGTACAGCTTCTTCTGCCTCTCGAGAAAGAGATCCCGCGCTTTGCCGTCGACGCGCCACTCGGGACCGCGCCAGCCCTGACGCTTGTCCTGATGGCGCGCACCGAAGTCGGTGTTCTCGTACGCGGCCGCTTCCCACGTGGGCTCCGCGGCGGTCTCGACGCGCAGGCCGCGCTCGTACAGCACGTTCTCGCCGGGCTGCGCCGGTGTGGCCGGAGAGGTCGCAAACCGCTTTCCGACGTAGTTACGCACCCACTCGGCGTAATACGGCATGCGATCCGGGAACACGTCGCGATAGAGGTTCAGGGTGATCGCCTCGTCCTTCGCCGTCGCGACATCGACGGCGGACGCGAAGCCGTACGCCGCCATCTTGTCGAGGACGACGTTGCGCCGCTCCGTCGCGAGCTTCATCGAGCGGATCGGCGAATACGCGGTGGGCGCCTTCGCGAGCCCGGCGATCATCGCGCTCTCGGCGAGCGTGAGCTGATCGAGATCCTTCTGGAAGTAGCGCCGCGCCGCCGCGCTGACGCCCCACGCACCCGCGCCGAGGTAGATGTGGTTCAAGTACACGCTCAGGATCGCGCGCTTCGAATACGTCGCCTCGAGGCGGCGCGCCATGACCGCTTCCTTGCCCTTGCGCGAGAGCGACTTCTCGCCGCCGAGGAACTGCTTCGCGACCTGCTGCGTGATCGTCGAGCCGCCCTGCGCGAAATCGCGCGCCGTGATGTTCGCCCACACCGCGCGGCCGATGCCCTTGTAGTACAGGCCGTGATGCTCGAAGAACTCGTGATCCTCGACGGCGAGGAACGCGTTCACGAGCGGCTTCGGCATCTTTTCGTACGGGACGATGTCGCGCCATTCCTTCGCGAACTCGCCGAGCAGGGTGCCGTCGGCGGCGTACATGCGCGAGATCGCCGGCGCGACCTGCGCGTAGCGCGACAGATCCGGTGGCGGTGGCGCGGTCAGCGAGAAGTGCGAGTACAGCGCGACACATACGAGGCAGACGACCGCGGCGAGGACGAGCAGCGCGAAGCCGTACAGCTTGCCGAGCCAGTACAAGATGCCGCCGTCGGCGCGGTTCGCGATCGTGACGCGAACGCGCCCATCGGGGCCGGAGGGACTCACGGCATCAGTCACGGCGCGCCCATCTAGCCACGGGGCAAGTGCTAGCAGCAAGTGCTAGGCTGCGCCCTCATGGGTGTCACGTGCTGGACCATCCTCGTCGGGATTTCCATGCTTTCGGCGTGCGGGCAAAAGTCCTCCGAGCCCGCCCCCGCGAGCGGCTCGGCACCGATCGCGCCGGCTCCGGCGGCCCCCAAAGCTGCGATCTCCGCCCCGGAGCGCCCCACGTTGGCAGAGCCCACACCCGAGACTCCGGACGTGCCCGCCGCGCCGGTGGCCCTCGAGCCGCCCCCGCCGCAAGCCCCGGCTGACTTGAGCGTGAACCCGGGCACGGAGTTCGAGCGGCAGACGCGTGACCCCACATGGGCGGGACCGACGGAGGCCGAGATCAAGAACCGCGTCAGGAAGCTCGGCGCGCGTGTCGACGCCGCGGAGTGCCGACACGATCGCTGCATGATCGCGCTGCGAGGGTCCGAGTCCCAGATGACAGACCTCCTCGCGAAGCTCGAGTCGCCCGCGGGACTCCAGGGCTACGCCCAGTCGATCTATCTGACCGCGCCGGTCGAGCAGGGCGGCAATCTCGTCGTCCGCGCGTACGCGACGTTCGATCGCTGACCGAAAACGAAAAACGCGACCCGAAGGCCGCGTTCCGTGTTCAGCGTCGTGTCGTGGACTTACGCCGCCGCGGCCGCGAGGTCCGCGATCGGGCTGTCGCCCGCGATGTTCTGGAGGCAACGGACGAGGTGCGCGCGAATCTTGTGCTTCTTCGAGTACACCGTCTTGAGGCTGATCTGCATCTCCTCCGCGATCTCGTCCGCCTCGAGACCCTTCTGGTAGTAGAGCTCGACGAACATACGGTCCTTGTCCGTGAAGTCCGAGAGCAGGTCGTTCAGGTGACCCCAACGCTCCTTCTCGATCAGCATGTCGAGCGGCGTACGGTCGTGGTCTTCCTGCACATCCATCGTCCCGTCGACCTTGTCGAGGAGCGGGCGGCGACCCGCGCTACGGAGGAAGTCGTAGGCGGCGTTGACCGAGATCATGCCGATCCACGATCCGAGCTTGGTGCCACGCGCCGGGTTGTAGATGCGGAGCTTGTGCATGTCGTCGCGGACGAGCTGCATCATGACGTCGGCATAGATCTCGTCGAGGTCTGCACCGCCGAGCGACGGCGAGTACTTCAGCGTGACCTTGGTAATGCAGCGATAGATGAGGGGACGGAAACGGCGAACCAGCTCCGCCCACCCACGGGCGTCGTTACGCAGAACGAACTTGAGCAGCTGGGAGTCAGTCCACTCGGTCGACTTGTTCGGGATGCGGGTCGCAAGGATCGCCATGATGACCAGGACCTAGAGCACCCTCCGTGCCGACAGTTAAATAGCTGAAAATATTGGTGCGATCGTGCATGCCATCGGCTCACTCCACCATTACTTGGTGAATTCGACCAGGTGGCGTTTTCGACCAGGGAAGATGGAGATCCCGGGAGTCGTAATGGCTCGCCGCGCAAACCCTTCCCTGCGGAGTGTAGGTAACGCAGCGCAGCCCACGGGAGGGAGAGCTACCGTTGGTCCATGTTCGGTCCCCACGACGGCACCCGTGTCCGTATCCACCCGTACCGCCAGATGATGCTGTTTCTGATGCGCGGCCGGAACGAGTCGGCCGTGTACTTCGAACAGCAGCTCGATCTGAGCCGGACGTTGCCCTGGCTCGTGGAGTGGAACGCGAAGCGCGCGGACGGCGCGGCGAAGGCGACCGTGTTTCACCTCGTTCTCTTCGCGCTCGCGAACATGCTCCACGAACGCGAGCGACTCAATCGCTTCACGGTCGGCCGCAAGACATACCAGCGCAAGGGTGTGTTCCTGTCGTTCGCGGCCAAGAAGGTGAAGGATGACGCGGCGCCGCTCGCGACACTGAAGCGTCGCTTCGAGAAGGACGAGACCTTCGAGCAGGTGGTCGCGCGTACGAGCGGCGAGGTCGGCGGTGTGCGCGAGACCCGGAAGAGCGCGATGGACAAGGAGCTCGGCATCCTGCTCGCGCTACCGGGCTTTCTCCTCGCATTCCTCCTCTCGGTGCTGAAGCGACTGTACGCGTGGGGGCTCGCTCCGCGCTCGCTCGTCGATACCGATCCGCTCTACACGAGCGCGTTCGTCGCGAACCTCGGCTCGGTCGGCGTCGACGCCGCGTATCACCACCTCTACGAGCACGGGAACTGCCCCATCTTCTGCACGATCGGCAAGGTCACCACCGTCGGTGATCGACCGATGTTGACGCTCCGCTACTCGTACGACGAGCGCATCGAGGACGGCCTGTACTGCGCGAAGGCGATCGAGATCATCCAGCAACGCATCGAGGATCCTGGGTCGAGCATCACGCGCGCCACGTGAAGGGCAGGTGGGCGGCTCACGCCTTCGCGACGGCGGCGTCCCAGCGTGCGAGGTGCTCGTTCACGCGCGCGCGGTCGCTCGTCGGAACGAAGCGCTTCTGCTCGCGCCACGTCTTGCGAACCTCGTCCTGATCCTTCCACACACCGGTGCCGAGTCCCGCGAGGAACAGCGCACCGAGCGCGGTCGTCTCGACGACGTCGGGGCGCGAGATCTGGACTCCGAGCACGTCACTCTGGAACTGCATCAGCAGATCGTTCGCCGACGCGCCGCCGTCGACCTTGAGCATCGTGAGCTCGCGGCCCGAGTCGCGCTCCATCGCGCGCAGGATGTCGACGTTCTGCAGCGCGATGCCCTCGAGGGTGGCGCGTGCGATGTGCGCGCGCGTCGTTCCGCGCGTGAGCCCGCTGATCGTACCGCGCGCCTCGGGGCGCCAGTGCGGAGCGCCGAGTCCTGCGAAGGCGGGCACGACGATCACGCCGCCGGAGTCGGGCACGCTCGACGCGAGCGCTTCGATCTCCGTTGCCGACGAAAAGAACTGTAGACCGTCGCGCAGCCACTGCACCGCGGCGCCGGCGATGAAGGCGCTGCCCTCGAGCGCGTAGCGCAACTCGTTACCCTGCCCCGGGGCCAGCTTCCAGGCGACGGTGGTCAGCAGGCCCGCCTTCGACGCGACCGGCACATCGCCGGTGTTCATCAGAATGAACGCGCCCGTGCCGTACGTGCACTTCGCGTCGCCTGGCGTGTAACAGGCCTGGCCGAACAACGCGGACTGCTGATCGCCCGCGAGGCCCGCGATCGGGATCCCGTCGGGGAGTCCGGGCACGCCCTTCGTGGTGCCGACGACGCCTGACGACGCGACGACCTCGGGCAAGAGTGCACGCGGCACACCGATCGTCTCGCAGAGCTCGTCGCTCCACGCGAGGGTGTGGATATCGAACAAGAGCGTGCGCGACGCGTTGGTGACGTCGGTCGCGTGTACCGCGCCGCCGGTGAGGCGCGACAGCAAGTAGCAATCGATCGTGCCGAACGCCAGGGACCCGGCGCGCGCGCTGGCGGCGAGACCGTCGATGTTGTGGAGCAGCCAGCTGACCTTGGTGCCCGAAAAGTACGGATCGAGCGTGAGCCCGGTCAGCTCTTTGACGCGCGCTTCCTTGCCGGACGCCTTCAGCTCCGCGCACCGATCGGCCGTGCGGCGATCCTGCCAGACGATCGCGTTGTGCACGGCCTTGCCGCTCTTGCGATCCCACAGCACGCTCGTCTCGCGCTGGTTCGTGATCCCGATCGCCGCGATCGACGACGGCTCGATGTCCTTCAGCGCGGCCTGCAGCGCGAACGTCACCGACCTCCAGATGTCCTCGGGATCGTGCTCGACCCAGCCGGGCTTCGGGTAGATCTGCCGGAACTCCTTGTAGCCGCGGCCGCGGAGCTTCAGCTGCTCGTCGAGGACGAGCACCGTCGAGCCGGTGGTTCCCTGGTCGATCGCGATCACGTGGCGCATGCGGTGTCCTTTTCGCGTAGCGGTTGCAAGAAGCCGGAGACGTCGGCGGCGACGATGTCGCGCTCCACGTCGACGGCGATCAGGTGATAGCTCTGGTCGAGGATACGCAACTGCGCGTTCGCGGATGGCGCGACGTGATCCACGATGTAGCGCGCGCACGCGACGGGCGCGGTGTGGTCCTGGGTCGCGTGCATCACGAGTGTCGGCTGCGTGATGAGCGGAAGCGCACCGTCGACGACGCGCATGAACGTGACGAGCTGCGCGAGGCCGCGCGTGGGGATCGCCGGGTAACAGGGGTTCTCCGCCTTCACGGCCAGATCCCGCACGTCGGAGCCCCCGAGCTTGGGCAACCGGCGCACGAAGCGCAGGGGGCCTGTCGGCCCCGTCCACCGCGCGGCGTATTTGCCGAGCCCGTCGAGCCACAGTGGCGCAGCGAGTGACACGACACGTGCGATCTGCGGGCGCCGGCTCGCGAGATACAGGCACAGAAGACCACCAAGCGACTGGCCGACGAGTGCAATGGTCCGACATCGCCCGGCGAGCCGATCTGCTGCGCGTTCGACCTCCCAGAGCCAATCCTCCCAGCGTGTTCCGTCGAGATCGTCGAGCGAGGTCCCGTGGCCCGGCAGCCTCGGTGCGCAGATCGTAAAGCCGTCCTTCGCGAGCGCACGGCCGAGATACCCCACTTCGTACGGGGTCCCCGTGAAGCCATGCACGACGACGACACCGACATCGTCATCTCCGTCGAGATCGAACGGGTCGCCCGCGCCCATCGCCCCGGGGCTTATCACACCGCCGCACACATTGACACGATGCGATCCCAGCTGGTTGGATCGGCCTGTCACGGTTTCGCTGAAGACGTTGAACGATGAGCGAGTGGAAGACCCGCATTACCAAGGTTCAGGTCGTCAAGCCGACCAAGGAAGCGGGGGAAGCGTGTCTAGTGCTCATCTATCCGCCGGGCCCGGACATGGGCAAACGCTTCCCGCTGTCGCGCAGCGAGGTCGTGCTCGGTCGCGGCGCGGACTGTGACATCCAGGTCGATCGCGACAGCGTCTCGCGCCGGCACGCACGCGTGTTCCGCACGGGCGAGAACTGGTCCGTCGAAGATCTCCAGTCGACGAACGGCAGCTACGTCAACGACGTGCCGGTCACGAAGAGCGTCCTCCGCGACGCCGACTTCGTTAAGATCGGCGCGGCGATCTTCAAGTTCCTCTCGGGCAGCGGCATCGAGGCCAGCTACCACGAAGAGATCTACAAGATGACGATCGTGGACGCACTGACCGGCGCCCACAACAAACGCTACTTCCTCGAGTTCCTCGAGCGCGAGATTGCTCGCTGCGCGCGCTATCGCCGTCCGCTGTCGCTGCTCATGTTCGACATCGACCACTTCAAGGCAATCAACGACAAACACGGTCACCTCACCGGCGACTACGTGCTGCGCGAGATGTCCAAACGCCTGCTCGGTCGCGTCCGTCGCGAGGAGCTACTCGCACGCTACGGTGGCGAGGAGTTCGCGGCGGTGCTGCCCGAGACCGATCTCACCGGCGCACGTACGTTCGGCGAGCAGATCCGCCGCATCGTTGCGGATCAGCACTTCGAGTACGAAGGCGACACGTTCCCCGTGACGGTCTCCGTCGGAGTCGCGACCGTCGAGGGCGAGGACGTCGATGTCAGCGCGTTCATCAAGGTCGCCGACGATCATCTGTATCGAGCGAAGCGCGAAGGCCGCAACCGCGTCGTCGGGTAGGTCGCGGAATCCCCCTTCGGAGTGATAGGGTCCGGCCGTGCCGGGCAAGCCATGGATCACCGCCAACCAGGTCACCCTGGCGCGCTTGATTCCGATGCCGCTGCTCAGCTGGCTGATCTACCGCGGCGCCGAGGACGGTAGCTTCCTCGACAACCCGTACATGTGGTGGGCGCTGATCGCCGGCACGTTGATCGGGTGCACGGACTGGGTCGACGGCATGCTCGCCCGCAAGTATGGCCCGACGGTGCTCGGTGGCCTCCTCGATCCGATCGCGGACAAGGTCTTCATCGCGTTCGCCTACATCCCGTTCGCGGATGACAGCATCAATCTGTTCCCCGCGTGGGTCGCCGCGATGATGTTCACGCGCGAGTTCTTCATCACGGCACTGCGCTCCGCGTACGAGCAGCGCAATCTGACGCTCAAGACGAGCTACCTCGCGAAGGTGAAGACGTGGACGCAGATGCAGGGCATCGGCGTGATCCTGCTGTTCCCGCTCGTCGGTCCGAACAGCGTGTTCCTCACATGGTTCTTGATCGTGCTGACGGTGGCGCCGTTGCTCGTCATGGCGGGCTTCTGGATCGTGAAGAAGAAGTTCTGGAAAGGCGCGCTCGTCATGTCCGGATCGGTCGCGCCGATCCTCGCGCTGCACCTGTACGGCGACATGCAGTTGACGATCCGCTGGATCATGTTCGCTGTCGTCGCGCTCACGTGGATCTCGGCATTCGACTACATCGCGATCGGCTGGAAGCAGCTGCGCGGTCGCGGCGACTTCTCGCGCGCGGATGGCGTTCGTTTGATCGGCGCGCTTGGCATGCCGGGCCTCGTGTTCGCCGTGCTCGTCGAGACGCCAGCGCCGGCGTGGCCCTTGTTCGCGATCATGGCGCTCGAGCTCGCGGTCGGCGGACTCGACAACCTCATGAGCCACCACAAGCGCGCGACCAAGGCGCTCGCGTGGGGCAGCCGCGTACTCGGTATCTGCGCGCTTCTCGGAGGCGCGCTTCTCGTTCCCGCGCACGCCGAGTGGTTCCTGTACGGCGCGACGGCGATCTCGCTCGTCGGCGTCGCCGGCGAGTTCTGGCGCGGCCGCGACTACTTCCTCGACAAGCGCATCCGCGATCGCGCGCTTCGCGAGGCCGCGGTTCACCAGCCGGAATCGCAGCTCACGTAGCGCTCGGGCTCACGTCACCCACGAGCTCGCTCCCACTCCGCTCGCAGTGCCCGTTGCTCGACGAGCGTGTCGAGCTGTGCGCCGTCGATGGCATCCCCGGACACGTCGAGCATCGATCGAATATCGCGCAGGTGCTTCTCGGAGCCGCCCTCGCGAAAGTACTCGAGCTTGCGAACGATCACGTACTCCGGCGGTGCGACATGAAGCGTCGTTCCTCCGACATCGAGCCGTCGTCGTCGCGCGAGTCCCCAACGATGGAGCTCGTCGAAGGCGATGTAGATGTCTGCTTTGAAGCCCGTCGCGTGAGCGATCAGGTTGCAGTGACCGCGTTGACCGCGCCGGACCTCGATCGCGAGTACATCCTCGGGTGGACAATAGAAATCGTCGAGGGAAAACGCCTCGACGAAGGCGTGCACGTCTTTCATCGCGAGCGCGACGACGATGTCGACGTCGTGAGTCATGCGCGGTTCGCCGTAGAGGATCCCGGCCGTGCTCCCCGTGACCATGTAGGGCACGCCGAGTCGTTCGAGCCGCGAGACGAACGGTTCGACGAGATCAGGTGGCTGCACGGAGGAACACCTTGCGGACGTGTTCGCGAACCTGTTCGTCGGTCCACTCCGGGTGGAGCGAGCGCTCGTGCGCCTCGCGCAGCTTGCGCGCGGTCCAGTACAGCGCCTCGGCCTGACGGAGTCGCTCGCCCGGCGACATCGCGCGGTAGCGAGCGATCTGTTCGGGCGAGGGACGATCCACGCTGCGACCGTACCACGCGTCGGACGACGCGGCTCAGTTCGCTTCGGTCACGCAGTTCGCGATGATGTGCGTGTCCGCGGGCGGATCCACCGCGCGCTCGATCTTCAGCGCGAGCTGATCGTCGGCCGGGCAGCGATCCGCGTCGACCGCGATGTGCCAGCACGGCTTGTTCAACAGGCTCGCGTTGCACGCAGGGATCACGGTCTCGACAGCCTCGGCCGTACCGGGCTTCTGGAGGTCGGAGACGACGCAGTCGTACTGCGGGCCCGGCGTCTGCGGATCGACATCGGCGGGGAGACCCTGCATGCACGGATCTCCGATGATGATGCGAAGCAGGCCCGCGATCTTCTCGAGCGCGTCGGCGAGATTGCGCTGGCAGATCGTCGTGAACGTGGAGCGATCCGGGAACTGATCGAGGAAGTACTTGAGCCGGATCGGCGGATCGGCGACCTCGAGGCCTCTCGAACCCGTGTAGCTACACGAGTGTGCGAGCGCGGGCTCGACGGCGGTCTGGCCCAGCGGCGCGCGGAGCTCCACCTGGAACGGCTCGGTCGTGCCGAGCACGCCGGCGACGATCAGCAGTTTCGGATCGGCCTTGAGGCCCTTCAAGAAGTCGACGTACGACTGCACGGTCTCGAGGTATGGGGAGCTGTCGTTCGGGTGGCACTGTCCCTTCGAGCCGACCTGCTTCATCGCGTCGGTCGTCGAGCCGTTCTGATCGCACGTCACACCAAAGCGCGTGCAGCGAAACGACTGCAGCGTGCCGAGCGCCGCGGACTCCGGTCCGAGCATCGCGGTGCGCGCCATCGAGCAGTCGTCCTCGTCGGCGATGAAGATCACCGCGAGGTACGCGTCGCGCCGCACGAAGCCGTTGTTCGCCGGGTTCGTGAGCGCGCGCTTCATCGACTCGAGGTGCTGCTCGAAGCCGCAGCCCGTGTCGCCGACCTTCGCGAGCTGACGGAACACCGTCGCGAGATCGCCCGAGTAGTTCTTGCTCCGCACGCCGGTGCCCGGATCGATGTCGCTGATGAACGATCCGGAGATGCTCGGATGCGTGCGCAACCTGCCGTCTTCACCGCTGCCGGTGCAGCCGCTCACGCCTGTCGCGGGCGTCGGATCGCGCGTCGCCTTCGCGCCCATGTCCGTCGTGACGACGCCGATATGAACGTTCGGCAGGCCACCCGGGATCGTCTGCAGCACGTTGATGAAGTCGGGGAAGTTCGCTACGAGGTTCTCCTGCTTGTCCTCCATCGACTTCGAGTTGTCGATGACGAACAGGATGTCGATGTCGCGGTTCACCGTCACCGGGATGTTCTTGTATTCGACGCGACCTTGCTCCGGGTTCACCTCGGAGATCGTTCGATCCGGACAACCCGCGAGCAGTGCGAGAGCGAGAGGCAGCATCGCAAGTCGGACGAAGATCGTACGCATGCCCGTTCGTGTGCGCGGCCGTCACGATCCATCACCGAAAAGCAAAACGGGCGAGGAGGTCATCCTCGCCCGTTCTAGATGCAACCAGGTTGCGACTAGTCCGTCGCTTCGGTCACGCAGTACGCGATGGTGTGCGTGTCCGGCGGCGGCGTCGACGAGTCCTCGGTCTTGAGCGCGAGGTGCGGCGCCATCGAGCACTTCATCATGTCAGCGGCAATATGCCAGCATGGCTTGTTCGTGGCCTGCGGACCCGGCGCGTTGCACTCCGGGAGGACCTGCTCCGACTGGGTCGGCTTGCCGTAGTTCGAGACGTACGAAACAGAGCAGTCGTATTGATCGCCAGCCGTGTTCGGATCGACGTCGGCGAGCTGGCCTTCGATGCACGGCGATCCGAGGACCGTCTTCAGGAGCTGCGCGATCAGCGTCAGACCGTCGGACAGGTTCTGCTGGCAGATCGTCGTGTACGTGGAGCGGTTCGGGAACTGGTCGAGCAGGAACTTCAGACGGATCGGCGGATCGGCGACCTCGGGACCATTCGCGCCCTGGTACGTACACGAATGCGCGAGTGCCTGTTGGGCCGCGCCACCGTTGGGCGGAGAGCGAAGCTCGACCTGGAACGGCTCGGTGGTGCCCATGATGCCGGCGACGATGACCTTGGTCGGGTCGTTCGGTTTGAGGCTCTTCAGGAAGTCGACGTACGTCTGAACCTTCTCGAGGTACTGCGAGCTCTCGTTCGGAGAGCACTGGCCCTTGGTGCCGACCTGGTTCATCGCGTCCGTCGAGCCGCCACCCTGTGCACAGGTGACGCCGAAGCGCGTGCAGCGGAACGACTGCTGCGGGCCGAGCGCCGCAGACTCGGGTCCGAGCAGCGCGGCCTTCGACATCGAGCAGTCGTCCTCGTCCGCGATGAAGATGACGGCGAGGAACGCGTCGGGGCGGAGGAAGCCCGCGTTCGCGGTGTTGTTGTTGAGCGCGCGGCGCATCGACTCGAGGTGCTGCTCGAAGCCACACCCACCCGCGCCGACGCGAGCCATCTGGCCGAACACCGTGGCGAGGTCGCCCGTGTAGTTCGTCTGGCGCATGCCGTTCGACAGCTTGATATCGCTGATGAACGTGCCCTGGACGGGGGCGCCGGTGATCTGCAGATTGCCGGAGTCTCCGGTACCGGAGCAGCCACCCTGGCCGATGCTTCCGATCGCGGGACCGGGCGCCGCGTCCTGCGTGGCTTTGGTGCCGACGTCCGAATTCACCACGCCGATGTGCACGTCGGGCAGACCGCCTTCGATCGTGTTCAGCACGTTGATGAAGTTCGGGAAGTTCGTCGCGAGGTTGTTCTGCTTGTCGGCCATCGACGGCGAGTCGTCGATGACGAACAGGATGTCGATGTTCCGGTTCACCGTGATCGGGATGTCCTTGAACTCGACACGACCCTGCTGAGGATTGACCTCGGAGATCGTGCGGTCGGGACAGCCCGCAAGCAGGCTCACGCCCACAGCCGCGAATCCTAAAAATGAAGACATAGCAACGCGCATGGGGCGCACCTCCAAAAGCTCGAGCAGCTTAGAGCAACTACTCCGCCAAGTGCAGTCTCCAGCAGTTTCAAACGCTTACTTTTCGTTTTGCCCACTGGAGTTGCCAACCAAGTTGGCGATCTGGATCGATCGTTGGCAGCGCTATTCTTCAGAGGTTTCGAGGATTTCGCACTGTCCGACGAGCCTTGTACCCACGGACGGGAAGTCGATTCGATCGATCTCGATCCCGTAGCCCGAGTACGTACAAGCGGCGGCTCGCGCTTCGACACGCCAGCACGGACGGTTGGAGCCATTGCACGCGGGAAGTATGCGCTCGTAGGTCGTCGTGTTCGTCACGGCATCGCGAACGACATCGGAGACGGAGCACCGAGTCTGCATGCCGTCGGCCGCATCCACGTCGAGCTCGGTCGAGTTGAAGCAATGGAGTCCCCACGGCACCCCCCGTTGGAACACGCGGAGCGCATCGGTCAGGTTCGGCGTGTCGATCGGAACGAGCTCGCCCTGTCCGAGCTGCCCGGCGAAGCTTGCGAGACGCTCCGAGCCTGCCGGCGCGAACGCGACGGTGCGCATGCGCGAGCTCAGCTCCGGAACGCACGCTTCTCCAACCGCGGCGAGCGCAGCGGACGCACTGGCCACCGATCGATCGTCACTCGCGCCGATGATCACCACGATCAGATCGGCTTCGATGCGCCGAAATCCCGCGGCGGGATCGATCGCGGCAACGATCGCGTCGAACGGGCGATGCTCGCCGCACCCGTCGTGCCCCGCGGCCATCACCGCCGGGAGATGATCCTCGAGCGAGCCCTCGAAGTTCTTCGTGCGCGTGTCGTCGAGGTGGCGCCAGTCGATGAAGAACGTGCCATTCGTCAGCTGCGCGGGACGCCACGCCGTGCGACCAGGACATCCGACGTCGGACGTCGTGACACCGATGCGGCGATCCCACCATCCACGACCGTCCTCGAAGAACGCACCCACCGCGGGTAGGTTCGCGAGCACGTTATCCTCGAAGGCGGCCATTTCGGCCGAATTGTCGACGACGATCAGGATGTCGAGCGGCGCGGGCACGAACTGCGGGATCTCGATCGTCTCGGTCTTCACCTGCACGACATCGTCGGGCAGCCGCACGGTGCGATCGTCGATGCAGCCGAGCAAGGGAACGAGCGAAGCCAAGCCAAGCGCGCGCGACAACATTTGGCGATGCACAGCAAGGTGCTCGCCAACTCGCGTCATCGCGATGTCGATGCGTTGCGACGCGCATATCGCCAACGCGGTTGGCGCATCGCCACCGGAGCGCCCACACGTGACCGTGCTAACGTCGATTCATCTCGCGCACCGTCACAAGGGTGTTGCTTCTCGGGCCCGACGACGACGACCGTCGCGCGTTGCACCTGATGCTGGATCGCGCCGGCAAGCAGGTCGCCGCGATGGACGAGGTCGACGCGGCGACCCGCTATCTCGCGAGCGCTGGGTGTGACGCGGTGATCGCGGATGCGGATCTCGCACCGCACGTCGTCGACGCGAACGGCGCGCGCGTCATCGCCGTGGTGCGCACGCGTGATCTCGCGGCGACGATGAAGCTGCTCGCCGCCGGCGTCGACGACGTCGTGAGCGAGCCGCTCGACGAGCTCGCGATCACGCTCGCTCTCCGCCACGTCGCGACGCTGCCGCCGAAGGACGCGGCCGCACCGAAACCGAAGACGGCGCTCGTCGGCGACGGTGCTGCGATGACGGAGCTTCGCGAGCAGATCGAGCGCATTGCCGCGCATCGCACGACCGTGCTGATCACGGGGGAGAGCGGCACCGGCAAGGAGCTCGTCGCGCGCGCGATCCACGATCGATCACCGCGCAGTGGCCGGCGGTTCGTCGCGATCAACTGCGCTGCGATCCCGGCGGGGCTGCTCGAGAGCGAGCTGTTCGGTCACGTGCGCGGTGCGTTCACGGATGCCATCGGCAATAAGGCCGGTCTGTTCGAGGAGGCCGATGGCGGCACGCTGTTCCTCGACGAAGTCGGCGAGATGCCGTTACCGCTCCAGGCGAAGCTCTTGCGTGTCTTGCAGGAGGGCACGATCCGCCGCGTCGGCGATAGCGCCGAGCTATCCGTCGACGTTCGCCTCGTCGCAGCGACCTTACGCGATCTCAAGGCCGACGTTGCCACCGGCGAGTTTCGCGAGGATCTCTACTATCGCCTCGACGTCGTCCCGATCTTGATCCCGCCGCTGCGCGGGCGTCGCGAGGACATCCCTCAACTCGCGCGCTTCTTTCTCGAGCGTCACGGGCAGCGGCACGGCAAACACGTCGAGCTCGCTGACGATGCGATCGCGGCGCTGTCCGATCAACCGTGGCCCGGCAACGTGCGGGAGCTCGAGAACATCCTCGAACGCGCGCTCGTGCTCGTGGATGGACCCACGATCGATCTCGTTTTCCTCGAAACGGTGATGAACGTGCGGCCTGCTCTGCCTACATCGGAGCCGTCCGACGAGCTGTCGATCAAGAAGGCGACGCGGGAGCTGGAGGCCGACCTGATCCGGAAGGCCCTCGTGGTTACCCAAGGAAACCGGACGTATGCGGCGAAGCTCCTCGAGATCAGCCACCGAGCGCTGCTCTACAAAATGAAGGAGTACGGGATCACCTGAGGTACCCCGTGTCACAAATCCGAGCGGGTCCGGCTTCCGAGCCGGAGCGCTCGGTGGGCCTTCGTAGTTATCGAAGTAGCAGACAGATTTTGGAGAATTGCGCGGAACGCCCTACCATTATTTCGCCGCGGGTTTTCACCGGGGCATCCGGAATCCTATGGGCAAGCAGTGCATCGGACTCGACATCGGTTCGAGCAGCGTCAAGGTCGTCCAGCTCAAGAAGAAGGGCTCCGGCTGGGCGCTGCAAGCGTTCGGCATGCAGCCGCTCGTTCCACAGACGATCGTGGACGGCACGATCATGGATCAGTCGGCGGTCGCCGACGCGATCCGGCAGTTGTGGGGCCGGTTGAAGCTGCGCGTGAAGGACGTAGCGATCGCCATCGCGGGGCACTCCGTGATCATCAAGAAGATCGCGGTGCCGCAGATGACGCCCGAGCAACTCGCCGCGAACATCCGCATCGAAGCCGAGCACCACATTCCGTTCGGCAAGGACGACGTCGAGATCGACTACCACGTCACGAACCTCGCGAACTCGTCGGGACAGACGGAGCTGCTGCTCGTCGCCGCGAAGAAGGAGGTCGTCGCGGACTACGTGCAGGTCGTGCGCGATGCCGGCCTCATTCCGCACGTCGTCGACGTTGCCGCCTTCGCGAGCCAGAACGGCTTCGAGGTGAACTACCCGCTCGATCCGCGCGAGACCGTCGTGCTGATCAACATCGGTGCGGCGATCTCCAACATCAACATCGTGCGCAGCGGCGTGTCGCTGTTCACGCGCGACGTGACGATCGGTGGCAACGCGTTCACCGAGGAGATCCAAAAGCAGCTCGGCATCGCGGCGGACGAGGCCGAGGCATACAAGGTCGGCGGCTCGCAGACCGAAGACGGCGTCGTGCCGCAGGAAGTTCTCCGCGTGATGGATGGCGTGAGTGAAGTCATGGCGGGCGAGTTCCAGCGCTCGCTCGACTTCTTCCTCGCGACGACCGCCGACGCGAACGTCACGCGCATCGTGCTCGCCGGTGGGTCGAGCAAGGTCAGCTCGCTGCACCGCGCGATCGAACGCAGGTCGCGTCTTCCCCTCGAGGTGGTCGACGCGTGGCGTCGCGTCGAGATCGACGCTACGCTTGACCGCATGTACCTCGGGGCACACTCTCCAGAGGCGCTGATCGGGGTTGGCCTCGCGATGCGCGCATCGGGAGACAAGTGAGGTACCGCCGATGATCAAGGTAAACCTCCTCCCGCAACGCCGCGCAAAGCACAAAGCTGCTGCGTCGGATCCGTCGTCGAAGCAGCTGTTCGTCGGTATCGCGGCGCTGCTCGCGGCCGGCGCGGCGGTGTTCGTCGCCGTCGACATGCCGAAGCGCGGTCGGCTAGCGGACATCGAGCGCGCGAACACGCAGCTGAAGGATCAGATCAAGCAGAAGAACGACGCGCTCAAGGGCTACGCCGACATGAAGAAGGCGGTCGACGAGGCGAACAAGCGCGCGGATGCGATCGATCGATTGAACGGCAACAAGGTCGTTCCGGCGCACGTTCTTCACGAGCTCAGTCGGATCCTCACGCGTGAAGGACCGACGATGAGCGAGGAAATGACTCGCAAGGCCGGCAACGGACCGGACGCCGATCCCAACAAGCGCTTCCAGGCAGACTGGGATCCGGCGCACGTCTGGGTGCTCTCGTTCATCGACTCGAGCGGCTCGTTCAAGATGGATGGCGGCGCTCAGTCGGAGTCCGACGTGACACAGCTCGCGAAGCGCCTCCAGGCGTCCGTGTATTTCTCGGACGTCAGTCCCGCGGGCGGCGAGCGCGTCGCAGATCGTGCGAGTGGCGTCGAATACTATCGGTTCACGATCACCGGAAAGGTTGCGTACTGATGGCGACCTCGGGTGCATTGAACGAATTCGCGCGCATGCCGACGCAGCGCAAGGTGCTCATCTTCGCTGTGATCGGCCTCGCCCTCGGTGGCCTGTACTGGCAGTTCATCTACAAGGGACTGAACGAAGATCTCGAACAGTCGCAGCAGGCGAACCAGCGCATGGCGCAGGAGAACGCGAAGCTCGCGAAGGACATCCCCGAATACGACAAGCTGAAGGCCAAGATCGGCGAGCTCGAAGCGAAGATCGCCGAGAACCAGAAGGCGTTGCCGACGGAGGCCGAGGTTCCGGCGTTCTTCGAGACGCTCGAACGCAAGGTCAAGGAGTCGGGCGTCGAGATCAATAAGTGGAAGAAGCTCAAGGAAGAGCCGGTCGAGTCGTTCGTGAAGGTGCCCGTCGAGATCGAGATCAACGGCACGTTCATGCAGATCAAGCGCTTCTTCGCGTCGCTGGTGCAGAAGGGCGTCACACCCGTGACCCCGATAACACCGACGATCCCGGGACAGGTCGAGGAGAAGGAGCGCATCGTGTCGGTCGAGAACCTCTCGCTCACGAGTCCCGTCGTTCGCAATCGCGAGATCAACCTGACCGCGAAGTTCGTCGCGGTCACGTTCCGCCAGGAAGAGAAGAAGCCCGGCAAGGACACGAAGAAGGGCGCAGCGGCTCCCGCGAAGAGCATGGCGCCGGCGAGCACGCCGAAGGGCGCGAAGGAGCGCACCGAGGACGCGATCGACAAGGGTGACCAGAAGGATCGCAACGCAGCAGGCGTCGACGAGGCGAAGACGCCAGTTGCACCGGCCAAGAAGCTCGAGGGAGGGATGTGATGCGAGTCGATAACTTCCTCACGATGAGCGTGCTGGTCGGGGTGCTATTCGCGGCTGCCTGCGGCGAGGACGATCCGCCGCCACCGCCGGCAGCGCCGCCTGGAGGAGCCTCGGCCAAACCCAAGACGTCCAACAAGGACAGCAAGAACAAGCTCGCGACGAGGCCGAAGATCGAGGCGCGCGTGACGGAAGCCGAGCGCGCGAATATCCGGCACACATTCCGCGATCGCGACTTCGTCGCCGATCAGAACAACCGCGATCCGTTCCAGTCGTTCGTCGTCGTCCAGCCCGGGCTCGGCGGCGGGCAGCAAGACGCGCTCAAGCGCGATCCCACGAAGCGCTGCCTGCGCGCGGATCAGTTCATCGCCTCGAACTACAGCTACACGGATCTCCGTCTCGTCGGGATCATCGCCGAGAAGACGCAGAGGCGCGTACTGATGATGGACTCGGGTAACCTGGGCCACATCATCCGCAAGGGCGATTGCGTCGGCCGCGAAAAGGCGCTCGTGAAGGACATCGGCGCGGGCTACATCACGTTTCAGGTCGAGCCCGACGACGTGAACCAAGCGCGCCAGGTCCAGGAGCATTCGGTCCAGCTGTACCCGAACCAGATGCCCCTCAGCTCGCAGCCGCGCTTGCCGGACGAGGCGACGAAGACGCCGGTTGTCGGGCCGGGCCAGCCGCAGAATCCGTCGCCGGTCGTCGGTCCGTCGAATTGATCGCGACTATTGCGAACTGATTTTCGCGAAAATTTGGATCTCGCCACAGAGCGGGCGAAAATTTTTCTGCCGAGGAGTCTCATGCTCATCGCTCAGAAAAAGATTTGGTTCGCAGCGGTCGTGGTCGCGACTGCCCTCATGCCGTTGGCGGCTCTCGCCGATGGAAAGAACGAGATCCGTGCGGTCGCGTTCTCGGAGGATCCGAACGGAACCACACTGGTTCGCGTGCGCGGCGCTCAGACGCCGACGTTCACCGTCTACAAGCTAGAACGACCGAGTCGTGTCGTGGTCGATGTACCGCAAGCGCGGCTCGCCGAGGCGCTTCGCGGACACGAGGGGGCCACGGTGTTCATGCCGAGCACGTGGGCGGTGTCGACGATCGCGGCACAACAGATCGACGACGGTGGACAGATCGTGCGCGTGATCGTCACGATGGCCCGCCCCGGTCGCTACGACGTCAAGACCGAGAACAACGAGGTCGTCGTCATGGTGACGGCGCGCGACCCGATGCCACCGAAGACCGGCGCGAACGCCGCGGAGCTCGCGAAGGCGCAAGCAGATGCGGATGCGGCGAAGAAGGCCGCAGCGCACGCCGAGCAGCTGCGCGTCGCAGCCGAGAAGGCGAGCGCGTCGGCGCAGGCGGAAGCGGAGCGCTTGCGCAAAGCAGCGGCCGATCAGACCGCGCGTGCGACCGCGGCGCAGAAGGCCGCCGACGACGCGACGCGCGCGGGGCAGGCGAGTTCCGCCGATATCGAGCGGGCGAAGAAGATGGCCGACGCGGCGAAGGCCGAGGCAACGAAGGCGAAGCTGGACGCTGCACGCGCACAGGGCGAAGCGGATCGCATGCGCGTGACCGCCGAGCAGTCGGCGCGCGATGCGAAGGCCGAGGCCGATCGCGCGCGCAAGGAAGCGGACGACGCGAAGCAGATCGCAGCCGCGGCGAAGCAGGACGTCGCGCGCACGAAGGCGGAGGCCGAGGTCGCGAAGAGGGCCGCGCTCGCCGACATGCAGCGCTCGAAGGCGGAGGTCGCGGCCGCGAAGCAAGAAGCGCAGGCCGCGAAGGACGCCGCGAACAAGGACGTCGCGCGTACGAAGGCCGAAGCGGATCGCGCGCGCCAGGACGCCGACGCAGCGATGCAGGCGGCGCAGCGCGATGTCGCGCGCACGAAGGCAGAAGCAGACGCGGCGAAGCAAGCGGCGCAGCAGGACGTCGCGGCGATGAAGCTCGCCGCCGAGAAGGACATCGCGAAGACGCGCGCGGAAGCGGAGCGTGCCAAGCGCGATGCGGCGGCCGAGCTCGCGTCAGCGAATCAGGCCAAGGCCGAGGCCGAGGCGGCTCGCCGTGAAGCGGAGCAGGCGCGCGCTGACGCGGCGAAGACCAAGGACGCTGCCGTGCGCACCAAGCTCGAGGCCGAGGCCGCGGCGCGTCTGGCGCAGGCCGACGCGGCGAAAGTGAAAGCGGAAGCCGACGCGGCGAAGACCGAGGCCGCGCGTACGAAGGCAGAGGCGAACCTCGCGCGAAGCGAGGCAGAGGCCGCGCGTCGGGACGTGGCGATGAAGCGCGCCGAGGTGGATGCCGCGAAGGACGAAGCGTCGCGCGCGAAGGACGACGCCGCCCGCACGAGCGCCGAGATCGCTCGCGCACGCAGCGAGGCCGAGGCGGCGAAGGCCGATGCAGCGCGCGCGCGTAGCGATGCGAAGGTCGCGCGGGCCGAGGCTGATGCAGCCAAGGCAGCCGCCGCGGCGGAGAAACGACAGGCCGAGGCCGACAAGCAGCGAGCGGAGGCCGAGCGCGTCGCGGCGATGGCGATGCAGAAGGATGCGAAGACGAAGCTCGCCGCTCTCGACAGAAAGGCGGCGGATGTCCAGGCGCTCGACGACAAGGCGCGTGCGGCACACGCAGCGGCGCAGGCGCGTGAAGAGTCCGCGCGTGCCGCGGTGGCGCAGGCCGAGCGCGAGATCGCGGCGGCGGAGCTCGCGGCGAAGACGGCCGCGGCGGCGCGCGATCGCTCGACGGGCCAGGTCACGGCCGACAAAGCGAAGCTGATCGCGCAGGCCCAGGAAGCGGAGGGTCGCCTCGCGAAGGCGAAGGCCGCGGCGGACGCGGCGGAAGCGCGTCGCTCGTCGGCGGAGACCGCAGCGGCGAATGCGAAGAAGGATCTCGAGTCGACGCGCACGACGCTCGCGACCGTCGAGGGGCAGCGCACCGCGGCGGAGCGCGCTGCGAGCGAAGCTGCGCGCAAGCGCAGCGAGGCAGAGGCGGCGGCGAACGAGGCGGCCGAGCGCAGGACTGCCGCGGAGAGTGCGGTCGCGATCGCCGCGAAGCATCGCCAGGACGCAGAGCGCGCGGCAGCCGCCGCGTCGAAGCAGCGCACCGAGGCCGAGCAGCAGCGCATGGCCGCAGAGCAGCAGCGCAGGGCTGCCGAGAATGCGGCGCGCGATGCGCAGGTCGCGAAGGTTGCTGCGGACAAGCAGCGCGTGATCGCCGAGAACGCGGCGAAGAGCGCCGTGTCCGCGAAGCACTCGGCCGAGGCGAGCCTCGAGGTGCTGATGGCGAAGCGCGAGGCGGCGGAGAAGGCCGCGGCCGAGCTCGAGGTGCGCAGCAAGGCCGAGGCGAAGGCGCAGGCTGCGCTCGCGCTCGCGCAGCAGCGCAAGGTCACCGACGACGAGATGGCAAAGGCGAAGAAGGAAGCCGAGCGCCTCGCGAAGCAGCGCGAGCAGGCGGAGAGCGAGCTCACGGATCGCCGCAAGGCCGTCGCGATGCAGCAGGCCGAAGCGGAGCGCTTGAAGTCCACGGCGATGCAGGCACGCGACGCCGCGGAGCGCGAGGAGAAGCGCCGCGCGCAGCTCGCACAGCAGCGCGCCGTCGAGGAACAGGAGCTCGCGCAGATCAAGGTGCGCAAGGACAAGGCGACGGCGGACGCGGCGAAGGTCGTCGTCGCGCCACCCGCGCCCGCACCGAAGGCCGCGGTCGCACCGAAGGCCGCGTTCATCAAGGACGTCACGTTCAAGGGCAGTGAGGGTGCCGGGCGCGTCGACATCGCGTTCGTGGGCGAAGGTCAGATCTCCGTCGGTGAAGTCACGGCGACTGCGGTCGAGCTCGTCATCGACAACGCGGAGCTCGGGCAGAAGCTCGAGCGCAAGCTCGACGTCTCGCGCTACGGGAGCCCGGTACGCGCGGTGTCCTCGTTCCGCGATCGCCGTACACCGAACCGCGTGCGTCTGATCGCCGAGTTGTCGTCGCCGGCGACGCCCACGTTGGAGCGCGACGCGACGGGTGTGAAGTGGAGCTTCGTGTCGACGGCGCAGGCGAGGCCGATGCGCACGCAGCACGTGCCGTCGCCGGTCGTCGGTGGCTTCGGTGCCGCGTCGACGCCGATCGCGCAGCAGTCGGTCTCGCAGGTCGCGCCGCAGGCGCCGCGCAACCGCAAGGTCTACCGCGGTGCGATCATCGACTTCGACTACAAGGACGCGCCGATGGCCGACCTGCTTCGCGCGATCGCGGACACGGGCAAGGTCAACATCGTCGTGCCCGACGGCATCGACGCCCGCGTGACGGTGCGCCTCAAGAAGGTGCCGTGGGACCAGGCGCTCGAGGTGATCCTCGCGTCGCACGGCTTGTGGTACCGCCGCGACGGGAACCTCTATCGCATCGCGCCGCGCAAGGAGCTCGACGCCGAGGACGAGCTCGAGGCCGCGCGCCGCGAGGCCGCGATCAAGTCGGAGGTTCCGCGGACGGACGTCATCCCGCTGAACTACGCGTCGGCGAGCGAGCTCAAGTCCAAGCTCGAAGCGATGCTCTCGCCGAAGGGTCGCATCGAGGTCGACGACCGCACGAACTCGCTGATCGTCAACGACGTCGCGGGCAACCGCGAGCAGATCTCGCGGCTCGCGCTGCAGCTCGATCGCCAGACTCCCCAGATCTCGATCGAAGCGCGCATTGTCGAGGCGCGGTCCACGTTCCAGCGTCAGTTCGGCATCCAGTGGGGTGGTCGTGCGAACGCGAGCGCGGCAGGTGGCAACGCGACGGGTCTCGTGTGGCCGTCCTCGATCGGCATCGCGGGTGGTGCGGAAGACAACCAGACGCCGCGCAGTGGTGTCGCGACACCCTCGGACTTCGCGATCAACCTGCCGGCGCCCGTGGGTACCGGTCAGGGTGGTGCGCTCGGTCTGTCGCTCGGGTCGGTCGGCGGCAACTTCAACATCAACCTTCGCCTCTCGGCTCTCGAGGATGAAGGCACCGTGCGCATCATCTCGGCGCCGAAGATCACCGTGCTGAACAACAAGGAAGCGAAGATCAGCCAGGGTGTGTCGATCCCGATCTCGGTCGTGTCGGCCGCAGGTACGCAGACGCAGTTCGTGCAGGCGGACCTCGCGCTCACCGTGAAGCCGTACGTCTCGCAGCGCGACTGCGCGATCGCGATGGACCTGACGGTGACGAAGAACGAGCCCGACTTCGTCAACACTGGCGCTCGTGGTGACCCGTCGATCCTTCGCAAGGAAGCGAAGACGTCGATGCTCGTCGCCGACGGCGAGACGTCGGTGCTCGGCGGCATCTACACGCGCAACACCGGTCTGTCGTACGCGAAGTTCCCGTTCCTCGCGGACATCCCCGTCATCGGGTGGCTGTTCAAGACGCGCCGCGAGAACGACGACCGCACCGAAATCCTCGTCTTCATCACGCCGAAGATCACGAACAGAGGCCTGCTAGGCTGCCAATAGTGGCAGCGCTGTTCCTGATCGGCTTCATGGCCAGCGGCAAGACGACGATCGGTCGTAGGCTGGCCGAGCTCACGAAGCGACCGTTCGTCGATCTCGACGACGTGATCGCGCAGTCGATCGGCGAACCCGTCGCGGAGCTCGTCATGCGCGACGAGCCCGCGTTTCGTCGTCGGGAGACAGAGGCATTGCGCGAGGTGATCTCACGTGGTGACCTCGTCGTCGCGACGGGCGGTGGTTGCGGCGCGAACCCCGCGAACGTCGCGCTCATGCGTGCGGCCGGCACGGCGATCGCGCTCGGCGTCGAGGTCGGCGAGGCGCGCGAGCGTGCGAAGGGCGGCGGCGAGCGCCCTCTGCTCGCGAACGCGGATGTCCTCGCGAAGGCGCGCGCATCCGCGTATCGCCGCGCACACGCCGTCGTGCCGACGACGGGCAAGCCGATCGAGGACGTCGTGGCGCAGGTGTTCGCCGTCGAGAGGCTCGCGCAGCAGTACCACGACGCGACGATCCTCTCGCTCGAGAAGCGCAGCTATCCGATCGTCGTTCGCGATCAGCTCGCCGATCCGCTGCGCACGAGCTGGGGTGCCTCGTCGAAGGTCGCGGTGATCACGGATCGCAACGTCGCCGCGCACTGGAAGCTACCGAGGACGAACGCCGATATCGGCGAGGTCGTCGAGATCGCGATCGAGCCGGGCGAGGCGAGCAAGTCGTTCGCCTCGTACGCGGCGTTGTGCAACGAGCTCGTCGCGCGCGGCCTCGATCGCGGATCGGTCATCGTCGCCTTCGGTGGTGGTGTCGTCGGCGATCTCGCGGGCTTCGTCGCCGCGACGCTGTTCCGCGGCATCGACTTCGTGCAGGTCCCGACGACGATCGTCGCAATGACCGACGCCGCGATCGGCGGCAAGACCGCGATCGATCTGCCCGCGGGCAAGAACCTCGTCGGCGCGTTCCACCAGCCGTGGGTCGTCGACTGCGCGCTCGAGACGCTCGAGACGTTGCCCGCGCGTGAGCGACGCGCCGGCTTCGGCGAGCTGTGGAAGTACGCGCTCCTCGACGGGCCCCAGCTGTGGCGGGACGTGGCGAGCTGCGCGAGCTGGTCGCGCGACGGTGGCGAGATGCCGGCAGCGTTCCGCGAGGTGATGCGCGCGTCGATCGCATACAAGGCCGAGGTCGTCGGGCGCGACGAGCGGGAGCGAACCGGTGTGCGCGCGCTCCTCAACCTCGGACACACGGTCGGGCACGCGATCGAAAGCGCCTCTGGGATGCTGCACGGTGAGGCGGTCGCCCTGGGCCTCGTCGCCGCGGCGCGCGTGTCGTCGGCGCTCCTCGGGACGCGTGCCGACCTCGAGCGCGAGCTGATCGAAGGGCTACAAGCGAGCGGGTTGTCGGTCGATATCGACCGATGGCTCGATGATTCCATGGGCGACGTGCTCGCACGTGTCGCCGTCGACAAGAAGCGCGTAGGAAACACACTGAAGTACATCGCGATCCGCGACGTAGGGGACTGTGAGCCCGTCGAGATAGACGTCACCGAGCTGCGAAGAATTTTGCGTTCGAAACCCACTGCTTGATACGATTTCTCCTCGGAGGAGCCATGTTTCGCCTAGCCCTTACCTCGCTCGCGTTCCCGCTATTCGGATGTCTTGCTGCCGATGGCGCTGGTGACGAGGCCATCTACATCGCGAAGGCCGTCGCTGCGAGTGGGGAGTCATGCTCGTTCAGCTCGTCCCCCGACTCGCCATTCATCGGTCACGGCCTCATCACGGCGTTCTCTCCCGCGCCGTACCTGATCCACCCGCAGCTGCGGAGTAAGGTCTCCGATTCGGCGGGCGCTGACAAGACCATCCAGATCCACGGCGCGCGCATCTCGCTCGACTTTCAGGACGACGCGATCGACGACCTCGTCGACAGCAGGCACAAGAAGTTCCAGTCGTTGTTCTCGGCACCGCTCGCTCCCAACGAGGGCAGCGCCACCGACACGAGCTTCACGCTCGTCCCCGAAGGTGCGCTCGAGGCAATCGCCGCGACGATCGGCACCGGCGAGGACTTCGAGACCGAGGTCGTCGGCAAGATCGTTGTCTATGGCGATCTCGCGGGCGACGAGGTCACCAGCCAGGAGTTCCGGTTCCCCGTCACGATTTGCTCGAACTGCGTCACGGTGAACCGCGGGACCTGCCCGCTGCCGGCCGGTACGACCGTGCGGGCTGGCAACGCGTGTAATCCGTTCCAGGATGGCGTCGTGGATTGTTGTTCCTTGCCGGAGGGAATCCTCTGTCCGGCCGTCGTCGCGCAAAACTAGGCCTCGTCGCTGGCGCGCTACCCGAACGGTCTAGTACCGTTCGTACTCAGGTGACCTTTGTTCGCTGAAACACTCAAGAAGCTCGTCGACCACGTCGACGGTGGAATTGCTGCAGTGATCATGGGCCTCGACGGAATCCCCGTCGAAACCTATGTCCGGCAGGAAGACAAGGTCGACGTCACTACGGTGGCAATGGAGTTCAGCTTCATCCTGGGGCAGGTCCGCAAGGCCGGTGAGAGCCTCGCCGTCGGCAACCTCGAGGAGCTGTCCGTGAAGGCGCAGCGCCTCCTGCTCGTCTGCCGGATGATCTCGCAGCAGTACTTCGTCGCGATCGCGATCGCGCCCGAAGGCAACTTTGGCAAGGCGCGCTTCCTCGCGCGGCTCGCTCAGCCCTCGCTCGTCGCCGCGCTGTGAACAAGCCCGGCGCGCGCAGCGCTGGTGCGAAGGCAGGACCTCGCGTGCAGGTCCTCCACGGTCCGAACCTCAACCTCCTCGGTACGCGCGATCCCGCGCAGTACGGAACAACGACGCTCGCGGAGATCGACGCCGAGCTGACGCGTCGCGCAAAGGCGCGTGGTGCGCTCGTGCGATGCGCGCAGTCGAACCTCGAGGGTGAGCTCGTCGAGCTGATCCAGAAGGCAAAGGCGTGGGCGAACGCGATCGTGATCAACCCGGGTGGCTACACGCATACGTCGGTGGCGATCCGCGACGCGATCGACGCCGTCGCATTGCCCACCGTCGAGGTTCACTTGTCGAACCTCCACGCGCGCGAGCCGTTTCGTCAGGTCTCGATCACGGCCGCGAAGTGCATCGGACAGATCTGTGGCTTCGGAGCAAATAGCTACTATCTGGGCCTAGACGCGGCGCTATCGCATGTGGAAGCTTCCGCTCGCGATGGCCAAAAAGGGCAACGACGACGCTGATCAAGATGCTTCGAACGATGTGGTCGCGATGGCGCGCGGCCTCGCCGAGATCGTCACGGAGCACCACCTGACCGAGCTGGTCGTCGAGTCTGGCAAGACCACGATCACGTTGCGCCGCGAAGCGCCCGCCGTGATGGCCGCACCGATGCCCGTATCGATGCCCGCCTACACCGTTCCTGCTCCTGCAGCGTCGGCGCCGGCCGCCGCGCCTGCCGCCGCACCCGTCGACGACAAGGCACATGTGGTGACGTCGCCGTTCGTCGGCACGTTCTATCGCAAGCCAAACCCGGACTCGCCGTCCTACGTGAATCTCAACGATCGCGTCGAGAAGGGCGCGGTGCTCTGTATCGTCGAGGCGATGAAGCTCATGAACGAGATCGAAGCGGATGCGTCCGGCGTGGTCGTCGGGATCCTCGTCGAGGATGGCGCCCCCGTCGAATACGGACAGCCTCTGTTCAAGATCCGGACGTAGTCATGTTTCGCAAAGTCTTGATCGCCAATCGTGGAGAGATCGCGCTGCGCGTGATCCGTGCGTGTCGCGAGCTCGGCCTCGAGTCGGTCGCCGTGCACTCGACTGCCGACGCCGACGCGCTACACGTGAAGTTCGCCGATCAAGCCGTGTGCATCGGTCCGCCGCCGTCGCGCGCGAGCTACTTGAACGTCCCGCAGATCATCTCGGCCGCCGAGGTCACGGGCGCGGATGCGATCCACCCGGGCTACGGCTTCCTCTCCGAGAACGCCGACTTCGCCGAGGTCTGCAAGAAGTGCAAGCTGACGTGGATCGGTCCGCCGCCCGACGCGATGCGCCTCATGGGCGACAAGATCCGCGCACGCGCCGCGATGGAGAAAGCGGGCGTGCCCGTGCTCCCCGGCTCGACGGGATTGCACGACGAAGTGCAGCTGTTCGAGGCAGCGGAACGCGTCGGCTTCCCGGTGATCCTCAAGGCGACGGCCGGCGGTGGTGGTCGCGGCATGCAGATCGTCCACGAGAAGGAGAAGCTCGTCGACGCGTGGAGCAAGGGTCGCAACGAAGCGCAGGCCGCGTTCGGCAACCCCGAGATGTACATGGAGCGGTACTGCCAGAAGCCGCGCCACATCGAGATCCAGGTCGTCGCCGACAAGCACGGCCACTACACGCACCTCGGCGAGCGCGAGTGCTCGATCCAGCGCCGCCACCAGAAGGTGATCGAAGAAGCGCCGTCGGCGGCGCTGCCAGAGGCGACGAGGCAGAAGCTGCAACAAGCCGCGGTGCGCGCGATCGAATCGATCGGCTACACGAACGTCGGCACGCTCGAGTTCTTGCTCGACGAAGGCGGCAGCTTCTACTTCATGGAGATGAACACGCGCATCCAGGTCGAACACCCAGTGACGGAGCTCGTCACGGGGATCGATCTCGTGCGCGAGCAGCTACGCATCGCCGGGGGTGAACCGCTGTCGTGGAGCGACGAGCGCAAGCCGCGCGGTCACGCGATCGAGTTGCGTGTCACCGCCGAAGATCCGGTGACGTTCGCTCCGTGGCCGGGCAAGATCACCGGCCTCCACATGCCCGGTGGACTCGGTGTACGTGTAGATACGCACGTGTATGCAGGCTACGTCGTGCCTCCGAACTACGACTCACTGCTCGCGAAGGTGATTGTCCACGACGTCGATCGCCCGGCGGCGATCCGTCGTGCGCGCCGCTGCCTCGACGAAATGGTTATCGAAGGCCCGCGCACCAACATCCCGTTCTTGCGCCGGATCATCAACAACCCGGACTTCATCCGAGGCGAGTTCGATACCGGCTTCGTCGCGCGACTGCTCGCAGAACGCTCGTCAGCCCCCTGACCACCGAATCGGGTTGCGATCGGGGCGTGGCCGGTGATGCATTGGGTAACCTGAAGGCAGATCACATGTGAGCGCAAGGCTTGGGAAACTCTCGTCCTTTTCCTTGACCGCCGAGTGCGCCGAGCCGTACGATTTTCCAGATGCGCGGGGCAAATTTCCGTGTGCCCTGTACGCGTCGATCAACCGTGACACGATCCTCTTTCGGCTTAACGTTCCGCCATCGCAGGAGCAGCTGAGCACTTGGCCTTCAACAAAGAAAAGGTCATGGATGCGGCTCGCAAGTTTGTCGACAAAGGGCAGATCGACAAAGCGGTGAAGGAGTATCTGCGGATCGTCAACGAGGATCCGAAGGACGTCCGGGTCTGGCTGAAGATCGGCGACCTCTACGCGAAGAAGGGCGCGAAACAAGACGCGATCGAGACCTACCTGAAGGTCGCGCGCTTCTATCACGAGCAGGGCTTCTTCCTCAAAGCGGTCGCGGTCTACAAGCAGATCCTCAAGCTCGATCCGCGCATCGTCGACGTGACGCTCAAGCTCGCCGAGCTGTATCGGCAGCTCGGCCTGATGACCGATGCGATGCAACACTTCGAGGCAGTCGCGGCGCACTTCCATCGCGAGGGCAACACCAAAGAAGCGCTCGCGACGGTCAAGAAGCTGGTCGATCTCGATCCCGAGAACATCGCCACGCGCATCAAGCTCGCCGAGCTGTACTCGAAGGAAGGCCTCGTCGAAGAAGCCGCGCAGGAGTTCACCGTCGCCTGCGAACAGCTACGCCGGCAGAATCGCCTCGACGATTTCCTCAAGGTCGCCGAGCGCCTCCTCTGGCACAAACCCGACAAGCATCCGCTCAATCGCGAGCTCGCCGGCCTGTACTTGCGTCGCAACGATCCGCGCCGCGCGCTGCAGAAGTTGCAAGCGTGCTTCAAAGCGGATCCACGCGACGTCGAGACGCTCGGTCTTCTCGCGCAGGCGTTCCAGGCGCTCGACCAGAAGGCGAAGACCGTCAGCGTGCTCAAGGAGCTCGCACGTGTTCACGTCGAGAACAAGCAGCGCGACAAAGCGGCAGAGGTCTACCGCAAGATCGTCGAGTTCGTTCCCACGGATCCCGACGCGCGTGACTTCCTCGGGCCGGCCGCGGCCGCGCCTCCCGTCGCGCCACCGCCGCGTCCCGCACCCCCGCCGATGCGCGCGTCGACGCCGATCCCTGCGCCGGTGCGCGCGGCGACTGATGCAGCGAAGTTCAACATCACGGGTGATCTGCCCGCGTTCAACCCGAAGACGCCAGGACTCACCGGTTCGATGCCGCTCGTCGACGAGCACTCGCTTGCGGGTGTCGACTTCGCGCTGCCCGAATACGACGACGCCGACTTCTCGGCCGACATGGAGCCCGCGCCGGATCCGCGACAGATGTCGGCCGCAGGTGAGCGTCACGCCGAAGAGATCTCGAAGATCCTCGCCGAGACCGATGTCTACGTGAAGTACGGCCTGCACCAGAAGGCCGTCGATCACCTGCGTCGCGTGTTCACGCTCGATCCCGAGAACGTCGAAGCGCACGAGCGCCTCAAGGACATCTTCGTCGGGCAGGGACGCGAACAGGAGGCCGAGGTCGAGCTGCTCAAGCTCGCCGAGGTCGTCGCGCCGAGCGATCCGGATCGCGCAGAGGCATACCTGCAAGAGCTCCTCGCGATGAACGGGACGCACACCGGTGCGTTCGAGCTCGCGCGCCGCTTCCGCCTGCGCGTTGCGCGCCTGAGCTCCGTCAGCGCCGAAGTTTCGTACGAAGGCGGCGGCGTCGCCGCGATCGACAACGACATGGACGAGCTCTCGCTCGAAGACCCCCGCAGCGGCTCGCGTCCGATGGGCGTGGCGCGTGGGCAGTATCGTGACTCCGTCGACGACTTCGATCCGGGCGACCTGATCGGCGACAACATGGCGCACGGATCGCCAGCGCCGTCGCGCCCGCCGTCGCGCCCGCCGCCGCAGAACTACAGCGACAACTTCGATCTCGAGTTCGATCCTTCGCCATCGCAGTCGACGCGACAGATGTCGCCCGAGATGGTCGACGCGCTGAACCACGCGCGCGTCGATGAAGACGAACCGCTGATCACGGATCGCCCGCCGTCGCATTGGGGCGCCGAGGTGCCGCGGTCGGCCGCGCGTTCCATCGACCAGCAGCTCGAGGAAGCCGAGCTCGACGCGAGCGAAATCGACGATGGTGTCGCCGCAGAGCTCGGTCAGCCCGATGACGATCTGCCATTCGATCCGGACGAGGCCCGTGCGTTCGACGCGGCGGTGAAAGGCAACAAGGTCAACACCGAGCCGGTCTATGTCTCCGGCTTCGAGGAGACGGCGCTCCCGAGCAATCGCGATCAAGCGGCGGTGCTGCGCGACCAGATGCAGATGCAGGGGGACGTCGGAGACACGACGTCGTTCGACGAGCTGGCTGGCAGCGGCTCGTACGATCCGTATTCGACGGAGTCGACGCAAACGCCACCAACGTACGATCCGACGGCTGCGCACGCCGTCGACACGAGCATGGGCTACGACGATCCGATCGCCGATGCACCGCGCGCGGAGTCGCTCGTCGAGGACGATCTGGAGGAAGCAGATTTCTACTCGAGCCAGGGGATGTACCCCGAGGCGCTCGACATCCTGCACCACCTGCTCGGCAGGTATCCGAAGCACCCGTTGCTCCTGACGAAGCTCCGCGACGTCGAGACGTTGGCTGGTGGCAACACGTACGCGCCCGGAGACTCCGAACAGAACATGCCGTCGATCGCCACCGACGCGATCGAGCTCGACGAGATCGAGGAGGTCAACGACTTCGAGGAAGTTCCCGACTCGCAGCTCGTGCCCGTGCCGAAGAAGAAGCGTGGCCCGACGGTCATGCTCGAGAGGCCCGTCGACGACTCCGACGCGGAGACGCACTACGACCTCGGTCTCGCGTACAAGGAAATGGGACTCCACGACGAGGCGATCAAGGAGTTCGAGAAGGCATCCGTCGCCCCGGGCCGCGAGGTCGGCTGTCGGATGATGATCGGCATGATCTATCGCGACCAGGGCGCGATGACCGAGGCGATCGGCCAGATGAAACAAGGCCTGCACGCCGAGCCCACGGAGCGAGAGCGGCAGAGCCTCTACTACGAGCTCGGCGTCACGTACGAGCTGCTCGGCGACGCCGGAGAGGCGATCTACTACCTCGAGATGGTACTCAAGCGAGATCCCAGCTTCGCGGACGCGGGCACGCGCGTGAACGAGCTGCGCGCCCTGGGCGGCCGCGCCCAGCACGTCGACGACGATCTCTGACGCGACGGTCGTGCGCTCGCTATGCCGGCCAGGTGGCGCCGGGCTTCCAGCTCGCGAGCGCGAGCGATGCGCGATCGGCGATCGCGGCGATCGTGAGCGACGGGTTCGCGCCGACGGGGCCAGGCACGACGGCGCCGTCGACGATCGCGAGCCCCGGGTGACCGAACACGCGGCCATATCCGTCGGTCACGCCCTCGTGACGGTTACGGCCCATCGGAGCACCTCCGAGCGGGTGCACGGTGACCACGCGATCGAAGAGGTTCGACATCGGGTCCAGCACGAACTTCGCGCCGAGCTCCTCGGCGACGGCGCGTGCGGTGCCGGCGAGGTTGTCGAAGTAGGCGGCGGAGCGCCGCTTGGTCCAGTCGAGCTGGAGGCGATCGCGATCGAGCGTGAATCGACCGTCGGGCGTGTCGCGGCCCATGCCGAGCATCGGCATCGTTCGTGCGCCGAGCGCCATCGGCCCGAGGAAGTCCGCGAGCTCGTTCGCGAGATCCGTGTCGAGATCGCGGCCGAGCATCTTCCACATCACGCGACGAGCGAGGCGCCATCCACGCGCGATCCAGCCCGGCGTGTTCAGCCCCTCGAGCATCCACGCGACCTGCGTGGGGATGCCGGAGTCCTCGAGGTAGAAGCCGCGTCCGTCGCGGGGATCGCCGGTGTCGAGCGCATCGGCGTGACGGAGCGCGTGCGTGATCGGCGGGCCGACGGAGGACTCGACCGCCCACGGTAGGGCGCGATCGTCGACGCGCTTTGTCGCGAGGAGCGCGACGGACAACAGATCGCCGTTGCCGGAGAACCGCGTGCCGAGCTGCTCGCGCGACAGCGCCGGGAACGCACCTGCGTTCTTGAGCAACAGGTACGTCGTGCCGAGCGATCCGGCAGCGAGCACGAGGCGATCGCACGTCACCGTAACGGGGATGAGGGCGCTCGTGTCGAACGGCCGTCCCTCGCGCGCGGTTGGATCGTGGACGACGTAGTCGACCTCGTAGCCACCACCGCGGCGAGGACGAAACGCGCGAACCTCGGCGGACGTGCGGATCTCGGCGGACATCTTCTCGGCTCGCGTGAGAAAGTTGAGGTCGAGCGTCTGCTTCGCTCCGACGTTGCATCCGAGCGAGCACTCGCCGCACAGGTTGCAGCTGCGCCGCGCGACGCCGTAGCGATTGGGGACGTCTTCGTGGAGCGATTCGCCGGGGACGGGCCGCGCGGGATTGTTGCCGTACGCGATCGCCAGCGGTAGCGACTGCACGGAGAGCGCCGGTGTGCGTGCGGCGACGCGCTGTGCTGCCGCGCGGAATGCATTGATCTTCACGTTCGCGTCGTACGGCGCGCCCGATGGGTAGTGCTGCGGTACGAGGATCTTCTCGACGGCGGCGTAGTGCTCCTCGAGATCCGCGCGACCGATCGGCCAGTGCTCGTAGCTCCCGCTCGCGAGATCCTCGCGGACGAACCAGCGCTCGTCCTTGCGGAGCAGCACGTTGCCGTACACGAGCGAGCCGCCGCCGAGGCCGCTCGCGACCATCGCGCCGACGCGACGAAAGAACCAGACGTTGAAGATGCCGTACAGCCCCGCGCTCGGATCCCAGAAATTGCGCGCGAAGCGATGTGGTGCACGGGCGAACGAACCCGGGGGATGCGCGGAGCCGCGCTCGAGCACGCACACGCGCAGCCCGCCCTCCGCGAGGCGATACGCGGACACCGCGCCCCCAAAACCCGACCCGATCACGATTGCGTCGAAGTGCTCCACGAGCGCTGCGAGGAGATTGGTATCACGTCCCGGATCCACCCGCGTTCGTCGTTCCCAGCGATGCAGCGCCGAGGTCGCTTCCGCCCACCGCGCGCCGCTGATATGCCTCGACGATGGCGCGCAGCGAATCGGACAGCATGGGCTCGATCGACGTCGACGACGCGCGCTACTGGGGCGCGCAGACACAGCGCTCGCTGCAGAACTTCCGCATCGGTACCGAGCGCATGCCGCGCGAGATCATCACGGCGCTCGCGACGATCAAGAAGGCCTCCGCCAGGGTGAACCTCCAGCTCGGCCTGCTCGCCGCCGAGATCGTCGACCTGATCACGCGCGCCGCCGACGAGGTGATCGACTCGCAGCACGATGAAGAGTTTCCGCTCGTCGTGTGGCAGACCGGCTCCGGCACGCAGACGAACATGAACGTCAACGAGGTGATCGCAGGGCGCGCGAACGAGCTCGCGGGCATGCCGCGCGGCGGTAAGTCGCCCGTGCATCCGAACGATCACGTGAACATGTCGCAGAGCTCCAACGACGTGTTCCCGACGGCGATGCACATCGCGGTCGTCGCACGCACCGACGCGCATCTGCTTCCGAGCGCGCTCCAGCTGCGCGAGACACTCGCGGCGAAGTCGGAGGCGTTCGCGAATATTGTCAAGATCGGGCGCACGCACCTGCAGGACGCGACGCCGCTGACACTCGGCCAGGAGATCGGCGGCTGGGTCGCGCAGATCGATCACGGCATCGCCGCGATCCGCGCGCTGCTCGGTCCCGTGCACGAGCTCGCGCTCGGCGGCACCGCCGTCGGCACCGGTCTCAACACGCACCCCGAATACGCGACGCGCGTCGCTGCCGAGCTCGCCGCGGTCACGCGCCGCCCATTCGTGACCGCGCCGAACAAGTTCGCGGCGCTCGCGAGTCACGACGCGCTCCTCGCACTCCACGGCGCGATCAAGACGCTCGCGACGAGCCTCATGAAGATCGCGAACGACGTGCGCTGGCTCGCGAGCGGTCCGCGCAGCGGCCTCGGCGAGCTGCGCATCCCGGAAAACGAACCGGGAAGCTCGATCATGCCCGGCAAGGTCAACCCGACGCAGGCCGAAGCGATGACGATGGTGTGCTGCCAGGTGATGGGCAACGACGTCGCGATCTCCATCGGTGGCGCGAGCGGAAACTTCGAGCTCAACGTGTACAAGCCGCTGATCGCGAACGCCGTGCTGCAATCGATCCGCCTGCTTGGCGATGCGTGCGGCTCGTTCGAGGAGCACTGCGCGCGCGGGATCGAGCCAGATCGCGCGGAGATCCAACGCAAGGTCGATCAGTCGCTGATGCTCGTCACCGCGCTCGCACCGCACATCGGCTACGACAAGGCCGCGAAGATCGCGAAGCAAGCGCACCAGAACGGCACGACGCTGCGCGCAGAGGCCGTCGCGCTCGGGTTCGTGACCGCGGAGCAGTTCGATCAGTGGGTCAGGCCCGAGGACATGGTGGGACCGAAGGGGTGATCAGTCGCGATTCGCTTGCGCGACGAAGCGCTCGATCATGCCGCCCGTGCGAATACGCTCGAGCTCGATCTTCTCGAACGCGAGGATCGCCGCCTCTCGCGACGAGAACTTCTCGAGTGTGGTGCTGCGCGTGACCAGCGACTTGTCTTTGACGGCGAGCGACTTGATCCCGTCTCGCTTGTAGATCCGGAAGATCGGGCCGAGCTTCGGAGGTTCCCAAGGATCGACCGGCTTGTTCTTCGTGCCGGCGATGATCTTCATCAAGCGTTGCGCCTGGGCCGGAGACCCGGCCTTGAAGAACGTCAATTGCTCGACCTCTGCCTGTCCTCGCGACCCGTAGAACTTGGCCTGGTGCCAAAGGACGGATCGCCCGTAGCGCTGGAGCGCGAGCCATCCATGTTTGCCGGGCCAGTACAGCTGTCGCTCGTCGCACGCATCGGACTGCATGAGGTGCGCGAGCTCGTCGAGTCCGAACGATACGGTGGTGGGAGCGAGATCGTCGCCCTTCCAGTAGTGCGTCACTCCGTCCTCGTCGAGGAGCCACGCCTCGCACGTCGGCGCGTTCCGTAGCTTCACGTCGCAGGGGCGGGCGCCCGCGCGGGAGCTGACGAGCTCGGCGAGCTCGTCGTCGTCGACCGATGCGAACATCTTCGGATCCGCGAGCTTCTTGGCCGTCGCGGACTCCGCCTTCGCAGCCTTGCCCGACAACCAGGGTTCGATCCGCTTCCGGACCTCGCCGCTCTTTCCAAGCTCGTCGTCGAAGTCGTTGAACGCGTAGGTTCCCTCGGGCAGTTTCTTCGGCGGCGTGATCGCGTCGAATCGCGTCCACCATCGCTCGGTGCGTTTGCGATCGCGGATCTCGAACGCGGAGCGAGCGCCGAGGCCGAGGATGAACCACGCGTCTGCGTCGCTCGCATCGCGAGGAGCGCGAGTCTCCCAGTCCTCGACGATCTCGATGATCTCGCGTGGCCTCTCGGTCTTCACCGACCACACGTACTGGTGGTCTTCGATGTTTCCGTCGAGCACGGAGGTGTATTCGCGGACGACGTTCCACGGCGCCGTGGCGAGACGAGCCCGCATGCGTTCGTGAAGGAACGGAGTCCAGTTCATCGCGAGGTAGAAGTAGCGCTCCTTCGGGTCGGCGAAGAACTTGTCGATCTCGGTCTCCACGCCATCGTCGCCGGGCCTGATCCTTTGCTGGAGCTTGCCCTTCTCGGTCATCACCTCGGCGTAGATCAGCTCGCCCGCGTTCGACCACCAGCGCCACACCCCGCACTTCACGTTCCGCTCACGGATCATCGGCCCATCGACCCAGCCCGACGTGCTTCCGTCGGGAGAGGCGACACTCCCCGTCGAGAACCAGCGCGCTGTGTCCGGCACACCCGCGGGGCGCTTCGTCGGTACGAGCGCGCCGTAGGCATCTCGCTGGCGTCCCTCCTTGTCGTAGAAGCGAATCGAGACGTTCGTGCGACCCCTCTCGTCGCCGATGAACTCCGCGCGAACGGTCGCGTTGCCGCCCTGCCGCAGGTTGGGCTCGTCGGTGGGTTTCTCGGTGCCGAAGAACATCGAATCGCGCAGGATGCCGCGCTCCCAACGCGCCTCGGAGGCGAGGGTTCCGTCGGGGTGAAAGCGACGGTTGATTCCGTGGACGTCGTGATCGACGTAGGGAGTCTCTCCGCGCGGCGTCCCGTCCTCGCGCCACGAACGCCACACACCCTGCCGACAACCGAGCTCGTCGGTGTCTCCCATCTCCCAACTCTCGTCGGCGGCGTTCCAGATCGCACCCTGGACGGGAGCCGTTCGGTCCGCGAGGATGGCAACCTTCGCGGCCGTACTCTTTGCGGGCGGGGCCACTGCGGGTGTGGTCTTCGTGGGTGTGGCCTTCGTGGGTGTGGCGTTCGCGGATGTGGGCTTCGCGGATGTGGGCTTCGCGGGTGTGGTCTTCGTGAGTGCGGGCTTCGTGGACGCAGCCGTAGACGTCGAATCTCCCGAGAGCAGCGATGCTGTAGCAGGTGCGATCTCGCGCGGACTCTGGAGTGACATCCCGAGCTTCGCGTCGCGCACCAATCCCTTGCCGCTCGCGAACAGGATCTTCGGGATGAGCTTGGTGACATCCGTGATCGGCGTCGTGTTGGGTGCTGCTCGCCACGCGCCCTTGGACAACCGCGGCTGTTCGAGAACACCAACGAGCCACAGCTCGATCTCGGGACGAACGGTCACGAGGAACAAGCGCCCGCCACTCGCGAGCGGAGCGAGGCCGGCGTGCGTGCTCGTGTACGCGGCAGTGGGCCAGACGTCACCGACGTCCAATCCCTTCGCTTCTTTCTCGAACACGGCCTTGCTGACGATCGCGAGAACATCGGGCATTGTCGTGCGCGAGCATGCCAGATGTTCGTCATCGCCTGCGCCCGCTGCTGCACTCGGGGATTCCGTTCAAGGTGTCGGGGGCCATCGACGAGATCGTCGCCAGCAAAGATCCCGAGCTCATCGACTGGGCGCTCGGCCCGGTCTCGGTCGAGAAGCTCGGAGAGAACAAGTTTCGCCAGTGGAAGTACGGCGACGCGTGTTCTCCCGATCATCCGTCGCTCGACGTGGCCAGTCTGCTTCGCCTCGTAGGCGCCGGGACATCGGCGCGCTGCGTGGAGCTTCGAGCAGCGTTGGGATCGCTGTGCATCGAGGTCGACGAGTACAGCGACCACCTTCTCGATGCGGCACCGCTTCGCGGGGCGATCGGCGTCCACACGTTGCGGCTCTACGGGTGCGAGCTCGCCTCCCGATGGGAGTGGCGCGCCGAGTCCAAGCCGCGCGACGTCTTGAACCTCGACGTACTACCGACGCTGACCGGACTCGAGCACCTCATCATCGCCAACACCAAGGGGATCGACGTCGCCGCGATTGCCACGCTTCCAACGCTGCGCAGGCTCGAGCTGTCGGTGACCGACGTCGCCGATCTGTCGCCTCTCGCTTCGACGGCGCTCGAGTCGTTGTTCGTCGCCGCGACGCCAAATCTGACACGCGTCGGCGCGCTGCCACGTACGCTCCAGCGGCTCCACCTCGAGGACCTACCGGCGCTGGCGTCGGTCGAGGGCCTCGCGAAGCTGCCTGCACTCGAGGAGCTCTACATGGCCGGCGTCCCGATCATCGAGCTCCCCGCGCTCGCGAACAAGAAGACGAACGTGCGCTTCGAGCCGGTTCGATCACCGCGGACCGACTTCGACCCGCCGCCCGACGTGTAACGCGAGGTTCGTCGCGGTCACGCGGCGGATCAACACATCGATCTTCACGGGCCGAAATCCGTCGAACGTGACGACCAGTTGATCGAGCCCGTCGAAGTGCAGGCGATCTGCGGTCAGCCCGACGGGGCCGAGGTGGAGGTCCTTGATCGTCGTGTCGACGCTGCCGATCGCACCCTTGAGCGTGCCCGGGCCGCGATCGTTGATGCCGCCGGTCACCTTCAGATCGACCATGCCGGGCTGTCCATCGCCGCCAAACATGATCAGCCCACCGCCGACCTCGAGCTTCTCGGGCGCGAGCAGCGACAGCGCGAGGTCGAGTCCCTCGAGCGAGAGCGACCGCAGGATGCCGTTGTCGGACTTCGCGGCCGGCTTGTCTGGTCGTCGCGTGGTGCGGAAGTCCGCGAGCGATCGCACCGGCACCCAGCCGAGCGGCGCGTCGTTGGACGCTCCCTTGTCGAGTTGCCACTTCACGAGGTCGCGCGCGGAACCGACGATCGGCACCTTCCACCGCAGCGCGAGCGTGTCCTTGTCGTACTCGAGATCGAGGAACGTGCCCTCGAGCCAGTCGAGGCTGTTCTCGAGCGCACGAAAGTTCAGCTTGCCCTGCTGGATCGGAACCTTCAGCTTCTGATCGAGCGTGCGCTTGCCGATCACCGGAAGATCGAGGACGACTTTGATCGTCAAATAGATGCGGCCGGAGAGCTCGTCGAGGAAGTGCAGCTTGTCCTGCAACAGCTCCTGCGAGTCAGCCGGGCGAGCATGGCCCACACGTCCAAACGGCCCGCGCAGCGACAGCTTCATGTCCGACATCGCGGCCATCGGCGCGACGATCTCGATGCCGTGCGCGGCGCGCATGAGCATCACGTCGTTCGGCAGCTCTAGGTTGCTCACGCTGATGTCGAATCGACCGTTGTCATCGCGCAGCCACGCGCCGCCGATCGACGTTCGATCCGCGGTCCAGCGCAACATGTCGAGGCGACCCGCGAGGTTCTCGAACGTGCACGCCTCCGCACCATATGTCACGCCACCGGAGCGGCCTTCGACGCGCTTCGTCTCCGCGTGGGGGAACGTCAGCCGGCGGCCACCCTCGTCCTGGGTGAAGGCGAACCGTTGGACGCTGACATCCGTCTCGACGTGAATCGGCACGGCGAGACTATAGAGCTTACGGCTCGACGTAGCCCACGTACTGGAGGTCGATCCAGTCGAGCGATGCGGGAACATTGCCGTCGGTCGTCATCTCGACTTGGTACTGGAAGTACTTGCGTGCAGGGACGGTTGGCGTTTCGCCGTTCGTTACGGGTGCCCACGTCTCGGTCTCGCACGCCGGTGCTTCGTCACACGTGCGCGCGCTGACGAGCGGGGTCAGCGCAGATTGGCGCGTTTGCCACGACAGCGCCCCCAGTCGTACAGCGTCGATCTCGCGCACCGTCGAGGTGTACGAGAAGCTCGACTCGTACGGCGCGCGACCGCCAGTGTACGTGACCGTGATCGAGTTCCACTCGAGGACGCCGGTCATGGTGTCGACCGTCGCGTCGCCGATGATGTAGTTGAACGAAGATCCGACCCGATCCACGGGGACCACGTCGTGCTGGGTGTGCCCGCCCATGCCCGTCAGCGACCCTGCTGCGACAAGCGTGACGTTCGCGCCATTCGCCGGATCGAGCACCACCGACACCTGCGGTAGCAACGGATGCGTAAGGGAGACGGACGAATCGAGGGCGAGCGGCTGGATCCCCGAAGGCAGACCCAGGCCAACGTTTTGCGTCACCGTCATGCCATCGGTCATGTCGAGGTCGCCGGTGTTCGATCCCGTCCTGAAGCGCGCCACGCGTCCGGCGACGGGACGCAGGTGATCCGGTGGGAAGCCACCTCCCGCGAACTGTGGTCCATCCATGACGGTGAACGAGAAACGTCCCGCCGTTGCGCTGCTGGTCTTCACGGCATCGATCACCACGTCGTGCCATCCCGGGGTGAGCGCCATGGCCGGCGTGGTAGTCATCAGCGACGCATTGCCATACGTGTTCGCGACCTGCGAGCCGTTGATCCACGCGCGATGTCCGTGGGGCGTCTCGATCCGGAATCGATAGTCACCCGGCGTATCGATCAAGAACTGCGCGCTCCATCGCAGCGAATACACCGTGCCGAGCTGCGCTCGGTATGGCGTGCTGGTGAACGTCAGGTCATGGAGCTTGTCGACGAGACCGGTCAGCAAATGCAGCGCTACGAATGGGTCTTCGAATCCGTCGACGATCGCACCGTCGAGGCCATCGACACGTGCGCGCAGCTCGTCGTGTGGAACATCGCGAAAGAAGTTCTGCCCCGGCGGGCGATAGCGTAGCTCCCAATCGAAGTTCATCGTCGAGTCGGCGGTCGCGCCGCGAAAGCGATGCCATCCCGGCGTGGTCACCATGTACGGGAACGACTGGGCAGCCGTGGCGCTCCCGAGGCGCACGAAGTTGCCGCCCGGTGGTGCGAGATCGATGAAC
>JBJXGN010000106.1:0-8921 GCA_046160585.1 Kofleriaceae bacterium
GACCAGATCGAGATCAACTCACTAAACTAATGCGTCCCGGTGTCTCAAACTCGTTGACAGGTTCCGGGTCGTGGCATTGACCGGAAACCCGGCAGGCGGCGCATCCGGCATGGCGTCTGCGCTTCCACTTCCGCCATCAATGCCAGCGTCGGACTCACCCTGGACCGAACCGCAGCCTGCGGCGAATAGAAGAAGTGAAGGGGCGACCGTGGACCGAAGAGTAGTGAAGCGCATCGAGACCTCCATGTTCGGGCGGCCCGATGCTGGCGTCAAGATGTAAGATATTGGTACCGCTCGGGATTCGAGGACCCGAACCTTCCCGTTTGTGACCAGGAATTAGTGCGACCTGTGTGATCGATCTCCTCTTAGATCCCGGGAGTGGTGGGCTCGATCTCCGGTGGGGGCTCGGAGTTGTCTACCCGGGAACGCAATCCCGGTAGGCGCATCCCAACGGGTGCATCCGTAACCGGCGGTATCCATTTGCACAAGTTGCGCTGGGACGTGGGCACAGCCCGTGAACAAAGGAGGTTCGCCCGCCCGCTGCCCCCGCTACCGACCTGAAGGGAACACCACTCCCCATGGCCACCAAGAAAAGCATCGTCGAGTCCTGGCCCGCCCTGAAGAAGCTCGGCTTCATCCCACACGGGAAGGCCGTGCCCTTCGTCCAGCAGCTCGAGTGGACGGACTGCGGCGCCGCCTCGCTCTGCATGGTGATGGCGTTCCACGGTCGCGAGTCCAAGCTCGCCGAGGTCCGCGAGTCGATGGGCATCGGTCGCGACGGCGTGTCGGCGAAATCGATCCTCGACACGGCCGAGCGCTATGGCTTCCAGGGCCGCGGCATCAAGGTCGACATCAGCCAGCTGAAGTTGCTCAAGCCCGCCACGATCCTTCACTGGGAGTTCAACCACTTCGTCGTGTTCGACAAGCTCGTGAAGGCGAACGGCAAGGCGGCGGTTCGCATCGTCGATCCCGCGACCGGCCCGCGCGACGTGCCGCTCGATCAGTTCGGCAAGTACTTCACGGGTGTCGCGATCGAGCTCACGGTCACGGACCGCTTCACCAAGAAGAAGCCCGAGAAGGGTCGCCTCGTTCGCTACTGGAACGAGCTCATGTCCGAGAAGGGCCTGTTCTCGCGCATCATCATGGTGTCGCTCATCCTGCGCCTCGTCGCGCTGGTGATGCCGCTGATGACCGGCATGATCATCGACCGCGTCGTCCCGCGCACCGACTATCACCTCTTGTACGTGTGCCTCGCGGCGATCGCGGGCATGACGATCTTCAACCTCATCTCCGAGATCGTGCGCATGTACCTGATGCTGCACCTGCGCATCGCGCTCGACACGAAGATGACGCTCGGCTTTTTGGACCACATGGTCTCGCTGCCGTTCAGCTTCTTCCAGCGCCGCTCGACGGGTGACCTGATGATGCGCGTCGACTCGAACGGCACCGTCCGCGAGATCGTGACGAGCAAGTCGATGTCCGCGTTCATCGACGGCGCGTTCGTGATGCTCTACGCGATCATCATCTTCTACGTCAACGCGACGCTCGGCTTCGTCACCCTCGCGATGTCGGCGGCCGAAGCGATCGTGTTCCTCGCGGCGCGCCCCACGTTTCAGCGCTTGCTCGCCGCGGACCTCGACAAGCAGGCCAAGGCGCACTCGTACATGGTGCAGATGCTCGGCGGCATGGAGACCCTGAAGTGCGCCGGCGCCGAGCGCATGGGCGTCGAGAAGTGGAGCAACCTCTACACCGAGGAGCTCAACATCAAGATGCAGCGCGCGCGTGCGTCGGCGTGGGTCGACAGCATCCGCGGCGGTATCGCGAGCCTCGGCCCGCTGCTCATCCTCACGATCGGCGCGAGCGCGGTCATGCAGGACAAGATGTCCCTCGGCTCGATGCTCGCGATGAACTCGCTCGCGACGTCGCTGTTCGGCCCGTTGTCGGCGCTCGTCGGCTCGGCGCTCGAGCTGCAGCTGGTCAAGGGCCACATGGACCGCATCGACGACGTCCTGCAGACCAAGCTCGAGCAGGACCGCGACAGCGCGCAGCAACCGCACCGCCTCCGTGGTGGCATCTCGATCAAGAACGTCTCGTTCAAGTACGGCGAGCAGGCCCCGCTGGTCGTGCAGGACGTCAACCTCGACATCCAGCCCGGTATGGCCGTCGCGTTTGTCGGCCCCTCGGGCTCGGGCAAGTCGACGCTGCTCAACCTCATCGCGGGCCTCTACCAGCCGGTCGGCGGCGAGATCCAGTACGACCAGCGCGCGCTGAAGGATATGGACCTGCGCGCGATTCGCCAGCAGATCGGCATCGTCCCGCAGCACCCGTTCATCTTCGGCGGCACGCTGCGCGAGAACGTCGCGCTGACGGCGCCCGGCGCCGCGCTCGACCGCATCAGCGCTGCGTGCAAGGTCAGCTGCCTGCACGAGGACATCACCCAGATGCCGATGAACTACGACACGGTCGTATCGGATGGCGGCGGATCGCTCTCCGGTGGTCAGCGCCAGCGCGTCGCCATCGCCCGCGCCGTCATTCGCAACCCGAGCGTGATGCTCCTCGACGAGGCGACGTCGGCTCTCGACAACTCGACCGAGAAGAAGGTCATCGCGAACCTCGAGAAGCAGCGCTGCACGCGCATCACCGTCGCTCACCGTCTGTCGACGGTTCGTAACTCCGACCTCATCGTCGTCATGGACAAGGGTCGCATCGTCGAGCAGGGCAATCACGACCAGCTGCTCGCCAACAACGGTCTCTATGCACAACTCATCCGTGCCTCGCAAAACGGCCCCGTGGAGATGCCCTATGAACACGCCTTCGCTGCTGCTCCGTCCGCTTCGCCCGCTCCTGCTGCCGCTGCTCCTTCTCGGAGCGTGCACGGTAAACGGCAAGCCGTCCGAGCCTGATCCGTCGACGGCGCAGATCGAGTCTGCGCCCGAGGCCCCGGAAGCGCTGCCCACGTTCCTCGGCGTCGTCACGTCGCGGAACAACAAGGTCATCGTTGCCGAGGTCGACGCGAAGATCGAGGAGCTCGACATCTCCGTCGGCAAGCGCGTCAAGGCCGGCGAGATCGTCGCCCGCCTCGACGACTCGAAGCTGAAGCAGGACCTCGCAGCCGCCCGCGCACAAGCCTCGGCCGCTGCGGGTGATGCCGGTGCCCAGGCTGCCAGCGCGCGCGCTGCTGCCGCGAAGCTCAAGACCGAGAGCCTCCTCGCTCGCGCCGGTGCGGCGCCGCGCAACGCGGTTCGCGAGGCGCAGTTCGGCCTCGATGCAGCGCGCGGTGGTGCGGGTGGTGCGGGTGGCCGCTTCCACGCGGCGAAGGTCAACGTCGAGCAGATCGAAGCGTCGCTCGCGGCGACGAAGGTCAAGGCGCCCATCGACGGCATCGTCACGCTCATCAAAGCCCGCGAGGGTGGCCTCGCGCAGCGCGGCACGCCGATCGCCCACGTGTTCGACACCTCGGACCTCCTCATCCGCTTCAAGGTCGACCAGGCGCACAAGAACCTCGTGAAGAAGGGCGACCGCATCGCGTTCCGTATCGAGGGCGAGCAGCGCCCGGTCCTCGCGACGATCACCGACATCTCGAGCGAGCTCGAGCCGCCGCTGAACTTCATCATCGTCGAGGCGGACCTCGATGACTCCAAGCTCACCGCCGACCAGATCAAGGTCGCGTCGAACGGCCGCGTGAGCCTCTACGATGTCGAGCAGGCCCGCGCGCCGCAGAAAACCGCCGCCCGCTGATCACCTGTTCGTTACTGGCCCATACGGGATTGCCGTGCCATGAGCATGCTACCTTCAGACCCACGCGTGTCCGGACATGATCTAGAGACTCCGACCTGGGTGACGTCGTTCCAGGGCCTCCCCCGCACGGTCAACGTTCGTCGGTGCCGCCTGGAGGTTGTTGCAGGCGCCGATCAAGGCAAAGTCATCGAGCTCGCGCAGCCGACCATCATGATCGGTCGCACGGGCGCTGACCTGAACCTCACCGATCCGAAGGTGTCCGGTCTGCATTGCGAGCTGCGGCTCCAAGCAGACGGCTATCGCGTTCGCGATCTCGGCTCGACCAACGGCACGCACGTCAAGGGCGTGCGCATCATCGACGGCTTCATCCCGCCGGGTGCGACGATCCAGATCGGCAAGAGCGCGGTCGTCTTCGATCCGCTCGACGAGAGCGTGCAGGTCCCGCTGTGGCACGAGTCGCGACTGCACGGCCTGATCGGCGGCAGTGCGGCGATGCGCCACCTGTTCGAGCTGATCAACCGCTTCGCGCAGTCCGACGCGACAGTGCTCATTCAGGGCGAGACGGGCGCGGGTAAAGAAGGCGTCGCCGACGCGATCCACCAGTGCTCGCCGCGCCGCGACGGCCCGTTCGTTGTCCTCGACTGCTCGGCGATCCCCGAGCAGCTGTTCGAAGATCAGATCTTCGGTCACGAGCACGGCGCGTTCACCGGCGCCGGCAAGCAGACCACCGGTGTGTTCGAGGCCGCGCACGGCGGCACGTTGTTCCTCGACGAGATCGGCGAGCTCCCCCTCGACGTGCAGAGCAAGCTCCTGCGCGCCGTCGAGACGCGCAAGGTGCGCCGCATCGGGTCGACAAAGGTCGTCGCGTGCGACGTGCGCATCATCGCCGCCACGAACCGCGATCTCGCGGCCGAGGTCAACCGCGGCACGTTCCGCTCCGACCTCTTCTATCGCCTGTCGGTGGCCAAGCTCACCGTGCCGTCGCTGCGCGAGCGCCGCGACGACATCCCGCTGCTCGTCGAGCACTTCCTGCGTCAGCTCGCGAGCACGCACACCGATCCGCGCCTGCCCGATGACTTCATCGCACGCGCGCAGCGCCACTCGTGGCCCGGCAACGTCCGCGAGCTACGCAACGCCGTCGAGCGCGCTGCGCTGTTGCCAAACCATCCGCAGCTCGGCTTCGAGGCGCCACCCAAGAAGGAAGGCACCGGCTTTGGCGAAGTCGACATCGACGTGCCGTTCAAGGTGGCCAAGCAGCAGCTCGTCGACGAGTTCGATCGTCGCTACCTGCAGGCGCTCCTCGAGGCGCACGACAACAACATCTCGGCGGCCGCACGCGCGGCGGGCATCGAACGCATGTCGATCTACAAGATGATCCGGCGCCTCGGCCTCGACGAAGAGTCGAACAACGAGAAGCGTCGCGAGGGCGAAGAAGAAGACGCCGACGAGTAGTCATTTCTAGGCAGCGGGCGAGGCTGTGGTGGCCTGGCTCGTTGGACTGGGCACGAAGCCGGCATCTGTGGTGGATGCCGGCTTCACACTTTTCGGCTCGCGCCTGGTGGCCGGCGTGACGGCGACACCTGTCGCACACGACCGACGAGGAGATATCATCGTCGAGATGTCGAATTGGCTGTGTCGGCGAGTCCTGTGCGCATCGATCGCGGCACTCGCGCTCGCGGGATGTCCACGCCCGACGATCGAAGCGCACGAAGCGGCCGCGGCGCTGCGCGAGAACCCGCACCGCATCGGCACGGTCTCGCGCCAGGAGCTCGCGAGCGACGTTACCGATCCGGACAGCACCGTGGGCACGGTCGCGAAGCCAGCGCCCGTCTCGAGCACCACGACCGTGCAGGTCATCGGCATGGTGCAGACGAAGATCTGCTTCCACGTCGAGGATTCGAACCTCGAGGCGCGCGACGATGCCGAGAAGACAGCGAGCTATCGCCAGAAGATGAACGGTGCGCGGTATGCCGCCCTCGCACTCCGTGCGAACGGGCTCACCGGCACGGCGCCATGGCCGCGGCCCGCTCCGAACGCGATGATCAAGGTGCGCGAGTCGAACCCGAAGGACTCCGTCGGCGCCGTCGTGTGCGTGCAAGCGCCCGTGATCGAGGACGACAGCAGACTGATCGTATTGACAATGGAGTGGCCGTCGTCGCAGCGCTTGCTCGCGATGTGGGAGCTCACGAACTGACCCAATCCCGCGCTATGGAACGCAGAGTGGGACGTGAAACAGCTCGCCAGCGCCTGCAACGACGGCCTCGGCGCGGCCATCGATGATCGCCACTGCAGGCCCATCGAAAGCGCCCGACCCCAGTCCGCTGATCGGGAGCGATACCAAGTCGGCGCCACCTGCCCGATACGCGGCGCGAAGATCGCCGGTGTCAGCCGCCAGCCACGTGATCCATAGGTTCTGCGTGTCATCGATCATCCGAGGCACTTTGGCGTTGGGGATGACCGGTCCGGTGGAGAGCGTGACGGTCGTGTTATCGAGTCGCGCAAACGAGAAGCCACCGTCCGGCAGGGTGGAGTTCGTGATGGCGTCGCACGGCCCCAATGCATTCGGGCTCGTCAGGAATGTTCTGTTCACGACGTCGTACCGCGTCAGCCAGCACTGCGGGGGCGCGGTCCTCCACACGATATGGAGCTCGTTGCCCTGTGCGGCGACCGAACCACGGGTCGGTTCGGTGCCGGCAGGCGCCAGCGTGTCCTGCATGTTGAAACCGGTGTAGCTGCCGTCCGTCGCGAGATGGAGTGTGTGGATCAGCGTTCCCTCGGGGTACGCGCTGAACCACTGCCCCTGGGTCGTGACAAACGCAGGCTGGAGCATCAACCCGCTCAGGGTCGACTCGGTGTCGTAGCTCGCGAGGTTCGTAGCGACGCTGCGGATGAGGAAGTTACTCGACTGGTGACCGAGAAGCAGGCGATCGGTCCAGACCGCCGAGACATTCATGTACGTGGCGTCGCTCGAGACTTCGACCGGACTCGCAACCGTGTTCCAGCTCGGGTCCACCGCCACGGCGGTCACGGCGCCACCGGACACGGGCACCCACGAGATGACGGCGCCGCCAGGTGTGTCCGCGAGCGCCAAGCGCACGTCACTCGTCCCGATCGAGCCGATCCGTCGCGCGACACCACATACGGGGGCGCTGGCATCTACTGCGTCGCCTGCGCTACCAGAACCATCGGTTCCGAGCTCGCTATCGAAGCCGAGTCGTCCGCATGCCGCGACCAGGACAACGATCACCGGACGCATCGTGGGTTCAGGGTACGCACAAGACGGATCCCCGACAATCGAAGAGTTCGTTCGCGCGCCGCTACCTACGACGTGCCGGGATGATCGGCGCGAGTACCTCGCGCGCCATCACGTCCTTGACCATGTCGACGAACACGCGCGACTTGAGTGGAGGGGTCGCGCTTGCTGTCTGCGCATAGACCACCCACACCGGCACACCGCCATCTGCCGGGTCGTCGCAGGTGTAGTCGGTCATGACCTCGACGAGGTCGCCACTGCGAAGGTCCTCGCGGATCACCCACTCGATCAAGCGCGCGACGCCCTGGCCCGACACGGCGAGTTGCTGCGCGAGCGTCGGGCTCGTCGTGTGGACGAGACCGTCGACAGCGATGCGTTTCGGGCGTGCGCCGCGACGATGGAACGACCACTCGATCGCACCCGCGACGACTCCGAGCGTAATGCACGCGTGCTCGTGCAGATCCTCGGGCCGCTCGGGCTCGCCGTGCTTCGCGAGGTACTTCGGACTCGCGACGAGGCGCGACGGCACCTTGCCGATCATCTGCGCGCGCAGAGATGAGTCGTGTTGCCGGCCGACGCGGATCGCGAGATCGAATCCGCCTTGCACGAGCTGCACGTTGCGATCGGAGAGATCGAGCTCGAGGCGCAGCTCGGGGTACCGCTTGCGGAACTCCGGGACGTGCGGACCGAGCAGGCGCTCGCCGACGGACACCGGCATCGACACGCGCAGGTGTCCCCGCGGAACACCACCCGTGAGCTCCGCGATCGCGTCGCGACCCGCGCGTTGCCACGCGAGCAACGCCTCGGCGTGCGACGCGTACAACGTGCCGGCCTCGGTCATGTGCAAGCGCCGTGTCGTGCGCGCGAGTAGCTGCGCGCCGAGCTGGCGCTCGAGCTCCGCGACCGAGCGCGACAGACTCGACGTCGACTTGCCGAGGACCTTGGCGGCGGTCGAGAAGCTATTCGCGCGCACGACATGAAGGAAGATCTCCGCGGCGGCGAGTTCATCGAAGGCGAATCGCGAGGCAGGGTGATTCTTGCGAGGCATGCAATGATTACTTGTCGAGGTCAGTCTTTATACCGGCCGGCGATACGGTCATCGTAGCAGCATGGCTACCGTACACGCAGCTCTCAACGGTACACACCTCGATCTCACCGGACGCCCGACGTTCGAGGACGTGGATGTGGACGCCCCCGACCTCACCCCGATCGCCGCGCGCTTCTACGACCCGCCTGCCGCGAAAGCACGCGGGGCCGTGTTCATCGTGCCGGCGATGGGCGTGCCCCAGTCGTATTACGCGCCGTTCGCGACCTGGCTCGTCGAGGCCGCGTTCCACGTCGCGACGTTCGACTACCGCGGCACCGGCCTCTCGCGCCGCGGCCCCCTACGCGCCGTCGACGCGGACATCGTCACGTGGGCCGAGCAGGACACGCAGGCGGTGCTGTCCGCCCTCGCCGCTCGCGCGCCGGGCATGCCGATCACGTGGATCGGCCACAGCCTCGGCGGGCAGATCGTTCCGTTCGTGAGGGACCGGCGCAACGTCGCGAAGGTGATCACCGTCGCGACCGGTAGCGGCTACTGGAAGGAAAACGCCGCGCCGCTGCGCCGGAAGGTCTGGCTGTTCTGGTTTGTCGCCGCGCCGATCGCGACGCCGCTGTTCGGCTACTTCCCGGGCAAGGCGCTGAACATGGTCGGCGATCTCCCGCGCAACGTGCTGAAGCAATGGCGGCGATGGTGCCTCGATCCCGACTACGCCATCGGCGATGGCGAGCCCGTGCGACAGCTGTTCGCCAGCGTGACCACGCCGATCACGGCGTTCTCGTTCACCGACGACGAAATGATGTCCGAACAGAACACCGTTTCCATTCACAGCTTCTTCACGAGCGCACCGCGCGTGATGCGCCGCCTCACGCCCGACGAGGTCGGCGT
>JBJXGN010000107.1:0-19946 GCA_046160585.1 Kofleriaceae bacterium
TCTCGCGGAAGTAGTGCGCCACGTTGGGCTTCCACTCGGGGCCACGCGCGAACTTCACGCCGAAATCGATCAGCTCGAGGTCCGAGTCGCGGACCACGATCGTCATCTTCGTGAACTTGCCCTCGACGCGACCGACCTCGATGCGATCGCGATCGACGCGGCCGTCGACGTCGCGCGTTCCGAGGAGCGTCCAGCCGTTGGAGTCCCAGTTCACCACGACCGGTGGGCGCGGCGGCGCATCGCCTGCCTTCCACGCCCACACCTCGACCTTGGCGCGTCCGCCACCGGGGAGGTTTCGGTACTTGAAGTCGATGTGCTTGATGACGCGCTCGTCGCCGGGGAAGTCGATGACGTGCGTGCGCTGGCTCTCGCGGAAGTAGTGCGCCACGTTGGGCTTCCACTCGGGGCCACGCGCGAACTTCACGCCGAAATCGATCAGCTCGAGGTCCGAGTCGCGGACCACGATCGTCATCTTCGTGAACTTGCCCTCGTAGCGACCGACCTCGATGCGATCGCGATCGACGCGGCCATCGACCTCGCGCGTACCGAGGAGGGTCCAGCCCTTGGAGTCCCAGTTCACCACGACTGGTGGGCGCGGCGGATCCGTATTGCCGATCTTGAAGCCGTAGACCTGGATCGTCGCGCGGCCGCCACCGGGCAGGTTGCGGTACTTGAAGTCGATGAAGCGGATGATCTGCTCCCCGGGCGGCAGTTCGATCGCCCGCGTGCGCGAGTTCTCGCGGAAGTACTGGCTGACCTTCGGGTTGTATTCGGTGTTGTCCGCGAACACGATCTTGAAGTCGATCATCTCGAGGTCGGAGTTCTTCACGCGGATCATCAGCTTGTTGAACCGGCCCTCGTAGCGACCGACCTCGATCCGATCGCGGTCGACGCGGCCGTCGACGGTGCTCTCGCCGAGGAGCTCCCAGCCACGCTCGTCCCATTGCGGGTTCTGCGGCGGTGGGTTCTGCGGCGGCGGGTTATACGGCGGCTGGTACGGCGGCGGCGGACCACCGCCCGACTGCGCCGTGGCGACGCACGAGAGACTCATCACTAACCCGATGAACAGGAGTGTTCTGCGCATGCGCGCGACGCTACCACTTGCCTCGCGCCGTAGACGGCGCGAGCGCGAGATTCAATGAAGCGCTTCGATAACGACGCATCGAAGCGACACCGCGGTGGGCTGAAAAATTCACCTCGTGATCACGGTCTTCGACGATTATTTTCATGGCGTCACGTGCAACGGCGAGCCGGGGAGCTCGTCGTGTCTCTCTCCCGGTCGCGCTTCCCGCGCTCCAACCGGCGAGTCCGATTATCAAGTGGGTGGGCGGCAAGACGAGGCTCTTGCCCGAGCTCCTGAGCCGCATGCCGGCGCGGTTCGGGCGGTACTACGAGCCGTTTGCCGGTGGGCTCGCGCTGTACTTTCGCGTCGCGCCGGAACGCGCCGTCATCTCGGATGCGAACGCGGATCTGATCGCGCTGTACACGGCGGTCGCGACCGACGTCGGCGCCGTGATCAAGCGCCTCGCGCGTCATCGCGAGGAGCACGACGAACGCCACTACTACGCGATGCGCGAGAAGTGGAACCAGCTGCACGGAACCATGTCCAACGCCGACCGCGCCGCGATGTTCATCTATCTGAACAAGACGTGCTTCAACGGCCTATGGCGTGTGAACCGCGCGGGTGACTTCAACGTCCCGATCGGTCGCTACACGGATCCGCCGATCTGCGTCCCCGAGGCACTGCGCGCCGCGCACTCGCTGCTCGCGCGGGCCGAGCTTCGCCAGGGCGACTACCGTGCGGCTGTCGAGGATGCAGAGAAGGGCGACTTCGTTTACTTCGATCCCCCGTACGATCCGGTCACCCCGACCGCGAACTTTACGAGCTACAGCGCCGATGGCTTCGGCCCCGACGATCAGCGCACGCTCGCCGAGACAGCACGTGCACTCGTGGGGCGCGGCTGCAAGGTCATGCTGTCGAACAGCGACACCCCATTCATCCGATCGATCTACAAGGGCTTCAAGATCGCGACGGTGAAGTGCCCGCGCGCGATCAACTCGAACGCCGCGAAGCGGGGCGACGTCGACGAAGTCATCGTGACCGGCGGTTATTAGCCGCGGGCCACGTCGGTTCGACGGGGCGCGAACTTCCGGATCCACACGACGCGCGGATCAGACCGCCGTCGTGGGACATGTGCTGATCAGGCGAGTGCGCCGGCGGAGGCGTACTTCTGTGTCGTCGGGTCGTAGTCGACGAGTGTGCCGACCACACCGGCCGACTTCGCGATCCGCACGATGTCGTCGTGGTTGCCACGAACGACCATGCGCGGCTCCGCGCCTTCGATCTCGGACGCGGCCACGAACTGCCGCGCCTTCGCGACATTCTTGAACACGAGGAGGTACGTCTGGTCGTTCCCTGCGCGCGCCATCACGGGCACGCGGCCATCGTTGTCTTGCGTCGCCAGCTCTCCATCATTGTGCACGAGCAGGACCCAGAGGCCGCTCATCGCAGGTGCTTCGATCGTCGTTTGCATCATCGGTACTAAATGCGTCTCCTGCTCCAATTGTGGAGCGGGGGATAGATGCTGGTTTTTGCTCGATCTGTCAAGGAACTTTGTAACCAGGCCCGACCAGATCGCGTAGGCTGCCCGCATGGCAACGGTCCGCTTTCATCTCCCTGTCATCGGGGTGGCCAGCCTGCCACTCCGCGGTGACAGCGGGAGCGACCCGCTGGTCGACGCCTTCGCGCGGCGCGTCCGTTACTTACGCGTGTCGGTCACCGATCGGTGCAACTACCGCTGCTCGTACTGCATGCCCGAGGAGCTGGAGGACGCTCGGGGCCTGACCTTTGCGTCGAAGTCCGAGGTCCTCACGTTCGAGGAGATCGAGCGCATCGTCACCCGGTTCGCCGCGCTGGGTGTTCGCAAGGTTCGCTTGACCGGTGGCGAGCCCACGGTGCGGCGGGGCATCGTCGAGCTGGTCTCGCGGATTTCTGGCATCGCCGGCATCGAGCAGGTGGTGATGACCACGAACGGTCACCTGCTCGCCGAGCTCGCGGTCCCACTCGCGTCGGCGGGGCTGTCTGTGGTGAACGTCTCGCTCGACACCCTCGACGCGGATCGCTTCCGCGCCCTGACGGGCCGCGGCGAGCTGGCGCGCGTGCTCGCTGGCATCGTTGCGGCGCGCGGCGCGGGGCTCGCCGTCAAGACCAACGCGGTCGCCCTCCGTGGCGTCAACGACGACGAGGTGGTCGCGTTGTGCGAGCTCGCCTGGGCGCACGACGCGGTGCCGCGGTTCATCGAGCACATGCCGATGTCCGAGGGCCAGCTCTATGCGACGGCGGCCGAGCTCCCCGCCGCCGAGATCCGCGCGATCCTCGAGGCACGCGTGGGGACACTCGAGCCGTCGATGGGTGGCCGTGATGCGGGGCCGGCGCGGTACTGGCGCACGCAGGCCGGTCGCGAAGTCGGGATCATCTCGGCGATGACCGAGCACTTCTGCGATGACTGCAATCGGCTGCGGCTGACCGCCACGGGGGCGCTGCATGCCTGCCTCGGCCACGACGACGCGATCAGCCTGCGCGACGTACTCCGAGGTGGGGGCTCCGACGAGGATCTGACCCGTGCCATCGCTTCGGCAGTGACCGGGAAGCGCGCGGGGCACACATTCGATCGGACCGGCGAGGGCGGCCCCCAAAAACACATGATCAATATCGGGGGGTAGACCGATTTCTGAGCGGCCACGCGACAACATGGCAATGCCCGGAATGGACCCCAGGCATGCTACGGTTGCCTGACGAACCGGGACACACCGCGCCCCCTTGCCGGTGTCGGAGGAGTTTTCTCCATGCAGAACAGCACCATCGTCAAGCTCGCACTGACGGTCGCGGTCATCGCGGGTGGCGTCTTCTTCTTTGCGCGTTCGACGCAGGGGAGTACCCAGCACTACAAGATGGTCGACCAGCTCCTGGCCACCGATCTGTCCCAGTGGAAGGACAAGGAGCTCAAGGTTCACGGGTGGGTAGTCGCGGGGACGATCAAGGAGAAGGTCGTCAACCAGGAGACCATGCGCACCTTCGTCATGCACAAGGATGGCAAGAAGATCCGCGTGTTCTCGCGGGGACCCAAGCCCGACACGTTCAAGGACCAGTCGGAGGTCGTCGCGACTGGACGTATCGTCCCCGCTGGGCAGATGGACGAGATGGCGCGCGGTCTCGACATCCGGATCGAGGACGATATGCCCTACGTCGTCGAAGCGACCGACCTGATGGCGAAGTGCCCGTCGAAGTACGAGGGCGCAAACGCCAACAAGAACATCGGGAGCGGCGAGTCCGGCCCCGAGTTCAAAGCCCCGGGTCAGGGTAAGTGACGTTGTGACCGAACAACCGTTCTCGCCGATCGCATTCGTCGGCACGATCTCGCTGCTCGTCGCGTACATCGTCGGCGCGTGGGGCATTGCCTCCGGTATCGCCGGCAACGCCAAGAAGAGCCGCCGTCTCGTCGCGTCGTCGGTCTACGCGCTGTACGGCTTCTCCGCGCTGATCTGCCTCGCCTCGGCATTGATGATCTACGCGTTCGTCACGCACGACTTCTCGATCAAATACGTCGCGAACACGAGCGATGTGTCGATGTCGACCTGGTACAAGGTCACCGCGTTCTGGGGCGGCCTCGACGGGTCGCTCCTATTCTGGGTGCTCGTCCTCGGTCTGTTCTCGACGGTGGCCGTGCTCGCGAACGCGAAGCGCCACCGCGACATGATCGGCTACGTCGTCGCGACGATCCTCGTCGTGCAGGTGTTCTTCCTCTCGCTCTTGATCTTCACGAAGAACCCGTTCGCCGTCTCGCTGACGCAAGCGCCGGCCGATGGCCAGGGCCTGAACCCGCTCCTCCAGAACTACTGGATGGTGATCCACCCGCCAAGCCTGTACGTCGGCTTCGTCGCGGCGACGATCCCGTTCGCGTTCGGCATCGGCGCTCTCGCGTCGGGCCGCCTCGACGACCTGTGGCTCGGCAGCGTGCGCTCGTGGATGCTGATCTGCTTCGGCTTCCTCTCGCTCGGCTTGATCCTCGGTGGGCGCTGGGCGTACGAGGAGCTCGGCTGGGGCGGCTACTGGGCGTGGGATCCCGTCGAGAACGCGGGGCTCATACCGTGGTTCACGGCGACCGCATTCTTACATAGTGCAATCATTCAAGAGCAACGCGGCATGATGAAGCGTTGGAACCTCGCGCTCGTCTGCTTCACGTTCTTCCTCACCATCTTCGGCACGTTCATGACCCGTTCGGGCATCGTGCAGTCGGTCCACGCGTTCGGCGAGGACAACGTGCTCGCGCTTCAGTTCGTGGTGTTCATGGCGGCGATCGCGATCGTCTCGATCGGGCTCATCGTCTATCGCTCGAACAAGCTCGGCAGCAAGAACGAGTTCGAGTCGTTCTACTCGCGCGAGTTCGCGTTCCTCGTGAACAACTGGATTTTGCTCGCGTGTGCGTTCTTCGTGCTGTTCGCGACGATGTTCCCGACGATCAGCGAGTCCCTCGACGGCTCGCGCGTGTCCGTCGGCATCGAGTTCTTCAACCGCTGGATGACGCCGTTCGGGCTCGTCTTGTTGTTCCTCGCAGGTGCGGCACCGCTCCTTGCCTGGCGCCGAACGACGCGCGAGCGCCTTTGGCAGCAGTTCGCGTTCCCGTGTGGCCTCATGGCCGTGTCGATCGTGCTGTGTCTCGTGGTGTTCCCGCAGACCAAGCACCTGAGCTCGATGTTCAAGGAGAACATCAAGCTGCCCGTGTCGCTCATCAACATCGGCATCATCGCGTTCGTCGTCGGATCGATCGGCCAGGAGTTCGTCCGCGGCATGCTCGTCCGGCGTCGCCAGACCGGCTCGGATGCGTTCACGTCACTCGTCGGGCTGATGCTCTCGAAGCGGCGCAAGTACGGCGGCTACGTCGTCCACCTCGGCGTGGCGGTCATCTTCTTCGGCTTCGGCGGCAAGGCGTACGATCGCATGGTCGATCGCACGATCGAGAGGCCGCACGCTGCCGCGTACGAGCAGGCGCCCGCGAAGACTGACAAGTCGACGTTCGCGTTCGGTCGCTACACGTTCGCGTACGAGAACCTGATCCACACCTCCGATGACTCGAAGGACGCCGTCACCGCACAGATGTCGATCTGGCTCGGAGACGAGCAGATCGGGCGCGTCTACCCGGCGAAGTGGGACTACCACAAGGGTGAAGAGGCCACGACGGAGGTCGCGATTCGGGTGCGCGCACTCGAGGACGTGTACGTCGTGCTCACGGGGTACGACCTCGACTCGAACCTCGCCAACTTCCGCGTATTCATCAACCCGCTCATCAGCTGGGTGTGGCTGGGCTTCCTGATCCTCGCGCTCGGGACGTTGATCTGCCTCATCCCGCAGAGCCTCGTCGACGCGATGAGCGTGACGAGACCAAAGTCCAAGCTCGGGCGCGCGGCGGACCTCGGCATCATGCTCCTCGTCATCGGTGGCCTGATGGGCGTGGTCGCGTCGCAGGCGCGCGCACAGGGCGCCGAGCACGTCCGCGCGGGCGGCGGCATGGGCGAGGCGGGCACCGGCTGGGCAGCGATGAACCGCCCCGACAGCGGCACCGCGGAGCGCGCGATGAAGGAGCTGATGTGTATGTGCGGCTGCGCGCGCGAGTCGATCTACGACTGCAAGTGCCAGCCGGCGTCGGCCTCGCGGCTCAAGGTGCTCGACTTTCTCAAGCAGGTCGACGCGAAGACCGGCAAGCCGCTGTTCGATCTGTCGACGGAGAAGGGGCGCGAGGAAGCGTACAACGCCGTGCTCGGCGACTTCGTCGCGTTCTACGGCGGAGAGGATGTCCTGGCCACGCCGCGCAGCACGTTCTCGTGGCTGTTCCCGACGCTCGCCGCGTTCGGCGGCCTCGGCCTGATCTTCGTCGTCGGGCGGCGCTGGGTCGCGCGCGGCAAGCAGTCGGTCTCGGTGCAAACCGCGGCCTCGAAGAACGTCGTCGAAGACGAAGCGTACGCGGACAAGCTCGACGACGAGCTCTCGAAGACGGACTGAGTCCACCTATGGCGGCCGCCGAGACCCAACACGCCACCGACGACGATGAGGTCGTCGAGAGCGGGACGACTCTGAGCTCATCGGTTCCCTCGGCCGTCGTCGTCCCGCCCAAGGGCGAGGCGCCGCCGGATCCATTTCGCTGGATTCGCCGCGGTAGCCTGCTCGGCGCGCTCGTTCTCGGCTGGGCGCTGATCCTCTATTTCAATCGCTTCAACATCACGCCGCCGACGGTGTTCGTGTGTCTCGGATACCTCGCGGTGATCTGGACCGGCTACGCACTGTGGCGCACGGGCATGGTCGCCGTCTCCGACGACGACGACGAGGCGGACTCGACGTGGGGCCGTCCGCTCGGCAAGCGTAGCGAGCTCGAGCGCGAGAAGAAGACGCTGCTCAAGGCGATCAAGGAAGCCGAGTTCGACCGCGAGATGGGCAAGCTGTCGAAGGCAGACGCCGATGAGATGATCGCGGTGTATCGCATGCGCGCGATCGAGGTCATCAAGGAGATCGATCAGATGGACGCGGGTGCGGCCGGTACCGTGCGCGAGCAGATCGAACGCGAGCTCAAGGCGCGCCTCGAGCTCGATGTGAAGGCCGACAAGGCGAAGAGGGACGCCCTTGCGGACGCGGCGAAGGACAAGAAGAAGAAGGAAGCGCTGAAGACGAAGCCCGCCCCGAAGGACTCGAAGGACTCGAAGGACTCGAAGGACTCGAAGGAGCCGGCGACAAGCGCCGCCGCGGCGGCGAAGGACGCCACTGCCGCGAAGGACGCGGAAGCGGCGAAGAGCGACGACACGAAGAACGACGACGCGAAGAGCGACGACGCGAAGAACGACGACGCGAAGAACGACGGCGCGAAGAACGACGACGCCGCGAAGAACGACGATTCGAAGCGAGACGATGCGAAGAGCGACGATGCGAAGAGCGCATCGAGCGATGAATCTTCCGTGAAGGAGGCCACCTCGTGAAATCGATCTCCTCCGAGCATGTGGCCCGAAGCCCGAAAGGCCCCGAAGCCTGTTGGAAGCCCCCGTCAGATGACGCGACGAGCGAGCCGTGCGCACTCAGACCGCACGCGACGACGGTCGCCACGCGCACAGCACGCCGCATCGCTCTGGTGTTCGGCGTCGTCGCTGCGCTCATGGCCACGGGTTTCTTCAGTCACGTCGTGTACGCGCAGCCCGCGTTCGCGATCGGCAAGCCGCTGCCGGACAGCAACGTCCCGGCGGGTACCGTCATGGTGCGCGTGATCGCGGGCTCGTCGTCGACGCCCGAGGTCGGCGCGGACGTCACCCTCGTCGTCAACGGCACGCCGAGGCAGGCGCGAACCGACGCATCCGGGCGCGCCACCTTCGCGGGGCTCACTGCAGGCGCGACGGTCGTCGCGAAGATCATCGACGCCGAGAAGAAGGAAGTCAGCTCCGATCCGTTCCCCGTCCCGAGCGGCGGTGGCGTACGCGTGATGTTGTCGACGAAGCCCGTCGCGGGCACGACCCTGCCGAGCGCACCGACGGGAAGCGCGCCGGCCGGCGGTGTGAGCGGGATGGGTGGCATGCCCGAGGCGCGCGTGATCAGCGGCCAGCCACGCCCCGATGGCGGCGAGCTTCCGGGTGTCTATTCGGTGCGCGTCACCTACAACAACCTGAGGATGGGCCCGGAGGGGATGATGGATCCCGATCCGCCCGTTGGCGCGGTCGTGCACCTCGTGGGCTACAAAGCAGACGAGTCGATCACGGTGCAAACCAAGACCGTCGACGGCAGCGGCGTCGCGAAGTTCGAAGGCCTCGATCAGAGCGGCAGCACGTCGTACTTCGCGATGTCCTCGTTGCCACGCAAGGTCAAGGCCCCGGCGTCGAGCGTGGCTCCGGAGGTTCCGGCACCCGCCGGCGGGCCGCCGAGTGGTGCGCCGCCCGGGACGATCGCCTCGGCACCCGAGACGATCACCATCCTCGATCGCATGGTCAGCGTCACCGTCGTGCTCGACGGACAGTCCGGCGTACGCGTCGTGCTCTCGGGTGAGAAGCGCGATTCGACCGCATCCGCGGTCGATGACTACGGCAAGCTCGTCCCGCGCGACGGGCGCAGCCTCCCCGCGGGCAAGGTCCGCATCTCGCTCGACGGCGTGGCGCAGCTCGGCATGGACATCACGCTGTTCGACGCGAAGACGCGCTCGAAGATCGCGTCGGCGAAGACGGAGGAGGGCGCGCCCGATCCGACGCAGATCCGCGGCGGCGCGAACTACGTCGACCGCAAGGATCTCCCTGCCGGGACCGTCGAGGTCTCGGTGGTCGGTGGTATCGGCGACGCGAAGGATCCGATGAAGGACGTCGCGATCCAGCTGATCATCCCCGAGGAAGCACAGACGCCGATCATCGGCGCGTCGGGCATCACCGACGCGAGCGGCAAGGTGAAGATCACGGTGCCGGCCGGCTTCAAGTACACCGAGAAGGGCGTGATCGCGAAGGTCACGATCAACGGCAAGGAAATGTTCAGCTCGCCGATGGATCTCTCGACGACCGGCGGCCTGCTCGAGCTCGCCGCGAACTGGGCGAAGACCGGCAAGCCCGAGGCGATGCTCGTCGCGCCGGCGCCGCCCGGGACCGTCGTGTACGCGGAGACGACGATGTCGGGCATCGTGTTTCGCTCGCTGCCCTTCGAGCTGTTGTCGTCCTCGGGAATGGCCGCGAACATTTACATCTACCCGCGCACGCTGTTCACGTTCGACACGCACTCGTTCCTCGAGGATCAGCTGCTCGCCGTGCAGGGCACGTTCGAGGTCACGAACTACTCGTGGGCACCGTACAAGGCGTCGGATGACGGCTTGTTGATCAAGCTGCCGCGTCGCTACAAGGGCGCCATCATCGCACCGCAGGATCAGAAGGAGGTCGCGGTCGACACCGCGCAAGGCTTCCGCATCCTGCGCCCGATCCCGCCGGGTGGACGCAAGTTCCGCGCAGGCTTCTCGATGCCGGTCGAAGACGGCAAGGTCGACTGGAAGTTCGACCTCCCCCTCGGAGCCTGGAACGGCGCGATGCGCATTCGCCAGACGCCGGGCATGAGCGTCAAGCTGCCTACCGGCGTGACCGGCTCGACGCAGACGGCGACGACCGGCGAGCCGTGGTTCGTCATGGAGAACATCACGATCGAGCGAAAGCAGGCGTTCGTGATGACCATCTCGGGCTTACCCTCGGACGCGAAGTGGAGGATCTGGGTACCGCGCCTTGCGGGCATCCTCGTGCTGTTCCTGGTGTTCGGCGCGCTCGCCTACGCGATCGTCACGCGCGATCGCGAGCCCGTGCGCGTGGACGCGAGCGTCCGACGCGAGAAGCTCATGACAGAGCTCGTCGAGCTCGAGAAGAAGGGTATCGAGACGAGCAAGGATCGCCAGCGCCGCGAGCAGTTGATCGACGAGCTCGAGCGAACCTGGGGTTCGTAGCCGCGTGCCTCGGCTCGACCACGTCTCGATCAAGAAGCTCGCGAAGCGGTACGGAAGCGAGCGAGCGCTCGGCGGCGTGAACCTCGAGCTCGAGGCGGGCAAGATGACAGCGCTGCTCGGCCACAACGGCGCGGGCAAGACGACGCTGCTCGGCATCGTCTCGACGCTGGTGCGCCCGTCGGACGGGACGGTCGCGTATCGCGCAGGTGGGAAGGACGTCACCGGTACGGACGTGCGCAAAGAGATCGGGCTGCTGGCGCACGCGTCGCTCTGCTACGGCGAGCTATCCGCGTACGAGAACCTCGAGCTCGTCGCGGGGCTGTACGACGTCGATGGCAGTCACGCGGCGCTTGGAAAGGTGCTCGACAAGGTCGGCCTCGACGCGAAGGCGCGCGATCGCCCTGCACGCACGTATTCGCGCGGCATGTTGCAGCGGCTCGCACTGGCTCGCGCGCTCTTGACCAGACCGTCGCTGCTGCTCCTCGACGAGCCATTCACCGGCCTCGATCGTGGCGGCGCCCTCGCGCTCGGCGAGCAGCTCGGCGAGCTGCGCGACGCGGGCGCGATGGTCGTCGTGGTGACGCACGATCTCGAGGCGATCGCCGGCCGCACCGACCATGTCGCGATCCTTCGGCGCGGCCAGCTCGTACACGAGGACCGCGGCACGTACTCGTACGAACAGCTCAAGGACGTCTATCATCGGTTCGCGAACTGATGTCCGTCCTCGGCCAAGCCGCACGCGTCGCCGGCAAAGACCTCCGCATCGAGCTGCGGAGCCGCGAGATCATCTACACGATGGCGTTCTTCGCCGCGCTCATCTGCGTCATCTATGCATTCGCGTTCCCGCTCAAGCCCGACCTCGTGCGCGCCGCAGCGCCGGGCATGTTGTGGGTCGCGATGGCGTTCGCGGGCACGATCGGCCTCGGGCGCGCCTTCGACCGCGAGCGCGAGAACGACACGATGCGCGCGCTGCTGCTCGCGCCGATCCCCCGCCTGTCGGTGTTCCTCGGCAAGGCGATGGCGATCACCGTCCTGGTGCTGTCCGTCTCCGTCGTGTGCGTGCCGCTTCTCGCGTTGTTCCTCGAGGCGCCGCTGTTTGCGGAGCCGTTGCCGCTCGTGCTGGTGCTCGTCCTGGGCGCGGCGGGCTTCGCGATCTACGGGTCGGTGTTCGCGGCGATGCTCCTCAAGGTGCGCTCGCGCGACGTGCTCCTCCCGGTGGTCCTCTATCCGGTGCTGATCCCACTGTTCGTGTCCGGTGTCTACGCGACGGAGGCGCTGCTCGTCGAGCGCGGCGCGAACCTCGACAAGGCCTACTACTGGATTGGCTTCCTCGGAATCTACGACGCCGCCGCTCTGGTAATGTCCTTGTGGATCTACGAGTCCCTGGTGATCGAATGAACCGCGCCATCCCAGCTCTCGCCATCCTCGCCGCCGTCGGGCTCGGACTGACGTCGTACGCGATCTTCATGTACGCACCGTTCGAACCGGTGCTGTTGTTCAACCAGAAGATCTTCTACTACCACGTCGCGCACGCGTTCATGATGTTCGCGGCGGTCACGGTCTGCGGCCTGTGCTCGCTCGTGTTCTTGAAGAACCGGAAGCCGTTCTTCGACGATCTCGCGCTCGCGGGTGCAGAGGTCGCGGTGTTGTTCGGCGCGGCGGTGCTCGTCACCGGATCGATTTGGGCCGAGGCCGCGTGGGACAAGTGGTGGGTGTGGGAGAAGCGCCTGACGATGTCGCTGCTGCTCTGGCTCGTGCTCGTCGGCTACGTCCTCGTGCGTCGCTTCGCGGGCGCGTCTGCGGATCGCCTCGCGGCGGGCCTCGCGGTGTTCGGCACGCTCGGCATTCCGTTCATCTACACGATGGTCGACAAGGGCGATCACCATCCGCAGGCCGGTCGCGACGGCAACGTGATGACGCTGAGCGGGCCGATGAAGCTCGTGTTCTGGGGCAGCGTGCTGACGTTTTTCCTCTGGTTCTTGACGCTCGTGTTCATGCGCGTGCAATCGGCACGTGCCGAGCGCGAGCTGCGCGAGCTGCGCGAAAAGGGCCTCGACGCGGGGCTGTTCACGTGAGGTGCGTAATGCGTGCTCTATCGACTCGTCCGCTGGCGATCGTGTTCTCCATGGTCGTCGCCACCACGGCGGCCTTCGCGCAAGGCTCGGGCGGCTCCGGCGCAGCCGCGGGCTCTGGCGCACCCACCGCGGGCTCGGGCGTGCCCGCTGCGGGCTCTGGCGCGCCCGCTGCGGGCTCTGGCGCGCCCGCTGCGGATCCCGCGTCGGCGCAGGCCCCGCCTACCATCGATGTCTCCGCGCGACGCAAGATCTGCGAGGACGCGGTCGCGAAGCCACCGGGCGGTGACGCGCGCTTCGTGACCGACGTGCAGTCGCTCGCTCTTGGCCAGGTCGCGGCGCCGCAGCTCGCGAAGTCCGCTGAGGGACAAGCGTGTGTCGATGCGGTCACCGCGCTCGACGACTTTCGCTCGTCGATGACCTCGGCCGCGAACGTGAAGGCGGCCGAACAGCTCGCCGCCGAAGTGAAGCTGCAGCACGAGAACGCAGCGAAGGCGATCGCGAAGGATCGCAAACACGTCGTGATGGCCTACGCCGCGATGTGGATCCTGGCGGTTGGGTTCCTACTGTTCCTCTGGCGCCGCCAGCAAGCGCTCAAGGCCGAGATCGCGAACCTCAAGCGCGACCTCGAGGCCGCGACCAAGTAGATGCCCGTGGCTCGCGATCGGTGGCATCGTAGAAGACGCCGATGACCTCCAGCCACATCCTGTTCATTCCGGGCGTGCTGCTCGTCGGGCTGTTCCTCGGCTTCATCCTCGGCGGGCGCGCGGTGAAGAATCAGATCGCCCTGCAAGTTCGTCGCGAGGAGGAGCGCGTGGCGGCTCGCGCGGCGCGCGCTGCCAAGAAAGCCGGCGACGCGAAAGCCGACGAGAAGTCGAGTGACAAGTCGGGAAAGCCCGATGACAAGAAGGCGTCCGCGACGTAGCGGCTCCGCGCTCGGCTACATGCCGTCGATAATCTCGGCGCGCTTCCGCTTGTACTCGGCCTCGGTGATCGTTCCCGACGCCTTGAGCTGGTCGAGCGTGCGGAGCCGGTCCGTCGCCGGTTGGGTCGGCTGGTTGTTGATGATCACCGCCGCCGGCGCTGCGGTCTGCGCAACCGTGGGCGCGACACAGCCTTCTGCTTCGACGGTGTGCGTGGCGACCCAGCGGTTGGTGCCGCGAGACACCTCGGGCTTGGGCCCGTTTGGCAGCGCGGCATACGAATAGACGAGGAGGCCGGCACCACCGGCGAGCAGGCCGGCACCGAGCGCGTATCCCGCTTCCGGCGAGGCGGTGGAGTATGGGTCGTTCGCGGCGTCGAGACCCGCAGCGATCATGAGGACGCCACCCACCGCGAGGGCGATGCCAGTGACCTTGTCCTTCGAACGCCCGACGACGGTCGGATGGATCTCGAACGATTGCTCGTACGCGATGTCGACATCCTGCACGCAACGGGTTCGTGTGACCGACTCCGTTCCTGCGCCGAAGCCAGCGACCATGACCGGACCGACGCTTGCGGCTGCGAAACCGCCGGACATCGACGACGAGCTCGACGTAGCGAACGAAGGCTGGCCCTTCGCACGGCGACCCACTTCTTGGGCCGGGCCCATCGAGGTCACGGTGCTCCATGTGGTGCAGCCGGTGAAGAGGCAGAGAGCGAGAGAGACTGTGGTTCGCATCGAGAGCCTTTGGGTTGCATCCGGTCCGGACGGTCCTGTGCGACCGCAATCGCACGCAGTCCGGAAACGCGGCATCGATGCCCATGTCGCATCCTTTGAGCGAGCTCGATCCGCCATTCGTCCTCTGTGAGGCGCCATCAGTGCGACGGCCCACGAGGCGCGCTCAGTTCGACGACAGCGATCGCAGTTGATCCGCGAGCATCGCCGCGGAGGCGAGTCGGCGCCCGGGATCCTTCACGAGTGCGGCGCGGCAGATCGCGTCGATCTCTTTGTCGGGCAGTGCGGGCACGTCGGCCTCGACGACGGCTGCCATCGATAGCCACGTGGGGCCGCGATGGAACAGCCGCGTGCCTGCGGTCAGCTCCCACAAGACGATGCCGAGTGCAAACACGTCCGTTGCGGCCGTCCAGGGCTGTGCGCGAACCTGTTCCGGCGCCATGTACGCGTGCGTTCCGCGCGTCGGGCCCGCTTCGCCGAGACGGCGTGCAATGCCGAGATCGACGAGCTTCACCGAGTGCGGCGCATTCACGCCCTTGAGCGTCGCCGCCGGGGGACCGGATCCGGGAACCGCGGGCGAGACGATCAGGTTCGACGGATTCACATCGCCGTGGACCCATCCGTTCGCGTGAAGGTGCGCGACGGCATCGCACGCGGCGGCGACGATCCAGAGCGCGCGATCGCGAGAGATCGAGACCGCGCCGGTGGTGGGGCGCTCGCGCGTGGCGGGAGGCGCGACGATGCGGCGGAGATCGAGGCCCGGCGCGAGCTCGAGGAACACGTAGGGTAGGCCGACGTCGCGCAGCGTAGCCGATGCCGACGGCGAGGGCTCACTTGCATCGCGTAGCGAGGTCGATGCCGACGGCGATGCCTCACTTGCATCGCGTAGCGTGGTCGACGCCGACGGCGATGACTCACTTGCATCGCGGAGTGATGCCGACGGCGATGGCTCGCTTGCCGAGCTCGTGTCGCTCGATGCCCAGGCGTGTGGCACCGAAGCCGCCTCGATGCCGCGCACGACGTTCGGGTGGCGCGGCAGGTCGATCACGAGGCGCTGTTCCTGCGCGAACATCGCGAGCGCTTCGTCGTTGCGGGTCAGGTGCGTGTGCATCCGCTTCAACGCGCCGGACGTCCCGTTCTTCGTCGCGCGCCAGACCTCGCCGAGGCCCCCGACGGCGATCAGCTGCTCGAGCAAGAAGTCGCCCCAGCGTTCGGACACGGCTCCAGCGTATCACCGTCGGGGCAGGGGGGACGAAAGGCGCGTCGGTGCTAGAGTCCGCGAGCCATGGACCTGTCGTACACCGAAGAGCAAGACGCCCTGGTCGCCACCGCGCGGGAGTTCACGCGCAAGGAGATCATCCCGAAGGCCGCACACTACGACGAGACCGGCGAGTTCCCGCGCGAGATCCTCAAGAAGGCGTGGGACACGGGCCTCATGAACATCGAGATCCCCGCGGACTACGGGGGGCTTGGTGGCTCGTGTGTCGACAACTGCCTCGTGCAGGAAGAGGTCGCGTTCGGGTGCACTGGCATCAACACGTCGCTGTCGGCGAACTCGCTCGGCTGCCTACCGTTGCTCATCGCGGGCACCGACGCGCAGAAGAAGGAGTACCTGTCGCGCCTCACCTCGGAGTACTTGTTCACGGCGTATTGCTGTTCGGAGCCGGATGCCGGCAGCGACGTTGCGGCGATGCGCACGCGGGTGACGAGGCACGGCGACGACTACGTGCTCAACGGTCAGAAGCGCTGGATCACGAACGGCGGCGTCGCGAACTTCTACACGGTCTTCGCGACGTTCGACCCGGCGATGAAGCACAAGGGCATCGCGTGTTTTGTCGTCGACGCGAGCACGCCCGGCGTGAAGCCCGGTCGCAAGGAAAACAAGATGGGCCAGCGCGCGTCGAACACCACCGACGTGATCTTCGAGGACTGCAAGATCCCCAAGAGCGCGCTCGTCGGCACCGAGGACGGCGGCTTCAAGGTGGCGATGAAGACGTTCGATCGGAGCCGGCCGTGGATCGCGGCAGGCGCGGCGGGCATCATCCGCCGATCGCTCGAAGAGAGCCGCGCGTACTCGCTCGAGCGCAAGACGTTCGGCGTGCCGATCGCGCAGCACCAGGCGGTGCAGTTCATGCTGGCAGAGATGGCGATCGCGTACGAGGCGACGCGCCTCCTCACCCACAAGGCTGCGTGGCAGGTCGACAAGGGCGACCTGTCGGCGATCACGAGCGCGTACGCGAAGGCATACGGTGCGGATGCAGCGATGCGCTGCTCCACCGACGCCGTCCAGATCTTCGGCGGCTATGGCTACACGAAGGAGTATCCCGTCGAGAAACTGATGCGCGACGCGAAGCTCCTGCAGATCTACGAGGGTACCTCTCAGATCCAGCGGGTCGTCATCGCGCGCAACGTGCTCGGCGGCAAGTAGGCGGTTACTCGGCGAGCAACGTCGCGACGACGCCCGTTAGCTGGTCGTAGTCCGGCTCCGTGATCTTGTCGACACGAAACCGCACGCGACCTGCGCGGTCGAGCACGATCACCGTCGGCAGCTCGCGCACCGCCAGCGGCGCGGAGCGCACCGTGAGGGTCGGGTCCCGCCCGATCGCGAAGCGCACGGGAACGTCGCGCACGAAGTCGTGGACCGGTGCGTCTTCCTCGTCGACGGACACGGCGATGATGGCGACGTCGGGGTAGCGGGCGGCGAGTCGGTCGAGTTTCGGGAACGCCTTCTTGCACGGCTTGCAGTAGGTCGCCCACACGTCGATGACGGAGACACGGCCCTCCGATCGCCAGGCCTCGCCGGACAGGAGCTTGAACTCGAGGACCGGCATCACACGTGCGTTCGCTGGGCTGATGATCGCCGGTGCCGGCGCGGCTCCGCAACCCAGGAGCAACAGCAGCACGACAGCTCGCACGAAAATCAACGTAGCGTGGAATGTCTTGTACGTCTGGTCCTCCCACCACATAGTACCCACCATGTGGCGCCCGCTCTTCGTGTTGCTCGCCGTCTCCCTCTCGACTCCGCGCCCCGCCGACGCTTGAGGGATCGGTGCGCCCGTCGGTCCGACGGGCTGCGAAGGCGATCCTCCCGCACAGCCCTCGTGGTTCGTGGGTGGCGGCGCGGCCGCGACGCGTTCCAGGCTGAACTTCACGGGCGATCGCGAGCTCGACATCCAGCAGTACGCCGTCACCGCAACGGTCGGCTACGTCCGTCCATCTCGGTTGTCCATCCGCGGGTCGGTGGGCGCCATCGTCGATGGCCGGCTCGAGGGTGGAGGCCGGATCCACAACATCGGCCCGGGTGTCGTGATGGCGGCCAGCGTCGCGAAGCAGTGGACGCGCGATCCGTGGTTCGCGACCGCGAGTTTCGGAATGGCGTTCTCTCGAACCACCACCACGGAGGCGGGCATGCGCCAGTCGCTGATCGCGACCGACCTCGCGCGGGTGGGCGTGATCGCCGGGCGAACGTTGGGAGCCTTCAGCCCCTACGTGCTCGCGCGGGGGTTCGCCGGACCCGTGTTCTGGCGCCTCGACGACGAAGACGTGGGCGGCAGCGACACCCACTTCTTCCAGCTCGGGCTCGGGGCGTCGGTCGCAACGCGCGCAGGCCTGTCCGTCGTCGTCGATCTCGCGTTACTCGGGGAGCAGAGCGCCGCGCTCGCGGTGGCGATGCGCTTGTAGCGCACGTCGTCGGTTACGAGCTGCGGGTGCGACGGACCGCGACACGTGGCGCGCGACGTATGATCGGCTTGATGGGCGCTGGAGAAACCACGGCCGCGAGCTTCCCGACGTACGCAGATCTGACCCAGACAGCGGGGTGGACGAAGTCGCCTCCATCGATCGTCGGCTTCGAGCCGACATCGCCGGTCGAAGATCCAGAGCTGATCCGCTACACCGAGCGCGCGCTGCTGGGGCAGGGCGGCATGGGCAAGGTGACGCTCGCGCATGACGCACGCGTCGGTCGCGATGTCGCGGTCAAGCAGCTGCACGGCAATCGAGAGCTGGCGCCCGAAGAACGGGTGCGATTTCTGCGCGAGGCGCGCGTACAAGGGCAGCTCGAGCATCCGTCGATCGTGCCGGTCTACGATATCGATCAGCGCAGCGATGGCACCACGTTCTTCACGATGCGCCGCGTCCAGGGGCGGACGTTGCACGCGATTCTCGAGGATCTGCGCGTGGGGGCGCCGGTTGCCGTCGCCCGCTACACGCAGCGCGAGCTGCTCACGGCGTTCGCCACGATCTGCCTGACGGTGGACTACGCACACAGCCGCGGCGTGGTCCATCGCGATCTCAAGCCGGCGAACATCATGCTCGGCGATTTCGGCGAGGTCTACGTCCTCGATTGGGGCTTGGCCCGCGTGGTCGAGGACGAGGCCACGCCGAGCAGTGAGGTGCCCGAGCGCTTGTCGATGTCGGGCGAGCTACTCGGTACCCCGCTTTACATGGCGCCCGAGCAAATGGCCGATCCGGCGGTCGGTGCCGCGGCGGACGTGTTCTCGCTGGGGGCGATCCTGTTCGAGATCCTCACGCTCGATCGACTGCGCGATCCGAGGTCGATCTACGAGCCGCCCGATGCGCGCACCTCGGTGCGATCGCCTTCGCGCGATATCGCGCCGGAGCTCGAGACGATCTGCGTGCGCGCGACCGAGGTCGATCCTGAGGATCGGTTCGCGTCACCGCGCGAGCTCCAGGCTTCGATCGCGCGTTATCTCGAAGGCGATCGCGATCGCGAGCAACGCACCATGCTCGCCGCTCGACACGCGGCGCGCGCGAAAGAGGCGATGGTGCGCGCGCAGAGCGAGGGGATCGAATACGAGAGGCAGCGCGGCATCGCGTTGCGCGAGCTCGCGCGCGCGGTCGCCCTCGATCCCCGGAATAGCGCGTATGTCGATTCGCTGGCGACCACGCTCGCGATGCCACCGCGCGAGCTGCCGCCCGAGGTCCAGGCGCAATTGCGGAAGGAGACGGATCGCATCGTGAAGAGCGGGGCGAGTCACTCGGTGTGGGGGATGTTGTCGTGGTTCGCGTTCCTCCCGGTGGTGCTTGCAATCGGGGTGGTGGACCAGGCCGCCCTCGGCTGGATCGTCGTCACGGCGACCCTGGGGCTCGTGCTCAGTGTCGTGGCGTCGCGGCAACGCGTCATCGGTCGCGGGATCCAGATCGCGATCCTGTTCGCGACGCTCGCTGCAGTGATCACGGTCAGCCGGGTCTACGGGCCGTTGATCCTGATGCCGACGCTGGTGATCAGCTATGCGATCACTCTACAGGCGCATCCATGGCGGTTCTTCCGTCGGCTCGGACTCGCCGCGGCTGTGGTCGCCATGGGGCTGCCCGTGCTGCTCGAGGTCGCGGGATGGTTCCCAACGTCGTACTCCTTCGTCGCGGGCCGGATGATCGTCGAGCCGCAGGTCGTGGCGTTGTCGCAGACGGGTACGGTCGGGCTCCTCGCCGTCGCGAACATCACGATGCTCGTAGTTCCGGCGCTGTTCATCGCGAAGCTGCGGGCGGATCTATCGCTGGTGCAGACCCGCCAGCTCGTGCAGACCTGGCAGTTCCGACGGCTCGGTGACGAGCTGGTCGCGGCGAAGAGCTAGCGACGACCCTTGTAGCCCATCATTCCCTGGATGACGCCTTCGCTCGCTTCGGCGATCTCGCCGGCCTCGCGCAGGCGGTCGGCGCAGTCCTCGCAGACCTTTCGGGTCTTCCCATCGACCTTGACGGAGACGA
>JBJXGN010000108.1:0-26490 GCA_046160585.1 Kofleriaceae bacterium
ACCCTCTGGCTGGGCCTGCAACGCATGCATGACCTGGCACTCGCCTGGAACTCCTTCGGCCCGGGAGCCGCCACCCACCGGAACTCCAGACCGACTTGTGTATAACAACGAGGCATTTATGCCTGGGTTTGCGGGCCGCACGCCGCTTTTCTTCGCCCCCTCAAGGGCGTGTCGAGCGCTCGAGGGCCCCTGAAGGGGCGGGCACAATGGTCGTTTCGCGAACGCACGCGGTCCCAGGCATCAAGGCGCATAAATGCCTGGGCTACGCAAAAGTAGCCTGCGCGCTCTCGACGGCGCTCGCCGCGTGGCAAACCCCGACTTGCACCCTTGGCGCAGTCTGGTTTGCACTCCCCCTTTTGGCTCGGCGCGTGTCTCCTTAGAATGCCGCGATTCGTTTGCCCGCGGCTCGGGCTCGCCTTCCCTATTCGGGAGGAGCCCCGAATCGCCGATTTTTCCGAGGAACACCCGCCCCCATGGCCAAGGCCGAAGCCCACGCGATCAGTCCTACCCGCGCCGAGGACTACCCCGAATGGTATCAGCAGGTGGTGCGCGCCGGCGATCTGGCCGAGGCCTCGCCGGTCCGCGGCTGCATGGTCATCAAGCCCTGGGGCTACGCCATTTGGGAGAACATGCAGCGGGTGCTGGACCGGATGTTCAAGGACACCGGACACCAGAACGCCTACTTTCCGCTGTTCATCCCCATGAGCTTCCTCGAGCTCGAGGCCCAGCACGTCGAGGGCTTCGCCAAGGAATGCGCCGTGGTGACGCACCACCGGCTCGAGCAAGGGGCCGATGGCCGGCTGCATCCGGCGGGCGAGCTCGAGGAGCCGCTGATCGTGCGGCCCACGAGCGAAACGATCATCGGGGCCACTTACGCCAAGTGGGTGCAGTCGTATCGCGATCTGCCGATCCTGATCAACCAGTGGGCCAACGTGGTCCGCTGGGAGCTGCGCACGCGGTTGTTCCTGCGCACCACGGAGTTCCTCTGGCAAGAGGGCCATACCGCGCACGCGACCGCCGACGAAGCCGTCGAGGAGACGATGAAGATGCTCGGCGTGTACGCCGAGTTCGCCGAGAACTGGATGGCGATGCCGGTGATCCAGGGCGAGAAGACCGCGGGCGAGCGCTTCCCCGGCGCGGTGCAGACGTACTGCATCGAGGCGATGATGCAGGACCGCAAGGCGCTGCAGGCAGGCACGTCGCACTTCCTCGGTCAGAACTTCGCCAAGGCGAGCAACATCCAGTTCCAGAGCGAGAAGGGTCAGCTCGAACACGCGTGGACGACGTCGTGGGGTGTGTCGACACGCCTCGTCGGCGGCATGATCATGACGCACGCCGATGACGACGGCATGGTGTGCCCGCCGCGCCTCGCGCCGGAGCAGATCGTGATCATCCCGGTGATCCAGAAGCCCGAAGATCGCGATCGCGTGATGACGTACTGCAAGGATCTCGAGAAGGAGCTCGAGAACATCGTCTACGCGGGCGCGACGATCCGCGTGCACGTCGACGGTCGCGACATGCGCGGCGGTGACAAGGCGTGGCAGTGGATCAAGAAGGGCGCGCCGATCCGCCTCGAGATCGGACCGCGCGACCTCGAGAAGGACTCGGTGTTCATGGGCCGCCGCGACAAGGGGCCCAAGGAGAAGGCCGGCATGCCGCGCGCCGAATTCGTCGCGAAGGCTCCCGCGCTCTTGCAGGAGATCCAGGACGCGCTGTTCGCGCGCGCGTCGGCGTATCGCGCCGAGCACACGAAGCAGATCGACACCAAGGATGACTTCTACGCGTTCTTCGCCGAGCCGACCAAGAAGAAGCAAAGCGACCCGACGCCGATCCACGCCGGCTTCGCAATGGCGCACTTCAACGGCGATCCCGCGCTGGAAGCGAAGATCAAGGACGACCTGAAAGTCACCGTGCGCTGCATTCCGAACGCGGATGGCGAGCCCGGCACGTGCCCGTTCACCGGCGAAGCGAGCAAGAAGCGCGTCGTCTGGGCCAAGTCGTACTGAGCTCTACGGCGCGTCGACGCTCGCGTCGACGTTGTGACCGCAGCCGCCGAAGCAGTCGGTGACCCGCTGTCTCCATTCGCCGTTCTCGACGAAGCAGCAGTCCCACGCCGCACAGATGTCGTCGCGGCAGATGCTTTCGAACGGCGTACAGTCGTTCTTGTCGTCGACGATCTCCTCGCATCCAAACGGTGCGGATCCGGCGTCGCGAGGCGCATCCGGAGGTGGCGATGACCCTCTACCCGTGCAGGCGACCAACGCGACGACGACCCAGGTGAGGCGCATGGCGCATTGTCGAGCAAGACGCGTGCGCAGACACAACCGCGCGACAACGCACTGTCGGCGACCCAGGAGGTGTACGAAACGTTCACTCGCGCAAGGTCGAGTTGCCAGACCTGCGGTTGGTTTTGGGGCCGCCCGGCGCTAATGTCCGCGGGACATGTCGTCCGACCGAACCCCTGCGTTCAAGCGCATCCTCCTCAAGATCTCGGGAGAGGCGCTGATGGGGGCGCAGGCGTTCGGTATCGATCAGGACGTGCTCAAGGGTGTCGCGCGCGCGATCGCCGGCGTCGCTAACCGAGGCGTCGAGGTCGCCGTCGTCGTCGGTGCCGGCAACATCTTTCGCGGCGCGCAGGCGCGCGGCATGGATCGCGCGACCGGAGACTACGTCGGCATGCTCGCGACCGTGATGAACGCGGTGACTCTGCAAGAGGCGATCGAGCGCTTCGGCGTCACCACGCGCGTGCAGTCCGCGATCCCGATGTCGCAGCTCGCGGAGCCGTACATTCGCCGCCGCGCGATCCGCCACCTCGAGAAGGGTCGCGTCGTCATCTTCGGTGCGGGCACCGGCAACCCGTTCTTCACCACAGACACCGCCGCGGCGCTGCGCTCGATGGAGATCGGCGCCAACGTGTTGCTCAAGGCGACGAAGGTCGACGGCATCTACGATAAGGATCCAAAGAAGCACGCCGACGCGAAGCGCTACAAGACACTCACGTTCACCGACGCCCTCAAGGGCGACCTGAACGTGATGGACGCGACCGCGTTCGCGCTGTGCCGCGACAACGAAATGCCGATCATCGTTTTCAACATGACCACGCCTGACAACATCGGGCTCGTGCTGAGCGGCGACGCTGTGTGCACGCAGGTCGTGCGAGACACCGAGAAGACCGAGTACGCCCGAACCACGCGAGGGGAGCCTTCCATGATCAACGACATCACCACCGACGCTGACGACGGAATGAAGAAGGCCGTCGACTCGTTCAAGCGCGAGCTCCAGAAGATCCGCACGGGTCGCGCGAACACGGCCATGCTCGATGGCATCAAGGTCGACTACTACGGCACGCCGACGCCCGTGAATCAGGTCGCGACGGTGCAGGTCGTCGACGCGCGCCTCATCACGGTGAAGCCGTGGGAGAAGAACATGATCGCAGTGATCGACAAGGCGATCCGCGCGAGCGACCTCGGGATCAACCCGGTCGCCGACTCCGAGCTCGTGCGCTTGCCTGTCCCGCCGCTCACACAGGAGCGCCGCAAGGAGCTCGCGAAGGTGGTCGGCAAGCAGACCGAGGAAGCCCGGGTCGCCGTCCGCTCCGCCCGTCGCGACGCGATGGACATGATCAAAGATGCCGAGAAGGACAAGCAGATCACCGAGGATCAGCGCAAGGACGGCGAGAAGAAGATCCAGGATCTGACGGACAAATACATCGCGATGGTCGACGACGTCGCGAAGGCTAAAGAAAAAGAGATCATGGAGCTCTAGCCGCGCTGGACGCAAAGGCGCGCACTCGCGCTCTTCGCGGTATCATCACCCCGGATGTCCGGAATTCCGGCGGGGGCCGGGTCGCTCCTCGGAAAGCGACTCGGTAAGTACGAGATCTTGGCCCTGCTGGCACTTGGCGGGACGGCCGAGATCTACCTCGCACGTATTGGTGGTGCGGCCGGCTTCGAGAAGTACGTGGTCGTGAAGTGTCTGCACGACCACCTCGCGGACGATCAGGAGTTCGTGAAGATGTTCCTCGACGAGGCGCGGCTCGCCGCGCACCTCGATCACTCGAACATCGTCCAGACCATGGAGCTGGGCGAGCACGAGAATCGCTACTACATGGTGATGGAGTTCCTCGCGGGACTGTCACTGGCGATGATCGTGCGGCGCGCGAACGAGCGCTTGCCGGGCGGGATCCTGCCGGTACCACTCTCGCTGAACATCCTCGCGCAAGCGTGCGCCGGTCTGCACTACGCACACGAGCGACAGGTCAACGGCAAGTCGTTGCACATCGTGCATCGCGATATCTCGCCGCAGAACCTTGTCCTCAGCTTCGAGGGCGTCGTGAAGGTCGTCGACTTCGGCATCGCGAAAGCAGAGATGCGCGAGACGAAGACGCGGTCCGGAACGATCAAGGGCAAGTTCGCGTACATGTCGCCCGAGCAGTGCGTGGCGACGAACGTCGATCGCCGCACCGACGTGTTCGCGCTCGGCGTGATCTTGTGGGAGCTACTCACGGGAAAGCGCCTGTTCAAGAAGAACTCGCCGTACGAGACGTACCAGGCCGTCATCGACTGCAAGGTCGATCCGCCGTCGAAGCTGAACCACGAGCTCGATCCTGGGATCGACGCGATCTGCATGAAGGCGATCGCGAAGCACAAAGAGAATCGCTACGCGACCGCCGAGGCGTTCGGTGACGCGCTGCAGGGCTACCTGCACCATCGCGGCAAGGGCTCGGGGCCCAACGACGTCGGACGCTTCTTCGACACCGAGTTCGCGCTGGAGATCGACGAGCACGCTGCGCGCATGCGCGAGCTGATCTCGGGGCAGGAGGACTTCAGCGTCGACACCGGCGTGAAGTGGGGCGAGGAGGACAAGAACGCGCAGGCGGAGATGACGCGCGATCTGTCGGGAAAGAAGCAGCACGAAGAGTCCATCTCCCTATCCGCGGCGGATCTGCACGCGATCGATCGCCCGAGCTCGGGCGGCTTGTCGGACGTGATCGGCTCGTTCGACGTAGAGCCGCCAGCGGGCGACGGGGAGCTCCCCGCCGAGAAGACCCGCATCGAGGCGAACCCGCTCGAGCGACTCAAGGAGATGAACGTCGCGGCGAAGGCGCAGACTCCGGCGAAGGGAGTGCCCGTGCAGCGGCCCCCGACGGGACAAGCACCGGTGCGGCCCCCGACGGGACAAGCAGTGCGGCCCCCGACGGGACAAGCTCCGGCGCTACGCCAACCGACTGGTACCGCACCGACGGTATCGCTGCAGCCGCGTCAACCGACGTCGCCGGCCGGTCCCGTCGCGAAGGCCGCGCCGCAGCGCCCGACGCAGCCCGCACAGCCCATCGCGCGACCGCCGCAGGCGAACAAGATGCCGCCGTCGGGACCGCTACCACTGCCGGCGCCACCGACGGGGCCGGTGTCGTTGACGCCGACGGCTGCACCGAACGTCGCGACGCAGATGGTGCAGCTCGACGCACCCATCCCGGAGAACGCGCCGCCGCAAGCAGGACCGCCAGCACGGCCATCGGGCTTCCCGAACTTCTCGAACCTGCCGACGATGATCGCCGAGGACGTCCCGCCGGATGAGGCCGGCACGCAGCTCGATCAGCAGACGTATTCGGCGACACCGCCTCCCGGGTCGCTGTCGATGACGCCCCAACAGACGAACCCAGTGATGCCCAATGGTGCGCGTCCGATGCCCGGCTCGATGCAGCCGCAGAACCTTCCGACGGGATACCCCGTGATGAACGCGCAGCTCTCGAACGCGATGCAGCGCAGCGGCGACGTGTTCCCGAGCGCGTCCAGCGGTCCGTATCAGCAGCAGCAGATTCCGGACAGCGGGCAGATGCTGAACATGGCATCGCCGGTCGGTGCGCAATACGGCCAGCAGGTCGACTGGGCCCAGGCCGCGGCGGCACCGGCGCGCGCGATGCCGCGCTGGATGCTCGGGATGATCTTCGCCGGTGCGATCCTCGGTGCGTTGCTCATCACCGTGATCATCGCGAAGATCGCGGGCTAGATCACTTCTTCGCGGGCGCGGCGGCGACGCCACCAGGCTGCGCTGGATCAAACTCGGCCTTCGAGACGGGCAGGCCACGCAGCACGAGCGTGAGCACGGTGCCGGGGGAGCTGACGTACGTCTTGGGAAGGAACAGGAAGTAGTTCTTCACCGTGTCCTCGGCGGGCGCCGGACCGTGCTTTTCCGTCGCGGGATTTCCGGTGCACATGCGCATCTTCTCGCCTGGCTGCAACACGAAGCCCGGGTCGATAATGCCGAGCAACGACTTCTTGGCAGAGCCACGCTTGCCGACGGTCATGCCGCAGCCGCGTGTGTTGAAAGGAGTCTTTCCTGCGTTCTCGAGGATGACCCACTCGGAGTTGAGAGTGTCCGCGTTTTCAGCGGGCTTGATCTCGACGAATCGGATCGCCATGGGGCGCGCAGCATACTCGACGCGAGCATTGCAATCCGTCGGAAAGCACAGATAATCGCGGCGATGGGCAAAGAGGTGATCCGTGTGGTGGCCGCCGTGATCGAACACGACGGTCGTTACCTGATCACCCAGCGGCAGGGGAACGCCGTGCTGCCCGGCCTCTGGGAGTTTCCCGGAGGACGCGTCGAACCCGACGAGACCGAGACCGGATGTCTACTGCGCGAGGTGCGCGGTCGCATCGGGGTCGAGGTGATCATCGGCGCCAAGCTCGGCGAGCACCTGCACGACTACACCGGCTATCAGGTCCACCTGACGATGTATTCGTGCAAGTTGCCTTCGGAAGCGCGCCCTTATCCCGCGACGGTCGCCGACCTACGGTGGGTCACGTCGCGCGAGTTCCTCGACTACGACTTCCCGCCTGCCGACGAGAAGACGATGTCGAAGTTGCTCGGCCTCGTTCGCAACTAGTGGTGAGGCAGTGGCGAAGCGTCGGTCTCTCGACCGACCTCGAGCTCGCGGTGACGCGCGGACCCGTCATCGATCGCGACGACTACTCGGTCATCACGACACCCGACGATCCTTCGTACTACACGGGGAACCAGCTCGTCTTGCCGGCTGCGCCGCAGGTCGGCGAGGTCGCGTACTGGACCCGCAAGTTCGCCACCGAGCTCGGACACGATTCCGCGATCCGCCACGTCGCGCTGCGCTGGGACGGGATCGCCGGCGATGTCGGAGCGCGCGGCGAGCTCGAGAAGGCGGGCTTCACCATCGACACGAGCGTCGTGATGACGGCGCCGCGCGAGATCGCCGCTCCCTCCACGACGTACGAGATCCGCCCGCTGGCGGTTCGCGAGATGCACGCGACCGGCGAGCTCGCGTACGCGGTCGGCGATCGCCACGACGAGGTCATGCGCGCGTTCCACGCGCGCCGTGCGGCGTGGCAGCAAACACTCGTCGGCACCGGCCGCGCGATGTGGTGGGGCGCGTTCGACCGCGACGTACTCGTCGGCAGCCTCGGGCTCGTCGCTCTCCGGATCGGCACTCTCGCTCGCTATCAGGACGTGCAGACCGCAGCGTCGCATCGCCAGCGCGGGATCGCGAGCGCGATGCTCGTTGCCGCCGCGAAGGCGCTGCTGCCGTCGATCACGAAGCTCGTGATCGTGGCGGAGCCAGAGAGCGCCGCGCAACGCGTGTACGCGAGGGCAGGCTTCACGGTGATCGAGACGATCGTCGCGGCGTGCCGCTATCCGCGAGACTAGTCGAGGGGCGACGCCGTGGCGTCAATTCTCCTGGATCTCGTTCTGCCCCCAGTCCACGTTGATGATCTTCACTTGGCCGGCGTCGATCGTGACCGTGCGAACCTTCGACTCGAAGTCGGTGAAGATCTTCACCTTGTACTTGCCCGGCGCCAGCTCGATCCTCGTCGGTGCTGCCTTTTTCGGCCCACCATTGATGGAGACCCAACCCGATGGATACGCGCCGACGCGAAGGAAGCCTACGTCCTCCGACAGCTTCGCTCGCCTCGGCGGATCGTCTTCTTCCGAGGGGTCGCGATCGCGACGCGTTCCCAGGCGCGGCGTCTGCACGCGAGCAGCGTTCTTCTTCTTCTCGGCTTCCTTCGCAGCGGCCTCCTTGGCCTCGGCTTCTTTCCTCGCAAGCGACTCCGCGTCAGGCGCGGTCGTCGACGGATCGGTCAGCTTCGGTAGCTCGCCCGGCGTTGTCGTCGGGATCGTCTCCGTCGTCTGCGTGATCGTCGGTCCAGGGGGAGTCTTGAGAGGCGTCGTGGGAGGCGCCGTGGGAGGTGTCGCGGTTTGCGTGTTCGGTGTCTGCGTGGGAGGCGTCGCCGTGGCCTGCGTGATCGGCGCCTGTGTCTGCGGATTGCTGAGATCGAGCGGCTGGTTTGGATCGCCGGGGATCTTCTGCGGGGTCAGATCGACCGGCTTGGTCGATTCGTCCGGCGGCGGTGTCTTCTTCGTCGGCGCGATCTCTTGGTCGCTTCCACGCGCGACGACGGCCTCGGTCTGCGGCTGCTCGTTCTTCGGCCGCGTTTGCATCACGATCGCGGCGACGACGCCGAGGATCGCCGCGAGCGCCATGACCGAGATCGCCCACTTGTTGCTCCGCACCTCACCCGCGCCGACGCCCGTCTGTCCGCCGTGTGCGGAGACCGCCGTTCCGCCGTGCACGCTCGCGAGCTCTTGTGGTGGTGCCGCTTGATTCTGATGGAGCTGCCACTGCGGCATGCCGGCGCCGTTCGGGTTGAACAGGTTCGGCATCTCGAGGAGCTTTGCCATCACGGCGGCCTGCCCCTGCGCGGATGACGACCGGTTGTCTCCCGGTGATTGCTCGACGATGACCGACGCGCTCGCGGACCTCGACGCGGAGGCTGGCTCGTGCTCGGGGGCCACCGCGCTCGCGCTCGGATTCTCGACGTGTGAAGCGCTGCTGCGACTCGCGTTATCGACGTGCGACGAGCTGCTGCGGCTCGCCGATGCGGAGGCGGCCGAGGACGACATCTGGCTCTGGCTCGCGCGATCGGGGACCTTGTTCTGGCTCTGGCGATCCGAGACACGCGGCGCCGAGCGCCGACCGCCGGCGGGCGTGACGTCGATCAGCGAACGCGTGAACAGCGTGACCGGGCGGTCCGTGACCATCGTGCGCGGTCCGTTCGTGGGCGCGGGTACCGCGGTGCCGATACCGAGCGCCGCGGGTCCGGCCTCGCCGATGAGCTTCGCGAGGTCCGACGCGCTATCGCGCCACTGGTTCGTGAAGCGCTCGTCCATGATCGCGTCGGCAAGCTTCTGCATGCTCGCGTACCGCTCCCGTGGATCGTGCGCGAGAGCGCGCATGCAGATCGCGTCGAGGCCGTGCGGCACGCTCGGCTTCACGATACGCGGCGGGATCACGCGCATCTGACCCGACTCGCGTTCCTCGGCAGTGACCTGGCGGCCGAATGGATGTGCGCCGGTGATCAGCTCGTAGAGCACGACGCCGAGCGCGAACACGTCGGAGCGTGGAGTGAGCGGCTCGCCGCGGGCCTGCTCGGGAGCCATGTACGCCCACTTGCCCTCGACGACGCCCCAGCCACCGCCTTCGCGGCGCGCGATGCCGAAGTCGGCGACGCGAACTTCTCCAGACGTCGTGAGGAGCAGGTTCGAGGGCGAGATATCTGCGTGGATGATCGCGCCACCCGGACGCGCGTGGGCGAACTCGAGGCCGGAACACGCGCTCTGCACGATGTAGCTCGAGATGCCGAGGGGCAGCGGCTTGGAGCCTCGCGCCTTGAGGAGCTGGCGCAGCGAGGGACCGTCGACGAAGTCCATGACGAGGAACACGTCCTCGCCGTCGCGTGCGAGATCGATGACGGACACCACGTTGCCGTGGGTCATACCGACGAGGAGCTTCGCCTCCTGGATCAGACGATCGACGAACACCTTGTCGTTCGCGAGCTCGGGCAACAGTCGCTTGATCGCGACCGGCTTGGAGAAGCCGTGATCACCGAGCGACGAACCGGCGAACACTTCCGCCATCCCGCCGCGGCCCAGCAGATCACCCAGGACGTAACGCCCTGCTTGTCGCTTGCCGAGGTCGGCGGAGGAGCGACGAGCCCTACCTGATTCGCTGGTCCCGGCCATCGACAAAGATACGGTACTGCAACGGATGTACCGGGGCCAACCGATCTCACATCCAGCGTTTTTGCTGTGCTTATTGGTTAGGCATACTTGGCCCTACATAGGGGATCCGGGGCCCACCCTCCACACCCCGGAACTGCTCCCCCATCGTGGTACTTCACGAGCCACGAAATGCAGGCGCCGACAGCAGAATCACAACAGATCTTCACGCGTGACACGCTGCGCGATCAGGTCGCGATCATCACTGGCGGAGGCTCGGGAATCGGTCTCGCGACGGCACACGAGATGGTACGGATCGGTGCGCGCGTCGCGATCTGCGGGCGCACGCAAGACAAGCTCGACGCCGCGGTCGCGGCGCTCGGTCCCCACGCGCTCGGCGTCGTGTGCGATATCCGCGAGCCCGCGCAGGTCGAGGCGTTCGTCAGACAGGTCATCGAGCGCTTCGGGCGCGTCGACATCCTCGTCAACAACGCGGGCGGACAGTTTCCTTCTCCCGCACAGATGATCTCGCCGAACGGCTTCCTCGCCGTCGTGAAGAACAACCTGGTCGGAACGTTCCATCTGTGCCGCGAGGTCGCGAACCAGTGGATGATCCCGAAGAAGGGCGGACGCATCGTCAACGTCATCGCGAACATCTATCGCGGCTTCCCGGGCATGGTGCACACCGGCGCTGCGCGCGCGGGCGTCGAGAACATGACGATGACGCTCGCGGTGGAGTGGGCGCAGTTCGGGATCCTCGTCAACGCAGTCGCGCCGGGCATCATTCTCTCGTCGGGGACCGCGCAGTATCCGCCGCAGTTGCTCGAGATGGGCGTTCGCAACACGCCGCTCAAACGAACGGGCACGTGCGAAGAGGTCGCCGCGTCGATCGTGTTTCTCGCATCGCCGGCGGCGCAGTTCATCACGGGGGCGACGCTGCGGATGGACGGCGGTGCATCACTGTGGGGTCACACCTGGGAGATTCCGTGAACCTCTCGCTCGACGGCAAACTGTGCATCGTGGCGGGCGCCACGCGAGGGATCGGCCGAAGCGTCGCGCTCGCGCTCGCACGGGAAGGCGCGCGGATCTGCGCCGTCGCACGCACCGCCGAGGGGCTCGCCGCGATCGAGCCGGAGCTCGCCGCTGCGGGCGGTGGACCGCACGCGACGATCGCCGCCGATGTCTCGACCGCCGACGGTTCGCAGCTCGCGATCGAAGCGTGTGTCGCAGCGCTTGGCGGTATCGACGTCGTGATCGCGAACGTCGGCAAGTCGTTCGCGCGCGACGCGCACGACATGACCGACGACGACCTCGCGAAGTCTCTCGACATGAACCTGTGGACTGCGGCTCGCGTCGCGCAGCGCGCGCATCCACACCTCGTCGCGCGCGGCGGTGGATCGATCACGATGATCTCGAGCGTGTGGGGACGTGAGGCCGGTGGCGCGCCGGGGTACAACGTCGCGAAGGCGGGCGTCATCTCGCTCGCGAAGGCGCTCGCGACGGACTACGCACGCGACAACATCCGCGTGAACTCGATCGCGCCGGGATCGATCCTGTTTCCCGGCGGCGGTTGGGATCGACGCGTGAAGGCCGACCCCATAGCGATGGCGGACTTCGTGAAGCGCGAGCTACCGTTTGGTCGCTTCGGTTCGCCCGAGGAGGTCGCCGACGTCGTCGCGTTCGTCGCGTCGCCGCGTGCGTCCTGGATCACGGGCGCATGCATCACCGTCGATGGTGGTCAGGGCGCGTCGTTCTAGCTGTTCTGGCGCAGCGCGATCGCGGTATCGACGAGCTGAACGAGCTCGCCGCGCTCCTGGTCGAGACCGGCGGCGGCGAAAGCCATCAAGCGAATGACTTCGAGCCTCCAGCCCTCGGCTTCCTTCGCGCCGCGCATGACGTCGCCGAATGCAGCGACCGCAAACGCGAACCGTAGATCCGCCGGCGCCATCGCGAAGGTCCGGGACGGGTCGCTCGCGATCGGATAGGCAGCCTCGGTCGCCTCGATGCCCTTCGTTGTCTTGTGGCGCACGCGAACCGTGCCGAGCGAGCCGGTGGTCTCCGCGAGCTCGACCTCGTAGATCGCGGTCACTTGATGGCCGGGGCCGATTTCGCCCGCGTCGACTTTGTCATCGCGAAAGTCGGTGTCGGCGACGTCGCGGTTCTCGTAGCCGACGAGACGGTAGCGCTTCACGCGTTCCGGGTCGAAGTCGACCTGGAGCTTCACGTCTTTGGCGACGACCTCGAGCGTGGCACCGACTTGTTTCTGGAAGATGCGCTTTGCTTCGGCGAGCGAGTCGACGTAGAAGCTGTTGCCGTTGCCTTGGTTCGCGAGCTGCTCCATGCGCGCGGCCTGGAAGTTGCCCACGCCGAAGCCAATCGTCGACAGCGTGACGCCCTCTTTCACCTTTCCCGCGACCATCGCGAGCATCTCCTGGTGACCGGTCCTGCCGACATTCGCGTCGCCATCGGAGAGGACGATCACGCGACTGATCGCATTGTTGACCAGGCCCTTCTCGGCTTCGCGATACGCGAGCACGATGCCATCGCCCATCGCTGTCGAGCCGGAGGCAGAAAGGTCGTCGATCGCGGCCATGATCTCCGTGCGGTGCTCGATGCCTGTCGCAGGAAGGACGAGGCGCGTGGATCCCGCGTACGTGACGAGCGCGACCGAGTCGCCTTGTTTGAGCGTGTCGACGAGGATACGCAGCGACCGCTTCGCGAGCTCGAGGCGATCGGGGCCGTTCATCGAACCCGAGACGTCGACCAGGAAGACGAGGTTTGCGGCGCGCCGGTCGCTGATCGCCTGCGGCTCCGTCGACACGCCGACGCGCAGGATGTGTCGCTTCGCATCGAACGGCGACGGCGCGATATCGGTGGTGACCGAGAACGGCGCGGGTGCGTTCGCCGCGGGTGCGGGATATGCGTAGTGGAAGTAATTCACCATCTCCTCGACGCGCACCGCGTCCTCGGGTGGCAACGTTCCATCGAGGAGCCTGCGGCGCACGAACGCATACGACGCGGTGTCGACGTCTGCCGCAAACGTGGACAGGCGATCTTTCGCGGTGCTCGTCCACGCATTCGCCTCTTTGTGGTCGTACCGTTCGGTGTTCGTGTCGTCGACGTGACCTCGCACTGCTCGACCACGCACTCCGCGTCCGCTGTAGCCGTGCCCCGTTCCGATCGTGGCGTAGCGACCGCTGCCGATCGGTGCGAACGTATTCCGACCGAGTCCGAACTGCGACCGCGAATCGTGAGAGCTGGGGACCCCGATGCTCCCGATGTGCTCCATCGCATTCTCGCGCGTGACCCGTATGTGCCCCTCGGCGCGATCGCTGCCCATCGTTCCTTCGCTGCCCTCCGCCGCGGCTGCACGTGTGTCCTCTGTCTCGTCCATGGCTTCAGGGTCGGCCGCATTTGCACGGACCGAGAGGGCCTCCTCCGACGGGAGATCGATGTCGGCTCCCGAGCCGGACTTGCACGACGCGAGGCAGGAGATGAGCAGGAACCGCGCGAGCGTTGTCTTCATCGTCCCCCTCGACACTCGCGCGCGCGTCGAAGTTTCATGGAACTCCGAACGCGATTCGATGTCCGAACGATGCGCGAGCGGGAATGTGCGCGCGGTGTTGCCGGTTTGCGACGCGCATGAAAGGCAGAGGGGTCGTGCTTGTCGTCGTGTTGTTGCTCGCAGCAGCCGGCGGAGTGTGGTGGTGGAAGCAACGCGGTAGCGACCCGCCTGCGACGCCAAAGGTGACGCAGGGAGGCAGCGGCTCGTCGGTGAACGCGACAAACGGCGGTGGTAGCGGCGGTGACGACGTCGCGGGTACCGCGAGCATCGTGGTCACCGTCTCGAGCGAGAAGGGACCGATCGCAGATGCGACGGTGAGACTGGCGCAGGAGGACGGTGACGTGATCGTGCTCCGCACCGACAAGGCCGGTGTCACGCGCGCGGACAAGCTCGCCCTCGGGGCGTGGGAGATCGCCGCGTCGGCTCCCGGCTTCGAACCGGCGGGCCTCGCACCGCGCGAGCTCGCGAAGGCCGAGGTCGCAAACGTCGCGCTCGTTCTCGTTGCCGGCGGTGCGACGCTGACGGGAACGGTGACCGACGCGACGGGCGGACCGGTCGCCGGCGCGCGCGTCGACGCTGCCAAGATCGGCGGCGTTCGCCTCGGACAGCCGAGCGACGCGGTCGCGACGACGACGACCGGCAACGACGGCACGTATCAGATGACAGCGGCGGTCGGCGCGCTCGTCGTCGGCGTGTCGAGTCCGGACTACGCGCCCCAGTCGCGTCACGTCGAGGTGATCGCGCCGAGCACCGTTGCGGACTTCTCGCTCGTACCGGGCGGAGTGATCGAAGGAGTGGTTCGCGACGAGAAGTCGAAAGAGCCCGTCGTGGGCGCGCGGATCGACGCGCGCCGTGACGGCGGCGCCGGCGTTCCGTTCGCCGATGCGAGTCGCTATCGCGCGACGTCGGGGGCCAACGGGAGGTTTCGCCTGTCGGGGTTGCGACCCGGCGCGTACGGCCTCACGGCGCGCGAGAAGAAGCGCGTGACCGGCGAGCCGGTCGTCGTCGGGATCGGCGTCGCCGAGCAGGTGACCGACGTCGAACTGCTACTCGGCAGCGGCCTCGTGCTGTCGGGTGTCGTCGTCGACAACGACGACAAGCCCGTGCCCGGTGTCAGCGTTAGCCTCAACGGCGACGGGCCAGGGATCGCCGAGGGTTCCGACGCGAAGGGCGAGTTCGAGTTCGTCGGCTTGCCGCCGGGACGCTACTTCCTGATCCCGACGGCCGACGACTGGGCCGCCGAGGGCATCGCGCCCGTCGAGCTGTCGAACGAGGACGTCACGGGCGTGAAGGTCCGTGTGCGTCGCGCGCTGAAGGTGACCGGACACGTCGAGCCGCGCCAGCCGTGCACGATCTCGCACGAGGCGGAGCCCGGATCGTTCGGCGGCGAGATGATGATGTTCGTCGCGCCCAGGCAGACCGAGCCGGACGGCGACTTTTCGTTCCCGGTCGGACCGGTGAAGGCCACACTCACCGCCCGCTGCCCGAGTGGTGCGTACGGGACGAAGTCGATCGATCCGACATCCGACGCACCGATCGTCATCGAGGTGAAGGGTGGAGCGTCGATCGCGGGGCGTGTACTCGACGCCAAGGGACAGCCCATTGCTGGTGCGACCGTGATGGCCGCGCCCGCCGGCGCGGAGCGTCGCGTGATGATCGTGAACGGCATGGTGACGAGCGGCATCCAGGCGCTCAGCAACGCGCAGGGCAACTACGAGATCCTCGGGCTCGCGCCCGGGCCGTACGCGATGAGCGCGCTCGATCGCGGGCGCCCGCTGCGCTCGCGCGGCAAGCCGGTCAAGGTGACGCTCGCCGAGGCCGAGAAGAAGGCGGGCGTCGACATTGCGGTCGATCGCGCCGACGGGGTGATCCGCGGCGTCGTCACCGGCCCCGACGGCAAGCCGCTCCCCGACGCGTGGGTCTCCGTGCAACAGGATCTCGGCGCGATGATGGAGGAGATGGGACCGTCGCGGGACGACGAGGAGTCCAGCCAGAGCATGATGACGATCTCGACGACCGACGACGCATCCTCCGATTTCGCGCCGGTGCTGACCGACGCGAGCGGCAAGTTCGAGATCGGCAACCTCCCGCATGCGAAGTACGAGGTGATCGCCGAGGCACAGGCAGGTGCGTTGCGAGGTCGCGCACCCGGCGTCACCCCGGACGCGACGCTCACGATCGCAGCGCTCGGCCTGACCTCCCTCGGTGGCACGGTGCGGGGAGCGAACGGACCGACCTCCATGTTCCGCGTCGAGATCAGCGGTCCGATCACGGCTGCACGTACGTTCACTGATGGAAAATTCCAGTTCGGCCGTGTCGACCCCGGCACGTACGCGCTTCGCGTGTCTTCGAAAGAGGGCAACTCCGAGCAGAAGGTCACCGTCGTCGCGAATCAGCCGACGAAGGTCGACGTCACGCTAGTCGCGAATGCAGTCGTCGTCGGGCAGGTCGTCGACGACGCGGGGAAGCCGGTCGGTGGCGTCGGTGTCGTCCTGATCAAGGACGAGGGTGAAGGCCGTACGATGATCTCGCTCGAGGGGCCGCCTCCAAAGACCGCCGTTGACGGGACGTTTAGCGTGGAAGGACCCGCACAACCCAGCGCCCTCGTGTTGATGGCACCACCAAGTCCGACGATCAAGCGACCGCTCGCGCTCGAGGCGGGCAAGACGCTCGATCTCGGAGCTATCCGACTAGAACCCCGGCGTGGCTCGGGTGCGCCGCCACCGCCTCCGCCGCCGTGATAGGTATGGCGAGTCATGGGAGGCGATCGGTCGCGAGTGCTGGTCCTCGCGTTCGGATATCTGGCGACGATCGTCCCAGCGCTGTTCGTGATCGATTGGTTCTTTCTCGATCTCGGCGTCGCATCGATCCACATCGATCTGCGTAGGGGAAGCACGCTCGGAACTGCGACGTTCTGGGGATCGCTCTTGTTCGTCGTTCCGCTGGTGGGGTTCCAGACGTTCACGCGTGTCACGAGCGGAACCGCGAACGCGAAGCTTTCGCGCTACGGCATCTACGCCGTGCTCGTGGTGCTCACGTGTGGTCTCGGAGCCGGCTATCTCTTCGCGCCGGAGATGCCGGGGCCCCTCGAGCTCGTGCCTCCTGTCGAGCGAACGATCGCGCCGGTGTTGTTCGTCGTCGCGAACGTACTCGCGATCGCGGCGCTGCACTACGCGGCACTCGAGACCACCGACGACACCGTTGGGACGTACCAGAAGGTCGTCGTCGCGAGGCCGGTCACCGAGCCGCCCGTCGCGAGGCCGATCACCGAGCCGCCCGTCGCGAGGCCGACCACGCAGCCGTCGATCGACAAGCCGATCACGCGGCCGCCGATCGACAAGCCGATCACGCAGCCGCCGATCGACAAGCCGATCACGCGGCCGCCGATCACGCGGAGCTCGACGATCCCGATCGCAAAGCACACGCTGCAATACCTCGTGATGTCGGGCGAGATCACGCGCGCGGGCATCGATGCACGCCGCGAGGACGGAACGTCGCTCCTCGTGTTGTGGCGTGACGTCGTCGGCGTCGTCGTGCGGCGCCTCCCCGACGAGCTCGACGCGACGACGTTCATGGACGTCGTGTCCGTGAAGGGCTCGACGTTGCGGATCGTTCCGTGGACTCGCTTGACCGGCATCTCCGTCGTGGGCGCGGGCGACGATCGCGTGCGTTCGATCGCCGGCTACATCGCGAGTATGTGTAGCGGAGTCCAGCTGTTCGATCCGGCGACGAAGAACTTCCTCGAGAAGCCGGATCCAGCCGCGCAGCTCAAGGACCTCGCGAAGCTCGCCGCGCACGACGAGCGCCTAAGCTAGATCGACCTTGATCGATCTAGCAATCGTCGGCGGCGTGGCAAGCGGCAGGGTCATCGCACGGATCCACGCCGAGCTTCTCGGCGCATTCTTCTTCCTGACGGACCGTCGCAGGGCACTCCTCCGAGTACGACAGCAGGCTGTCGACGCATCCGTCGAAGTCGTAGAACTCGACGGTGAAGGCGTTGCCTTCTTCGTCCTCGCACTGCTCGGTCCGCGCGCCTCCCTGCTCGGCGAGGATGTACGTGCAGACATCGTCGATCTCCGTCTCCGAGAGCTCGACGATCAGCTTGTCACTGTCGACGCCGGAACCGCCACATGCAGCGAGCATCAGCGCGACGAGGAGCACCCTGTGCATGCCGCGATCGTATCAGCGTTCAGGGCAGCGCTCCCACGTATCGCGAGGCGGGTCGGATCAAGCGACCCGTGCGGCGCTGCTCGAGGACATGTGCGGACCAGCCGGCGATGCGGCTTGTCGCGAAGGTGGCGGCGAACTGCTCGCGCGGTAGTCCGACGGCGTCGAGTAGAACGGCCGTGTAGAACTCGACGTTGGCGGCGAGCGGTCGGTCGGGCTTCTTCTCGAGCAGGATCTTCGCCGCGGCCGACTCGACGGCGCGCGCGAGCTCGAGCCGCTTGCTCGCGAGCGGACGTACGGCAGCCTCGAGGACGGCCGCGCGCGGATCGCGAACGCGGTAGACGCGGTGCCCCATGCCCATGATGCGGCGATTGGCGGCAAGCTCGTCGAGGATCCAGCGCTCCGCGCGATCGGGCGTTCCCACCGCGTCGAGCATGTCCAGCACGGGACCAGGCGCACCGCCGTGCAGCGGCCCTTTGAGCGCGCCGACGGCGCCAACGACCGCGCTGACGAGATCGCTCTGCGTGGATGCGATCACGCGCGCGGTGAACGTCGACGCGTTCGTCGCGTGATCGATCACGGTGACGAGGTACGCGTCGAGCGCGCGCGCTGCGTCTGCAGACGGTGTGGTGCCCGTCGACATTCGGAGATAGTCGGCGGCGTGCGAGAGCGTCCCATCGGGCGCGATCGGAGCGGCGCCCGAGCGAGCTCGGTTCCACGCAGCGACGATCACGGGAGCCGCCCCCAGCGCCGCGATCGCGTCGGCGAGGTCGTTGCTGGTGCGGATGTGACCGAGGCTCGTGCGCAGCGCATCCATCGCGTCGGGGAGCGCGAGCGCGTCGCCGAGGCGCGGTAGCAGCTGCCACGCGTCGACACGGGCGCGCGCGAGCGAAGGAGCGACGTCGAGCTCCTCGGGCGTCGCACCGCCGGCGACGAGCACGCGGCGCGTCGCCTCCTCGAAGCTGGTCGAATGTGCGAGCTGTTCGACGTCGCTGCCGGCGATGATCAGGCGACCGCGTTCTCCGTCGACGTCGGAGATCATGGTCTCTGCAACGACGACACCTTCGAGTCCCGAGCTGGTTGGCGTGGGCATCCCTCTTGGTAGCCAGGGCCGCAGTGTTGATCAACGCAGAATCGTGGTGATTCGTGGTGCTACTTCGTCAACTCGATCGTCTGCACCTGATTGCGATCGCGGCGGCAACGATCCGAGCCCTTGATGCATCGAATGCGCAAGCCGGCCGCTTCGTCGTGGAACTTGAAGCGCGTGAACGCGTCTTGGGCGGCAGCTGCCGTCGGATCCTTCAGGCCGGCGAGCGCGACGGCTTGCGACGCGAGCAGATTCGGATCGCGCGGGTTGAGCGCGAGCCCCTTCACCGCGGCGGCGAGTGCATCCTCGAAGCGGCCGACACCGACGAGTACGCGCGCGTAGACCTGCCACGCGCTCGCGTTCTGCGGCACTGCCTTGGTGCATGCCTCGGCGGGCGCGACCGCGTCTTCGTACTTCGCGAGCTTGATGTGCGCCTCGGCGGCGATCGCGTCGAGCACCGCCGGATTCGGGGTGCCGGCGGGTAGCTCGAGGAGCTGGCGAACACGCGCGACGTGAGCGCGGACGTCGTCGATGCGGCCCTGCTTCGCCGCGACCCAACCGAGCTGCGTCTCGACCATCGCCTTGCTACGCGCGTCGGGCGCGAGTGCCAACGCGCGTTCGAGGTGCGGCTTCGCGTCGTCGATCTTCGTGATGATGCTCGAGACGAGCGCCATCCCGTGCTCGTATTCGCGCTCCCACGCCGGGCGAGTGCTCGGGCGCGCTCCCTTGCCGAGCTCCACGCGTGCGGATGCGACGAGCGTGGTCGGCTGCGGTTTGCAGGGGTCGAGTGTCACGTCGCGTGCACCGCGCGCACCCTCGATGAACACCTTGCCCTCGGGTGTCTTCGCCGCCGTGCATGCCGCGGCCTGCATCTGGAGCGTTCGGCTGCGATGGCGAAGACGCGCGGTGGCCACGAGCGGGAACGCGGCGCTCTTCGGCACGTCGAACCCGTAGCGAACAGCGCGCGCCTCGCGCGGCCCGAGCGTGTGGGTGATCAGCGCCGAGCGGAAGCTCGCGACCTCGTGCTCGTCGAGGACGCGGCCTTCCTCGTCCATGTGCAGCGTGCGCAGCACGTGCGTGGCCTGATCGTCGGGGTCCTTCTCGTGGGCGAGCCCCGACGAGCCAAGGCGCACGCCGTTTCGATCGTGGACCTCGATCTCCACCCACGTGTCCTGGATGTCGAGAACGCCGCCGGGGAAACGATGCCCGACGACGAGGTTGCGCAGCACCACATCGACCTCGGCGCGCTTGCCGGCGGCGATCGTGCCGTGTTCGCCGACGTCGATCGACGCCGCACCCACGAGTTTCGCGCGCGTGAGCGACAGCTGCTGCTTGTCGCCGCGCATGTTCGCCATCCACGTGTGACCGCCGACGAAGCGGTGCGACGCGACCGTGCCGTCCTTCGCGCCGAGCTCGTTCTTCGACGCGGGGGCCCGCTCCATGTGGCAATCGATGCACGTCTGCTTCTCGACCGTGTCGAGCCGCGCCATGCCGGAGCCGTTGTACGGCGACGATTGCCACCACCCGACCTCATCGACGCCGGTGACGTGCGCGGGCAATCCCATGTCCTGCCCGAGGAAGCCTCGGTGGCACCCCAAACACATCTCGTTGTCGACCTTCGTCGTGACCTGCGCCTTGTGGCGCGCGATCGCCGCCACATCATCGAGAGCGGGCGCTTCGATCGGCGTCGTGTTCCACACGTAGCTACCGTTGCCGTCGAGCGTCGTCGACTGCATGCCATGGCACAGCCGGCACGTGACACCGGAGTGCGCGCGTAGATCCTTACCGTCGATCGCGTGGGGATCCTCGCTCGTCATGAGGCCGTCGACCATCAGCGGCATATCGTGACAACCGCCGCAGTGGCGGCTCGCCTGCTTGCCGAGGTCGACGCGCACCTTCTCGACGTTGGCGCGGTAGCTCGGGTTTCCGAACGACGCGAACGAGTGCGCGCTCGATCCCCACTGCGCGGCGACATCGGGGTGACACGTCGCGCAGCTGTCGACGTCGGCGAGCTGCGTTCCGATGCTCGGCTCGCCGGAGTTCGCGGCGGGCCCCTTCGTGGCGACGAGGCTCGGCCAGTGCTCGCCGTGTGTGCGTGGCAAGCGAGTCTCCCGCAGCACGACCGACGGCGTCGTCGCGGCGACCGGAACCTCGCGCGCACGTGTCGGGCCATCGCCGCCACTGCAGGCGGTGACGACTCCGATCCACGCGACGACGAGCGAACGAATCACTTCTTCGCGTTGCCCCTGCGGCGCCGGAACATCACGAGTGCGAGCACCCACGCGCCGCCGATCGCGGCGAAGGCGCCGTTTCCACCCGCGCCATCGCCCTCGGTGGAGCAACCGGCGCAACCGTCGAAGAAGCCATCGCACGTCGGCGGCGGGCCGGGTTCGCGCAACGACTGCGAAGGATCCGGGTTGCGACCAGAACACGACACACCCGGGCGGCTCGACCCGACCTTGACGAGCCAGCCACCCTCGCCACACGTCGGTGGCGCGGGTTCGCACACGTCGAGTTGGCGTAGTGCCTCGGAGTAGTCCTGCGCGCCCGGCGTGGCGCCCTCACGCGTGATCGGGAAGCAGCGTGGCGACGAGCTCGCACCGGCGATCGCCGCCGCACCGTCGTTGCAGTCGCACACGGCAACGCCGTTGCGATCGATGCACGAACCGGCACCGCATGACACGCCCGCGCATGCATCGGGCAAGATCTCTCCACCCGCGCGCAGATCCACCGTCGCCACGCGTGGCACGCACGTCACCGACGCCTGGTTGTCGAGATCGAAGAAGCGCTGCGCGACCTTGTCGGCGTCGCACGCGCATGCGGCACCCGCCGTGGTCTGCACGCAACGACCGCCGTCGCCGCAGTACATCGCCGCGCAGTTTTGATCCGCGCTGAGGTCCTGGTACTGGTCGTAGTCGACGACATCGCCGCCGCAGCGCTGAAGGCTGACCTGCGAGCCCTGGAGCTGCAGGCGGCCAAACTGCGCACCGGCGTAGTCGACCTCGAACGTCGGGTCGAACGTCATCTCCTCGGCGGACACGCGCGTGGTGATACGCGTCATCCACTGATACTTGTTCGCGAGCTCGTCGACGAGCTCGACGCCTTCGATCAGATCCGTCTGCGACTCGCAGTCGGCCGCGTCGACCTCGGAGCCGGGGCACTCGCACTGGTTGTTGTTCGAGAGTCCGCAGAAGTCGCCGCCGCCGGAGCAGCAGCCGTTGTTCTGGAACGTCGTCCGTGGCGACGACCCGCGGTATTCGATCGCGAAGCCATCACCGCCCGCTTCGTCGATCGTGCGCGCGAGCACCATCGGATAGTTCAAGCGCCCCGCACCGTCGCGTGCGAGGCGGCGCGCGTCGATGTTCACCACCGGATGATTCATCGGCTTGAAGCCACGACCGCCATAGATGAACGACGTCACCGTCAGGTTCGGCTCCGCGGCCACCGCCGTCAGCACGAGCGGCACCATCGGGAAGTTCGCGCGGTACTTCAGCTTGAGCGGCTTGATCGCGTCGACACCGGCGCCGGCGACGAGCTTCGCGGCGACGAACACCATGTTCGCCTGGACGTACGGCTCCATGTAGATCGACGTTGTCTGGTTCACGATGAAGCCGTTCGTGCGCAGCCACGTCACGGCGGCCTGCGCCTCGTCGGCGCGGAACGTCACGGTCTGGTAGTCACCGACGACTTGCTCGTCGATCACCGTGACCGGTGGAGGCTGCTGGCCGCCTGCGCCCGCATCGGATGATGGAGCATCATTACCCCCGGCCGAATCGCCAAAGCCAAACCGACCACCGCAATCGGGCGTCTGGTGATAGCGACACGCCCATGACGACGTCGGGCAGATGTCTTCCTGGAGGACCTCGACCTGCGGCGAGCTCGCGCGATCGATCAGGCCGAACGCGGCGACGGGCGAGACATCGAGCTCTGGGATATCCGGCACCGGAACGATCCACGCGAACGACTCGGGCGCCCCGGCGTATTTGATCAGCACGTGCGCCGTGACCCAGCCGGGCTCGACCTCGAAGATGATCTGCTCGGCGCGCTGATTGACCGCGTAGTCGCCCTCGGTCACCGCGGGTGGCGACAAGCAACCGCACGCTTCCGCTTGGCGGATGTCGGTGAGCAGGGTGGCGCTCACGATGGTGGCGGCAAGGCTGAAGCAGGCGGTCCGGTGCCCGATGGACGAACGCATGGGGCGCCCTGCTGCAAGGACACGGCCCGCGCACACACGTACAAGTGCCCGAACGTAGGTCCATAAGTGTTCGAGGCTTGCGCAACCGCAACCACCAATGTCCTCTCTGCGGGCAAGGGCCCTCGTTCGAGAACCGAGAGTCGGAAGGGATCGATCCTCAGAAATCCGTCGAAAACACGTCTTGCGTGCCGTTCCATCGGCCGGCCGATCGATCTGCCAGGCTCGTCAACCCCCAGCGCAAGCCGCCGGAATGACTCGCCCCCTACCGGGCACCCCCCATGCACCCATCGGGACGCATGAAGCCCTCTCGCCTATCCCTGGCTAGCTCATTGGCCATCGCCGCGATCGGTTTCGGCGCCTGCACGGGCGAGGAGTACGATCAGGACGCCGAAGACGGCTTCGTCGTCGAAGAGGGCAAGGCCGACGACTACCTGTCGCTCACGGCGAAGGAGTACGTCGTCTCGGGCACCGCGCGCATCGTGGTCGAAGACGGCGCGACGATTGTTCGCGCTCGCAACCTGATGCACCACACGCAAACGTCGATCACGTGGTTCTTGAACCAGTATCTCGTCGAAAAGGAAGGCGGCGAGCACGCCGACGCGAACTACGGCTACGGCGGCTTCTCCGCGATGGTCAAGAACGGCGCCTACCAGAACTCGACGCTCGTGCAGAAGAACGCGACGACGTGGGAGTTCAAGTTCGAGCAGGTGATCGCCGGCAAGAAGAACCTGACGTCGAAACTGCCGCTCAACTCGCGCGGTCAGTTCACGATCGAGATCGGCAAGCCGACGAACGCCGAGATGGAGCGCGACGTCGAGTGGTACCGCAAGGCGCCGTGGAACGCGTGGAACCCGGCGAACGTGCCCGCCGACAAGAAGCAGACGATGACGCTCACGATCCGCGAGGAGAAGAAGTCTTCCGACGGATGGTGGGACTACAAGCGCCTGATGGAAGACCGGGTGCTCACCGTCGACGCGCACTTCGGGTTCGACTACAGCCCCGACAAGATGCACCTCAAGGACTCGGGTGCGCTCTACAAGTGGCTCCTCGATCGCGGATTCCGGTCACCGGTGAGCTCGTTCGACAAGCTCACGAACACGAGCGGACCGCTGCGCAAGAAGATGAACGCGAACGGCACCGAGGTCACCGTCGAGGTGCGCATCTACTACGGAAAGCCCGGCTCGCCGACGGATCCGGACACCGACGCGGGTGGCCGCCAACTCGAGAAGGACATGTTGTCGTCGCTCAAGGATCGCGACGTGATCGTCTACTCGGGACACTCCGGTTCGCTGTACGGCTTTGCGCTGTCGAACTGGGACAAGACCGAAGAGGGCGACCTCGACGACAGCGAGCTCGCGACCGCTCAGATGGCGCGCGACAAGTATCAGATCGTGTTCGCGGAAGGCTGCAACACGTACATGCTCGGCCACACGCTGCTCACGAACCCGACGAAGAACGGCCAGAACCTCGATGTGATCACGACCACGTCTTTCTCGGTCTCGTATTCGCCCGTCGAGGACTTCCTCGCGCGTTTGCTCGAGCTCGACTCGCAGGGCCGGCTCCGCCCGCGCACCATGACGCAAACGATCGCCGACCTCGATCTCTACACGGAGGGCGAGCCCTCGCCGACGATGTACGGCGTCCACGGTATCGACGACAACCCGAAGGTCCACCCGTTCGCGAACCTCGAGAACGTGTGCAAGCGCTGCTCCTCGAACTCGGCGTGTGGCGGTGTCGGTAACTCGTGTGTCTCGGTCGGCTCGAGCGGTCGTCGCTGCGTCGCGGCATGCACCGACGACGCGGCGTGTGGCGCCGGCTACAAGTGCAAGGCCGTGGCCTCGGCGTCGACGAGCACGATCTACGGCTCCTACTGCGTTCCTGCGAATAGCGTTTGCCAGTAGGTGATACGCTGGGAGCGTGCGCTCGGTAGCCATCCTCTGTGCGTTCGCGTTGGCGGGGTGCTACGACGACACGCCAGGGTTGCGGCTGGTGATCCAAGATCCCGGCGTAGGCGCGGTCACGGTCGAGCTGTTCCTCGCTACGCGTCCATCGATGGCGAATGCGATCGGAGCCAACGCAGCACGCATGAACGAAGGCCGCATCAAGCTGCCAGGAGACAGCTTCTACCTCGACGGACCCGGCGACGGCACGACGCCGCTGACCGTGCTCGACGTTGTCGATGGCAAGGTCGTATGGAACCTGCAGGCGGATCCCGACGGCCCGAGCGAGATGAAGCTCGTCGTCGCGGTCGCGTACGACGCACAGGGCGAAGCGGTCGGCGTCGCCAAGATGTCGGACGTCAAGGTTCCCGTGAACGACACCGTCGCGTACGTGCTCGAGCTCCAACAAGCGAGGCAACTCGCACCGAGCCCCAACAAGGAGCCCGCCGGTCTGCGCGTGTGGCCGTGGCGAAAGGCGAACGCGCCCACCACCGCGGCATGTCTCGGTCTCGAGCACTCCGACGGCGAAGGTCGAGTCGAGCGGATCTGGCTCGTGCCAGAGGACGATCCCGACTGCGACGAGGTCGCCGTCGAGTGCGACGAGTTCTACTGGCGCGCCAATCAATCGGGTCCTGTCAACGTCGGTAACGCGAACTGCTTCGAGGGCAGCCCGGTACCCATTTCGGGGGGAGGAACCCTCATGACGGATTGCCGCCTCGGGGCCCGTGCTTGTGTCGATGGCGTCCCGCCGGGTACATGCGTCGCATTCGACCAGCCGAGGTACTGCGTCGCGAACGCCTTGTGCAACCCGGGTCTGTGTCTCGCACGTCCGGAGATGTGCGTGAACGCTGTCCAGTCATCCACCTACGCGATCTGTGATCTGCCGACCATGACAAACGGTGCGCCGTGTGCAGACACCGGCAATATCGTACCGCTGACGATCGACCTCTCGCCGATCGCGCAGCAGTGTCGAGCGGCCGATTTCGTCGCGTGGGACACGATCGCGGGCGGGGTGGCTCCCTCGCCAACCCACGTCCACTACAACGCGACGTTCACGATCTCGAACCTCGACCCTACCGAATGCACGTTTGATGTCACGATGACTGGCGTGGTCGAGAACCAGCTCGCGAGGACGATCCTGCTCGCCCTCGATGTGACCCTAGCGACGGATCATCTGCTGATCCCGGTGGTGCTCACGAGCCAGGGAGGCGACTGTGACGTGCAACCGAGCTGCACGATCGTGAACGGAGTGGAAGAGTCCCTCGAAAGCTGCAACTAGCGTCCATCTATCGTGCCGCGAGCTCTCGCATCACGCGGCCTTCCCAGAGCGGTTGCCTCATCGCGTCCTTGAAGAAGCCGAAGTGACCGATACGCTGCACGCCGACCTCGTCGGGCGTGAGGCGGCGCATCACGCGCGGTGCGCTCGTGAAGAAGCTGTGAATGGAAACGGTGTTCTGTTCGGACATCATTTCGTCGTCGGTGAACGAGAACGCCGTGATCGGCG
>JBJXGN010000109.1:0-21670 GCA_046160585.1 Kofleriaceae bacterium
GAGCACGCGGCCGCACGAACCGACGGTCGAGATGCGCATGACGCAAGCCTACCGTCGAATGGCCGAGCCGTGGGATGATCGCGCGATGGCCTCATTCCGTACCGAAGCAGAGTCATTCAGAAAGCTCGCGCTCGCTCAGCCCGGGGCTGAGGAGGGGTCACACCAAGGTCACGCGGACTTCCGCGCTGGAGGAAAGATCTTCGCTGGGCTCTCCCCCGATGGTCGCCGCGCGACCTTGAAGATGAGCCTGGAAGTGCAAGCGGCGCTGGGGGCCGAGCCAGCCTTCGAACCGTGTGCGGGTGCGTGGGGGCGCGCAGGGTGGACGTACGTCGACCTCGCGGCGGTCGAGCTCGGCGCGCTGGAAGATCTCGTCCGCGAGGCTGTCATGCTCGTCTCGAAGAAGCCTGCTGCGAAGAAGCCTGCTGCGAAGAAGCCCGCTGCCAAGAAGTCCGCTGCCAAGAGGCCCGCTCGGAAACGAAGGTGAGGCGGAAACAAACCGACGTTGATGTGCGGCGACGAAAGGAGGGCGTCAGTCCGTCTTCGGATCCGGCGCACTCATCGTAGTCGCGACGTTGCCGCTCGCATCGACGGTGCCGCGGAGCGTGAAGGTGATCTCGGTTCCATCGCAGTCGCGATCGCCTCGCGCTCGCGCGACGAACGACTTCCCGTCCGTGGACTCGTATTCGTAACGAAACGCGTGCGGCCCTTCCATGGAGAAGCCCATCGTGGCAGTGGACGGTTCCAGCGTTGGTGTTCGCGGCGCAAACGTGATCCCTGCCCATCGCGACACGATTCAACCCTCCATCCGCCACAAACCGCCCTTCGTCCGGTGCAGCCGATCCAGTACCGAGGTGGCCCGACACGTTTGATCCGAAACAGATCAGTTCGTCGTTCGCCTTCGTCACGCAGGTCGCCTTGGTGGTCGCTGCAATGGACGTGTATTGGTCCATGTTGCCATTGGGGCGCATGGTGAGATCGGCGAAAGCGGCAAACATCGCGACATCACCGCTTCCAAACTGGAGGTCATAGTTCGCACCCCAGCAATAGATGTTTCCGTCATCCGCGAGGGCGCAGGCGTGATCGTCCGCGATCGCCACGTCCGACCATGCGCCTTGAAACTGGGTGGCTAATACCCACGTACCCGAGGGCGTGGTCGAGCCCGCATAGTTAATGTCGCCCCAGCAAATCGCACGTTTGATAGTGGTGATCACGCACGAGATGCTCGGTCGCGCGCACCCGCTCGCATCGACGTACGATGCGGTCATGAGTGATGATCGCCACGATCGCGACGACCCGGCGATGCAACGCACGATCGACGCGCGCGCGACCGCTCCCACGCTCGCCGATTCGTCGTCGCCGAGCACCGACACGCCGTCGTCGCCGAACACGGACTCGCGATCGCAGTCCGCGGTGACGACTGCGCGCTACGAGCTGGGCGAGGTGATCGGCCGCGGCGGGATGGGTGAGGTCGTGACCGCGCGCGATGACCAGATCGGGCGGACGGTCGCGATCAAGCGCATGCGAGGGGACGCGAGCCCAGGCGCCATCGCGCGGTTCGTCCACGAAGCCCAGATCCAGGGCCGACTCGATCACCCGGCGATCGTGCCGGTCCACGAGCTCGGTCACGATATGCGTGGGCGGCCCTATTTCGTGATGAAGCAGCTCGCGGGCGCGACGTTGTCGACCGTGATCGGCAAGCTCGCCGATGGCGATCCGGCGACGGCGAAGGCGTTTCCGCGCACGCGGCTACTGCGCGCGTTCGCCGAGGTCTGCCTCGCGATCGAGTTCGCACACCACCGCAACGTGATCCATCGCGATCTCAAGCCGGCCAACGTCATGCTCGGCGACTACGGCGAGGTCTACGTCCTCGACTGGGGGATCGCGCGCGTGCTCGGCGAGCGCACGGCGCCGAGCGAGGAGGAAGCGCACGACGCCGCGCCCGGGATGACCGCGGCCGGTGCGGTGCTCGGGACGCCCGGCTACATGGCGCCCGAACAGATCCGGGGCGGCAGCGTGGATGGTCGCGCCGATGTCTACGCACTGGGCTGTGTCCTCTTCGAGCTGCTCGCGAACGCTCCGCTGCACCCTAGCGGTAGCGCCGGTTTGGCCTCCGCGCTGGCGGGCAAGGTCGACGCGCGGGGCGCCGGCGTCGATCCCGAGCTCGACGCGATCGTGGTGGCGGCGACGACCGCCGATCCAAACGCTCGGATCGCGAGCGCACGCGAGCTCGGCGATCGCGTGCAGCGGTTTCTCGACGGTGATCGTGATCTCGCATTGCGCAAGGCGCTGGCCGAACAGGAGCTCGCGCGCGCGCGGTCGCTCGCCGAGGTCGATCCGGATCACCCCGACGCGTTCCGCGCTGCCAACCGCGCGCTTGCCCTCGATCCCGGAGGTGGCGCGGCCGAGCTGGTTGCCGCGTTGATGCAGCGACCACCGCGCGAGACGCCGCCCGAGGTCGAGGTCGCGCTGCGCAGGGCCGACGACACCGCCCTCCAAGCGAGCGCGGCGATGGTGGCGCGCTTGGCGTTGCTGGTGGCACTGGCCGTCCCGCTCATGTATGGGCTCGGTTCGCGGTCGTGGGTCGGGTTCGGCGCGATCCTCGCGTCGGCTGCGACCATCGCGGTAGGCGCGCTTGCAGTGCAGCGGAGGGTGAGCGTGTCGCTGGTATGGATGGTGTTCTTCGCGCACGTCGTGGTCGTGCTGGCGTTCGCACGCATCAGCTCCCCCTGGTTGCTCGCGCCCGGGCTCGCCACCGTCAACGTGATGGCAACCGCGATCCACAGCCGGTTCGTGAGGCCGATGGCGTTGGCGGTCGCGACGTTGGTCCCGGTGCTCGGAGTGATCGTTCTCGAAGCCGTCGGCGTGCTTTCCCCGACCTACTGGATCGCGGGGAAACACCTCGTCCTGCATGTGGACACCACGAGCTCGACGACGTTGATCGGGGTCGCGATGTCGTGCTTCTTCGTCGCGATCATCGCTGTCCCGGCATTCCTGGTCGGCCAACAAGCAGACCGCCGGCGCGCCACGCAGCGCGAGCTCGAGCTCCGCGCGTGGAAGCTCGGGCAGTTGGTCACGTCGCGTGTAGCTGCACCCTCGTCCTGAGCTCCGCATAACCACGATCAGAAGCTCGAGCGCACGTCGCTGGCTCCGGCCGACGAGTGATCGCGGGCTTCAGGGACACACGCCGTCCCACAGCGTCAGCCGGCGAACACGGAGGACACGCGGTGTCGGATCGTTGGGGTTGCCCTGGATATGGACCGCGAGGTGGACCGTCGCGTCGAGGAGAGTGGCCGGTGACGAACCCGGGCCGTACGCGCCTGAATCGGTGATCGATCCCTGATTCGCGAGCAGCCCCTCGGCGGCGTAGCTCCACGTCGTGTCACGGAGGACCCAGTTGATCTCGAAGCCGTCGGCGAGCTCGGCCTCGTCGTAGGGCTCTAGGCCGAACGGTGGATCGTACGGGTTCTGGTCGCCCATATCGATCCGGAACGAATTCGTCCCCTGCCCACGCACGCGAAGCACCAACGAGCCTCCGGCGCTATCGATGGTCGCCGGGTTCGACTGCAGGGCGACGGCGATGCCATTCCAGATCGGCGTATCGGCCGCGGTCACCACGAGCCGCACCGTCATGCCACTGGGGTTGAACACGAAGCTCGTCGAGCTCGCCGCGCCGTGGGCCGGAGCGAGTGATTGGTTGTTGTTCGATGTTCTGATCTCGAGGTCGGAGGCCTCGAGGGTCGTGCCATTCCCCGCGCTGACGTTCTTCACCGGCGTGAATCCGCCGCCGATCGATTGCGGACCTGCGGTCGCGAGATCCGCGTTGTCGAACACATCGTCGATCACGATCGGAGCCGCGCAGGCCGCGTCGACGGCCGCGTCGACGGCCGAGTCCGGTGCATCGTCGATCAGGCTGTCGGGTGTCGGGCTCCCCTCTGCGAACACACGAAACCCACACCCCGAGAGGACAATCGTCAGCGCGAGCGACGGCGCGAGCACCATTTTCAGTCTACCAAATCTCGCGGCGCCGCGTGATCGATTCCAGGGGCCCGCGGTCTTTGAAGCTCGAGCACAGCGACGCCTACAGCCCCGGCGGACCAGAGGTCGGTGGCAGCGGCGCGGCGTTCACCCCCGGTGGTGTGGGCTCCGAGGGCCGACGCGTGTTGCCGAACACTAGTCCGAGCGACACGACGGGCACGTTGAACGCATCGAGAAGGCTGTCCTCGTCGCTCACCCCAGCAAACAGATTGGTGTAGTTGGCCTCGGCGAGGATCGCCACGCTGTCGGAGACCCGGAGCTCGACGCCCCCGATGACGTGACCGACGTGCAGCCCCGCCGCGAACGCGTGCTGCCGGTAGCCGATGTAGGGGGTGACCGGCCCGACGTCCTGCCCGACGAGGAGACCAGCGTTGATCTCGGGGAAGACGAACAAGTACGTCCCGACACCTCCGAGCAGCGCGACGTGCGTCGCGCCATCGGGGTCGGTGATCGGCACCTTGAACGTCGCCTCGGCCCCGAAGCCGGTGAACGTGCCCCCGACCTCGCCGATCGACGTGCCCACGCGAATCGTCGCTGCGCCGGTGCCACCGCCATCGGTCCCATCGACCAGCACGCCCGCACCATGCACGCCGAACGTGATCTCGCCGGCCTTGTTTGCGCGCGGTGACTGGAAGTTCGTGAAGAAGCAACCGGTCGTGAACAAGCCATGGATCGCCAGCAGACTTGCGAGCAGGAGGGTCTTCATGGACTGCCATCGTATCAGCGCGAGACAGCGGGCACCCGTGGGCTACTCCATGCTTCGCCGGCGCTCGGCTCTCGCAAGGAATCCGACCGCGATCGCGATGAACCCGACCGACACCCAGTCCTGAAGCGATGGCCACGCCAGGCCGAACACCGCGGCGAGGACGAGCGTCGCCGCGACGCCTCCGACCAGCGAAGTCAGGCGATTCACGAGGCCGGCGAATGTCGCGCTGCGGCCCTTGAACATGAAGATGAACACCGAGAAGAACGCCACCGCGCCGTACGGAATGCCGGACACGATCGCGATCGGCTCGAGATCGGTCACCGAGCGCTGCAGCTCGACGATCCTCTGATCGGCGGAGCTCGATGCCATGAACACGGCCACGATCACGATCATGGTGACCGTCGCCGTGACCTGTTCGATCGCGAAGAAGCCCTTGTTGTCGAGGGGGACGTCCTTGCCGCGCGTGTTCTTGAAGTAGTTCATCACGTAGATGCGCACCGAGTACGCGATGATGTAGATGCCCATGACCACGAGCGCGAACGGCGACTCGACGAAATCGAACGCTCCGTCGGGTGGTGCGGTGTCGAGGCCGATCAGCGATGCGACCGGGATCAACAGCACGTTGGTCGCGACCGCCAGGAGGGCGAACACGACCGCCCAGTTCTCCTCGCTGTAGATCTGCTTGACGAGCAGGCCCTGCCGGATCTGGATCGCATCGACCGCGCGACTGATCACGATCACGCTGCCCCGCATGATGACCATCGCGACCATCACCGACATCGGCAACGAGTACATGAGCGTGGTCGTCGGAATGATCAGAGCGGTACAGATCCCTGACGGGATGATGTAGACGATCTCCGACGGCAGCGTGAACGGTCCGAACCGGCGCATCCGGTTCGACCGCATCTTGAGCCAACCCGCAACGAGCACGATCGCGAGCGCGAACAGGCTGCCACCGATCGTGTTGTTGACCAGATACGCCATGTCCGAAACCCGGGGCTCGCGAAGCACGGTGAAGTACTTCACGAGGACGCCGGTGAGGACGTAGGCTCCGAAGTAGCCACCGCACAACTGAACGAGCTGACGAGTGTCTCCGCGTTGTTCTGTCGTGGTCAAAGGGCGTCCACGTCGACACTACGCGAGGCGACGACGTCGACGCAACGCGAGGATCGCGAGCACGAGCGGCAGCCCGCCAACGCTTCCGCCGGTGCTACACGTGTAATACGTGGACTTGTCGTCGTCCTCGTCGGTGTCGCCGAAGCCGTTGCCGTCGAGATTCGCTTCGATGCGACCGCCGGCGTGCTCCACGACGAGCTTCGCGGTCTTCGTCCCCGCCCTGGCCGGGTTCATGATGATGAGGAAGTCGAGCTGCCCCGTCGTCGGAATCGTCTGCAGCGGATCCTCCGGAGCGACGATCACGAACTCGCTCGCGTTCGGACCTTCGATGCGCACGCCGGTGATGTCGAGCGCGGTGGTTCCGCAGTTGGACACGGTCACCTTCTTCGCTGTCGTCGGCGTGCCGATCGGACCTGAACCGAACTGAACGAGATCGGGTGTCGGGGTCACTCCGGCCGGCAGCGCGACGCCCGAGAGCATCACTTCGTGCGTCGCGGCGGCTCCCGGGAGGTTCGTGTTGAGCACGAACGAATCGTCGAGATCGCCTGCGATCGTCGCGGACACGCTCGCGGTCATGGTGATGATGTTGCCGTGGTTCGGCTCGAGAAAGCCGCCGGTGCCGATCACCGAAAACGGCGCGTTTGGTTGCGTGACCGACATGAGGTTCACGCGGCCGGACGCAGTCGCGTAGACCATGAGCTCCACTGCCTTGTCGCTGCCGGGACACACGGGTCCAAAATCGACGAGCGCGGGCGTGACACCGATCTCGCCGATCAGCGCCTCGGCACTGATTACGACGGTGCGAACCCCACCTGGGTTGTGCGTGATGATCAGGTTGTCGATTCCACCGAACGGATGTTCGACCGCAGCATCGTACGCGAGCTTGATGGTGGTCGACATCCCGCCCGACAACGGCGACTGGGGCAGGCCGGTGATCGTCACGGCGGTGCCGTTTTCCAGTCGAACCTCGGTAAACGCCGTATCCAAGCCGTTATTCGTCACGTTGATGACGAGCTCGGGCGGAGCCTGACCGACGAAGGTATTACGCGCGAAGCCCGCGGGGTTCGGATTGATCACGAGGTCCGACGTGATGCCGTTGCAAACGAGGTTGACCGTGTGCCGTAAGCCGCCCTGGGTGGGTCCCGTATCGAACGTGATCGTCTCCGCGTAGCTCGCGACGATCGGCGGGCGGCACGCGACATTGTATCGGGCCGTTTGCCCCGGATTGAGGACCTGGTTCGGAAAGCTCGAACCACCCTGCGGCGTGAGCGGGAAGATCATCGGAGACGAGTTCGTTCCCATCACGGTCAACGACGAGTTCCCGCTGTTGGTCACCGTGATCTGCTGCGTGCTGCTCGTCGTATTGATCGGGATGTCTTTGTACTCGAGCGGCGAGCCGGCGGTGGGCGACACCGTCAGCGAGTAGGTGGGCGCGACTCCGGTCCCGACGAGAACGAGATATACCGTCGAGATCGTCGAACTGCCCGTTCCGGTACCGTTGCCCGTGTTCGAGCGATACGTGACGGAGACCGCGCAGTTGTTCGTGCCGGGGCCCGTCGGCGTGAACGTGGCGGTGAACGAGTAGGTTTGTGGCACGCAGAGGGTCATCGGGTCGTTGCTGCCGGAGATCCCGTCGCAATACACGTCGGCCGGAAGTGGATCGAGGTTCAGGCCCCAGCTGGAGCAGTTCTCGACAACCGTCATGATCGTGTCGTGGTCGCTGACGGTCAGTGGCGAAAACACGATCGGGGGAGTCGTCCCCGATTCCCCGACCATCACGCTGCCCGCGCTCGCCGAGGTCGGATACGACATCGCGTGCTGCTCCGTCTCCAACAGCGTCAGGCTTCCCAGACACGCGGCGATCACGGTCGCTCCGACCACGACAGCGATCACGACGAGCCGGTTCGGCTTGTTCACGTCGACAGGATCGCCGTCGACGAGGCGAAAATCAATTGCCTAGGTCACGGCGGGCGGTCGCGATGTGGGCGCCGAGTGCTGCATCCCACAGTGTCGAGCGGCAGCTCGTCGAGCACATCAGCGGCGACCTGTCGGGAGCCGGTGAATGGCACGTAGGCGGCGCTTCGTGATCGCCTCACGCGGTCGACGAGCGATCACGGCGTGGGCGTGCGCTCGACCGCAGCGCGAATCGCGGCGATCAGCGCGTCGAGATCGTCGCTGCTTCGCTCGAGGAGGGTGCGCCCCGAGTCGTCCATCACTCGTATGTGCGGCAAGCCGTAGCCCTTCGGCGCGAGGTGCTGCGCATACACTGCGCTATCGCTGTCGACGACATCGATGCGACGAATCGCAACGCGATGGGGATGCGCGCGGGCGATCGCGACGAGCGCTGGCTCGAGGACCTTGCACGGTTTGCACCACGCGGCCCAGAAGTCGAAGATCGTGATCTTGCCGCGCACGGGCGCGAGCGCGATCGCCTCGCCCGGCGTGCCGAGGTCCGCGATGTCGAGTCGCACCGGCCGCGCGGGTTTGGTGGGCGAGGGTCTCGGCTCTGTCGTCGGTCGGGTTGATGTCGTGGCGTCAGCGGTCGACGCATCGGTCGGTGCATCGGTCGGCGCGGTGGTCGACGCATCGGTCGGCGCGGTGGTCGACGCATCGGTCGGCGCAGTGGTCGACGCATCGGTCGGCGCAGTGGTCGGTGTATCGGACGCATCGGTCGGCGCATCGCTCGGCGCATGGTTCGGGACATGGGTCTGCGTATCGGCTGGTGGCGTCGTTCGGGCGACGGGCTCCGCTGCTGGTTCGGGCGATCCATCTCCACACGCGACAAACATGACCGTGACGAGCGTGCGAACCATGCGGCACTAGAACCTGCCGCATCGTGCGTGTTCAAGGTCCACATCGAACTGCGCTGAACCAAGAAACGATGCGTGATCCGTTCCTGGATCCGGCGAGGCGCCGACGCATTTAACGCCACGTCGAGCGGTTGGAACGATACGGTCACGCCATGCAGCGCTGGCTGATCGTCGTGGCGTCTCTGGTCGCATGTGGACCGAAGTACGGAGACACACTGCTGCTGATCGACGATCCGACGCGGGGGAATCCTAAACCCGCGAGCTGTGGCGACCTCGGGCCCGCCGCGCCGAATTCGGAGAAACCGCTTCCACCCATGGTCGTGGACACGTCGCGCTACCCGTATCGCGTGATGTTCCTGGATCCGGACGAGGTCGCGCGTCGGCGAGCGCAGCTCGAGCGCCGCAATCCAGGGCTGCACGTCGATGTCGACCGCGCCGGCCGCGTGGTGGGGTTTCATGGTCGAGCGATGCCGTGCTCGACCCAGCGCGAGGTACAGACGCGCCGATACGACGATCCGCTTCATCCCGACGACCGCGCGTTCATCGGCGTCTTGTTCGAACGCAACCGCGACGTGATCGGCGCCCAGTCGAGTCTCGATACGGTGACGCTGGCCTACTACCACACCAAGACGGCCACGCCTCACTGGGAGATCCTCCTGCACCCGCGCTGGTCGGCCGGGTTGACGTTCGCCGAGCAACCGGACACTGCGCTGTGGCGCAAACTCCCTCCGATGGCGAACGTGATCCGCGAGGACTGTCCGTCCAGAGACGGCGAGGGCCACGCCGGTGGCCCCTGCGCGACCAGCGTCGTCGCAACGTTCCCGACTCCCGAGGTCGGGATCCTCCGGCGTGAGACCGTGATCTTCCGGTACTCCAATCGCGTCGAGATCCGGCGGGCCGCTCGGCTCGACTTCGGCGAGGTGCCGCCCGTGCGAGACTATCTGCCGACGTCGCTCGAGCTGTCCGTCGGTGGGTTGCGCGTACTCGATGCGGTGACCGGCGAGACGATCGAGATGCCACCCCGCAACCCGATGGAGTCCGAGCCGAACCCGATGATTACCAAGTCGCAGCCATGATGTCAGCCGCGCGTTCGACACCGACCACGATCTCGTGTTCTGCATCGACCACGGAACGACCCGAGTGGAGTCGCGCCGCGCCATGATCGGAATCGCTCGATCTCGGCGATCGGCGGAACGATCCTCTATGTCGCGTAGTACGACGGAGCGCTGAGCTCGACCGACGTCGCGAACAACGCACAGCGTCCCCTGGCGAATGACGACTGCTGACCAGCGTTTGCCAACCGGCTACGATGCCGCATGGGCGAAGTGGGCGAATCTCGCGCGAGGCTACGTGCGGTACATCCGGTGCTCGCCTGTCACTCCGTCGCGGAGTCCCTGCAGTTCTATCGCTCGCTTCACTTCGAGATCTCGTACCAAGACGATCCGAACCGTCCGACGTATGCAGTCGCGCGCCGCGACGACGTGGAGGTCCACCTCCAATGGGCCGATGAGGGGCAATGGGTCGACGGTCTCGACCGTCCGGCGTTTCGCTTCGTCGTCGACGACGTAGACGGCCTCCACGCCGAGCTCGCCGCGGCCGTGGACGCCGCCGCGTTCGGCAACGGACCGTGGCGCGCCCCTGCGGACACCACATGGGGAACACGCGAGTTCCATGTGCGTGACCCAGGTGGGAACGTCCTCCAGTTCTATCGAGAGTTGTCGACCTGATTCCGGCGAACGCTGCATGTGCGGAAGCAGCCCAATCGCGGAACGCTCGGGTCGAAGAGCTCACAGGATTTCGGTCGCGAGCTGGCAAACGTCGACCGTCCCAATCAGTTGAAAGCGAACAGGAAGCGCAGCTGCGGTCAGCGAGTTGAGGTAGTCGCCGCGGGCACGCAGAGTCTCGCCCATGTTGCACACGCACACGATCGCCCTCGCGCTTCTCGTGGGAACCGTACAGATCGCGTTCGCCGACGACGCGTCGGTCTCGATCTCGATCGGTTTCGGGCTCGCGGACCTCGATCCGAACTGGCGCTTCCATGCGTCGAACGAGGGCGCGAGGTTCGCGCGCGCCGAATCCGCGGTGACGGTAACCGCCGTCGCCAATTGCGACGGATACGACCTGGTGCCCAGGGCCACGAAGCTCGAGGTGTTTCGCGAGAACGTCGCAGCTCCGGGACAGTTCTGCCTGCAGCTCCGCGATCACGCCGTGCTCGTCGACATCGATGCTCGCCGCGAGCTCCGCCGGTCGATCGATCCAGTCCGTGACGTCGAAGCGCTCCGTCTGGTCCAAGCGATCGGTGATCGCCTCCGACCACCGGTCGAAATCCCCGCACTGGGAATCTCGATCCGCCCGCACCTCTTTGTCGAGCCGACCGACGACGGGTTCGTCGCGTTTGGCAGCGCAGCGAGTCGCTTCGTCGCCTCCGATCGACGCGGGACGTGTGGAATGGTCGAACGCGAGGCCACGAGTTTCTCCCCCGGACCGTGGGACATGCCCAAGCTTCTCGGGACCGCGGACCGCCTCGAGCTGTGTCTGGAGCGGGCGGACGACGCGGTCGTGATCACGATCTTCGATCCGGTCTTCGCACCACCCAGCCCCGGCACGACACCCATCGTCGAGGCCAAGCTCGCCCATCTCATCCACAGCATCGCCAATTCGCTGCCGATCGGGCCGCGTCCACGGATCTTTGGAAGTCGCTCGTCGCTCGCGCTACCGAACGCAGCGTTCGATCTGCGCGGAGCCCATGGCCTGGGAAGGGGATGGATGACGGCGGATTACATCCCGGAGTTCAAGCTCGTCGACGGGGCCGCGTGGGACGAGCCGAACGCCGACGTGTTGCTGCCGATCAAACCCTACGCGTTTGCGGTCGTCGTGCGGCGCGAAGCATGCGTCGGTCAGAAGGGTGCATCCCCGTTCGTGCCGCCGGAGGTCGCGTTGGTGGAGGCCGATGGTGGACGGTACCGAGTGCGGGCGTGCATCGGAGGCACGATCACGGCGAGCGTGTTGCCCGTCGGAGAGAGATGGGGATCCAACGACCCGGAGCGCATGCGCGCCGTGATCACGGCGATCGCACGCTCGCGTGGAGTACGTGTCAAAGGCCGAGAGCTGCACTACGACCTCGTCGCGGTGGCCTCGGTACCTTGGTACGTCAGCGAGGCGGGAGACTCGCGCTGGGGACTCGCGCTACGCGCCAGTAGTTCGATCATTGTCGGGCGACCGTTCGGGTTGCTGGTGCTCGCTGGCTTCGGCGTTGGGGGCGCGAACGACGACTATCACCCCGACCTCGAGGAACACGCCGCCCCCGAAGAGGTGCACGCCGACCTGGTGTTCGAGCTCTTCGGTGGAGTGGGAGGCGCGCTGACCCTCGGGCCTCTGACTCTTGGAGCCGGATTTACGCTCCACGCCGATGTCTCGTGGCCGGGGGAGCGGGACATCTATCGCGCGGTCGGTCTCGCGGCGTTCCAGATCGGGGACAACACGCGCCTCGAGGCACGGACGAGCTTCGGGATCGCCCATCGCGGCACCACGCACGAGGTGAGCTTGAAGGCCGGGCCATTCATGGCGATGGCCAGAACCACCGACCTGCTCGAGACATCGGGCACGCGCGGGTTCGAGATCGGGATCGGGTTGGATTCGCGGATCGGCGATCGGTAGCGTCCGGGCTGGCGAAAACCACCCTCGATGCCGAGCAGTTACACCGCATCTGAGTTTTTTCGGCGAGGTCCGCATCCTTTCGGCGGGGTCAGTCGTCGTCCACACAGGAGACGAACATGATGACCCAACCCAAAGCGACCAAGACCGAGACGACCTTCCGCCAATCGTGCGCGATCCGCTGCGACGTCCAAGCGAGCCCGGACGCGATCTGGGCGATCCTCACGAACGCGTCGAACTACACGCAGTGGAACTCCACGGTGACGAGCCTCGAAGGCGACATCCGCACCGGTGAGAAACTGAAGTTGCGCGTCACGCTCGATCCGAAGCGGACCTTCTCACCCAAGGTCACCAAGCTGGAAGCGAACGAGATGGTCTGGAGTGATGGCTTCGCGCCGATGTTCCGCGGCGTCCGCACCTTCACGCTCACGCCGAAGGCGAACGGCGCCACGGAGTTCGTGATGGAGGAGGTGTTCTCCGGAGCCATGCTCCCCCTGATCAAGAAGTCGCTTCCGGACTTCGCACCCGCGTTCGAAGCGTTCGCGCGCGATCTGAAGCGCGCGGCCGAAGGAGGGGTGTCGTGAACAAGACCGCCAGCAAGGTTGTGGGCGAAGGCACCAAAGCGAGCCCGTGGAAGCTCGAAACGCCGCCAGGCACCGCGGACTACGAGGCTTATCGCGAACCCGACGCGAGTCCTCCGGCGGTGGTTGTCCAGGTCGGCAAGACCCAGCTTCGTTACCACCTTCGCGCGATCGACGATCTCGCGAAGATGCTCGCGAAACACGGAGACTGGATGCTCTTGGGTTCGGCCGACGAGCAGAAACCGGCGGCGGACGGAACGGTCGAGGCGTGGGGACGCTCCGAGAAGAACCCCGTCCAAGGTTGGTACGGCCTGAAGAAGGGACTTCGGGGGAGGTTCGCGATGTACGTGCCGCCCGTCCTGGAAGCTCTCGGCCTCGCCGAGGTCGAGCACAACGCAAAGAACAACCGCATGCGCGCGGTAGGGAAGTGAGAAGCCATGGCCATCCTCGTTCAATACCGAGTCAAAGCCAACTGCGCGGCTGAAAACGAACAGTTCATCGGTCGGGTCTTCGAGGCGCTCTCGCGCGAGAAACCGAGCGGGATCCGGTACGCATCGTTCAAGGCGCCCGACGGCGTTTCCTTCACCCACTTCGCTGTCGTCGACACCGACGACGGCAAGAACCCACTCCTGGCGCTCGAAGCCTTCAAGGCGTTCGCGAGCAAGATCCGCGAGCGCTGCGAGACTCCGCCGCAAACCACCGAGCTCGTCGAAGTCGGCACGTATCGAATGTTCGATGGCGGGTCGACGCGATCGGCGTGATAGAAACCGCGGTCGCCATGTCGAACACGTTGGACGCTGTTGCCGCTGCGCGCGAAGCCTTTCTCGAAGCCGTCAAGGAGATCCGCCCCGAGCTCCATCGCTACTGCGCCCGACTCACGGGGTCGGTCATCGAGGGCGAGGACATCGTCCAAGAGACGCTGGCGCGAGGCTTCTATGCGATCTCGCTCAACCCCGAGACCCCGCCTCTTCGTCCGTGGTTGTTCAAGATCGCTCACAACGCGGCGATCGACTTCCTCAAGAGCCACGGTCACAAGTACACCGAGTCGCGCGCGGATCTCGCGGACGTCGGCGGCTATGAAGAGGCCTCCGATCCAGCTGTCGTACGCGCCGCGCTCGTGCGGTTCGTAGCGCTCCCCGTGACCCAACGAAGCGCGACCATTCTCAAGGATGTACTCGGGCACTCGCTCGAGGAGACCGCCGAAACCATGGGGACCACGATCATGGCCGTCAAAGCTGCACTTGTCCGTGGCCGCGCCAAGCTCCGTGAAGGGGCCGCTAACGACGCGCTCGCCGAAGCGAGCACTCGTGCATCGCTGGAGCGATACGCGACGTTGTTCAACGCCAAAGATTGGGACGGCGTGCGTACGCTTGTCGGAGAAGACTGCCGTCTCGATCTGGTCTCGAAGTCACAGCGCCGGGGCAAGGCCGTCGGCATGTACTTCGGTCGGTACGCCAACACATCGGTCACTCTGCGACTGGTGGAGCTCGAAGGATCGCTCGCATTGGCCGCCTTCGAGGCAGGCGGCGACGCCCCGAGCTACTTCATCCTGCTCGACTGGGAGAATGGTGTCGTGACGTCCATCCGCGACTATCGCTACGTGCCTTACATCGCCAACGAGGCCGTGTATCGAGTCGTGTAGTCGACGGAGGCTTTCAAGAGCGAGCGCGATCACGACGCCGCGCACGGCAAGACACTCCACGGAGACCGTCCGCGCGGACGGCCCGGCCCGACGACATGCGGTCCAAAAACTAACCCGTTGGCGACGGCCGACGGCGACATCCGGTCAATCTTGCTGGGCCTGAATGCGGCCCGAAAACTAGCTCCGAACTGGCGACGGTCAGCGGGTCGGCCGCCCGAGGCGGTCCGAAAACTTACCCCGTACCGGTGAAGGCCCGCCGGCCTCCAAATTCAAGTGTCTGTAATCTTGCAGCTTAAATTGAAAACGTTCAAAACGTTCGATAACGTAACCAACCACTCGGCTCCGCATCGAAGGCTGCACTGCTGGGAAACCTGACGTCCCCCGGACGGACAGCCCCCGAGTTCGCCTTTCTTCCATTTCAAGGAGCCATCCCATGAACCGCGCTTTCGCTGCCGTCCTGCCGCTCACCTTCCTAGTCTCCGCGACCGCGTGTGATGACGACACCCCGATCGACGAGACTCCATCGATCGTCGAGCTCGCATCGGAGACTCCTGCGTTGTCGACGCTGGTCGCTGCGGTCCAGTTCGCGAGCGACAACAACGACCTCGTGAACCTGCTCTCCAACCCCGGCACGCTCACCGTGTTCGCGCCGGACAACGCTGCCTTCGATGCGCTCGCGGTCGAGCTGACCGGATCGGCGAGCGCGAAGGGTGCGGACCTGCTGACGGAGGCGAACAAGCCGCTGCTCCGCGCGGTGCTCCAGTATCACGTGCTGACCTCGGAGGTCGCTGCCTCGGGGATTCCGTTCGGCCGCCAGATCACGAGCGCCGAGGGATCGATCTTCAAGATCGACATGGGCTCGCCGCCGACGATTATCGACGGTCGCAACCGGATGTCCAAGATCACCGCCACGGATCTCGACGCGAGCAATGGCGTGGTTCACCTGATCGACAAGGTCATCCTCCCGGCCGACAAGAACATCGTCGAGACCGCGGTGGCACTCGCCGGTGGCGCGCAGCCCGAGTTCACGCTCCTCGTCGAAGCAGTCCTCGCGGCTGATCTCGCCGACACGCTCTCGGGCGACGGCCCGTTCACGGTGTTCGCGCCGACCGATGCGGCGTTCGCTGCCGCGCTCACGGAGCTACAGCTCACCAAGCAGCAGCTCTTCAGCAACACGGCGCTGCTCACGGCCGTTCTGACCTATCACGTCGTTCCCGCCCGCGTGTTCAAGGCTGAAGTGCCGGTCGGCACCGCGATCGAGACCGCCATGGGCGGCACGTTCACCATCGACTCGACGTTCAAGATCACCGATGGGCGGAACCGCAGCGCGCAGATCGTGACCACCGATGTGATGTCCGAGAACGGCGTCATCCACGTCATCGACAAGGTCATCCTCCCCGCTCCGTAAGCTCGAGTTCCTGAGACCTCTCTCTCTACGTAGAAGTGTCCGAGTGAAACCCTCGTCCTGAATGGACGAGGGTTTCTTCGTGTACCACCAGGGCGCGAGCCGATTCGCGCGGCACGCAATCGACGCGGAGTTCATCGGCGCCGGTCCAGATCCCGGGGAGACAACGGTCAACTTCTTCCGGGGCGTGATCGACGAGATCGCGATCTACGATCGGGCGCTGCCGGAATCGGAGATCGCGCTGCACCGCGACGTCGGCGTCAACGGGCCGTGACCGATCACACCCGTCGGATTCGCGTGGTCCGCCAGATCACTGGCAGTCCCCCGTGCAAGTCTCGCCGGGATCGCAGAAGTGATCGCCGCACACCGGGCCACACGCGCAGTCCATGGGGCACAGTCGACAGTCCTCGCGCGGATCGCACGTCCCGTCGCCGCAGTGGGGCCAGCTCGGCTCGCAGGTCGTGCCCGGCGGACACAGTGGCGAGCAGCGCGCCCAGCAGTCGGGATCTGCGCATCCCGCGAGGCCGTCGCCATCGCTGTCGACATCGAGCGCGCAGCTCTCGTCGGTGCCGTCGTTGTCCCAGCGCAAGCGATAGAGCTGATCGCTCACCGTGCTCGAGATCGCGCCACCGTAGGTCAATAGCCCGGTTCCGTCGGCCAGCTGGGTCAGCGAATGGCCCTGGCGAACGTCGGGTGCCGAGACGGTGATCTGCGACCAGCCATTCGCGCCGAGCTCCCAGGTGTCCGCGAACAGGGTGAATGTGATCGCAGCACCGGCGAACATCATCATCGATCGCCGCGGCGCATTCCAGGTGAGGCCGAGAGATGCGCGCGGCGGTGCGTATTGCTGCAGCATGATCTGCGTCCACGCGACGCCATCCCACGACCACAGATCCGATTGCTGCGTAGCGCTGTCGAAGTTCTCGCCGCCCGCAAGCAGCACGGTGCGCCGAACCGGATCCCACGCGAGCGCCGCACCGAATCGAGACGGCGGCGATGAGGTCGGAGTGATTTCGCGCCACGTGGTTCCATCCCACTCCCAGGTGTCCGCGAGTACACTCGCGTCGTTGGCGCCACCGAAGACGACGACCACGCGGCGCACCGGATCATAGGCGATCGCGGCGTCACGCCGTGCCGGCACCGCACTCCGCGAGGTCCAGACGCCATCGCGCCAGGTCCAGGTCTTGTTACTCGTCCTGCCTCCACTGTCGAGTGCCCCACCGACGAGAACTAGCTCGTCGCGCGCGGCATCGTATGCGAGCGCGGCACGGGTCAGCGGTGTTCCCGGCCCTGCATGCCTTGTCCAGTGGGTCCCGCGAAACTCCTGCAGCTCCGGTTGGGGATCGAACCCGCCAACGGTCTCCCCGCCGCCATAAAAGAACAGAGAACCGCGCCTGGTGTCGAAGGTTGCCGCGTGCCACGCACGCGCCTCCGCGACCACAACGTCCACCCTCGTCCACGTCGTGCCGTCCCATTCCCACGTCGAGTCGTAGACGGTCCAACAGCTGGGCGTGCAGACCGTGTTGAGCTTGCCACCGCCGAACAAGAGGACCCTGCCGCGGACCGGATCCGCGACCATCGCAGCGAACGAGCGGGGCTCGGGGGACGTCGTCGGCGTCTGTGGCGACCAGGCGGTGCCGTCCCATCGATACGTCTCGCTGCCGAACGCTGCACCGAACACGAGGAGTCCGACACCGTCGAAAGCGAGCCCGGCACCGCGCAGGTCGGTCGTCGACCTCGCCGCAGACGACCACGTACCCGCATGGCGCTCCCACGTCTCGCCTCCCGTGGTGTCGTCGCCGACGAGGACCATCACGCCTCGTTTTGGGTCGTAGGCCATCGCGTGCTGTGCTCGCGCAGGTGGCAACGAGTGGGTGACCTGCGTCCACGTGCCGCCATCGAGCTCCCACCCGTCGCCGAACGACCCGGTTGCGTTCCGACCACCGTAGAGCAACATCCGTCGCGTCTCGGGGTCGTACACGAGCGAAGCATCAGCGCGCGGCGGCGGCGCGCCAATGGTGATGAGTTGTGTCCAGCGCTCGCCATCCCACGCCCACGTGTCGCCGAAGGGTGCCGCAGCGGTCGACGCCCCGCCGAACAGTACGACGCGGCGATGGATCGGATCGTAGGCCATCGCGGAGCCCCAGCGCGCGGCTGGCGCAACCGTCGTCGGGATCTTCATCCAGCCCTCGCCGTCGTACTCCCAGGTATCGCCGCGCGGCACGCGGATCGTCCCTTGGAACGCACCGCCGAACTGAACGACGCGACGACGCGCGCTGTCGTACGCGACGCCCTGCGAGAGCGCCGCGGGTGGTTTCCCCGTGGCGAGAAGCTCCCAGCGCGGCACTTCTGTCTTGCACGTGCTGTTGCAACCATCGTGTCCGACGGTGTTCCCGTCGTCGCACGCCTCGGCCGACGCGAGCCCTGGATCGACGACTCCGTTGTTACACGTTTCGTCGGACGTACACGAACCGGAGCATCCGTCGCCGCCGCTCACGTTGCCGTCGTCGCACGCCTCGTCTGGATCGACGATCGCGTTGCCGCAGCCGCCGGGCAGACACACCGCACCCGCGTCGCTGGCGTAGCAGGTCCCGGTGCTGCCATCGTTCCGCATGCACGTCGAGAACGGGTCGCCACACGCGGCAACATCGGCGGGGTTCGCGCACAGCAGCTGGTCGTTCTGCGTGATCCTCGCGCACAACGTGCCGCTCGGGCACGCACGGCCATCGCGGCAATCGACGAGCGTGTCGTGCACGCAACTGCCGAGCGCGACCGCTACGACGACGCCGAGAACACGGGACATCCCTCCATCTTACACGCCGGCACTCGAGCCAGGTCGAGTCATCGATCGTCGCAGCGCCTGCTACCAGGTCGCGATCACATCCGCGTACGCGCGATAGGCCTCGAGGGGCACGCCACGATCCGGGCTGCCGTCGGGACCGAGGATGCCGAAGTCAGCTCCGTGGGAGTCGTACCAGAACGTCTTGGTCCAAAACGGCCGCGTCTTCATCGCCGCCATCACGCCGCGAAGCAGCATCGCCTGCTCGGCCTCGGTCACGTCGTTGCGGCTCCACCCGATCTCCGTGATCCAGATCGGCTTTCCGGCCTGTCCGTTCGCCGCGAGGGTGTCGCGCAAGAGCTCGATCTCGGAAGCTCGCCCGGCGACGGTGTCGCCGCCGTCGTATTGGTGGTGTGTGATCACGTCGAGGAGCGGCGCCGCCGCGTCGAGGATCGGCACGAGCCAGTTTGCACGTTCGTTACCAGCGCTGGAGAGGTCGGGACCGCACGTGACCATCTCGGGAGCTTCCCACCGGATCACCGTGAGGCCGGGGACCAGGATGTCTTCGAGGTACTGCGTCCTCGTGCCCGCCCAGAACTGCGTCAGGTTGGGCTCGTTCCATACGCCGAGGCATGCGATGCGCCCGCGATAGCGGCGCACGACCTCGCGAACGAAGTCGGTGTAGTCGCTGCGATCGCGTGGCGGTAACGCGCGGTTCGCACCGCCCGACGCCCAGCCCGGCGTGTACGAGATCGATCCGAACACCGACAGGCCGAGGCGCTCGGCGATGGCGACCACGCGATCGACATCGGTCCAATCGAACACGCCCTTCGCGGTCTCGACGTGATCCCAATCGATGTCGATGCGATGCCAGCGGATCCCGATCGAGGCGAACGACTCGATCAGGTCGTCGCCTGCGAGGTGCGTGTCGAGGCCGAACGGGCTGGGATCGAGCGCGAGCACGCGCGGTGGCGGCACGTGCACGTCGAACGGCGCGTCGACGGGCGCCGCATCTTCCACGAGCGGCGCCGGCTCGTCGCAACCGACGAGCGCGATCAAACAGAGTAGCGAGCGAGGCGACACCACCGCTCCGCTTCTATCGCAGATCGCGATCGAGAGGTGAGGTGTTCGACGCCACGTCGCTGCCGATCAGAACGCCGCCGGATCCGAGGGCACGCCATCGCACTCGCAGACGTATGCCGGCATGGCGTAGGCGCAATCGCCATCCCCCCACAACGTGCCGCTGTAGAGCGCCACACAGTTTTGGGCAGCGGCGCCATCGGGGTTGCCCGCACCCCAGTTCGTGAATCCGACCACCGCTCCGGTCACTGCCCGAAACGTTCCCTCGGTGATTCGATCGGAGAAGCCGATCCAGGTGACCGAAGCTCCGGTCAATGCGTCGACCGTCATGTTCTCCGTGATGTTGTCGATCACCACGAGGTGCGTGCCGACACCGTCGTTGGCGCAGTCCGCCTGCGCAGCCAACCACGGCGTTGCTACCACGACCGTGCGGTACGCCGACGCCCCCAACAACCCGAAGGAGACGTAGTCCATCGGGCACCCCGGCGCATCGAGCATGGCTGCATCGACCATGGCTGTCGTATCGACGGGCGCATCCGAGAGTGTTGCATCGTCGAGGGCTGCGTCGATGTCGTCGACTCGCCCCCCGCAATAGCCACCCACGCACGCGTGCGGAGTCGGACACATCTCGCTCGAGGTACAGGGCGCTCCACGCGGAGGATTGGGGGCATAGCAGGCAGCCAGCACACAGGTCACGATCGCCGCCCGCACCTGCCGATGATAACCGTTTCGCGCGGCGCGGGGCGGCTGAACGGCGGCTGCGCCGGGTCAGCGCTTGCCGTATTCGAGGATCAGCGGGTGTGCAGCGTATGCGTCGCCAAGCGCGCGCAGCTTGGGGTACGGCGCGAGCGCATCGGCGGTGACGCCGTCGAGCTTGCCCGAGCGATACTGATGGACCGTCTCTCCGAGGACGAGGTCGGCGATCGTCAGCTGGTCGCCGGTGAGGAACGGTCCGGTGATGAGACCCTCGACGTACGTGCACGCCTTGGTCATCACGCCGCTGACGAACGCGCGGCGCATCTCGAGCTTCTTCGCCTGGTCGCGCTCGAACAAGCTCGGCACGAGCGCGTGGGAGACGGTGTCGTTGAACGTGTCCAGCGCGCTGTCGACGATGAGGCCCGTGTATGGATCGGCTGGATAGAGCGACGGCGCGGCCAGGCGCGCGACGTAACGCAGGATCGCGGCGGTCTGCACGATGGGCTTGCCGTCGACCGTGAGGACTGGAACGGCGCCGAGGGGAAACGTGCCCTGCTCGCGCAGCGCGACGAACTCGGGGAACTTGACGCGATGGTCCTCGAACGGGAGCTTGGCGATGAACAGCGCGACGCGAATCGGCTCGGCGCGACCGGGTGAATCGAAGTAGGTCAGCTGCAAGGTGGGCACGGAACCTCCTGGGGAGCCGAGCCTACCCCACGCCACCTACGACGATGGCGCGGCGCGCACGATCTGATCGCCTGATGTCGACTGACAGATGGCGAAGGTGACCGGGGAGTGCCTCCGTCACGGAGCCGATAGCGCAGTGATCTTTGCCTTGCGCCAGGTTTCGATCGGCCCCCACGGACCGAGGAGACGCTGGGTTTCGTTGAAGGGTTCTTGTGGATACACGCAGCCGACGTTCCAGTGGGCAGGCTTGTACAGGCTGTTGGGGATCCCGCTGCTGGGGTCACTGGCGCAGAACATCGTGGCGGAGTGAGCGACCTTTCGCGGTTGCGTGTTGATGTACCCCGCGATGTCGAGCGCCTGCTGCTCGCTGAGCGTGTCGGGTTTGCCGAACGGCATGTGCGCTCGCACGAGGAACGCGAGTTGCGGCACCGAATACATCGCGGCGCCTCGCGTGAAGCTGCGATCGCCCCATAGCGCTG
>JBJXGN010000110.1:0-65477 GCA_046160585.1 Kofleriaceae bacterium
CGGATCAGCGCGAGCTGATCGAACAGGTCGTGCTCGAACCACAGGATGAGCTCCTCGGCCGCGAGCGCGGTGTCGAGATCTCGATCGTAGGCCGCGAGCTTCTCGGCAGCACCCGGAGTGTCGTGCCGCGCCCAGAAGGCCGCGCGTGCCGCATAGTGCTCCGCGTCGCCGACGGGGAGGACGGGGCCGCGATCGAGGGCGTCGGCCCACACGCGGATCTCGCCGGGGAGCTCGGCGAGCGAGAGCTGGTCGGCGGTCGAATCGCCGTTGCAGAGATGAACGATGCGCTCCATGGACAGGGCGTATCACGCTCCGAGATCGGAGCGCCACGTGTGCCGGCACGGGCTCGCCAGGCCTAACTCCAGGCGGTTGTGTCGATCCGACCTGGTGGGGTGGCGAGCCTTCGCGCCGCGGAGCCTGGGCTTCGGTGGACCTCGATCCCGTAACCCTCACCGGGCCTTCCAGATCGTGTCCGCAAGGCACAGGGAGAGCAGCGGAAACACGGTCCTCAACGTTAGACAGAGGGCCGTGGTAGGAGTCGGCGTCGTGAGTAGCGATAGGCCCGCTGTCGTCCAGGGTGATAGGACGGTGTTGCTCGACGTGGACCATCCACAGTACGCGTCCGGGCGAGACCTGCTCGCGCGCTTCGCCGAGCTCGAGCGTTCGCCCGAACACGTTCACACCTACCGGCTGAGTGCGCTGGCGTTGTGGAACGGTGCTGCGCTGGGAGTCACCGCGGACGAGGTACTTCGTGGACTCGCATCGATCAGCCGATTCCCGATCCCTTCGCACGTCCAGGAGGAGATCCGCGATCTGTTCGCGAGACATGGTGTGTGTCGTCTGGTAGACGGTCCCGATCCGGCCACCTTGTGTCTCGAGGTTCTCCATCCCGAGGTGATCACGCGGATCGAGCGCGATCTCACTCTTGGGAAGCTCGTTCGCCGTGAGGGTGATCGATTCCATCTGCCCACGATCGACCGGGGGAGACTGAAGCGCGGGCTCCTCGCGATCGGGTATCCGGTCGAAGACGTCGCAGGTCTCGTGGAGGGGGCTCCTCTGGCGGTTCATGCACGACGCGACGTGTTCACGCCGTACGCGTATCAAGCGGAGGCCGTCGCCGCGTTCACGGCCACGGGGCACGGCGTCATCGTCCTCCCGTGCGGTGCGGGCAAGACGATCGTCGGACTCTTGGCGATGGAAGCCCTTGCCACACGCACGCTCGTCCTCACCTCGAGCCGCGAGGCCGCAGCGCAGTGGAAGCGCGAGCTGGGCGACAAGGGAGATCTCGCCCCCGATCAGATCGCGATCTACGAGGGTGCGCGAATGCCGCGGATCGGGCCCGTGACGATCTCCACCTATTCCATGATGGCAAAGCGAGGAGGCTCCGGTCCGACGGGGTTTTCGCACTTCGATCGACTGTCGACGGAGCCGTGGGGACTTGTCATCTATGACGAGGTGCATCTCGTGCCGGCACCCATCTTCAAGCTGACGGCGCAGCTCCAGGCTCGACGCAGACTTGGCCTCACGGCGACGCTGGTCCGCGAGGATGGTCGAGAGACCGACGTGTTCGCGCTGATCGGGCCCAAACGGTACGAGGTTGGTTGGCGCATGCTCGAGCACAGCGGCCACATTGCGGCGGCGACTTGTTTCGAAGTACGCGTGGCGATGTCGTCGCAACGCGCGAGTGCATACGCGGTCGCGGAGCCACGGGCGCGCCCACGCATGGCCGCAGCGAATCCGGCCAAGCTCGCTGCGATGCGCGCGCTTGTCGAGCGTCACGCCGGCGAACGGATCCTCGTGATGGGCACCTACCTTGAGTCGCTCGAGGTGGCGGCGCGCGAGCTCGGCGCTCCATTGGTGTCCGGGTCAACTCCACACAGGGAGCGAGAGCGAATCTACGCTGCGTTTCGATCCGGAGCGACGCGCACCTTGGTGCTCTCGCGCGTCGGAAACTTCGCGATCGATCTCCCTGAGGCCTCGGTGTTGATCCAAATCTCGGGGACCATGGGGTCGCGCCAGGAAGAGGCGCAGCGGCTCGGCCGCGTGCTTCGTCCCAAGCCCGGCGGCGCGACGTTCTACACCATCGTGACCCGCCACTCCTGCGAAGAGGATCACGCAATGCACCGCCAGCTGTTCCTGACGGAGCAGGGATACCGGTTCTTCATCGAGGACATGACGCATCTCCCCAGCGATTCGCTCGATGCTCCGATCATTGTCGTGGAGGCAGGCGCTGGGGGAGACGGAGACAACGCCGATGGCATTCTCAACTAGCAAGGGCATGCGTGCGTGGGCGTTCGAGGACCTCGATCGTTCGATCATCGCGAAAGAGCGGGGGTGGCACGGCCCGGCGATCAAGACGAACATGGCTGCACTGCAGCGCCAGCTCGCCGATCCTGCGTGGATCGACGCGACGCTGGCTGGGCTGTCAGTTCCCGCGCTCGCTGTGCTCGCGTCTCTCGTGGCCGTGGGTGGCCAGCAATCCACCCGTGAAACGATCGCGTACGCGAAGCGGTACGGCGTGCCGCTCGCCGACCTCCAACCCGAAATCAATCGACTCCTCCGCGAGAACCTGATCGTGGTCCTCGTCTCGGAGTACGGGGAAGACTCGTTCGCGCTGGTGAGCCCGTCGGCAGCACGTATCGCCGATCACCTGCGAGACTTCGACGTCCCCCTCGTTCCGCTCGATACTCCCTTCGTGCCAGCGGACGTCCCATGCGACGGAAGGGCGCTGGTCGCGGCATGCAGTGCCCTTCGCCACCTCGATCTGAAGGTCACCCAGGCCGGCCTTCCGCATCGCGCGGGGATCAAGCGCGTCGCCAAGGAACTCGGGATCGGCGAGGCCGAGCTTGAGGCGTTGATTCGTCTCGGCCTTTCGTTAGATCTCGTCGAGGTCGCCGACGATGGGGACGCGCTCCGTCCAGTCATCCACCGTCTTCGAGAGATCGCGAGCTCGGGTGTGCTGGCGCACAAGCCGACATTCACCGGATTCATCGAACGTCTCCGCACGGCGGGCCCAATCTCGCTGGTGCGCATCGAGCGCTTGGTAGCACACGCCTACGGTCTGCCGCCGGTACCTGAGCTCGGAAGGGTCCCGGGAATGCAGGCAGGGCGGATCGGCGACGTCGACGTTATCGCGCCCGTAGCACTCGATGGGACCGCCGCTGCGTCGATCACGCCGAGCTTCGAGGTGTTCCTGCCCCCGGAGTCACGTCACGAGCACATCGTGGACGTTGTCTCGTGTAGCGAGCTCGTGAGGATCGATCGAGTGATCGTCGCGCGGCTCACGAAGGCATCGGTGCACCGATGCGTCGGCGCGGGGGCGACCGCAGCCTCGATCCTCGCCGGTCTCGACGCCGCGTGCCGAACACCCGTGCCGGCCAACGTCGCGGCGGCGATCGAAGACTGGGCGAGCTCGATCAAGAGCGCGGTCACTGCGGTCGGACGTGTGATCGTCGTCCCCGTCGGCGACGAGGTGCGCGTCGTGCAGCTGCTGAAGGAACATGTTGCACGCGTGATCGCGCCAGGCGTGATCGTCGTGCCCACGAGCTTCCCCCTGCGGGCGACGAGCACGGCCCTGGCGCGAATCGGGATTTCGGTGCACACCGACCATGCAGCGCCCCAAATCGACGAAGGTCCGCGGGTGTCGCCCGACCGGCTGCCGCCGCTGGAGCTCGACACGACGTTCGCCCGTCGGCTCGCCGCCTACCGCGCCAACGACGCCGTCGAGCTCGGGAAGGTGGATCGCAGCCGCGCAGTCCCGAGCGCGTCGACGGATGTCATCGACCCGATCGAGGAAGGCGTGTGCTCCGACGACGCCGTCGTGCTCGTCGAGGAGTGGGAACACCGGCACCGATGCACGTTGCCGGACCAGGTCGCGACGACGCTCGCGGCGATGCTGGACGTCGTACCGGACCGCGAGCAGCAGTACTTACTCGCAGCGACCTCACCACGCGACATGTCGAGCCGATTGACGAAGGTCATCACCGAGCGCGGCGGCCTCGAAGCATTTTTGGCCCGAAACCAGAGCCTCGTAACCAGGGTCCTCGGGACCGAGATCTCCGAGCTGGTTCGAGCCACCCGGCCTCCTCCCAAACATGCGTCGCGCGACGCGAGGAGCGCGACTACGTCGGGTTCGACCGGACGCGCTGCTGCGACTCCCCCTGCGAATCGAGCGGCGCCGTTCATCCCTACGTGGGAGACCCACGGCATCCACGCGCGCGTCGTTGCCGCGGCGCGGACGCAGTCGACGCTTGTCCTCGACGTGGGCGGGACTCGCACACCGACGATCAAGATCACGAAGGTGATCGAGCGCGGGCGCGTAACCATGGTGCTGGGCGAGGACATCGCCGACGACGGAGCGGTCGCATTCCCTCTCACGTCGATCGTGCGAATCGCGGAGCCACCCGACGCTGAAGATGTTCGATCGATCGAAGCGACGACCCGTCAGCCCTGGCGACCGAGCGAAGGGATGCGGGCGCCCGCGGGCCATCTTCCCTGTCCATGCGGAAGTGGCGTGCGCTTTCGTTCATGCTGCCGGCCCAAGAACTGACACGGGCCGCGATGGTCGGCGAGTCGCTCGCTCAGCACTACAGATGGGCGGCGGCCATCTTCGCAACGCGGTGCTCGGCGGATCGAGGTGGCGGGCGATCACTGCAAGCATGTTGCTGCAAGCGGCGAAGGCGCTACTCCACCGGATTCCCAAGGGGCATGCCGACCTCGTCGATCAACTCCGCCGAGCCGCACAGTCGATCCCACAGAACATCGCCGAAGGTGCTGGCAAGACCGGTCGTGCCGACAAGGCGAGGTACTACGCGATCGCCAGAGGCTCGGCGATGGAGTGTGCGGCCGACCCTCGACGTGATGAAGATCGACGAACTGATCGACGACGAACACCATGCCCTCGGTGTCGGATTGCTCGAACGCGTCGTTGCATGCTCACCAAGATGATCGACCCGTAGACGGCGTCAACGGGCCCGATCACGCCCACGGCCCGTTCACGTGCACGGTTACAATCACGGGGCCGATCACGGCCACGATCACCTCCACGACCAGTCAGGGACACACCCGAGATCAGAACGCGCACCGATACAGATACGCCGTCATTGGCTCGATCTGCTTCGCCGAATGTGCCTCGACGAGCCACGCCTCGAGCGACGTGCCCTCCCAGCCCGGGCGTTCGAACGCGACGAGGAACGGCGCGCCACCGCTGCCGTCGATCGACCACGCCGCGAGGGCCACGGGGACCGCGGGGCCGCCTTCGCGGAGGTCGATGATGGCCATGCTCGGGTCCGCGCCGTCCATCAGCGTGCGCACGAAGCCGACCGCAGCGACCTCGCGATCGTCGATGACGAAGCGCACGAGACCGCGATCCTGCTTCTGTGCATCGCGCGCGACGAGGATGGTGAGACGGTCGAAGCGATACGTCGCCTGGGAGTCGAGCGCCACGACGATCGGCGCGCGCGCGGTCGGACGAAACCTGCCGTCGTGAAGCGCCCATGCGATCCCGGGCGAGAGCTTCGAAGTGCCGGCGAGCGGCGTGACGCCGAGCTGGTTACCGTCGCAGCCGTACGGAATCTTCGTGGGCTCGACCGAGGTAAAGGTGCCGCGCGCGCCGCGCGCGTCGACGACGTGCATCGTCGTGTTCGGCGGCATGCGGCGCGCGGGATCGACGAGCGGAAAGGTCGTGCTGACCGGGACGAAGCCGGGCAGCTCGTCGGAGCGTGCCGGCGAGGTGACGACGACGAGGCTCCCGAGATCGGCCGGGATGGCCGGCGGGGGCTCGACGTTCTGCGGCGGTTGCGTCGTCGTCGGGGACGAACACGCGGCGACGCCGAGGACGGCGACGAGCAGCGACGGGCGCATGGGCCAACGGTACGTCAGATGTGAGGGAAGCGGCGGCAGTCGCAGGCAATTCGCCTCCCTCGACGTCGCTGCGTTGCGTCTCCTGCGCATCTTCGCGGATTCTCCACGCGTCTCTGGTATTCCAAAGAAACGGGGCTGGCGGGCATCTAACGCATGCTTAGGCTGGTACTTCGATTCACGCAGGGAGTCGCATGAAGCTCGTCGGTGGGATCGTCAAGCTACTGGCGCTGCTCGGAGGCGCGGTGATCACGTTCGTCGGAGTGTCCGCGATCGCGGGCACGTTCGTGTCGAACGGGTGGGCGCGGTTCGGCATCGCGCTCGCAGCCGGGTTGCTCGTGCCGCTCGTCGTAGCGGAGGTCGCGCTCGCGCGGTTCGCGCCCGACAAGCGCCGCGGCGTCACGAGCGACGTCATGGCCGTGATGTACGCGGCCTTCGCGCTCGTTTTCGTCGGTTTCTTGCACGGGCCGTCGCGACCGTTGCTGCAGCAGGAAGGTGATCGCCTCGCGCACGCGGGATGGAACCGCACCGCGAAGCTCGCGTGGGTGCTCGCCGGTGGCCGCAGTGCGCACGCGGATGCGCCCGCCGTCGCGGTGAAGGAAGACAAGCCCGCGCCCAAGAAGGACGAGCCGAAGAAGGACGAACCGAAGAAGGACGGCGACAAGCCGAAGACGGAGATGCGCGCGGGGGACGGCAAGGAGCGCACGCCGTCGCAGCTGTTCACCGAGTTCGCGCCGAGCGTCGTGACGATCAGCGTGAAGGGACCGATGGGCGAGGGCGGCGGCACCGGGTTCATCATCGACAGCTCGGGCACGATCGGGACGAACTACCACGTCATCCAGCACGCGACAGAGCTGCAGGTGAAGCTGATGGACGGAACCGTGATCAAGGATCTCGAGATCCTCGCGGAGAACGAGCCGCAGGATCTGGCGCTCTTGCGGGTGAAGACCGACAAGACCCTGCCGCCGGTCGCACTCGGTGACTCGGACAAGATCACCGTCGGCGAGCGCGCCGTGTCGATCGGTAACCCGCTCGGCCTCGAGCACACGTTGACCGACGGCCTCGTGTCCGCGCGCCGCGTGATGCAGGGACGCAAGATGATCCAGATGTCGACGCCCGTGTCGCCGGGTAACTCGGGCGGCCCGGTGTTCAACTCGAAAGGCGAGGTCATTGGCGTGACGACGGCGATCTACCTCGGTGGATCGCCGCTCGCGCAGAACCTGAACCTCGCAATGCCGATCAACGATCTGAAGGCGATGATCAAGGACGAGTACCCGAACCGCCACAAGGTCGGCGAAGAAGGTGGCAGCGGGAACGGAGGGAGGTGGTGATGCGTCGCTATATCCCGGTGGTGCTCCTCGGCATGCTCGGCGCGTTCGCGGGCCTCGTTGTCGTCAACTACAAAGGCGACGCGGCGAACGCGGAGCCTCCGCCGTCGTCCGCGAACAAGGACGACAAGAAGTCCAAGGACGGATCCGGCGCGTCCGGCGCAGTCGCCGCGGCCACAGCTGCGCCCACGCCCGCGCTCGCTCGTCCGATGCGCACGATCGCGCTCGGCTGGGAGTTCCTCGCGCCGGGCGTCGTCGCGAACGCCGACACTCCGAAGCCCGCCGACAAGCCCGCCGACAAGCCTGCTGACAAGGCGAAGGGCTCCGTCGCCGAGAAGCCGGCGGACGCGCCGAAGCCCGCACCGGCGATCGAGACCACGTACGCGAACGCGACGTCGATGGACGAGATCGAGAGTGCGCTCGCGAAGGGCGGCGCGGCCGGCGGCGCGGACATCGCGATCATGCCGCTGTCGTCGTACGTCGCGTCGTACGAGCGGCTGCGCGCGTTGTCGCCCGAGCTGATCTTCGTCGTGGGGTGGTCGCGCGGTCGCGAGGCGCTCTACGGTGCGGACGCGCGCGCGATCACGAAGCTCCCCGCGACCGGCACGATCAAGGTGGCGGCCGCGAGCGCGCAGCCCGAGACGTTCTTCACGTTGTTCCTGCTCGACCTGGCGGGTGTGCCCGCGTCGCGCGTGGAGCTCGTCGCGAAGGATGCGAAGACGCCGCTGACGGCCGTGTTCCGCCGCAGCAAGGACGCGCCGAAGGGCAAGCTCCTCGTCACGAGCGCCGACATGCCGCACGTGATGCCGATCGTCGCGGTGGCGCCCCATGGCTTCGTGCAGGCACACGCCGCGGATCTCGAGCTGTGGGGACGCACGTGGCTGTCCGGCGTCACGAAGCTCCAGGCCGACGTGCCGGCGGGTGGGCGTCAGGTCGCGACGCTGGCGGGCGCGCCCCCGGTGTTGTCGATCATCGAGGGACTCGGCCAGATCGAGTTCGCGACGCTGCGCGAGAACGCGACGGCGATGGGCCTCTCGGGCCGCGGAGCGTTCACGCTCGACCTGGCGTTCCGCACCACGTGGCGGATCTGGCGCGACATCGGGGTGCTGACGACGCCACCGCCGGAGATGGCGCCGCTGTACACGGGCATCATCGGTTCGCTCGCGCGCACGTCGCCCGAGGCGACCGCGCCGGACGCACCGCGCGTGCGCACCGCCGATGCAGCGACGGGTAAGCGCCCGGAGGTGCTGCTCGTCGTGAAGGGCCCGATCGCAAAGGCGGGCAAGCTCGACGCCGAAGCCTTCGTGAACCAGATCGGCTTCCTCGCCGGCGTGTTCGATCGCCTGCGCCTGCGCGTGTCGATCGCGAACGATGCGAAGACAGCGGAGCTCCTCGCCCAGATGGCGCGAGACAGGTTCGGTCTGCGCGCGGATCAGCTCTCGGTCGCGAAGCAAGTACCGGGCGGGGCGTCGTCGGCCGTCGAAGTCCTGTCGCCGAACTGATACGGCGTAACGCCGGAACGAAGTGCAAGGTCGAGGTGCCGAACGTGGCGCGCGCGGATCGTGCTGGAGGCGTACCTGCGCCGCGCGCGGAAACGCGATCCGTCCTGACGTCGGCCCTGATACGCTGGGACCATGCGCGGGTGGTTCGTCGGCACGGTGCTGGTCCTATGGACCGCGTGCTATTCGCCGACAATCACCCCCGGAGCGCCATGCGATCTGGCGCTCGACAATTGCCCGCGGGGTCAGCGCTGCGAGCTCGTCGGTGGCGAGAGTTTCTGTGTCACGAGCGATGGGCCGCGCCCTGATGCTGACGCGGCGCCGAGCGACGCTTCCATGGATCCGGACGCGATGCTGAACGCGTGGACGCTCGTGCAGCACGAGGGCGCTCAGGGCGTCAACGTGAGCTTCCCCAAGACCGTCGTTGGCAACTTGATCGTGGTCGGGGTCGAGACGAATGCCGGGGGTGCGGTCACCTCCGTCAACGACGACGCGGGCAACAGCTACGTGCGGGCGAACGGGAGCCGCTCGGTCAACGTAGAGAAGGACTTCGCGGTTGAAGTCTGGTACGCGAACAACGCGATGGGTGGTGCCGGCACGATCACCGCGACAGCTCCCACGGTCTACGGCGTCGTGATGTGGGAGGTCGACGGCTTCGGTCCGCCGGACCCGATCGGCAACGTCGTGAAGGTCGACGAGCAGGCCTCATCGACGACGCCAGATGGCGCACCGATCACCACGACGACGTTCGGCGAGTTCGTCGTCTCGATCGTGATCGTCGCGAACTTCATCAGCGGGATCCGCAACGGCAACGCGTTCACGAACGACGAGACGGTGTACGGCAACGGCTGGGCTCACCTGACGAGCAACACGGCGCCGCCCGGGATGTACATGGCAGAATGGAACGCTCTCGGCGGCGTCTCGTGCACGAGCTCGGTCGCGTTTCGCGTAAACCCATAACTCGGTCTCGACGCTCGGTGATACTCGGCGCGATGAGCCTCGCCGAGCTGCTGGCGCACGTGCAGAACTTCAACGTCGGCTTCCTCCAGCCGCGGTCGGTAGACGCGATCCGCACGATGTCAGGCGACGACGTGGTCGGCGTCGTGCTGACGACCTCGTCGACGAGGACGACTAGACTAGAACGCCCCGCCCGAGCCGAGGCAGAACAGCGGCTTTGCGGCAGGGAAGTAGTAGCCCGTCGCCATACACATCTCGTTCCTCGCGGCGCTCGAGCCCGAGGTCACCGTGCGGTTCGCGTTGGAGCCCGTGTTGTCATACGTACACTCGTACGTCAGCTTGCCGGTGTCGAACGTGTAGAACGGCGCATCCATCCACGCGATGACGCCGGGGTGCTCCCAGTCGTCGCTGGTGAACGGGATCGTCGTCGATGTCGCGAGGCCGTCCTTGATGGTCGTCTGCTTCGCCTGCTTGTGTGCGTGCGTCGAGAGCATCCAGAACTGTGTGTTCGCCGGCGTGTCGCACGTCGCCGTCTCGAGGTGCCCCATCGCGCCGGGTGGGATCGAGATGTCCGGGTTGAAGGTCACGTAGGTTGCCGTCGGCGTATAGGCGGTGTCGCGCGGCAGTGGATCGGCGGTGACTTCGACGTGCGCGACGATCGGCTCGTCGGTACCGTTGAAGTAGTGCATCTCGAGGTAGCCGTAGGTCCCGGCCTCGATCTCCTGCCCGAGTGGCTTGCCGGTGCCGTCGTCGGCGGGCAGCGCGACGGAGTCCTCCGGCGTCTGCGTCGCGTAGGTCCACGACGGGAGGTTCGAAAGCGACTGATTACATCCGTCGTCGGTGAGCGTGCCGGCGGGCGCCGCCTCGCGGTACGTCGTGTACATGATCATGTGGTGACTGCCGGGCGTCATCGACGACGACCACTTCCGGATCACGACGTCTTCGGTGTTCGACGTCTGGAAGTAATAGCAGTAGGTGATCTCCTGCCCCGGCGCGATGGTGACGTCGGGCGAGATGATCTGGAACCCGACCGTCTCGGTCGGCTCGACCCCATCGGAGCCACACGCAGCGAGCAGGAGGGCGATCGCGAGGGCGCGCATGTGCGGAGCCTATCACGCGCGTCGCGCGCGCCTCGCGGCACCGCAAGTGCCGGCGATCACTCGGCGCTGCCGAGAGACACGGAAGGCATTCATCGGGCCCGGCGTAGAACTGTGATAGGCAATTCGTCGGGGGGTGTCTCGATGGTTCATGCGATCCGGATCGTGGTCTTTTGTGTCGTTGTCGCCCTCGCCAGCCGAGCTCACGCCGATGCGAGTGTCGCGGGCACGTGGACCGCTTCGGTGGACGGCCAACGGGTGGTTGTCGTGCTGGAGAAGGACGGGCGCGCCTCGATCAATGGTGACGCTGCGACCTGGAACGCGCGCGAGGAGCAGATCCAGGTGCGCGCCTCCGACGGGACCGTCTACGTGGGCCGCGTCGCCGCCGACGCGCTTCACTTCCAGGTCGACACGGTCGTCGTGACCTTCACGCGAGTCGCCGTTGCACGACCGACTACACGAAGCCCCAGCGAGCTGAAAGCAACGGCCCTCGAGGGCAAGCGCCTGACGCCTCCCGGAACGGAGCTCTCGTTCGTCGTCGCGAAGGGCTGGACGTCGGGATGGGAAACGCGCGACGGCACGGATGTGTTCGTGATCGCGCGTGGGACGGACGCGACGATCCTCGCGTCCGGGCGGCAGCTCGACGCGCACGAGAAGACGCTCGGGCCGGCCGCGCTCCTCGAGCGTTGGTCCCCCGCGAGCGCCGAGGTTCGCACGGTCGAGGCGGCTCGCGAGTTCACCGTCAAGGGGCAGCTGGGTGCCATCGTCGTACGCGAGTCGGCGAAGCCTGCAATGCGGCTCGTGCTCGCGGTTGTCATCGTCGATGGGTGGGGGATCGTGCTCGTGGGCGTCTCGCCGCCAGCAAAGGCTACGCTCGTGCGTGGTGCGCTCGAAACGATCCTCGTGACGCTCGAGGGACGCGTGCCAGCCGCAGCGAGCACCAACGTTGTCGGTTGTTGGTCCTCGTACGAGAGTCACGGGAAGAGCGGGAGCTCGAGCCGCAAGGTCATCCTGGCGCAAGACGGCTCGTATCGCTGGACGTCGAGAAACAACTTTTCGGGTGTCGGTGGCTCGGTGAGCGAAGAAGCCGGGACCTGGACGCAACGAGGGAGCGAGCTGGTGCTGACGCCACAGAGCGGGCAACGCACCACCTACAACGTTCGCTTCGAGGAGGGCGCCTTGTATCTCGGCGGGCTCCGGTTCTCGTCGTGTTCGGGCTAGTGCTGTTGCCCGGCTACGGTTGCTTCTCGTATCGCGGGTCGAAGACGTTGAGGTAGCCGGACAACGATGCGGTGTCTTGTCCTGTCTGATCGTCGAGGCTCGCGAGGATGGTGCCGAACGCGTTCGAGATCAGCGAGAGCGCCCAGCGCGGTCGACCGGCCGGCGTCTCGAGTAGGCGCGAGTAGTCGATGTTCGACCCGAACGTGACAGTGTCTTCGAGCCGCGAGTCGGTGAGTCGCAGATCGCCGAGCGGCGGATTCACGCACGTCGATCCGGTCAGCGACATGAACCGTCGCTCGTAGATCGCGACACGACCACTATAGTCCTCGTCGGCGACCCAGCGCCCCTCGTACGTGAGAACGAAGTGGCAGTCGTGATAGACATCCGTCGACGTCGCACTCTGGATCGTGAAGTCGACGGTCTCGGAGAACGCGCCGGCCACCGCGAAGCGTAGCGTGTGCTTCAGCGACGACGACGCGATCCGGTACGGACCGGTGGTCGTCCCCGGTCCAGAGCTCGACGCGCTGATTTGCGAGAAGAAGTCCGCCGGACCGAGATCCGCGACCCAGGTGGTGCCCGACGTCGGATCGGCGAGCATGATCGGATCGCTCTCTCCCCAGCCCGAAGCGGGGCAGCCATCCAGCCGCGCACGGACGCGAACGCGGAACTCGCTGTTCGCGTCGCTCGCCGACGTCATCGGGCGGAGCTGCATGACGAACGTCCCGTCGTCGCGTTCGCCGAGCGTTCCGTAGGTCGGCTCCCAGACGCCGCGCGTCGGGCTATATCGCTGGACCTCGACGTATCCAGGCGTGATGCCGGACTCGAATGTCACGAGCACGAGCCCGTTGTGAAACGGCGCGACGGGATCCAGCGCCACGCGGGTCGGTGTCCCCGGGCAGTCCCCTGGCTCGAGCGCTGGATCCGCTGCGCAGGCGGCACCGGCCAGGCACGCGACGACGATCAGTCGGTTCATCGTTCTTCCCCCGGCGGCATCCTTGCACGGAGGCATCGCCAACGACCGCGCAGGCGAGGCCGATCGTGGTCCCGGTCTCGAACGATCCCCAGGCGATTGATTTGGCCACCGGAAACCGTGAGAGCCGCACGCACCCACGGGATTCCCAGCGGTTGGCGAACGCAGGCGATGGCCAACGCGTTGCACGACGATCGTAGATGCAGCCAGCCTCGTTCCTCCTCCTGTCGATCGCGCTAACCGCGTGCGCCATCGATGGCGACGACGTCATGGACGTCGAGATCGCGGCGAGCGATCCCGACGGCACGGCGGACGCGATCGATGGCAAGCGGCTCCGAGTCCGAGGCCCGGCTCTCGCCGTGGGTGCCGGTCGAAGAGGGCGGTGAGGCGGTCGACCTGACGACGTGGAAGTCGGTCTCGATCGACGGGTCCGCATCGACGGTCGTCGCGACGGGGACGTTCTTCGTGGTGCCGCTCGCGACGGCCGGTCGCCTCGAAGGCACGTACGAGTACCGCCTCGGCGCCAAGATCCTCTGAGCTGCGATCGTCGTGTCGACGGCAGGTCGTGTCCCTTGACGCGTGGCGCCGCGAATAGCCATGGACAGCTGACCCTAGAGCAACGGCGCGTCATCACGAGATGCAGACCGGCGCGCTGGCTGCACGTCCACAGTCTCGATGTCTCGAATCGCGCTCGTATTCGCCACGGCCGCTGCCATCGCGGGCTGTACTCGCCCCGAACCAGCTGGAACCTCGCGGTGCGATGGCGTCGTCGATGCACCCGACGCGTGTCAGCTCGCATGTGATCCGAGCCCCGCGGCGCCGAACACGTGCCCGTCCGGATTTCACTGCACGCCCGACGGCTTCTGCGATCAGTTTTGCGCGCCGAACAGCGCCGAGTGCGGCGACGGCTACGTCTGTACGGCGGACGGCCGCTGCGTCGATGACGGGACGGTCGACCCGAACGGCCCTGACGCCGCGTGCCCGGCGGTCGTGTTCAACCCGACACCGAAGACACCATCGATCGGCCTCGTCCTCGATCAGTCGGGCTCGATGCTGTACGGCCTGATCAACAACTCGGCCGATCCGACCGACCCGGCGATCCAAGCGCAGCGCAAGGCAGCGTGCGCGGCGGATCCGAACTGCCGCCTGACCGCGATGCGCTCCGTGCTCACAGGCGCGACGGGCGTCGTCACGCAGCTCCAGTCCAAGGCGTACTTCGGCAGCAGCCAATATACGTGCGATAAGGAGTTCCCCGACGCGACGTCGGCGCTCCAGCTGATCGACGCACCGCGCGCGCTGAACAACGCGACCGCGATCGACAGCGCGCTCGGCATGGTCGACGCGACGAACAGCTGGAACACGCCAACGTTCGCAGCGATCGACGCGATGGTCGCGGACTTCGTCGCCAACCCGCCGCCCGCGGACTCGCCCCCCGCGATCATCCTCGCGACCGACGGTCTTCCGACGAACTGCGCGACGGGCGCAGGTGTAGCGCTCGACGGAAACGGGAACCCCGGCGACGCGACGGTGCGCAAGGACGCGGTCGTCGCCGCTGCTCAGCGCGCGTACAACACCGCCGCCGGCGGCTTCTCGCATATCCCGCTGTACGTGCTCGCGCTCAACCTCGACAACACGCACTTCCAGGAGGTCGCGAACGTCGGGCAGGGCCGGCCGCGCGGGACCACGGGACCGACCGCGATCCCGTACTACACGACGTCGAACGCGACCGATCTCCAGAACGCATTCCTGTCGATCATCAACGGCGTGCTCTCGTGCGACCTGTCGCTCACCCAGGCGATCGACATGACGCTCGCCGCGAACGGCACCGTGACGCTGAACGGTCAGACGCTTACGTTCGGTAGCGACTGGATCCTCGTCGACCCGACGACGATCCGTCTTCAGGGCGCGGCGTGCACGACACTGAAGACGGCGATGAACCCCAACATCATGGCCTCGTTCCCGTGCGAGGCGGTCCTGTTCTAGCGCTTACGGCGAATCGCGGAACAGCTGCCACGCCGCGCCGGCGACGAACGACGGCCAGCCGTGCCCGCCGTTCGCGGTCTCGGTGTGCGGGCAGAACCGGACGACGAGGCCGTTGTCGCAGCCATCGTCGGCGACACACGGGCTCGGCGTGATCGGCGTCGAGGTCGCGTCGCAGCCCGCCTTCGTGCGCCACTGCGTGCGCGCGTTTTCGCCCTCGGTGAACGGGACGACGGCGTCGGTGGTCCCGTGGATCACGATCGCCGAGACGGCGGAGCCCGCGCACTGGCCAAACGGCCCACCGCCCGCCACCGGAGCGATCGCACGCACCGCATCGGCGGCAGTGCCGCCGCGCGCGCACGCGAGCGTGTTCGACATGTAGCCGCCAAAGCTGTGCCCCATGCTGTACGTGCGCCCGACGCAGTACTGCGTGCGGATCTCTGCGTGGATCGCATCGAACAGCGCGACGTCGCGCCCGTTCGAGGCGAGCTCCCAGCCCGTATCGGTCGGCGTGGCGGTCACGGGCAACCCGAACGGATAGATCACGATCGCGTCGGCGCCGGCCGCGGCCTCGATACCGAAGTACTGGCGCGCGACCATGCCGTTCCCGCCGCGTCCGTGCCACGCGAAGATCAGCGCGAGCGGTCGCGTGCCGTCGTAGCTCGCGGGTACCACGCGGAGGTAACGACGCTCGACGCCACCGACCGTGATCCGCAGGTCGGCCATGCCGGTCGGGCTACCGGCGACACCGCAGCCCATCGATTCTGGCGCGTCGACGCTGCCGTCAGCACCACCGTCCATCATCGATGTGGATGCATCGCTGTTGGGTGCGCCATCGTCTCCACAAGCAGCAACGAGCGCGAGCGCGACGGCGAGCTTCATGCCGCGACGATCGCACACTCGGACGCGCGGTGCGATCAGTTAGCGGTGCCCGCGGACATACACGGGTCCACTGCTCCTCTATGGCTTCGTGGCAGCCAGTAGGATCTCGAGATGCTTCGTCGCTTCGCCGTCGACGATCCGCACTGCGCCACAGCCGAACAGGGACTCGTCGTGCGGATACATGCAGACGACATAGTCGCCCGGTGTGACGTCGTGGAACTGGATCACGGGTGCGAGATCCGATCCGCCGATCAAGTGCGCCGGCGCTTTCTCCGCACGCACGCGTGCACTCGCCGCGCTCGCGTCTTTTGGCACCGCGGCACCGGTGAACAGCGCCGCGCCCATCGTGTCCGGCTCTTTGTTCTGGGGAACCTGCGCGGTCGCGACGATCATCGTACCCGACTGTTGTCCGAGCTCGACGCGCGTGGTCTTGCCGTCCTCGATCACGATCTCGCGGGAGTCGTACTTCGCCGAGTTGCCGGCCTGCGCCTGCGCGCGGCTGTACGACAGCTTGTAGGTGCCCGTCGCGAGCGGCGCGATCCGGAACGTGCCGTCCGCGTGCGACTCGATCGGGATGTTCAGGCGCTGATCCTCCGTCGACACGACGATGTTGAACGATGCACCGTGTCCATTGAACCGCGCGATGCCTTCGAGCGCACCCGATCGCAACGTCACGACAAGCGGCTCGCTGCTGATCGGCACCGGAGACGACCAGCCCGCGCTGGGATGGATCGCCATCGCGAGCAGCGGCTGCTGCTCCATCGGGATGACCGTGACTACGAACGAACCGTCAGCCTCCGAAAGCGCGCCACCATCGACGAGAAACGAATCCTGTAGCATCCGGAACTCGGTGTCGATCAGCACCGCGGCGCCAGCGACACGCGCACCGTTGCGATCGATGACCGTCCCGCGGATCGTCGTCTTCGTGCCCTCCGGTGGGAACCCCGTCGAGTACATCCCGGAGCGACCGCCCGTGAGGTTGACAGCGATTCGTCCCATCGACTCGGTCAGCTCGTAGTGCGCGGGCGTCTCGTCGAACACACCGACCAAGCCCCACGGGCCGACTCCTCGCTTCGCCTTGGTTGCACCGGGTGCGCTGTTGGCTGCGAGCGCTGGCGCTTCGGGCGCGGGACTCGCGGGCGCCGAGCCTGAGGTCGCCGACGAACCGGCTGCCCGGCGCGCGCCCTCGGGTCGCGAAGCTGCGCTCGAACCCGCTCCATCGGTCTCGGCGTTATCGGCGTTATGGGCGTCGCCGAGATCGCGAAGCACGAGGATACCGATGCCGATCGCGACCAGCGCTCCGACGATCAACCATCGCATCCGCCGAGCCTACGTGTGATTGCAGTCGGGCGCGAGCCGAACTAGATGCAGAGCCTCGCTGCCCGCGCGTCGCGCGCGGTCGCGATGCAGTCGACGACGCGCGTGAACTGGCCGTGCATTAGGACCTTCTCGATCTTCTCGAGCGACGCGACGCAGCGGTCGTGGTTGCCTTCCGCGTCGATCGTGATCCGGTCGTGATCGAGGTTGGTGATGCGGGTCTCGACGTAACGCACGAGGTTCTCGACAGCCGCCCGCGCACCGTCCGGATCACTGTTCGCGAGCTCGTCGAGTCGAGCGCACGCTCTGCCCCCAACTTCGTGTGTGAGGTACTTGTATGCGACGTAGCCGCCGCCGATCGCGAGGCCGACCCCGGAAGCGATCATGATGCGCACGAGCCACTTGTTCTTGCCTGCGTTCAGATCCGGTACCGATGTGTTCGCGTCCATCATTGGACGAAGCCTTTACATCGGTCGGACCTCGGACCGATCGGAAAAATACTGCTCAGTTGGTGGTGCCTACTAACCGCCAGCCGTGTCCTGACCAACTCTCGTAGTCAGCGATGCGCAGGGACAGCAGTGCTCGCGTCTCTGAAGTGGGCCCGGGGGTAGAAAAGAAGTGCAGAATTCGGCGCAGTCACTGGACCGAAAGGAGACGCGAGGGAGACACGCCAGGCCGAAGCCGCTACTGCTCGTTATCGCTTCTGACCGAGGTGGTACTTCTTCATCTTGTCGATCAGCGTGACGCGCGAGACGCCCAGACGCCGCGCGGCCTCTGATTGATTGCCGCCGGTGGCTTCGAGCGCGCGCGCGACGAGGCCGCGCTCGAACGCTTCCACTTGTTCTTTCAGCGAGGGTCCGTTGCGAGCATCGGTGAGCGGCACGTCGTGATCCTCCGACGGATGGTCAGTGACGGGCAGGGTTTCGTGCGAGGAAGAAGGCGGCGTGCCGGACGCGGCTTCGTAGTCCGCGATGCCGATCACGCCACCCGACGACAGGGCAGCGAGGCGTGCGATGGTGTTCTCCAGTTGTCGGACGTTGCCGGGCCAATCGGCGCGCGCGAGCGCGTCGACGAGGTTGGGTTCGAGGCTGATCGTGCCGAGGCCGAAGCGCTCGCCGTAGCGGCGCGCGAACTCGGCGGCGAGGGCAGGGATGTCGTCTTTGCGATCGCGCAGCGGTGGCACGACGAGCTCGACGACGGCGAGGCGATAGTAGAGGTCCTCGCGGAACGTGCCGGCCTTCGCCTCGGCGGCGAGGTCACGGTTCGTCGAGGCGACGACGCGAACATTGACCTTCTCGATGCGACCCGAGCCGACCGGCTGGATCTCGCCCTCTTGCAGGACGCGCAGGAGCTTCGCCTGGACCGCGAGCGGGAGCTCGCCGATCTCGTCGAGGATCAGCGTGCCGCCGTCGGCCTGCGCGAAGAAGCCTGGGCGCGTCGCAGTCGCGCCGGTGAACGCACCCTTCACGTGACCGAACAGCTCGGCGTCCGCGAGATCGGCGGGGAGCGCGGCGCAGTTGAAGCGAACGAGCGGCTTCGACGAGCGAAGCGACTGCGCGTGGAGGAGCTCGGCGACGAACTCCTTGCCGGTGCCGGTTTCGCCGCGCACGAGGACGGTGACGTCACGGGTGGCGACGCGCGAGGTGGCCTCGAGCAGGCGGCGCATCGCGCGCGAGGCGCCGATGATGCGGCGGCCGAGCGTCTGCTCCGCGGCGAGGCGGCGGTTGTCGATGCGGAGCTTGCGCGCCTCGAGCGCGCGAGCGAGGACGGCGGCGACCTCGTCGATGTCGAACGGCTTCGCGAGGTAGTGATACGCGCCTTGTTTCATCGCGAGCACCGCGACGCGCTCGCTGCCGTGCGCGGTCAGCAGGATCACCGGCAGCTGCGGATCGCGCTGGACGATCTGCGCCATCAGCTCGAGGCCGTCCATGCCGGGCATCGACAGATCGGTGAGGACCGCGTCGACGTCGTCGAGCCTGGTGAGCGCTTCGGCACCCGACTTCGCGGTGACGACCCTGTGACCGCGGTCGGTGAGTACTTCGCTGAGCGTGAACAGGACGCCGGGCTCGTCGTCGACGAGGAGAACGCTGCTCACGAGCGCGCCTCGATCATGGCGACGCGGGTCGCCGGAGAGGCGATCGACGGAGCGGGGGAGGTTTCGACGGGGAGCGTGATCGTGGCGGTCGTCCCCTGACCTTCGGCGCTCTTGTAGTCGAGCGTGCCGCCATGCTGCGTGATGACCGACTGTGCGAGGACGACGCCGAGGCCGGTGCCGTTGGGGCGCGTCGTGAAGAACGACGTGCCGAGGCGCTCGAGGTCCTCGGACGCGATGCCGCGACCGGTGTCGCGAACGTCGATCGTGACGCTGGCAGGCGCGGTGCGGACACGGAGCGAGACGCGACCGCCGGACGGCGTGGCCTCGACCGCGTTGGACACGAGGTTGATGAGCGCCTCCTTGAGGCGCCGCGAGTCACCCTTGACCTGCGTGGGCGGCGCTTCGATGTCGAGCGCGACGCCGGCTTGATCCGCGCGGCCCGCGACGATGTCGAGCACGTCACGCGCGAGCGCGGCGACATCGAACATCTCGGGCTTGAGGTCCTCGAGAGGTCGGCTGAAGGAGAGGTACTCTGCGAGGATGGTCTCCATGCGCGAGATCTCCGACGCGACGACCGCGAGGCGCTCCTGCGTGCGTTCGCTTTCGGGCGTGCGCGCTACGAGCTGGCAGAGGCCCTTGATCGACGCCAGCGGGTTCTTGAGCTCGTGCGCGACCTTCGCGCCGACGGACTGCAGGCGGCGCAGGTGCGCGATCGCCTCGGTCACGCGCTCTTCGCGCAGGCAGGCCATCGAGTCCGACGCGCGCGTCGACATCGTCGTCAACTTGCCGACCATGAGGTGGAGCATGAACAGGTGCCAGCCGAGGCCCATGAGCACGAGCACCGTGTAGTACGTCGCGGGCACCGTCGAGCCCACGACGGAGCTCGGCAGGAACACCATGGCGACGATCAGGAAGAAGTTTCCGACCGCGGTCCAGCGAGCGACCGGGTAGGGACCGAAGAAGAGGAGGGAGACGACGGCGGGGAGCACCAAACTCGGCAAGAACGGCGAGTGGATGCCGCCCGTGATCGACGCCGAGCTGACCACGAACAGCTGCGCGATGACGTTCATGCGGATGAAGCCGGTCTCGACCGACGACGGATCGCTCATCGGCTTGATGACGAGCTTGTGGGCGAGTGCGAACGCAACGTAGAGGGCCGCGAGCACGGCGATGCGCCAGACGTCCGTGCCACCGGCATAGAGGAACGCGATCGTCGCTGCCTGCATGAAGCAGCCGAGCCCGATGACGACGCGCGACGTCTGGTTCGCGCTCTCGTAGAAGAACTGGTTGCGCTGGCCACGCCACAGCGAGTCGGGAATCGGCGTTGCGGGTGCAGCGGCCTCGGGCACCCCATCCGCCGCTGCCAGGGACGTGCCAGTGCATCGCTCGTCGCTCCTCATGAGACAACTCTAGCCCGATCGCTTGTTTGCACGACCGGCGATCGAAACGTGACCGCGAGTGTCACGAAATATGACCTACAGTTGTAAGGGCCCCCGACAGATCTACCGCTCATGTCGGGGTCATCTCTCGCGGTGTGGGCTCTGGCGTGGTGGCACGCACGATGCTTTGGTCCAGCGCATGACTCAGCGCTCTCGTCGTTCGATGTTTCTCGTGGCCACGCTCATCGCCTTCTCCGGTGCGGCGATCGCGCAGCCCAAGGCTCCGGCGCCGGCACCCGCGCCGAAAGTGGCCGGGCCGCAGCCGTCCGAGGACACGTTCGAGAGGGACCTCGACGCGCTGTTCTCGGCCGGCGGGCTCACCGCGGAGCAGGCCGCGACTCGCTCGGCGAAGACATCTCCAACGGTGCGCCGCAGCGTCGCCGACGTGGAGGTCGCGATCGCGCAGGCACAGCAAGCCGAGCTCTCGCGCGTGCCGCGCATCGGCGCGAACTTCACGTATACGCGCCTGTCCGACGTCGACTCGGCGCTGATGATCCCCGGCGGTGGCTCCTTCGAGTTCCCGGTGTTCCTCAACACGTACTCCGCCGACGCGAACATCAGAATCAACCTGTCTGACTATGTGGTTCGCTATCCCAAGATCATCGAGGCCGCGAGGCTGGGCGAAGAAGTCGCACGCGTGAGCCGTCGCTCGAGCGAGGTCAATGCGGGACAGGACGCGCGCCTCACGTACTACGAGTGGGTGCGCTCCAAGCTGCAGGTGTTGATCGCGGAGCGTCAGCTGACGCAGGTACGCTCGACGCTCGGCCAGATCCGCGCGCTCGCCGAGGCGCAGCGCGTGTCGCGCGCGGACCTCATGCGCGTCGAGAGTAACGAGGCCGTCGCCGATCAGACGGTGACGCAGCTGAAGCTCCTGCAGCAACTTCGCGAGGAGCAGCTGCGCATCCTGATCGACGAGCCGTCGGGAACGCCGCTGTCGATCGGCGAGGATATCCGCCAGGAGCTCGCAGCCCCGACGAAAACGTCGATCGACGATGCGATGAAGGCTGCGCGCGAGCAGCGTCTCGACTTCAAGGTGCTCGACACCGGCATCGTGGCGAAGGAGAAGCAGCGCGCGGCCGAGAAGGCGTCGCTGTATCCGACGCTGTCGGGCTTCGCGAGCGCGGAGTACTCCAACCCGAACCAGCGCTTCTTTGGCAACGCCGACTCCGAGTTTAACTTCTCGTGGGCGGCGGGCCTCCAGCTCTCGTGGACACTCAACGACACGCTGTTCGCGAAGACCACGGATCGACGCCTGCGTGGCGAGACCGACGGACTGCGCGCAGATCGCGAGAACCTCGACCGCGGCGCTCGCATCCAGATCATCGCGTCGCAGCAGGCGATCGAGAACGCGCGCACCGCACTCGAGACATCGAAGAAAGGGCTCGCCGCCGCCGAGGAGGGGTATCGCGTTCGTCGCGAGCTGCTCAACGCAGAGCGGGCGACCGCTGTCGAGCTCGTCGACGCCGAGACGGATTTGACCCGCGCTCGCATCACGGCCCTCAATGCGCGCGTCGATCTTCGCGTCGCGATCGTCCAGCTCGAACACGCGATCGGGAACGACGCGAAGTAGGCGTGAGTGGCCTTCGCGTCGGGCCGTCGAGCGGTCGTGGCCGACACCCTGTCGGGAACCCGTACACGGGCTGACGGGGCAAGGCATCGCGAAGCGAGCGCGTCTGCCTAACCGCATGGAGTGCCACGGCTGGAAAACTGCACCTCATGGCAAGGCCCGTGCATCCCAAACGCCCATGCACGGTTTCGCCGTACGTCTTCTGATCCCGACCCTGGTTTTCCTGGCTGCGTGCAACAAGAAGGCGGCCGACGACGGCGCGCTACTCGCGCCACCGCCGCCGCCGATCAAGGTGGACCTCGTCTCCGCGGAGAAGGCGCTGACCCCCAAGACCTTGGTGCTCACCGGCATGATCGCGGCCGACCAGCGGGCGGAGGTCACGCCCGATACGCAGGGCAAGGTCCTTGCGGTGATGGTCGAGCGCGGTCAGCGGGTGAAGATGGGCGAGCCGCTCGTTCGCCTCGACGTTCGCAACGCCGCGCTCGGTGCGCGCGAAGCACAGGCGAACCTCGCCGCCGCGCGCGCACAGAAGGCGCTCGCAGAAGAAGAGTGCAAGCGCACGAGGCAGCTTCTGGACAAGGGCGCGATCACTCGCAGCGAGTACGATCGTCAATCGACCCAATGCACCTCCGCGCTCGAGCAAGTCGCCGGTGCACAGGCCCGCGCGGAGATGATGTCGAAGTCGGTCGCCGACGGCATGGTCCGCGCGCCATTCGACGGCATCGTCGCCGACAAGAACGTCACCCCGGGCGAGTGGGTCGCGCCAGGACGCCCACTGCTCACGCTGGTCGATGACGACCCGCTGAAGATCGAGCTCAGCGTCCCCGAGATCGCGGTACGCGCGGTCCAAGTCGGACAGAAGGTCACGCTGACCGCGACGGCGATCCCGTGCGTGACCCATACCGCCACCCTCTCGCGCATCGGCGGCGAGATCGGTCGCACGCGCTCGTTGATCGTCGAAGCGACCATCGACAAGTCCGGCGCCGTTGCTACCGCATCACCGGAATGCAAGGAGGAGGGAGTCAGACTCCAGAAGGTCGGTCATCACATCGCCCTTGTCCCGGGCATGTTCGCCGAGGCAATGATCACGATCGCCGAGGTCGAGCGGGTGGTCGTTCCGGCGACCGCGATTGCGCAGCGAGGAAAGACCTGGCACGTGTTCGTCGCCAAGAACGGCGAGCTGTACGATCGCATCGTTCTGCCGGGGCCGTCGAACGTGCCAGGCACCGTCGCCATCGTCCGCGGCGACGTGAACGCGGGCGACTCGGTGGCGAACCACATCGTCACGGACACGGGGCTTCGGCCCGACCTGGTCGACGGCGCACGCGTCGAGGGCGGTACGAGCGGAGCGTCACCAAAGCCGCCAACGCCGACTCCGCCCGCCCCGGCGACCCCTACCACCGGTTCGAGCAAGTAAGGAGCCGCCATGCAGTGGCTATCGCAGATTTCCGTCCGGAGACCGGTCTTCGCGACCGTGTTGATCCTCGTGTTCGTCGTCGTCGGCGCGGTCGGTTATAGGTCGCTCGGCGTCGACAAGTTCCCGAAGATCGACTTTCCACTTCTCACGATCATCACGCCATACCCCGGCGCGTCGCCGCTCGCGGTCGAGGCGGACATCTCGAAGAAGATCGAAGAGGCGGTCAGTACCGTCGGCGGACTCGACATGTTGACCTCGACGTCGACCGAGGGCGTTTCGCTGGTCGTCGCGCAATTCGAGCTCGAGGTCGACATCGATGACGCGGCCAGCGACATCAACGAGGCGCTCGCGTCGATCCTCCGCGACCTCCCGCCGGGCGTTCGGCCCGAAGTGCGCAAGGCAGACCCCGATGCCGCACCCATCGTCGTCCTCGCGGTCAAAGGTCCGCCCTCGACCAGCATTCGCGATCTGACCCGGTTTGCTGACAAGCAGGTCAAGCAGCAGATCGAGCGCATCGCGGGCGTGGGTCAGGTCGTTATCCTCGGTGGGCAGCAGCGCCAGGTCAACGTGAACCTCGACGCGATCCGCCTCGCTGCGGCCGGCGTCTCCGCGATCGAGGTGCAGCGCGCGATCGCCTCCGCGAACGTGAACGTACCGGGCGGCCGGATCGAATCGGGCCCGATCAACCAATCGCTTCGCGTGGAAGGTCGCGCGATCGAGGCAGAGCAGATCGGCGAGATCGTCGTCCGGCAAATGGGCACGCACCCGATCCTGGTGCGCGATGTCGCGACGGTCGTCGACTCCGAGGAAGACGCCGAGTCCACCGCGATCCGCAACGGAGCGCCGGCCATCGCGTTGTCGATCCGCAAGCAGTCCGGGACGAACACGGTGGCGGTCGTCGACGCGGTGCAGCTCGCGGTTGCCGAGCTACGGCTGAAGCTGGAGAAGGGCTACTCCGTCGATGTGGTCCGTGACAACTCGGTGCAGATCCGGACGTCCGCGTCGCAGGTGCTCGAGCACCTCGTGGTCGGGGCGGGGCTTGCCGCGTTGGTCGTTCTGCTGTTTCTCGGCAGCCTGCGCTCGACGATCATCGCCGCGATCTCGATCCCCGTGTCGATCGTGTCGACGTTCGGGTTGATGATGGTCGCCGGGTTCACGCTGAACCTCATGACACTGCTCGCGCTGGCGCTCGCTGTCGGCATCGTCATCGACGACGCGATCGTGGTGCTCGAGAACATCTATCGCTTCATCGACGAGAAGAAGATGAAGCCGTTCCCTGCCGCGATCCACGCGACGAAGGAGATCGGCCTCGCCGTGCTCGCGACCACGCTATCGCTGATGGCGGTGTTCCTCCCGGTCGCGTTCATGAGCGGCATCGTCGGCCGCTTTCTGTTCGGGTTCGGCATGACGATGGCCTTCGCGATCGGCGTGTCGATGATTGTTGCGTTCACGCTGACACCGATGATGGCCGCACGGATGCTGCCGCTCCCACCGCCGCCGGGCGAGGAGCGTCGCAAGTCGTGGCTCGAGCGCGGCAGCGACTTCATCTATCGCCCGATCGCTCGCGGCTACTCGAGCGTGCTGGCGTTCTGCCTGCGGCGACGTTGGGTCGTTGGCCTCGCGATCATCGGTTCGTGCGCGACCATGCCCAAGCTCATCGGTCAGGTCGGCGGTGACTTTCTCCCGCCGAACGACGAAGCGCAGTTCGAGGTCTACATCCAGACGCCCGAGGGCACCACGCTCGAGGCGACGACGCTGGTCGCCGAGCGAGTCGCGCGCGGCATTCGCCGATACCCCGAGGTCGACTCGACGCTCGTCACGATCGCAGACTCCGATCAGCGACAGTCGAACGTCGGCCGCATCTATGTCGCACTGACCGATCCGGTGAAGCGCAAGCGCGACCAGTTCGCGGTGATGCAACTCGTCCGCGACAACGTCCTGGGCGACGTGCCCGTGGGCACGCGGGTCGCGGCCCAACCCGTGAACGACTTCTCCATCGGCGGCCAGAACGCGATGGTCATGTACCTCATCTCCGGCCCCGATCTCGACAAGCTCGAGGACTACGCGAAGCGCGTGATGAACAAGATGAAGGAGGTCCCCGGCGTTGTCGATCTCGATTCGAGCTCGCTCGACCCGGTTGACGAGTCCACCGTGAAGCCGAACCTCGAGCGCGCTGCGCTGCTTGGCGTGGACCCCCAGGCCATCACGGCCACGCTCAACCTGCTCGTGGGCGGCGCGGAGACCTCGTCCTTCGAGGACCGCGGCGACCAGTACCCGGTCTATCTCCGTGCGGCCGAGCGGTTCCGCAACAATCCCGATGCGCTCAGTTTGATCGCCGTTCCCTCATCGACCCTCGGTCAGGTGCCGCTCTCCGACGTCATCACGGTGGGCGAGGGCAAGGCGACCTCGAAGATCACGCGCAATAGCCGCGAGCGCGCGGTCACCTTGTCGATGAACGTCAAGCCGGGCTTCTCGCAGCAAACGATCGTCAACGCGCTGGTGAAGACGATCAAGGAGCTCGACATGCCGGCCGGCTACAGCTCCGAGCCATTCGGTCAGTCCAAGGAGATGGCGAAGATGATGACGGCGTTCATGTTCGCCATCGGTCTCGCGATCGTCTTCATGTACCTCGTGCTGGCCGCGCAGTTCGAGTCGTGGGCGTACCCGTTCGTCATCATGCTGTCACTGCCACTGACGGTGCCGTTCGCGATCATGTCGCTCGCGATCACCGGCGGCTCGCTGAACATCTTCTCGATGCTCGGGCTCATCGTTCTCTTCGCGATGGTCAAGAAGAACGCGATCCTCCAGGTCGACCACGCGAATGGTCTGCGCCGCCAAGGCATGCAGCGGACCGAAGCCGTGCTCGCCGCGAGCCGCGATCGCCTGCGCCCGATCCTGATGACGACGTTTGCCTTCGTCGCCGGTATGCTGCCCCTGGTCACGAGCCAAGGCATCGGCGCCGGGTTCTCCAAAGCGATGGCGTCGATCGTCGTCGGTGGTCAGACGCTTTCGCTGCTCCTCACGCTCGTCGCCATCCCGGTCATCTACACGTGGTTCGACGATCTGGGCCTGTGGATGTCCCGCAATGTACGTCGCATCACGCGGCCGGTTCGCCGAATGTTCCGGATGCCCGCAGACCCACCGAGCGCCGATGATCGTGGCGCGGCAGAGGTCGGGATCATCGACGTACATGCGCCGATCGCCGAGGTTGCGAAGCGGTCCGCGGACGCCTGACAACTACACACAGACGTCGTCCGTTCGGGGTCGTGGGTGAATACGAGCGCGCGAGTCAACTGCGAGTGCGCCCGAAGCGCACCATAGATGACGTTCGTGTCGCGCTTCGAACATCGATTGCTCCGGATGAACGACGAGCGCGCGACTTTGCGCGAAATCGGGGTTGTGAAACGAGATCGCGGTTTGATATGACGCGACTCCCTCGCAAACGACGCGCTCGTGAACATGCCAAAAACGACACGATCGAACTCTGGCAACGGTGGGCGGAAGGCACTCGATCTCCGATCGCTGCTGATCCTCCCGCAGGATGATCTGCAGTCGCAGCTTGCAGTTCGGCTGCAGCGCCTCGGGTTCCCCGAGATGCGTCCCGCGCACGTCCAGCTCCTCAACGCGATCAGCGGTGGAGCGGACGGCGAGGCGGCCGGTGTGCGACTCGCCGATCTGATCGGCGTACTCTCGCTGCCCAAGCAGACCGTCGGCGACCTCATCGACGAGCTCGAGGAGCTCAAGATGGTCGAGCGCTTTCCCGACCCCGATCACGGCGTGATCAAGCGCGTCCGCCTCGGCCCCAAGGGCAAGGTGTGGGCGTCAGAAGTGAAGCGCGTGTCCGCCGCCACCGAGGCGAAGTGGGCCACGCGCCTGGGGTCCAAGAAGATGAAGTCGTTGCGCGCGCTCCTCGAAGAGCTTGCCGCGACGGTGCACGAGCCGGCGGCGCCGACCGGCGCTCGCGCAGCGAAGCGCTGACCACGGACTGACGCCGGCCCCCTGGGCTCGCATCGCATGGAAGAACGCAGGAGCGACGTCGCTCAGTCCGTGCGTGGAATTGCGCGGAGACGGTAGCCGAAGCGATGGCGAGACTCGATGAGGTCGCCGATCTCTGACTTGATCAGCGCCCGTCGCACACGTCGAACGAGCTGCTTGACGTGGTTCTCGCTCGGATCGCGCGTGTCCCACGACAGGTCCGCGATCAGCTCGGAGCTCCGCACGAAGCCGCGCACGAGCTCGGGCTGATGCGACTCCGAGGACATGCGCCGGATCATCAGCGCCATGAGCTCGAACTGCGTCGTAGTGAGCTGCACCTGCTTGCCGTCGACCTCGATGAGGCCGCCACCGCCGCCGGTCGGCTCGTGCATCTTGAACACCATCGCCGGCAGGCCGACGTCGGTGCGCTCCTCTTCCGGCGCCGGCTCGACGACGAACGGTGTGGGGAGTCCGGCGGCTGCCTTCTGGGCGCGATCCTGCGGTTTGATCGTCGCGGTCATCGTGCGGCCGAGCTTCGGCGCGGGGAGCTGTGTGATGTCCTCGATGAAGTAGAACGCGATGTGACCGAACCGGACGCGATCCTTGTCCTTGATCGGCGTCGGCTGCTCGAGGAGGCGATCGTCGGAGTACGTGCCGTTCGCGCTGCCGAGGTCCCGCACGGCCCACTGGTCACCGTCGAGCGTCACGTGGGCGTGATGACGCGAGACTGAGGGCTCGAGGATCGCGAGGCCCTGGCCGTCCACCTGGCGCCCGATCAGCGTGCGCGGATCGAGACGATGCGGTCGCCCCCACAGATCGACGAGCGCGGCCATCGTCGGACGCGCGCCGTGAAGCTGGATCTGCTCCGGCGTGATCTTGATCGGGCTCGAAAGCTCGTCGCGGCACTCCTCGCACAGGACGCCGACCTCTGCCGACCGTAGCCGGCACACCGGACACATCAGGATCACTGCGGGAGCATAACTCACTTCCACCGATCGGATCTGCCGAGGCGCACAACGACGCCAGCCGAGAGCTCGAAGCAATGCGCGTAGCCCGCGTCTTGTGCGACGGTGATCACGTGCAGCGCCTGGAACCGCATGGACACGTCGCGCCGTGTTTCGACCGTGAACGCACCACCGTAGTGCACGCCGCCGAGCGACGTTGCCCTCGACGTTCCCGCGCCCGACAGCACGCTAAACACGTCGCCACCGAGGAGAGCGCGCAGTCCGAGGCGGCCATCTTCGATCAGGCGCGCCGCGATCTGGCCGCGCGAGACGAGCATCGGGGCGATCCCCTCGCGGCTCTCGTACCCCATCGTGCCAAGAGCCACTTCCGCCTCGACGCCGAGCCGCCGTGTAGGAAAAAAGCCGAGCCTCACGCCGAAGGTCGGGCCGGTCTTGATCGTGTCGTCGGGGTCAGTTGGCTTACCGAATAAATTGGCGTCGCTGCCTTCGCCCGGTGTGAACAGGCCGCCAACCGTGGCGCCCACGTCGAACGCCGCCCACAGGGTCTCGACGGTCTCGGGCTCGGCAGGCCTGGGTGGATCGACGATGTCGAGGGAGATGCGTCCGAGCTCGTAGCTCCCAGCCTTGATGACGAGGCCACCGATGCCGCTCTCCCGCGGGGTCACACGCACGTCGATGCCACCATCGGTGCGCTCGGGCGGCCCGAGATCGAGCTTGCCGATCGGCTCGACGATGATGCGCTCGCCGATCGCCGCGGTCGACGCGACCGTCACGTGGACCTCGGTGCGCGTCCCGGTGGCGATCGGCGCCGTGTCTGCAGACACGTGCACCGGTGCGATCACCACGGGCACCTCGACGAGCGGCTGGTTCGGTCCGCCCCCGCACCGGAGCGCGAAGCTCCCGGTCTGGGTCGCGACGACGTCGGTGCCGCGCACACTGCCGAGCTCGCACGACAGGCCCGGCGAGCGGAAGCGCGCGCCCAGCGCGAACGCCGCGTCCGGCGTGGGCACCGATTGATCGAAGCCGGGCGCGATCGCATCGACGGTGACGACCTCGATCGACGAGTCGGCCGGCATGCTCTCGATGCCGTCGGGCGACACCGCGACAATCGCGACCTGATGCGCGCCGGGGCGAAGCTCGCGCTTCTCGAACACCGTCGTCGGAGCGGGCAAGTCGGTATCGACGGACGCGGTACCTGTCGTCCACGTCACGCGATACTTCGCCGCACCGGGAACCGGCACCCACACGAGCCGCACCGGGGCCGCACGTCCGGCGAACGCGACGAACGTGCGAGTGCCCGCCACGAGCTCGGGCTTTGCGGGAGGACGCATCGGCTTTTTCGACGCGCTGTCGGCGTACGCGGCGTGCGTGGCCGAGAGCGCCGCACACACAAGACAAGCCCGGATCATCGACCTGGCCCCCATCGCGGCCCCATCATCTCACGGGCTCTGCGCGTGCGCGCTATTCGGCGGCTGCTCCCAGGCGGTGTAGCGGCGGCCCTGCACGGGCTCCTCGGCGACAGACGCCGATGCGGCCAACGTGAACGGGAACGACACGGCCGCCACACCGTCGGGTGCCGCGGTCATGACCTGGAAGTGGAGGTGCGGCGTTGACGAGAACCCGGTGTTTCCGGACAGCGCGAGCGGTTGACCGCGCTCGACGCGATTGCCCGGCTTGACGATCACGCTCGACGGCGCGAGGTGCATGTATTCGCCGAGCGTGCCGTCGTCGTGGCGCACGATCACGAAGTTCGTCCGCTTGTAGTCGAGGTACTCGGCCGTGGTGCCCGAGCCCTGCGCGGCGGCGTGCGTGACGACGACGGCGCCCGGTCGCGCCGCGAGCACCGGCGTCGCGACGGGGCAATCGAAGTCGACGGCGTATTCGTTCGAGCCACGATGCGAGAACTCACCGTGGAATCCCTGGAGGACGGCGAACGTTTGGCCGTGCGGATATGGAAGCGCATAGTCATATGGATATGGACGCGCCCGTGGATCGCCGAACCGCGCGCGGAAGTAGAGCTCGCGACGGTACCGTTGGTTGTTGTCGAGGCGTTGCAGGTTCGTGAGTACGACCGATGGACCGAGCTCGTTCGGTGCGGACGCCGGTGGCAGGTACGCGACGCCCGACAGCGTCGATGTTGGCTCCACGTTGTCGAGCGCGGTCATCGACCACGAGATGACGACGGGAACCATGTAGCGATTACGCGCGATCTGGACGACGCGACTCTGCTCCGAGTGCATCTCGAACTCGAGCTGTCCACCGTCGAACTTGAAGTCGACGAGGCGATCGTCGAGCCGGCCGAGCTCCGCGGGATTCGCGGGCGCCTCGACGACGATCGGCGGCCCCGGATCAGGCGGCGGCTCGTACGGCGGGTATTGCGGCGGCGGTCCCGGTGGTGGGCAGCCGGCAAGAGCCGCCCACAGGAGCACCAGGTGCGCACGACGCATGAAGCGTCATCTTAGCGTGGGTGACGGGGATGTGCTGGCTACGGGAGGTCGATCGTCTCGCCGGACACCCGGTCGAGCTTGTCGCGATCGGCGTCGAGCGAGAAGTTGGTCACATCGAAGCCGGTGGCGCCGATCGCCTGCACCTTGGCGGTGACCCGTCCACCGGGAAGGGCGACCAGGTTCGGGATCGTGAACAGGGAGGTGTTGTCGAAGACGGTGACGTTCAAGAGGTTCGCCGTGCCCTGCGTGTATTCGACGGCGTGGACGGCGGCGCCCGACACCGGAGCCCACGACGCGCCGGTGCGCGAGAGGTCCGTCGAGCCGGGCGGCGCGAGCCACGTGCCCGCAGAGAGCGTGGTGCCCGACAGGTTGCGGCGCAGCACGATGCTCTCGGTCGGCGTCTCCCCTCCTGTCGACGCGACCGCGATCAGGCGATATGCGGTCGCGCCCGAGACGGCCGAGACCTTCGGCGCTCGGATCGTTGGCGACGTCGTGGCGACGAACCCCAGGCTGATCACGGCGCGGTTCGGGAGCTCGACCTGCACGAGCGCACCGCGCTCGGGGAGCGACGCGGGCGGCGTCCCGATGTCGACGGTGACATCGTTCAGGTCGGTGCCGGCGAGCGGCGTGAGATTCATGCCCGTCATCGTCGCGTTGGCGGCGATGGTCGCCGCCGGACGGTACCCCCAGCCCGCCTGCATGTACGTGTCGTCCGCCGGGTTGTCGAACGTGCCCTTGGTGTCGACGTCGATGATCGACGCGAACAGCGCGACCTCGCCGGTGCGCGTGACGACGGTGAAGTCGCATGGCGTCTGGTTCGAGACGGCGAGGCACTGGTTCGTGTCGTTGGGCGTCGGGATCTCGTTCGCGTCGTCGCCGAGGTCGTCGCTCGCCGAGTAGCCGACCTGCACGAAGTACGCGTGGTTCGTATCGAGCGCCGGCAGCGACGCGAGCGACAGCGCGCCGGTCATCGTCGCCGAGCGCGGGTTCGGATTCGCGCCGGGCTGGAGCGAGAACGTAATGTTCGCGCCGTTCGCGCCGATCCACATCTCCGGGCGGTGGTCGGTCGCCTTGACGATGACGGTCTGCGGTCCGGTCACGCCCCGGGCCACGAACAGGCCCGTGGAGTCGGTCGTCCCTTCGACCTCACCGACCCGGACCGTCGCCCCGCTCAGCGGGTCGCGCGTCGAATCGTCGAGGACGTAGACATTCGCGACACCCTCGATCGGACCGTCGCCGATTCCGCCACCTTCGATGATGCGGGGTGGTGGAGGTTCCGGCGCCGCGTCGGGGGTCGCCTGATCCCCGTCGTCGCCACAGCCAGTGATCGCGAGAGTTAGGACGTAGGCAAGGATGGTGCGATTCCTCATCGGCGGATCGCTTTTGCGAGGGGCGTTCCAAGACGGCGAGACCGTAGCGAAGCGGCGGTGATGAGAATTGACTACACGGCGGCTTCGCTTACCTTCGAGCGGATGTCGTCGCCCGACCGCAGCTGGACTGTCGCACCCACGATTCTGTGGTTCTGCACGTTCATGGGCCTGGGCATCTGGTACGTGGATGGTTCGACGGGTGCGCTCGCGGATCGGTTGACCCACAAGCGCGAAGCCGACACGCAGGTGGCGGGTCCCGTGTTCACCGCGAAGCCCGTCGTGGTTGCCGACGCGCGTGACGACGATGTCGAACCCGTGGGCGCCGTGCCCGCGGTCGGCGGCGCCGACAGCAATCGCACCAAGGGCAGCGCTCTCGAGGACATCTGCATCGAGGGGTCCGACACCGCTTGCAAGCGATGGGCAATGGATGGGTTCTACAAGGCCGTGCGCGAAGAAGGCGCGGGCACGCTCGGTCGCGCGATGCGCGTGTCGTGGTACGGCGACTCCGTGATCGCCACCGACGCGATCCCCGCACGGTTGCGTTCGCGTTTGCAAGGCGAGCTCGGCGATGGGGGACCCGGCTTCGTCTACGTCGTCGAGCCGCATCGGTTCTGCTTTCACGAGGGCGTCGCGCGTGCACACGATGGCGCGTGGGCAACGCACGCGGTCTCGACGCAACCGGCCGCCGACCAGCTGTACGGCGCGGGTGGCGCATCGTCGGAGGCTACCGGCGGCGCGCGTGCCACGTACAAGCTGAACGCGGGCAAGGCGAACAAGGTCGAGCTGTACTACCTCGCACAACCGAAGGGCGGTGTCGCGACGGTGAAGGCGAACGGCACGAAGGTGCTCGAAGCCGCGACAAACGGGGAGAAGAAGATCGCGGGCGGTGCGAGCGCGACCGTCGAGGGTGGAGCGCAGCGGTTCGCGATCGAAACCAAGGGCAGGGTGCGCCTGTTCGGCATCGGCTTCGAGAACGAGAGCGGCGCGGTCGTCGACAACCTCGGCATCGTCAGCGTGAACGTGAAGAACTTCGCGATGCGGAACGAGGAGAACTTCGCGGCCGAGCTCGTGCACCGCGGCGCCGATCTCGTGATGATCATGATCGGCGCGAACGAAGCGCAGTGGCTCGGGCCGAGCGACACGGCCATGAAGGAGTACCAGGGGCGCTACGAGAAGGTGTTGATGCTCGTGCGCAAGGCAAGGCCCGATGCGACGTGCCTCGTCGTGTCGCCGACGGATCAAGCGGAGGTCAAGGACGGCGGCTACGTCTCGCGCCCCGTGATGCCGGTGCTCGTCGAGGCGCAGCGGCGTGCGGCACGGGCGTCGGGGTGTGCGTTCTTCTCCACCTACGACTGGATGGGCGGCAAGGGCACCGCGGCGAAGTGGTTCAAGAAGGGCCTCGTCGGCTCTGACTTCCGGCACCTGACGCGCAAGGGCGCCAACAAGTTCGCCGACGCCGTGTTCGACGCGCTGATGGCCGGCTACAAGCGATATGGGCACTAGCGCTCTCTCGATCTACCTTCGCAACTCCTTCGGAGTGGCTGCGACCTGCGTGCTGCTCCTCGGGTGCAGTGGTGGGTGCGATGGTGATCGGTTGCCGTCGCCAAAGAACCCGACGACGCTCGGATCTGCGAGTGCGAGTGATGCAGGTGTCGTCGCGGTGGGGCAGGACGCGGCGGCGGATCCTGCGATGCCGGGATTTCTCGACGCGCCTGCGGGGACGCTCGATCGCTGGTTCGAGGTGCTCGCCGCGGCAGAAAGAAACGAGCCTCGGGGCCGCGCGCTCGCGTTGTTCTTCGGCGACTCGCACACCGCGGGTGACTCGATGACATCGCGGCTGCGAACGTCGTGGCAAGCGCGGTTCGGTGACGCGGGGCGCGGGCTCGTCGCGGCGGGCAAGCCGAACGCGCGCCACTACTACCAGCGCGACGTTCGCTACGGGACGAGCGGCATCTGGCGCGCGGCTGTGGGCGGCAAGGTCGGCGATGCAGAGCCGTTCGGCGTGGGCGGCATTCGCATCTACGGCCAGCGCAAGGGTGCACAGCTGTGGGTCGAGACATGCGCCGAGTGCCAGGCGGGAACGTCGGTCGCGCAGTTCGAGATTCTCTATCACGCGGCCCCCGAGCGCGGCACGCTGCGCTATCGCGTCGACGAAGGACCATGGCAGCAGCTGTCGACGAAGACGACGGCGATCGAGCCGCCGCATCCCGCGCGGCACGTGATCCCGGTGCCCGACGGACCGCACAAGCTGACGCTCGAGCACGGCGGTGGTGGCCAGCTCGATTTGTTCGGCGTCGTGATGGAGCGGCTGCGGCCCGGTGTGATCGTCGATTCTCTCGGTGTGGTCGGGCGGCGGCTCGGCTCGTTGCGCTCGTGGGATTGGGCGATCATCGGCGAGCAACTCGCGACGCGCGATCCGCGGCTCGTCGTGCTGCAGTACGGCACCAACGAAGCAGACGATCAGGATCTCGATCTCGAGTCGATCGCTCGGTACTACGACGACACGATCCTGCGCGTGCGCGCGGCTGCGCCGACCGCCTCGATCTTGATCCTCGGTCCACCCGACATGGCCGTGCGCGAGGGCGGCAAGGCGTGTGATCGCTGGAAGCCGAAGAAGGGACGCGAGGACGATCCGCCGCCGATCGAGTGCGAGTGGCGCACGCCCGGCGTGCTGCAGGAGATCATCGCCGTGCAGCACGCGGCCGCGGCGCGCAACAAGGTCGCGTTCTTCGACTCGCTGTCCGCGATGGGCGGACCAGACCGCATGCACGGCTGGGTCACCGCCGAGCCGCGCGCCGCATTCCGCGACCACGTGCACTTCAGCGATCTCGGGTACCAGCACTGGGCCGACTCGCTGTCGGCCGCGCTCCTCGACGAATATGCGCGATGGCGCGCTCTCAACAAACTCCCTCCGTCGCCGACGACGGAGGCTCCGCGAAACGGCGCACCAGCGACCGACTCCGCGACCAGGTTGCCGTCGGAACCCGCCGCACCGTAGATGCTGTTCTCCAGCCCCGACTACCCGCTGTTCCTGATCGCGCTGTTCTTTCTCTACGCGCTGGCGCGCTGGGGCGGACCGCGGATGTGGTTCGCGCGCGTCGCGGTGATGCTGCTCCTCGGCGATCTCGTGTTCCTGCTGGTCGCGAAGGACCTCGACGCCGTGTGGGATCCGATCGGCGGGATCCTGTACCGCCTCGTGACCGACGATCCGCGCTACGCCGAGTGGCCGCCGATCTTGTGGGAGCAGTGGGCGATCGGAGGCGCGCTCGTCGTCACGGCGATCGTCGGTGGGCGGCGCGCGGCGCCGTGGATCGCGAGCGATCGCGGGCAGGCGATCATCGCGCGTGTCCTCGTCGGCGGGCTTGTCGTGCTCGGAATCTCGATGCTCGTCGCGCATCGTGCGGGCGCGCTCGACGACATGACCTGGTACCTCGCGCAGTACGGGCACCTGCTCGTGCTCGCCGTGCTCGGTGTCGGTATCGGCATGTCCCTCGACGACACGCACCGGCCGCTCGGTCGCGTGATCCTTCTGTTCGTCGCGTCGTCGCTCTTCTATCACGCGTGGGCGGCGGGCATGCCCGGGCCCTATCGGTACCTCCTCGGGCTACTGCTCTCGACGATCGTCCTCGACTACTACCTCGGCGTCTGGATCGAGCGCACGAACGATCCGTTCCGGCGCAAGGCGCTGCTCGCGTTGTCGCTTGTCTCGAACCTCGGTGTGCTGTTCTTCTTCAAGTACTTCGACTTCTTCACGCACGACGTGTTGCAGCTGCCGGGCGACCGGCTCGGGCTCATTCTGCCGGCGGGCATCTCGTTCCACACGTTCCAGTCGCTCTCGTACACGATCGACGTCTATCGCCGCGAGATCCCCGCGACGAAGTCCGTCGTGAGCTTCGCGACGTTCGTGTTGTTCTTCCCGCAGCTGGTCGCGGGGCCGATCGTTCGCGCGAAGGACCTGATCCCGCAGCTCGAGAATCCTCCGCCGCTCGACCTCGAGCGCGCGACGGTCGGCCTCTACCGGATCATCCTCGGGCTGTTCAAGAAGATCGCGATCGCCGACACGCTCGCGATCTCGATCGTCGATCGCGTGTTCGAGGCGCCGGAGCGATTCTCGTCGGTCGAGGTGCTCGTCGGCGTGTTCGCGTACGCGCTACAGATCTTCTGCGACTTCTCTGCCTACTCCGACATCGCGATCGGAAGTGCGCAGGTGCTCGGGTTCACGTTGCCCGAGAACTTCAACACACCGTACCGCTCCGCGAACCTCCAGGAGTTCTGGCGGCGGTGGCACATCTCGCTGTCGACGTGGCTGCGCGACTACCTCTACGTGACGCTCGGCGGGAATCGCAAGGGCCCCGCGATGACCTACGTCAACCTGACGTTGACGATGCTGCTCGGCGGCCTGTGGCACGGTGCGTCGTGGGCGTTCATCGTCTGGGGCGCGCTGCACGGTCTCGGCCTCGCGATCACGCGCTACTTCCAACGCGCGACCGCAGGCGATCCGCGCGAGGCGTGGTCGATGTTCGTGGGCTGCATCCTGTTCGCGGCCGCCGGTAGCGCGACGCTGCACTACCTCGACGGGACCGGCACGTGGACGCAACTCGCCGTCGGTTGGGTGTTCTTCACGCCACTCTGGGCCGTCGCCACGGCGTGGCTCGGCCGCGACGACGCGCGCGACAGGCGCGATGCCGAGCCGCCACCGACGCGTCCGTTCCGCCAGGTGTGGCGCGGCCCGTTCACCGCGATCCCCGAAGTGCTGCGCCTCGCGATGTGCGCGACCGCCGTCACGTTTGTCCTCGGGCTGCGCTACTTCGAGACGTGGACGTGGATTCCACTGATCCTCGGCGCGTGGCTCCTCGGTCACGCCGCCGACATCGTCGAGAACATGTCCCCGGCGGCGACCGTCCGGCAGGGGGAGCTGTTCATCAAGCGCTTCCTCGACGCGTTGCTCTCTCGCAGGTCGCTCGTGCGCACGCTCCTCGTCGCGCGGCGCCAGGTCGCCACGCTGCTCGTGTTTCTCTACGTGTGCCTCGCGTGGGTCTTCTTCCGCGCGCCCACCTTCGACGATGCACTCGCGGTGCTGCACCAGATCGCGAAGCTCGAGACCGATCACGCGAACCTCGTGCCGCTCGTCACCGTACCGCTCGTCGCGGGCTTCGCGACCCACTTCTTCGCCGACGGCGGATACCGGTGGCTGCGCCACCGCTTCTGCGCCTTGCCCGCCATCGGACAAGCCCTCGTGCTCGCCGGCTGCGGGCTCGTGCTGCGCGAGCTCGCGCACACGAAGATCGTCCCGTTCATCTACTTCCAGTTCTGATCGCTCAGAACGGATCACCGAGGCACGGGGACATCCCCGGCATGCTCGGGACTACGAGGGAGGTCGTATTCACGCCGTACCGGATCGTGTAGGTTCCGGCGGCGAGCGGCGGCGTGAAGCACGTCGCGCTCGGGCTCGAGCAATCGTCGGTGCACCCGTTGCTCGTTCGGCTCGTGTCTTTCCACGAAGCGCGCGCGGTGATCACGACCATCGTCCCGGTCAACGTCGCCTCGCAGCTCGCCATCTCGTCTGTCGTACAGCTACTGCTCAAGCACTCGAAGCCGGCGACGCGGATCTCGACGGGCACGTTCTCCGGATACGTCGTGCGTTGCGAGCCCGCAGGCTCGTGGCCGAGCAGACACGCCCGACCCGTGTCGGTAACCTCGACCGCTTGGCCCGTGCCTTGGGAGCCTCGCGCGTCGCACGCGCCGACGAGGACGATGAAGGCGAGCGCCGTGACGATGCATCGCTTCATGATGCGAGGCTACCGAATCCTCGACCACGAAGCAGCAGCATTTGCATCGGGCGCGTGACGCTTCGAGTGTGGGCTGCGCGGCTCGCACCTCGCCCGCGGGCGATCAGCCGAGCACGTCGGGGCGCTCGGGCGCGATCCAGCCGGCGAGCGTCGCGGACAGACCGAGCACGAGCTCGGGCGCGCGCCGTGCCGCGGCAGAGAACGTCGCGCGATCGATCTCGAGCACCGTAGCGTGCTCCGCGGTCACGCTCGCGGCGCGTGGCGCGCGGGTCAGCACTGCGAGCTCTCCGACGACGCCACCTGCTTCGACTCGGCGCGAAGGTGCGTTCGGGCGCTGTGTGAACACGGCGCCGTCGATCACGATGAGCATCGTGTCGCCTGGGTCGCCGAAGGCGAACACGGGGCCATCGAGCTCGCGCTGTGTCGCCTGGGTCGCGAAGGCCGCGAGAGCCGGGCCCGCCATCGTCGCGAACAGCGCCGCCTTGCGCAGCGCGCTGAGGCGTGGCTCGATCTCGGTGAGCTCGCCGCCGCCGAGACTCGCGAGCCACGGATCGACGAGGGAGAGCGCGACGAGCGTGTCCTCGGTGTCGGTCGCGGGCACGGCGGGCTTGAGCCAACGCTCGAGGACCGCGAGGATCTCCGTGCGTCCGGTCTGCATCTCCTGCACGACATCGAGCGCGCGCCGACGATCGGGCTCCTTACCGCCGATCAGGTGGCGCGCAGTGGCGGCGAGCGTCGCGGGGTCGCGGCCGGAGGCGGCGGCCTCGACGGCGACGGCCCAGAGGAGGCGCACGACGCAGCGGGGGGTCGCGAGCTCGAGCTCGAGCCGCGCGCACGCGGACCACGGGCCCGCGGCGTCGCGCGCGTCGAGGTGCGCCTCGAGCGCCGCGAGCGCGCTGGCGACGGCGTCGGCGATCGGCTTCTCGGGGAGCGTGCCGCCGCCGCGCGCGATCGCGAGGGCGGTACGCAATGCGGCGTGGGCGACCTCTGGATCGTCGTCGGAGATGAGCGTCGAGACGAGCGCGCTCGCGCTCGGGGCGCCCGCCAACGCGCGAGCGATCACCGTGCGCGCGATGGGGGAGAGCGAGCTGATCTTCGTCCCGAGATGCGTGGCACCGTCGGCATCGAGCGTAGCGATCGCCGCGATCGCGCCGGGGACCCCCGCCTCGAGCGCGATGCCGAGCGCGGGCATCGTCGCGTCCGGGCCGATCCGCGCGATGACGAGGAACGCGCCTGCGCGCCGTCGATCGAGGACGAGGTGACCACCGTGCCCCTCGACGAACGCCGCGTTCGTCCGTCTCGAGCTCGAGGGGCTCGGCGAGGAGGGGCTCGTCGAGGAGGGGCTCGGCGAGGAGGGGCTCGGCGAGGAGGGGCTCGTCGAGGAGGGGCTCGTCGAGGAGGTCGGTGCAGTCGGCGCGTGCGCGGCATCGAGGAGCACGGCGGCGAGCTCGGCGTCGGTGATCTTCGTGCGGTGGGCGCGCGCGAGTCCGACGGCCCATTCGGGATCGCGTCCGAGAAGCGCGGCGATCTCGTCGACAGCGTGCTCGCCTGACAGCGTTCGTTCTGCGCTCTGCAATGCCTCCGCGACCTCGCGCGAGAGAGCGGCGCGCGCGCGTCCGCGCTCGAGCCCCTTTTCGCCGACGCGTGCAGCCTCGGCGCTGTCGCTGCCGAGTGCGAGGGCCTTGAGACCGAGGGCGAGTGCGCGATCGTCGTCCTCGATGATGACGGCGGCGCGGAGCTCGTTGCGCAGCTCCGGTGTGGGGGCGCGAGCCAGCTGCTCGTAAAGCGCGGCGCGGACCGAGGCCTCCTCGTGGCGCAGGTGATCTTCGAGGTCGGAGACGGCGACGCGAGCGCGCCCCATCGCCGCACGTGCGAGGCGGGCGCGGCGCGGGTCGTCACCGCCCGCGATGTGGGCCCACCTCTCGAGTGTGTCGAGATCGACGCGGCGCAGGTCGTCGGCGCGGTGACTGCGAATGTTGAGCGGAGCGGCGAGCGCCGTCTGGAACCTGCGCGCGGCGATCTGCGCGGCGACGAACCAGAGGATGGCGATGCCGACGGCGGCGGCGGCGAGCTGGTTCGGGTGAGCGATCGCGACGGGGCCGACGAGCAGGAGCACGAGGGCCGCGAGAGCGGCGCCGAGTGGCCACATGCCGCCGCGGAGCAGTACCTTCCAGCGCGCACGCGGGCCGGGAGGAAATGCGGACAGCTCGATCTCCTGCGAGGTGCGCGAGGTCGCGAGGCGGAGGATCTGGTCGGTCGTGCGCGTACCCGCGATGATGATGAAACCCGGCGCGGCGACGAAGAGTGCGTACCAGGCGATCGCGAGGACAGGATGGATCGCGGCGGTGGTGGGGAGGCTGCGCGTGACGAGGATGCGCGGGACCGCGGAGACCTGGAGTACGAACAGGATCGCGTTCGTGCCGCCGTAGAACAGCGTGATGGCGACGGCGAGCGAGTCACCCGAGTAGCGGCCCTTGAGCGTCGCGATGAACTGGAGATCGATCACCGTCGCGACGATGCCCTCGAGGATCGCGACGACGATCAGGGCGCGCAGGAGGCGCTTCTGGACGGGGGCGAGAGCCTCGGGCGTGCCGGCGGGTGCAGTAGCGCCGGGTGCGCCGTCCTTCGCGAGCGCCTTGTCCTGGGCGATGGCGAGCACGAGCACGACGATGGTAACGACCGCGCCGATGATGGGTAGGGCGATCAGGCCGACGCGATAGACGAGCACGCCCGCGCCGAGGCCGGCGATCGCGCCGCCGAGCGTGACCGCCGCGCCCGCGCGCGGGAGCATACGGCGCGCGTCGCGACCGGCGACGGAAGCGGCGACACGGTTCCACAGTGCGAGGCCCGCGACCTGCGAAGCAGCGGCGAGCGCGACGACGACCAAGACCGGCGAGGCGCCCATGTCGAGCAGCTTCGGTGCGAGCGCGGCGGCGACGAACAACAGGCCGAGCAACACGACGTCGACGATGCGCGTATGCGCGCGGCGCGTGATGAGGTCGTACGCGAACGTCGCGACCGCGAACCCCGCAGCGTTCGCGATGAGTAGCCACGGCAGCTTCTGCGCTCCGTACGCGGCGAGAAAGGACGCCTCGGCGTACGAGCGCAACGTAACCGCGACTAGGTTGCAAAGAAGCACCATCGCGGCGCCGAGGATGAACGCGCGCTTGTTCACGACTGCACCACCGTCGTCGCGGTGACCGTCATCGACGCCCGTCGTCGGCGGGAGCGAGCAACACTTGCGCTAGCGCGTCGGCGAGCGCGGCGAGTGCAATCGGATCCTCCTCGAGCACGTCACGCATGTCGTCGAGCGTCAGGCCGACCACGTTCGATGGCTTCACCGCGAGCGCGGATAGCGGCGGCGTTGCCGGCGCAACGACACGCACGAGGCCGAGTACGTGGCCCGCGAACGCGATACCTCCGTGACGGCGCGTGGTGGAGGCCGTGGCGTCGAGCGCGACAGCCGCGGTCGATGCAATGACGAGCTGGCCGTCGACGACGACCCAGACATCGCTTTCGGTCGCCAGGCGTTCACCCGGCTCGAGCGCTCGCGGCCGCGCGCGCTCCGCGAGCCGGATCACGACGGCCGGCGCGAGGTCGGCAAACAGGGGACACGCCGCGAGCGCGGTCGCGCGCTCGAGGAGGTCCATCGCTTACTTCTTCGCGAGGATCTTCTTCTGATTCCCGACGATCGCCTTCTGGTTGGCCAGCACCAGATCGAGCTTCTTCTGGTTGCCCGCGATCTTGGCTTGGTTCGCGAGAACCGTGTCGAGCTTCTTCCCGTTCGCGGCGATCTGCTTCGCGTTGGACTGGAGGGTCTTCTGGTTGCCCGCGATCTTCGACTGGTTCGCGAGGATCTTCTCCTGGTTCGCGAGGATCTTCTCCTGGTTCGCGATGATCGTGGCCTGGTTGGCCGCGATCTTGGCCTGGTTCGCGAGGATCTCTGCCTGGTTCTCGCCGCTAGCGTCGCTCATGGGCACCCCTTTGGTCGCGTAGGTTCCACCCAAGGTCATCCTGGTGCAAGATCAGCGGCGAGGGTTTTGCTCGACTCTCCCGCGATGCGCCGCCGCCCCACCAAGTCCTTGATCGCCGCGCTGGCCGTCGTGGGCGCGTGGGGTCCGGCGGCCCAGGCCCAGGAGCCCCCCGACGGTGAGCCCCCCGACGACGGTGCGACGACGATCATCGAGCCGCCCCCACCCGAAAACCTCACCGACGAGGACCTTGCGAAGCTGTCCGAGGGGGAGGCGATCGAGATCTTCGACGAGCGGCCGGACAAGCCGTTCGACCGCGACACCGAGGTGCGTCTGACGGGCGAGCAGCTCGCGGCGCGCGGCGCCACCGATCTCGCCACTGCGCTCGCGTTGATCCCCGACGTCACCGTCCGCGATGCGGGCCGCGGCGGCTTCAACGTCGACATCCGCGGTGGGCGCAAGGGCGCCGTGTCCGTGATGATCGATGGCGTCCTCGTCAGCGATCCCTATTACGGCACGTTCGACGTGTCGTCGATCCCGGTCACCGACATCGTCCAGATTCGGGTCGCCACGACGCCGCAGTCGCCGATCGACGGGGCCGGTGGACCGGGCGGCGTGATCGAGGTGCTCACGCGCGACGCGATCGGACCGCAGCTCGTGATCGCGCGCATCACGGGCGACTCGCTGCCATCGTTCGGCATGACGGGCACCGCACGTGTGGCACTCGCGAAGAAGCTCGCGCTGCGCGTCTCCGCGTCGGGCCTCGGCGGTGCGCGCGAGATGGACCTGCCGGGTGCGGCGACGATCGGAGATCAGCGACGCTCCGCGACGGGCTCCGCACGCGTCGAGTATCGCGACGGCGATCGCCGCGTCGTCGTCGACGGCTTCCTCGACGATCGCCACTACCTCGCGCCGCCGAACGAGGATGCACGCGCGAACATCCTGATGATCGATCGCGAGACGAGCGCACGCGCGCAGATCAAGGCCGACGACAAGTTCGGCAAGCTGCAGCTGCAGGGGCAGTACTTCGTGCACTGGATGCATCGCAAGTCGCGCCGCTTCGACGACCCGGCGCTGATGAACGAGGTCGCCGTCGAGGATCTCGAAGCGCTCCGCAGCGGCGGCTCGCTGCTCGCGACACAGCCGATCACCAAGGAGTGGCGGTGGGCGGCGTCGTTGTCCGCCTCGCGCGACAAGGCGCTCGTGTTCGACCGGGACTTCAACAGCCAGCGCGGCGAGTCGAACCTGGTGAGCGGCGCCGGCGACCTGCAGTTCGAGCGCAACAAGTTGCGCGTCGATGGCGCGGTCGGTATCGCGATCCCGTTCGCCATCGACGGCAACGCGCCAAACCCGTGGCCGGAGGCGAAGCTCGTCGGCAAGTACAAGGCGCGACCGACGCTCGAGCTCACCGCGACCACCGGCTACAAGGGGCGCGTCCCGAGCCTGCGCGAACGCTTCGACGTGGAGACGGGCAACCCGGACCTCGAACCCGAAAAGGCGTTCCACGCGGAGATCCGCGCCGTCGAGCAGCGCGATCGCCTGCGCGTCGAGGTGGCGCCGTTCTACCGCCGCACGACCGGCACCGTGCGCTCGTCGACGGATCCGGCCGACAACGACATGCTCGTGAACCTCGGCGACCTCGACATCTACGGCATCGACACGCTCGCACGCGTGCTCGTCCACGCGAAGATCGAAGTCGGCGGCTCGTACAACTTCATCCGCGCGAAGAGCGACACGTCCGACGATCCCCTCGATCGCCTGCCGCACCACCGCTTCGACGCGTGGGCGCGCGTCCTCGCGAACGACAGCTACTCGGCGCTCGCCCGGGTCCGCTACTTCGGCGCGGCGATCGATCAGGGCGGCGAGGTCGACGGCTACGCGCTCGTCGAGGGGAATCTCACCGCGCAGATCACGAAGGAGTACCTCGCCGTGCTGCGCGTCGATGATCTGCTCGACACGCGGCCGCAGACACGCACGGGCTACTACCTGGCGGGCCGCGTGATCAGCATCGTGCTCCAGGGCGCATGGCAGTGAAGCTCGTCGCGATCGGCGCTTTCGGTGGTACCCGATCCCCCAGCCACCCGGACCCCGTAACACCCCGGTAACAGGGTTTCGCGATGTTCGTCCGAGGCGAGGTTCCTGCCGTCACGGCACATGCCTTGCTGCATCATGGACGTATGCGCATCGCCGATGTCGTCGTGATGGCTTCGCTCGTGGGTTGCGCCGGAGATTCCGGTGGAACGAACACGCCGAAGGCCTGCTCGATGGCAGACGACACGGCGGACGCGGGCGCGCTGACCGCGCTGTTCGCGCAGCGGTGCAACGTCCCGGGCTCGATGGGGATGCGCAAGTGGTACCGCATGGCGTCGATGCTCCCCGGAACGACGAGCGTCGTGCAGGTCGAGCTCTACGACAACGCGGGCCCGTTCGTGGGCGGCACGGTGCGCACGGGCACGTTCCCGATCGACGCGGATCCGGTGACGTGCGGCGTGTGCGTGCGCGCTCTCGGTGACAAAGGCGGCGAGAACGAGATGGAGTACTTCGCGACCAGCGGAACCGTCACGATCTCCGCGCTCGGTGTGCCCGACACCGCGTTCTCGGCCGAGGTCGCGGATCTGGTGCTCGAGCAGATCGGCTCCGACCAAATCCTTGTCGAGGGCGGCTGCATGGCAATGGTCGCGGACGCACAGCTCGACGGCACGCTGATGGATCTTGGCGGCGGTGGTGGTGGCGGCGGTGGCGGTGGTGGGGGTGCGTGCGCGACCACCGTCGGTGACGCCGATCGCCCCGAGTAGCGGCGTGTTTCCAGTCGGTTGACATCGGCCTACATCGGCCACCGAAACGTTTCGCGAAAAATCGGGAACCGATCGCGCGCGCCGCTGTCTTCGGTTCGAACGGGCCAAAATTGGGGGACGCGATCTGATGAGCACCGCACTCCGCACGTCTTTGATCTGGCACGACGAGGTGATGGACGACGTCGTCCACGAGAAGCCCACACGGGTGACGCTCGGGATGGACACGTCGGCGACGTTCACTACGCCGGCACGGTCGCTGCCATCGGCTTCCTCGGGGGCATCCGCCGAGTTTGCGATCATCACCCCGGGCCGTCGCGGCTACGTGCTGACGCTGTCGACCGCGATGTCGGGCACGATCAGCGTCGGCGGCGTCGAGCACGACGTCGCGGCGTTCGTCGCGGCGAACCACGAAGGCAGCGGCTTTCACGCGACGACGCTCGGCCCGACGGACTGGGGCGTGATCACCCTCGACGCGAGCGGCGACCACAAGTTCTTCTTCCAGTTCGTCCCCCACGAGGTCGAGGATTGGAACCTCGGCCACCCGATGATCCTCGCGGGCGCGGCCGGCTACGCGCTGTCGATCCTCGCGCTCACGCTGTTCTGGTGGCGCGATGGCGTCGCGCTCGGCGAAGCGGCGTTCCGTGGTGCGAGCGTCGCGTCGCTCGCGATCGGTTTCGCGGCGATCGTTCGCTGGGCGTTCCGGCAGAACAGCGAGTCGCGCGCATCGCTCGCGTTCAGCGTGCTGCTCCACAGCGCGATCCTCCTGCTCACGTTCCAGCTCTACGAGAAGGAGTCACCCGCGGTGTGGCCGGGTCCGAAGTCGATGACGGGTACGTACCTCGTGAAGGCGAGCGATCCGCCGCCCGAGGTGAAGCCGACGCCGACGAAACCGACGCTCGAGACCGTGACGCAGCAACCCGCGGTCGCGAAGCCCATGCCGGTCGATCGAACGAACGGCCTCCCACCGACCACGACCAAGCCATGGGAGTGGAAGCCCAAGCGGACGATCGTCGCGCCGAAGGACAAGAAGAAGTCCGGCAAGGAGGGCACCGGCCTCATGGCGTACACCGATCTTCTCGATGACATCACCGGCGTGCGCGGGTTCGAGGACGCGATCAAGGACTTGAAGCGGATCGACGGAGACGGGCAGGGTGAGGTCCCCGAGTTCGGCGCCGGTGACGGCAAGGATACGCGCGGCGGCGATCCAGACGCGAAGCGCGGCGGCCCCATCGGCAAGGCGACGAAGAAGAAGGGACCCCTCGATACCGGTGACAACCGCGCCGAGGTCTGCGTCGTCAACTGCGGTGGTGGCACCGGCGGTCCGATGGACATCGGTCCACCGGGCGGTTCCATCGACGGTGGCATCTCGCTGTCGAAGGACGACATCATCCAGGTGATGACCAGCCGGAAGGGCCTGTTCGGCGCGTGCTTCCAAATCGCAGTGAACCAGGGCACCTCCAAGGGCGGCGACCTCGTCGTTCGCTTCGTGATCGACGCGAACGGAAAGGTGACGAGCGCGAGCACCGTGCGCGGCTCGATCAGCGGCAGCGTCGCGAACTGCGTGAAGCAGAAGCTGTATCTGTTGAAGTTCCCCGCCAAAGGCGGCGCGGTGGTGAACCACTTCCCGTTCGTATTCACGACCAACTAGACCGATCGCCCTACACCCTGTGTGGGCATCTTGTGCGCCGAGCGCATCGCCGCAGGCGACAGCATCGCGCATCTCGGCGACTAGGCGGCGTGCGAGGTCTGGCGCGATTCGTGATCTGTGCTCGTGCATGCTGCATCGCATTTCTTCCTCTTCGATCGTATTGGCGCTCGTGCTCACTGCCTGCGTCGACGCACCACGCTGGACCTCCGATATCGCCGGCGCAGACGTTCGCGCGGTCGTCGACCAGCAACACTTCAGCCTCGCGCACGATACGTTGTCGCTCTCGACGCCCGGGCGTGCCGCGATCGTGATGCGGACAACCACCGTCGCGCTTGGTGGGCGCACCCTCGACGTCGCGCCCCTCGACACGGCTGTCGACGAGGAAACGCTCGATCTCGTACGCGCCGAGTTCGTCGAGACGTTCGAGGTCAACGACGAAGGCGTCGCCCAAAGCTGGGGGTTTCCTCGCCGTCCGGACACGGCGGCAGACCTCGTGGTAACCGTCGACGTCGCTGAGGTCACGGCGATCGATCGCGTGGAGGATGGTCTGCGCCTTCGCCGCGCGGGCGAGGTGGACGTCTTCTACGGCGATGCGACGTTTATCGACGCTGCCGGCGGGAGGACGGCGGTCCCGTCGACCTATGCCCGCGACCGGATCGTGCTCGCGGTGCCGGCCAGCGTGGTGGCGGCGGCGAGCTTCCCGGCGATCCTCGATCCCCAAATGGTGATCACGCCGACGGCGAACTGAGAGTCGATCGCGGCGCGCCGCGATCACATCAGCGCTTCTTCGCGTGGGGGCGAGCAATATCGTAGAGGCGGAGCTTCGTGACCAAAGTCGTGCGCGAGATGCCGAGTAGCTCGGCAGCGCGCGACTGATTGCCAGCACAGCGCTCGAGAGCGTCGACAATCCGGGCCCGTTCTGCGGCCTCGGCGGTTTCGGGACCGGGAGACTTCGCGCCGGCCGTCAGCGAAAACGTGAAGTGCTTCGCGTCGATGTCTCCGCCTCGCGCGAGGACGATCGCGCGTTCGACCACTGCTTTGAGCTCGCGCACGTTGCCGGGCCACGGGTTCTGTTCGAGCGCCGCCGCAGCAGCCGCGGTGAGCTTCGCATCGGGCCGCACCGCAGCGATGAACTCGAGAGCGAGCGGGACGATCGCGCCGCGACGAGCGCGCAGCGGGGGAATCTTCAGCGTCACTCCATCGAGACGATAGAACAGGTCGGCGCGAAACCGACCGCCGGCGACCTCGGCCGCGAGATCGCGATTCGTCGCGGCGATGAAGCGGACATCGATCTGCATGGGGCGCGTCGAGCCGAGACGCAGGACCTCTCGTCTCTCGATCGCACGCAGCAGCTTGGCCTGGATGGTGAGCGGGACCTCGCCGATCTCGTCGAGGAACACGGTGCCGCCGGCGGCTGCTTCGATCAATCCCACTTTTTGCGCGACCGCCCCGGTGAACGCGCCGCGCTCGTGGCCGAATAACTCGCTCTCGAGCAGCGTCTCCGCGAGCGCAGCGCAGTTGACTTGCACGAGGTCCCCTGTACGTCTCGAGAGCGCGTGCACCGTAGAGGCGAGGACCTCTTTGCCCACACCCGTCTCGCCCACGATCAGCACGGAAGCGTTCGTCATCGCAAAGTCGCGGACCAAGCCAGGAACGCCGGTGGGCGTCGGATCTTCGACGGCAAGAGCGCTGCGTCCCGAGACGCTCGGGTTCGCCGCATTCGACCGCGAGACCACGACGAACGAGAACGGACCGATCTGGAAGCCGACCTGGTCGACGAGTGGCACCGGCTCACCGCCGTGGATGAGAGAACCGCGGACGAGTGTGCCGTTCGTGGACGCCAGATCTTGAACGCTGGGCGGTGTCGCGATGCGGACGATGGCGTGGCGCCGTGAGAGCGAGCTGTGATCGACCACGAAGTCGCAGGCAGCATCGCGCCCGATCACGATCTCGTCGCTGGTGATCGTGTGGGACAGGAACAGCCCGTTGCCGATCGCGAGCAGCAGGTCGCCACGGCGAATCGTCGTTCCCTCCTCGGCACGGGGCGCGGTCGTGTCCATCGCGCAGCGATCTTACACGTGGAGCGCTGGAACGCTCGCTGCACAGGTTGACCGCACAGGTTGCCCGCACAGGTTGTACAGCCGCGACCCGAACCCATTGAGATCCGTCGCATCGTCGTCGGTACGCCGGTTGCTGCCTACCGAGTCGATGCTGAATCGAGTTGTCGGGTCGCTTGCGTTCTTCCTCGCGTGCGGGGAGGTCAAAGCTCCCATCACCGCGGACGCGGCAGACGGCGACGCCGATTCGGGAGGGGGCCTGTCGTTCGAGCCGGCAACGATCGGATTCCACGAGGTCGGCATCGGCTCGGCGAGCCAGGTGATGCTTTTCGAGTTACGTGCGAACGCCGACTCTCCAGCATTAACGTTGCGCCTCGCGGGCGCCGACGCTCAGCAGTTCGCGCTCGTCGACTCCAATTGTGCCGGCGCGTTGCTCCGCGACACGAGCTGTGGGGGCCGGATTGTGATGACCCCTACCGCGGCGGGTGACTTCGTCGCCGACCTCGTCGTCGAAGGGGTTGCGGACTCCGCGCCTCTCGCACGTCTCGCTCTATCGGGGCGAGGTGTGGCATCGACCCTCGAGGTGATTCCCTCCATCGAGAGCTTTGGAGGCAGCACCCTCCTCGGCATGTCCGCGGACCGCACGTTCACCGTTCGCAACACGGGGACTGCACAGGTCGCGGCCCCAACACTCGCGGTCGGCGACGCCGCGTTCGTAGTGTCGTCGAGCTGCGTGGGTGCGCTCGCTCCAGGAGACAGCTGTTCCACGAACGTCCGCTTCACGCCGCCGAACCTGGGTGTGCGTTCGACGAGCCTTGTCGCGCAGACGACGGGAGGAGTCATGGCAACGGCGCAACTCTCGGGGGTGGGAAGCAGCACCTTGCTGGTCGTGCCGAGTGGCCCGGGCAAGGTCGTCGGACCTGGAATCGACTGCGGGCTTGACTGCGAGGCCTACGTGAGGGACGCGTCGGGGTCGCCGATTCAAGTCCAGGCCGTTCCCGCACCGGGGGCGCGGTTCTTGGGGTGGGGGAGCACGACGCCGTCCTGCGGACTCGCCGCAACATGCAGCGTGGCACTCACCGAGGGCACCGTGACTGCGAGCGCTGCGTTCGCCGACATTCCGACCTTGCGGCTCACCGTCAACAATGCCGATCCGCTCGGATCTGCGATCGCACTGGGCTACGTGACCGTGTCACCGCCCGACGACACGTGCGGTGGCAACGCGACGGCGATGGACACGTGCACCTACGATCTCGTCGATGCCGTCGTCACGTTGACCGCGCGGAACGAATGCTCGTCGTTCTGGGGCTGGGGCGGGGCGTGTGCCGGATCAGGCACGAGCTGCACCGTCAACCTCACCGCCGACACCGCCGTGAGTGCGTTCTTCGACTTCGCCACCTGCCAATAAAGGAGCTTCCGTGCGTCGACTGGTTCTCTCTAGCCTCGCCCTCGTCGCGGGCTGCTCGCTTCATGCCGCGACGTCGTTCGGCGGCAAGCCCGCGACCTCGTCCACCTCGCCGCCGACGGGCGCGGCGCCAGACCCGTCATCTTCATCGTCGTCGTCATCGTCGTCGGCGTCGCCGCGTTCGCCGGCAACCGAGACCGAAAACGGCGTGCTCACCAGGCGCTACGAGACGATGCCACCCTACCCACGGGCACCGCACGATCCGTGGGCGGGCGTCGCTGGCGATCAGCCGCGACACGTCGCGGTCCCGTCCGAGGGGTTGTGGGTCGTGCGCAGTAACGATCACGCATGTACCGCGGCGGTCGACCACTGCTTCCTTCCGGAGGCGTGGTTCGTGGAGGAGGACGCATCGGCTCGGCGTGCCTCGTTCCGCACCGGGTCCGTGATCGCGTTCGGTGCTCATGGACCGACACGGCCCACGAACGCGCGGACCTCGGCCGGGATCCCGAGCGAGCCGTTCACCGCGTACCGCACGGTCCCCGCGACGCGCAAGCACCTCGTCCCCAAGGCGCTGGTCATCTCGCTATCGTTCGACAAGCCGACGATCGATCGCGGAGCCGAAGTTTTCGAGCGTTCCTGGAACATCGGCGTCGTGGAGAGCATCGACTGGGATCTCGGGCTCGTGTTCTTCGAGGGACAACCCGATCGTGCCTACGCGATCGCGGGCACACGGGTCGCCGTCCTGTCGTGGCGTCCAGGCGGCAAGGTCGCGATCGTGGGCGACCGCGCGCGCGACGAGCTCGCCGTCAAGGCCACCGACGTCACCCTCCCACCTCCTCGCTGATCGCATCGGAGTCGTTCATGACTATTCATCGTTGGTTCATTGTTCTCTCGCTCGCCGTCGCTGCTTCTACCGCCGAGGCCGCCCCTCGTCCGTGGTGCTCCACCCCCGGCGTGGAGAAGCTGTCCATCGATACGAACCTCGCCTCGATCGCGCGAGAGCCCGAGGCTCACCGCGTGCTGTATGCGCTCGTCGCGGCGACCTGCGTTCCCGATCGTGAGGCCACGGCAAACGCGGCCTGGGTCGACAAGCTCCGGCTCACCTGGTCGCAGAAGCTCCATCTCACCGAGGACGACTGGGCCGACGTCGCGCAGTGGGCGACGGAGCCGCTCCATTTACGTATGGACAGCATGTTCTCGCGCGCCGACGACAAGCTGGCGCCGACGGCGTATTCGTCGAGCCAGCAGTTCGAACGCATGGAGCGAGAGTACGACCCCGCGTACTTCGCCGATCTCCTCGGCGACCGGCTCACGCAAGCGGGGCGTATGGGCTACGTGATGCGTTGCCTCCAAGGACCACCGCTAGCCTGGGCCATGTGCGCGAGCGACATCGCCGCCCTCGATCCCGCGAAGCTGTCCTCGGAGGTGCGCAGTGACGCCCGGCTGAGCGGATTCGAGCGCACGCGGCTCCGGATCGAAGCGCACGCACTCGCGCCCCAGCTCGCAGGCCACGCCAAGAAGGTCCGCGAGCTCGTCGACAAGGAGCCGGGCTACGCGCAGATGTTCGCGGTGGCCAAGACCGCAAGCGCGACGTTCGCGAAGGCATCACCAACTCTCGTGGCGATGGTGACCGCGCTCGATGACGCACGAGCGACTCGCTCGCGCCGCGCGACCGATGGGTGTCGGGAGAAGACGTGGACGGCCTTGTCCCAAGTCGTATCCGCGATCCCAGCGAAGCAGTTCACCGGCCTCGAGCACGCGGTCACCAATCCGATCCTTACCCAAGCGTTCGCCAAGGTGGTCGCGGCCCCCGACGGCTACCTAGCCGCGCTCGCGGTCACCACGTGCGCCAGCCTCGAAAACAAGGCCGACTATCTCGTGAACACGCTCGGCGCGTTGCTCGGGCGATGGCCCGGGTATCGCGGCCCACGCACGACAGCGCACACCATGGTGCTCGCGGCGGGGATCCAGTTCGACGATCGCGACCTCAAGATCGAGGGACCCGACGTGGATCGCACGTGGCTCGTGCAAGGCACGTCGAGCAGGGGCGGCGGCACCGGCACCGTCGAGTCGCTCAAGGTCACGGGCGACAAGCTGATCTTGTCGTACGCGAAGATCAAAGGCACGCAGCAGCGCTGCGTGCGCGGCCACCACACCCATCGCATCACGCAGATCCGCAGCGACGGTGCGTTCGTCTACGAATACGTCTGCCTGGAGGAGCGCACCGAGACCTACGCGGAGCCGCCCGCGCCGCCGCAGACCATCGACCCTCGATATGCCGAGGGCCTGAAGCCGGGGATGTTCGTCACGAACGTGGAGGAGGTGATCATTCTCGCGTTCGCGAAGGGAGCGAAAATCCCCTCGTTCGTCGCGGGCATCCCGGTGAAGTGATGATCTCAGCGAGTCGCGAGGAGGGCCGCATGTTCTCGCCGGGCTGCGGGATCCGTGGCCGCGAGCGCAGCAAGCTCCTTCATGGCCGCGCTGCCGTGGTCGACTCGCCCGTTCGCGGTTGCTCGCGCGAGCCACACACGCGCTGCGGCGGCCATCCCGCGGTCGGCACCATCGGGCTCGATCGCGAGAGCTCGCTCGAGCTCGGTCCGCGCATCCGCGAATCGTCGTTGCTGCACGTGGATCCGTCCGAGGCCGACGAGCGGGTACAGGCGCATCGGCGTCCCCGGGCGCGTCGTCTCGAACAGCTCGATCGCCCTCCGGTAGTCGCGCTCGGCCTCGTCGAACCGGCGCAGATCGAACGCGAGCTCGCCGCGGTTGTAGAGCGCGATCGGGAAATGGATGTCGGGTGCGATCCGCTCGAACAGCGCGATCGCCTCGGCGAATCGCGCGAGTGCTTCGTCGCGGCGGCCGAGACTCGACAGCGCCGATGCCTGACCGGAGATCGAGATCGGCAGCATCAGGTCGCCCTCGTCGAGGGTCGCACGTCCGATCGCTACGCCACGCACAGCGTGCTCGAGCGCTTCGGGCCACCGATCGAGCTCGCCGAGAACGTAGGACAGCTGCATCACGGTCACTGCGAGGCGCGCCGACTGTCCTGTCTTGGCTTCCACGATCCGTGCGGCCTCGCGCAGTACGTCGAGCGCCTCGGCGTAGTCACCCTGCCTCCGCAGGTTGTCTCCGAGGTTGTTGAGCACCATCGATTCGTCGAGCGTCCCGGGGCCCAGCAGCTCGCGATACCCATCGCGCGCTTCGCGGAGCACGGCGACCGCTGCCCGATCGTCGCCTGCCACCGAGTAGGCGTTTGCGAGCTCTGCGAGGAGGTCCACACCGAGCTCGGCGAGCCGTGGAGACCACTGTGCGCCTTGCACGGTCTCGAGCAGCGCACGCGCCGAGGTGAGACGCGCAATCGCCTCGGCGGCCCGAGGCCCCTGGTCGAGGACCTGCGCGATCCTCAGCTCGTGCTCGATCTTCAGATCGATCGGCGAGCCCGCACGAGCGAGCGCGGCCGCCGCTGCCGGCTCGAGCGCGAGTGCGGCGTCACTCTCGCCGCGGTGGTATCCCTGGATCGAAATCAGCCGTGTCCACGCGGTGGTCTCGGCTCGGTCGTCACGCGCGAGTGCGGCGCGCTGGATCAACGTGCGCAGGGTCTCCACGCTCTCGGCGTAGAGGTTGAGGTGGAGCTCGATCCTGCTCTTCGCCTCGAGCGCCTCCACCTCGAGTGGCGGGTAGCCGATCGCCTGCGCCGCGACGGCGATGGCTCGTACGCGCTCGAGCAGGCCGGCGTATCGCTCCGCGCGGAGGTCGATCTGGACGGCGCGGAGCGAGGTCTCCATCGAGCGAATCTCGGCGCGCTTCCCCGACGGTGCCGGCGCCGCGAGCCTCCGGTTCAGCGTCGCCGTATCGCTGCATTGCTCCAGCGGTGGCAGATCGAACAGCGCGCTGAGCGCGTGCTCGAGCTCGTCGGGCGCGGTCACGCGAAGCGCGAGCGCGAGCGTCTCGTCGAGCTCCGCGACCCACGTGTTCAGGCAAAACATGCGTTCGTCGAGCATCGTGTCCGACTGCGTGCCAGCAACACGAGTTGCATGACACGCCGCCTGGTGCGCGGTGGCCCATGCCGCGACCTCCCGATCGACGTGCTCCGAGACGCGCACCACCAGTGCTCCGGCACGACGAGGTGCCGAATGCGCCACGAGCGCGGCACGCCGCGCGCTGCCCCACACCGCGACGATCTGAGCGTCGGGGAGTGGACATGCCTCGCGCTCGGTTGGCAACAACACCGCCGTCGCCACCGATGCACTGACTCCCGCGAGCGCCGCGACTGCGATCAGCCGGCCGCGGCGGCGCAAACCGCGTTCGAGGCGATCGAGCAACACGTCGAGCGAAGGCCAGCGGTCGGCGGGATCGACGGCGAGGCCTCGGCGGAGCACGCGATCGATCCATTTCGGTATCCGGTGGTGGCGTGGTGGGCGGCTGCCGAGCGTCGCTGCCGTCCGCAGCTCGAGCGGCGTCGTGCCGCGGATCGGACGCTCGCCGCACAAGCCTTCCCACACGGCGACACAGAACGCGAACTGATCGGCGGCAGCACCGACCTCAGCGGCGTTCAGCCATTGCTCCGGCGCCATGTACGCCGGCGTCCCGGTGATGTCTCCGTGCTCCTTCGGTGCGAGCGCCGAGGTCGTCACCAACCCGAAGTCGGTGACCCGCGGTCTGCCGTCCTTTCCGATGAGCACGTTGTCGGGTTTGAAGTCGCGGTGGACGAGACCCACGCGATGAGCCGCGGCGAGGCCGCGCCCCGCAGCGACGAACATCCTCGTGACGCTTCGCCAGGAGCGATGAGGCCCGCGAGCGCCACTCGCAGTTCCAAGACCAAGCCAGGTCCGCAGTGTCGTGCCGTCGACTCGCTCCATTGCGAGAAAGATCTGCGCGCCGGACCACCCCACCTCGTAGACGGTGACCACGTTCGGGTGCGAGATCTTCGCCATCGCGCGGGCCTCGCGGGTCAGTCGATCGGCGGCGTCTTTCCCGGCGTCGCCGAGCGACACCTCCGGGTGGAGCAGCTTGAGCGCGACCGGACGATCGAGGACGGGATCGAACGCGTCGAGCACGATCCCCATCCCGCCTGTTCCGAGGAGTCCTCGGATCTGATAGCGCCCGTGGTGCGTGGCGTTCGTGATCGCCCGCGGATCGCCAGCGGGAAGCGTATCGGCGTCCGACGCCACGTCTGCGAACTTTGCCACGTCTGACCAGTAGGAGCCCGCTATGCAACTCGTTCTTGTCTCTCGGTGCGCGGTCGCCATCACATGCATGCTGACCACGTCGCTGGCGTTCGCCGAACGCCCGACACAGGCACAAGCGCGTGCGACCGCGCTTGCGTGGCGGGAGGCCCTCGATCAGGACGATGGTGCCTCTGCCGCGACGCTGACCGCCAAGCGGTTCTTCGCTGTCGTCCGCGCCGACACCGAGGAGACACCACGGTGCGGCGCCACCACCGCGACGACGGCAGCTGCACGCGCGACGTTGCTCGCGTGCCTCGCTCGCGAGGACCTCCCGCTCGATCCTCTCGCCGCGTGGACGAAGAAGTCGCGTCGCCGTCTCGCAGGACCGCTCGCCGGACACGACCGCTCACGGATCGCCGCGCTGGAGCGAACCTCGACTCTCGTCGTGCATCACACCGACTGCGTGGGGCAAGGATCGGATGTAATCGTGGCGGTCACGATCGAAAAGGGAGCGCGAGCCCCGGCAGTGGCGGCGGTGTTCGCACAGTCCTATCACTGCGGAGAGTGATGAGGTTGGGGCCAGAGAGACTCCGGTCAGTCTGACCACTCGTCGGCGCGTGTGCCCTTTTCTGCCCGCGTCGGAGCGGACCATCGCGGACGGATTGTCCGTCTGATCGTTCGTCAACCTGACCGCAGCAACGCTTCGGGGTGGACCAACGTCGCCCATCTTACCATCCCGTAATCATTATGGGTTTCGATGCGACTGCGCGCGGCGACCTCCCTCGACTGATCGAAAGGGAGGGAGCCTCTATGTGGGAAACCATGGGTAGCGACAGCGACGCAATCGAAGTATCGACGACAAGGTCGACGATGTTGGTGGACGAGAACGCGGGCCTGACGCCGTACGACGCGGACGCACTCGCGTCGTCGACGCCAAAGGACGTGTTCGCGTTGTTGTCGTACGTCGACCACGATCACCACAGCCCGCTGGGCTTCGCGGACGCCAACGACGGCACCAAGAAGACGTCCAAGACCGAGACGTCGGCGAAGAACGGCAACGCGACGGCGAGCAAAGAGTCGGAGACGAAGCACAACGACGGTTCGAGCTCCAAGACCACGGCATCCGGAACGGTGGGCGCTGACGGTGTATCTGCAAAGGGCAGCCACACGGCGAAGACGAAGGACGGCAAAGAGACCAAAGCGACCGGCAACGCCGCGATCGATGCCAAAGGCAACGTAAAGAATGCCGACGTCGACGCGGAGTTCAAGACCAAGGCTGGTTGGAAGGCGTCCGTCGGCGGTTCGTACAAGGTCGTCGCGAGCGATCCCAAGAAGAAGGGCGACGCGTACGTCGTCGATTGGGTCCGCAAGGCCGAGGTGCATGCCGGTGGTGGCAAGTCGGGCGGGAAGCTTGGCGGTGAAGGCAAGGTGGAAAAAGATCACCGCGACTTCGGAACGCGCACGTTCAAGACGGAGAAGGAGGCGAAGCAATTCCAGGACAACGCGGCGGCGATGATCCAAGGTGCATTTGGCGCTGCGACCACGGCCAAGGACGCGCTCTCGATGCAGATCGGAGAGACGCGCGGAGTTGGTGATGGCTCGAAGCTGAGCGGAGGACTGAATGCGACCTGGGGCGTCGCGACGGTCGGTGCCGGCGCCGAGACGAGCAAGGACGACACCGTGGTCGTCGAGCGGCTGAGCCCCACGGTCTTTCAGGTCACCGTTGCCCACAAGGACGGCAGTGGCTCGCACAGCAACGTGGGCATCAAGGATGTGAAGGCCGGCGGGTACACCGACAAGAGCCGAACGCAGTCGACGACGCTCGAGTTCGACCTGAGCACGCCGGAGGGAAAGACCGCGTTCGACGAGTATCAGCGAACGAAGCAGACACCGACGAGCGGGGCGACGTTCGTGTCGCAAACCGACGCGGAGCGAAAGCGTCGCGGTACGCGTTTGGGCTTCGGCAAATACGGCACGGCCGACGTCGGGGTCGCAGAGCAGTGGGAGTCCTCGATGCAAGACCGAGCCGGACAAACGCGCGAGGTGTTCGGCGGAGAGAACTCGTACAACGTCGAGCAGAAGGTGTTCGGGAAGCGGCACGACAAGGCGTCGCTGCAGATCGAGCAGACGCTCGTCAACGGAAAGCATGCATCGTACTCGATGGCTGGCGAAGTCGACTCGAGCGACGGCGCGCACACGATGCGAGAGCTGGCCAACATGACCGGCGTGACGCCGAAGGACGCGGGCGCAGCCAAGTCTTCCGGTCACTGGCACGTGGACATCGGAATCGACGACAACCAGGTCGACAAGTTTCTCGCTGCGGTCGACGCGCAGAAATATCGCGGGGTCGGCGTCTGGGAGAAGATGGCCAACCCGGACCACCTCAACGAGCTACGCAAGCTGATCCACGCGGCCAAGACGCCGCAAGACAAGATGCGCGCGCTGTCGTACTTCATCTCGGAGAGTGGGCTCAGCAAGACGGAAGGGCTCAATGCGATTCGCGCCGAAGTCTTCGGCATGGGGAAGCCGGGGTTCAACCCCGTCGGTACTACCAATCACTTCAACGGGACGTTTCATGCGGATCTGAAGCTCGAGAAGGACAAGCACAACGTGTTCACGGGACTCGAGGGTCGGCTCGTACGGGAGGCCAAGATCGACGAGTACAAGTCGATCCTGAGCACCAACCCCCAGGGCGGTGGCGCTGTGATCGGAACCATCCAGGCGGACATCGACGAGCTCGACCGCAAGATGAAGTGGGCGTCGAACCCGTCGGAGTACACCGACCTGCCACCCGACCTGCGCACGATGCAGCTCGAGACGCTTCGGAAGGAGCGCGACAACCTCATCGCGGTACGCGACATCGCGGCAAAGGGAGCACTCAAGGACACAGGACCTGCCGTGGGTAAGAACGACACCGCGGACCCGGCGACGAAGGCTGTGCGCGAACTGCGCGAGAAGGTGGCGGACCTCGAAGCGAGAGCCGCTCGGCACCGAGGCAACATCAAGATGTACCAGGCCGAGATCAACAAGCGAGACCCTGCGCTCCGCGCGGCGGCGAGGCGAGACAAAGCGCAGAATGACGGCTACGAGGACGCCATCAAGTCGCGGAACACGGCGGACGACAAGGAGCATCGGCAGGTCCGCGAGCTACGCGCAGCGTTCGTTCTGGCACTCGGAACGCCCGACAAGGCGATCGAGGCTGGGCAAAAGCTCGTGGCGGCGTTGGACTTCGTCACTGCGTACCTGGAGAGCGCGGAAGACAACTACAACAGCTTCATCGAATACATGGATGAGCTCGTCGACGAAGCAAACAAGCCCGCTACGACCATGACGATACCGGCCACGAGGTAAGGGCGGAGCGATGAAGACTATTGGCGGCGACCGCTCGCAATGCGTCACTCTCCACCAAAGGCGTGGTAAGGCGGTGCTCGTGATGTTCGCTCGCGCTTTGCCCGCCGTGGTTCTCGCGGCGTGTTGGACTTCGCCCGGAGGAGGAACGCCGGCCGTGCAGGAAACCAAGACGACGAAATCAGCCACCGAGCGCCGCGCGACGGTGCGCATCGACGCGACGGCCGCTGGCGGTAAGGAGTTCCAAGGCGTTTGGCTCGAGTTTCCGGGCGGCAAACGGTGGGTCGTCGACTACCGGCCGCGTGAATTCTGGACAGGGTTCGCAGACCAGGAAGTCATCGTGACGGGGCAGTGCTACGAGCACGACCCGCGGGTCCAGGCGATCGGCTCGCAGCACTTTCGCGTCGACTCGATGAAGATGGCGACGCCGAGGCGCGGTCTCGGACCGATTCTCGAGCTAGGGCCGGAGCAAGCGCTGCGCGGCACGTTCGTCTCGATCGGCGCGCCGCCGGGAAGCAAGGCGGAGGGCTCGTCGCAGACGCGCTTTGTCGACGAGCGCGGCGGGAGTCACATGGTGCAGGGCGCCAGTATCGACCTACCCGCGATGAACAAACCGGTCTGGATCAACGCACGCGCGGTGACGCCGGACTACTCCTACGTCGCGACCACGACGAGCGATCGACCGAAGCTGTGGATTCTCGAGGTGGCAGCCCACGATCACGTCGAAGACAAGACGATGGCTCCGACCCCTGTCGACTGTCCTGACTGAACTGGTGACCTTTACCGCGCCCGACCGTGGCCAGCGCTACGCCGGCGGCGCAACCAGCAGACGACAAGGAGCGCGAGGGGAAGATGCGTGTCGCCGTGCTGTGTGTTGCATCCGCCGTTGGAGGCGCAGAGACCGCGCACGTCGCAGATCATGTCGTTCGCACAGTCGGAAGCGGCCCGACACTCGAACGTGCAAGCGCCATTCGGGACATCGCAGTGACTGCCGTACGCACACTCGTCGTCGGTCGAGCATGGCGGTGGCGGAGGAGGTTGGGGGCCGACGAAGCACACCTTGACGGTGGACGCGCCGGCCATCGCTTCGTCGCAGTGGTGGGTCAACGGGCAATCCCTGTCGAACTCGCAGTACCTCGAGCAGTAGCCGGTCGAGAGGTTCGTGGCGGTGAACAGACAGAACGCCTCGCACTCCACCCGGTCGAAGTTGCATGGAGTACCGATCGGATCCGCCGGCTGAGAGCACAGACCGCCGAGGGGTTCGGCCACACATGACTCTTCGGGCAGGCAGGCACCGCACTCGTCGCCGACGGTCGGATAGATCGATGACAATCCGCGCTTGTCGTCGAGTGACAGCGTGCGCTGGCCGGCCCAGGGCTTCCACGAGAAGTACATCGTGTCGACGGAGCTCTGCGTGTGCCCGAGTCCGCTGAAGTGGCCGATCTCGTGGGTGAGCACCGCTTGAAGATCGAGGCGGTTCGAGCTGGCGGCGGAATTCGGCGGACCGATCGCCCACCGAAACGTCTGGCCGTTCACGGCGATGTCGGCGGTCTGCTGGCCGTCGATGATGTAGAGCGACGTCGCCGCGGCCGCCTCGGCGCCGAACACCCACCCGGTCTCGATGAACAGGATCACATTGGTGCCGTCGACAGCCATGCCGAGGTCGGTCATACCCGCGTTCGCGAACGCGAGCGACGCGGTTGGAACTGCCTGCCAGGTCGCGAATGCAGCGTCGATCGCAGCGATCTCGTCGGCGAGCGTCAGGTCGTCACTGCTCGTGTTGTGGACCACGTAGGGGACGGGCATGGTGGATGCTGGCCAGATCATGCCGTTGGTCGAGAACGCCGCGACCGTCGAGTCGTGCTCGGCCGCGACCGGCGCGCGTCGGAAGCGCGGCACGCCGTCGACGTGGGTCTCGGGCCACTTGCCCTGGCCCCACCCGAACACGCGATACCCGCCCTCGCTCCGCGCGCGTAGGAACCACCGCGCACGCTCCCCGAGGCCCAGACTCGGCGTCCCGAACACGACGTGGCGCGTACCCTCTAGCTGCCCGCCCGGCAGGATCACCTCGAGGACGATCGCGGGTTCGCCCTTAACCACCGACGATACACCGAGCACCGCGTGAGTCTCGAGGCCGCGTCGATCAGGTGCCCACACCACGACCCGCGCGATCACGGTCGCGTCGACCACACGATCGGCCCCGCTCTCGAGCTCTTCGTCGGTCAGGGGTGTCACGGTCGACGCGCTCGCCGATGCCAGTGACACCGCGACCACAACCGCGCTGCGGATCAGCGCGCCCGCCATCGCCTCCGCCGCCAACTGCTGGCGACGACCAGCGTCGCGAGACCGAACACGACGATGGGTCCACCGCCTCGACCACCGTCCGTCTGGCAGCAGCCGGCATCACCTCCACTGACGCATTGACCGAGGCTGTTGCAGGTGCCGCCCCCGCAGTCGTCTGCGGTACGGCACTCGAGCGTGCACGTCTGTACGCTGAGATCGCAGAACTGACCCAGCGGGCACGACGCGTTGCCGGTGCACGGTCCACCGACCACACCCCCATCGACGGCACCATCGGGCGGGGCCACACCACCATCGCTGATGAACGCGCGGATCACCCAGTCGCCCACGAGACCGAACACCGTCGACTTGGCCCAGCCGATCTGGGTCGACAGCAGGAGGTTCTTGTCGGAGGTGATCGTGCCGTCGTCGTCTCGCGCGATCGACGGTGCACCATCGTGCTGGAACACGATGGCGACGCGGAACTGCGCCGGCAGGGTGATGTTGTTGCCGGCGACGTTGATCTCCTGCATCGCCGTGTCCGAGCCCGTGATCGAGTAGTCGGCCGAGAACAGTTGCGAGCCGGGATTGTCGGTCCCCGCGGTGTCGTCGAACACCTTGAGAGTGATCGTCTGGGTGGCCGTCGAGTTGCCGCCGAACAGGAACTGCACCTTCAACAGTTGTCGGCCGGCGGCCGGAGCGACGAATCGCGACGCCCCAGCTTCCGTTGGATCGAACCCGAGCTCGAAGCCCACGGACCCGTTCATCACGAACCCGTCGTTCTTGAGCTCGGTTTCAGCGTGAGCTGCGCGGGCGAACAGGCACGACGCGACAATGGCAGCGGGAAGTATTCGCATGGCGCCTCCTCGTCCCACTCTATAGCGAACTCGCCACGAAGTGCGGTGCCGTGATCCACGGACGATGTAGTCGATCGACGGACACGTCGATCGTGCGAAACTTCTACACGGTATGGGGGGCGAGGACACCATCGAGGACGACCACACCGAGCTGACCAAGCGCGAGGGTCACGGTTCGTCGCGGGCCCGGCCGCCGAACGCGAAGCTCGAACGCGGTGCCGCCGTCGGGCGCTACATCATTATCGAACTACTCGGCGAGGGCGGGATGGGCGTCGTGTACCGGGCCTACGACCCCGAGCTCGACCGTCGCGTCGCGATCAAGCTACTCCAGGCAAAGAAGAAGATGACCGGAGATCAGGCGTGGCTCCTGCGCGAGGCGCAGGCGATGGCCAAGCTGTCCCATCCCAACGTCATCGCGGTCCACGACGTCGGCGTGTTCGAGAACCGCGTGTTCGTCGCGATGGAGCTGGTCACCGGTGTAACGCTGCGGTCGTGGCTGCGCGCTCAACGCCCGTGGCGCGAGGTCCTGCGCACGATGCGCGCGGCCGGAGCCGGTCTCGCCGCGGCGCACGCGGCCGGGTTGATCCATCGTGACTTCAAGCCCGACAACGTCCTCGTCGGCGATGATGGTCGCGTCCGGGTCGGCGACTTCGGCCTCGCACGGCGGCAAGACGAGATCGAGCCTGCTTCCGATGGTGACGCCGACGTCGCGGTGCGCAGCCCGTTGTCTGCCGGGTTGACCGTCGCCGGCACGCTGGTGGGCACCCCGGCGTACATGGCACCGGAGCTCACGTCCGGCACGCCCGCCGACGCACGCAGCGATCAGTTCTCTTTCGGCGTCGCACTCTACGAAGCGCTGTTTCGCGCGCGCCCGTTCGCGAAGGACCAACCGAAGGACTCCAAGGCACCGAGCCCGACAACGTCAGACGTCCCCGCAGCGATCCAGCGCGTCGTGATGCGAGCGATCTCGCCGCTCCCCGCCGATCGCTTTTCATCCATGGACGAGCTCCTCGCCGCGCTAGTTGTCGACGAGGCGCCACGCGGACGTGGAGTGATCATCGGGAGCGCGATCGCGGTGGCGCTTGGTGGCGCGGCGATGGCGGCGATCTACGTGTCATCGCGCACCACCGCACCCCCGCCGTGCGGCGGCATCGCCCGGCGGCTCGACCAGATCTGGGACGGCCCGACAAAGCAGAACGTACGGACGGCGTTTCTTGCCACCAAGCAGCCGTACGCGGAAACCGCGTTCGGCGCCGTCGAGCGCGACCTCGACCGCCTCGCAACGGACTGGACGTCCGCAGCTCTCGACAACTGCGAAGCGACGCGCGTGCGACGCGAGCAGCCGGAAGAGATCTACTTGCTGCGGCAGATGTGTCTCGATCAGCGGCTCGTCGAGCTCCGGTCTCTCTCGCAGATGTTGAGGTCGGCCGATGCGGACGTGTTGTCGCACAGCGACCAACTGTCCTCTGCTCTCGATCCGGTCGATCGCTGTTCGAATGTCGCGGCGCTCCTCGCGCCCGGGTTGCCGCCGAGCGAGCCACAGGCGAAGGTCGAGGATCTTCGACAGGCGCTCGCGGATTCCAGGGTCGCGCTCGCCGCGGCCCGCTACGCCGCGTCCGCAGAGATCTCGATCAAGGCGGCGAGCCTAGCCCAAGAAGTCCGTTACGCACCGTTCGAAGCCGAGGCGCGACTCACGCTATGCGCCGCCAACAACGGGCTGAGCAACACCGAGCAAGCGGCGGCGGCGTGCTCGGAGTCCGTTTGGCTTGGCGTGGCGAGTCGCCGGGATGACATCGTGGCGCAAGGTGCTATCTCGGCGGCAGCCGTGCTCTCGCAGAGCCGGCTCGCCGAGGCGAAGTGGTGGATGAAGCTCGCGCGCAGCGTCTTGTCGCGGATGGGTCACGACGCGGTGCTGGAGGTGAGGGCCCTCGAAGTCGACGGCCTGATCGCGGCCCTCTCGGGTGACACGGCCGCCGCGGTCGTCGCGCACGACAAGGCCATCGCCGCGGCGGAGCGACTGTACGGACGCGACAACCCGAGGTTGTGGGTGGACGAAGAGATCGTGGGCGCCACCTTCGCCAGGGTCGGCGCGTATGACAAGGCGCGCCCGCACCTCGAGCGCGCGATGGCGTTGCACGAGAAGACGGTCGGCCCCGATCACCCCGACATCGCGGTACTCCTCACGACCCTGGGCGCTTGTTACACGGCGGCCGGGGATGACGCGCGCGCACGTTCGGCGTACGAACGTGCCCTCGCGATCCGCGAGCGAACAGATGGCCAGGGCGCGATGTTGATCCTCACGCTGAACAACATGGCCGACGGCATGATCAGATCCAAGAACGTGGCGGGTGCGCTGATCTATGCGGACCGCGCCGCCGCGCTCGCCGAGAAGCTCCTCGGGCACGCCAATCCCGTGTACCACGCGGTGGCGTCGACACGCGCCGAGGCACTCCTCGCGAACCGCCGCATCGACGACGCACGCGCGGCGTTCGACACCATCATCGAGATGGAGACGAGGTCCAACTCGCCGATCCTCGGACCCACCCTGAACCTACGGGCGCACCTGGAGCTCGGCGAACGGCGATGGGCGGAAGCGGCGAAATTCGCGCTCCGAGCGATCGCCGCGAGTGAGGCCACATCCGGCAAGGAGTCGCCGGAGCTGTGGCAGCCGCTCGCGACGCTTGCCCACGCCTACGTCGAGCTCGGACGCCGCGGCGACGCCAAGCAGATCCTCGATCGCGCCCTCGCGATTGGGGCCAAGGCGCAGATCAGCGCGACCGATCTGGCACCCGTGGTGGCGCTACGCGAGCGACTCGGTCGTTGACCTCGAAGCACAACCTAGAGAACTGGTGACCCCATCGAGACTTGAACTCTCGACCCGCGCAGCGCGAACGTCAACTCATTCGCGCGCTTGCAACGATCACACAACGTTGCGCGGGTGGTTCATCTCGGTTGGTCCCGGTTCGTCACTGCCAATCTCGGTTGGCGTGGCAGCCACGTGGCAGCAAATAACTCACCGTGTGGGCGCCGAGTGGAGCGCGCGTCGCGAGCGAGTAGTCGACCCGGCAATCGATCACGCCTTCGCGATCAGCCCGCACGCGGCGATGTATTCGCCGACGATCGCCACGAGCCCATCAGCGCGGGTCGCCGAGACTCGGTGCGCACGGCAGTACATGGCTTCCGCCCACAAGAGACACGCGAGGAGGCGCTGGGTGTCAAGCGCGAAGGATTGCTCGAACGTGCGGAGGTATGTCATTCCACGCCCCATCGATCGTCGCGGCTCCCGGTTGCCAACAATCTACGCCCCGTCGCCATGAACCGTTGCAAGCACAGTCTGTAGCTCCCTCCACTCGATCGGCTTGAGGAGGAAACCGTCGAAGGATGCATCGCGAAACGACGGCAGCTCGATGCAGGAAAGCGCGATGATCGTCGGGCGAAAACCGATCTGAAACGCTCGCGATCGCAGTTCCGAAATCGAACGCATCGTGCCATCGCGACGAACCACATCGCAGAGGATCAGGCTCGGGAGAAACGTGCCCACGATCGAGATGGACTCCGCCAGTGTAGCTGCCACGCGGCTCGTGTAGCCCCGCATGGTCAGCGCGGACGCCGTGGCGAAACCGGAGCCATGATGGGGATCCACCACAAGAGCGCGCAGCGACATGGTTGCCGATCGGATATCGACCACGCTGGCACGGAATCGACCCTCACACAGACGGATGTCGACACGCTCGATACAGCATTGGTCTCCGGCCGAGCTCGAGAGTCGAGCCT
>JBJXGN010000111.1:0-26259 GCA_046160585.1 Kofleriaceae bacterium
CCGCACGCAGGAGCGGTCCACCGCGGAACACGAGCGCGAGCGCGAGGAACCCGGTGGACCACTTGATGACCTCGGCGTTCTTGGGATCACCGTCGAGGTACAGGAGGCCGACCGCGACACCATCGGCCCCGAGCATCATCCCGAACGCCGCACGGCCGGGGAAGAACATCAGGACGAAGCCGACGTCCATGAAGAAGCTGCCGCCGACCTTGAGCCAGCTCGACCCCGGCTGACCGCACAGCTTCTTGTCGAGCTCGACCGTCGTCGAGAAGATCGGAATGATCGACATGATCATGTACACGAGCGCTGCGCGCTCGCCTTCCTTCTGATCCTTGTAGCCCTTGAGCGTCCGCTCGACGGAGACGTCGATTCGCTGATCCAGCGTCTTGTGCGGATCGGTGCCGACCTTGCCGGTGTAATACGACCGGTAGATGTTGTTCGGTAGGCGCGGCGCGATCCAGTTGTTCGTCGACGCACGACGGATGTCCGCGTCGGGCGCGTAGACGACAACATCGGACTTCCCGTACACGACGACGTACAGATCGCCGTGCTTGAACGCCAGCGCGCCGAGAAACGTCTCCTTCGAGTCCTCCGCGCGCAACTTGTCGGTGCGCGCGACGAGCGCGTCGAGCTCTTCCTTCGTGTAGCTCATGCCGAACGGATCGGGCCGCTCCTTCAAGGACTTGATGATCTCGGCCACCTCCTCCGCATTCGCGCGGCGGCGTCCGTCGATCGTGTTGATCATCGGCGGATCCTTCTTGTAGTAGTCCTCGATCCACTTGAGCGGCAGGCCGTGCAGTTTGATGTTGTCGTAGGGGACCTGCGCGCGCGCGGAGTTGCCGCCGTAGAGATCGACGTGAGCGTGGTACTTGTTCGAGATGGTGACGTCGGCGCCCATCTGCTTCTGCACCGCCTCGATGTCCTTCTGGAAGTCCACCATGGCCTTCTCGAGATCGGCCACCGCCTTCTTGACCTGCCCGTCGGTGGCACCGCCGAGCTCGTCGAGCAGCTTCTGATCCTCCGCCGTCAGGTTGTTCGGATCGGCGATCTTCGCCGCGACCTCCGGTGGTACAGCCGTGCAGTTCTTCAGCGGATCGGACGTACACCGCTTGATCTCTTCCGGCGTCGGCGGCGCCGGCACTTCGTCGTGCTGTGTTCGCATGCCGTAGTCCGGCGTCGTACACGACGTGATCAGGAACATCGGGATCCAGAGCAGGACGAACAGAGCGCGAAGTCTCGTTCGGAATTTCGATCGCATGGAACGCATGGAACCTCCTTGGTGGTGATGGTGTTCGCGACGCGGCTACTCGCCGAGCGACGCGATCTCTTCAGGCGTGAGTCCCGCACCCGCGATGAGCTCCGCCTTCGCCTTCTTCAGCGCATCCGCGTCGAGACCGTCGTCTTCGTCGTCGGCGATGCCGTCGAGCGCTGCCGCGAGGTACTTGTCGAGATCACCCTCGGCGGCAGCGATCGCGTCGAGCGTCTTCTTGAGCTCGCCCATCATCTCCCCCGCGTTCTTCATCGCCTTCTCGGCATTCTCGAGGTCCGCCTTGATGCCCTTGATGAGCTCGAGATACGGCGCGTACTTCTTCTTCCACGCCTCGAATGCGTCTTTGCGCGCCTTCTTCTCCGCCTCGGTGCAGTTCGGCATCGCCTTGATCTCGTCCGCCTCCTTTTGGACCTTCTTCAGGAGGTCATCGACGAGCTCCATCTTCTGCTCCTCGGTGAGCGTGTTGTTCGGTTGGACTTTCGCCGCGAGGTCGTCGATGCGCTTGTTCAGATCCTTCTTCGCCTTCTCGAGCTCCTTGCCGCTGCCCCACGGGTTGATCTGATCCCACAGCCACGAGAACCCCTTGCCGGCGATGGCCATCGCGATCGCCGCGACGATCGCGATCTTGAGGGTGCTCTTCGTCCGCTTCGCGTACTTCGCGTAGACAGAGAACATCTTGTCGAGCTTGGTCGCCGTGTCCCAGCTCTTGATGCGCGCGATCTTGCTGACGAGGTCGTTCAGCTTGTTGAGGTTCGCCCCCCACTTGCGCGACGAGATCTTGGCGAGCACGGTGTCGACGAGCTTGATCGCACTCCACTTGAGGCCGAGCGTTCCCCAGCGAGCGGCGAGCTTTCCGAAGCCTTCGCCGATCTCGCGGAACAGCGCCCACGCCTCACGCAACGTGCCGCCGTACTTCGGCACGCGAGGCGCCGTGAACGCGACGCACTGCGCATCGATCACGTTGATCGTCTGCTCCGTCGGCTCTGTCTGCTGTGTCGGCTCCGGCGTGGCGCTGCCGGGCTCGGTCGGCGCCGGCGGTGGCGGCGTGTACGAGCCGCTGCCCGATTCGTCCCTCGTCGTGTCGGTCGGCGTGACGCGCGACTCGACGTGCTCGGTCTCGGTCGGTACGCCGGCGTCGGGGACCACCTGTGTGTCGGTTGCGACGGCAACGACGAGGCACGTCGCGCAGGGATCGTCGTCCATGTCATCGGCTTCGAGAAGCGCGATCAGCGCCTCGAGCCCGTCCAGGTCGAGTGTGAGGTCGTCTTGCGACGGCGGTGTGTATTCGGTGGTGTTGGCCTGCGAGATGTCACTCGTCTCGAGCTCGGTGGCGCAGGATGCGAACAAAAACTGGAGCATCGTCAACAAGCCGAGGAGCGCGATCGTCCTCTTGCGGCGGCAGTAGAAGCGCATGTGTCCTCCAAGACGTGGGGGTGAGCGTCCGGCCGGTTGCAGCTTCGAGACCCGTCCCCAACCTCGCGAACTCCGCTACTTGCGCGCGAGCCTGCAGGCTGGCGCCTGCACTGCCGCTGGCTGGGGCAGGCACGCGGGCGAACCGAAAGCGCCGGTTTGGTACTCTAAGTACCTATGGACGTGGCGCTCGCGAGCACGGCGATCCAACGACACATCAACCTCCATGGCGACGATCGTTTCGTCCCCACCGAGGTGCTGCGGCGAGCGTACATCCATTACCCGGACTCGCAGAACCCGTCCGCGCCGCCGTTCGTGACGCTCGGCGACGGGCTCGAGCTCGGCATCGTGCACAGCGACGTTCCGGAGATCGCCCGGGGCGTGTCATCGCTCCTCACGCGCTCGCTCGAGGATGCGAAGGACGACCACGGTGGACACCTTCCGGCGCGCATCGTCGAGCGCGTACAGCTCGACATCATCTCGCCGCACGGCGTGGCCCATCTGTGGGGCACTGAAGGGCATCGGTTCGTGATGTCGCGCGCAGTCGACCGCACGACAAGCGAGATGGTCGCGACCATCCTCGTCGCCCGTCGCAAAGGCACCATCTTCTTCTTCACGGGTCGCTACAACAACGTGCGCCATTCAATGATCGAGGAGACGGTCGACTTCGAGCAGCCCGCCGGCTCCGACCCGAATCAGAAGTGGTTCGCGCAGTTCGCGTTCCCGACCCCTGCGCAATTCAAGCCCGTCGCGTTCCATCACATCGCGAACTTCGTTGTCGCCAAGGAGCATCGCAACAAGCGTCTGTCACGCGTGCTCCTCGACGCGTTGCTCTCGAAGTACGCACGCGATCGCATGGTGCGCGATGGACTGCCGATCGAGCATTCGCAGTTCCTGCTCTGTGGCCGCGGCTTCTGGCAGATCGGCGATCCGCCGTGGCTCGTGCGCATGGAGCGGCTCGGCTTCGATCTGCGTTGGGGCGCGGAGAGCTTCTTCATCGAGCACGACTGGGCTCCGCTTCCGACGATTCACGACGAAGCGGGCCGCGTGATCGGCAACCTCGACTACAACCGATCGTTCCGCTTGCCCGAGCGCTACCAGGGTACGTCACCGGAGCGACCCTCGCCGTTTCACCTCCTCGAACGCGTCCCCGAGGTCATTCGCCTCTCGCAGAACCCGCGCGCGAAGCTGCAATACTTCCAAGCGATGTTTCACTTCACATGAACGACGCAGTCGTCAAACGCACACGGTCCGTTGCGGACCAGAAGATCGCCGCCTTCACCGGCGAGGGCGCGTATCACGGCTCGACCAAGCCGCGCCCGCAGAGTGCCGCTCCGATCGCACCGATCCAACCCGTCGACGAGATGCGTCCCGTGACGCTCGAGGCCTACGCGGCCAGCGGGGCGCGCGACATCGCCGACTTCGACGCGACGTTCACGAACCACTACACCGTCAAGTCAGTGCTCCCTGTTCCATCGCAGGAGGAGATCGAGCGTGACGGCGTCACGTTCTGCTGGGCGCTCATCGACGACGCGATCGCCGAGGCGGGACCGCTCACGCGGCGTGTACTCGAGGAGATGAAGCAGCACCTCCGCAACGACAAGCGCTTCGTCTACATCGACTCGAAGATCCAGTGGTTCGAGCAGGGCGACGTCCCGGTCGACAGCCAACACTGGCACGTCGACGGGAGCATTGCCGTGCGCGACGAGCGCGTGCAGGCCCTCGGGCATCGCCTGCTCCACGACATGCGCGCGCGCCTCGAGCGCCCTGCCCCACCGACGTACCTCGCGTATCAATCGAGCACGCACTGCGCGACGCAGTTCGCGACCGCGCCGGTCTCGTTGCGCTTGCCCGAGCTGATCCCAAATTTCGACGAGCTCGACCTGCGCGTGCGCACGCTCGATCCACCGTGCGAGTCGCAGCCTGCGTCGTCGATCGTCGCGTTCGACGGACTCTCGCTGCACCGTGCTGTCGCCGCGCGCGCCGCCGGATGGCGCCTGTGGATCCGCTGCAGCGAGTCGGATCACGAGGTGCGACTCAACCCGTCGCTCGTCGAGTGTTACGGCACGGTGTTTCGCACGGCGTGAGCGTCGACCCGATCGTGACGGCGGTGCGATACGCTCGCGGCGTGTTCAGCGCCGCCGACGTCCACACCTTCGCGAGCTCACTCCCCGGCGTCACCGTCGGGAGCAAATGGAACCGGCGCACGTGGCTCGTCGGCGACAAGGGCTTCGTGTGGGATCGCCCGCTCACCAAAGCGGACATCAAGCGCTACGGAGACAACCCGCTTCCGCAGGGCGACCTCCTTGGCGTGAAGGTCGAGGACCTCGACGCGAAGGACGCGCTCCTCGCGATCGCGCCCGCTGGCTTCTTCACGATCGAGCACTTCAACGGCTACCCAGCCGTGCTGGTCGAGCTTCGCCTCGCGCGCCCGGCCGAGGTTCGTCGCGCGATCGTCGACGCGTGGCGCACCGTCGCATCCCCCGCGTTGCAAGCGAGGCTCGACGCGAAGCCGACGCGCCCGGCGAAGGCGAAGCCGCCCCCGCCGAAGGCGCGAACGAAGAAGCCCACGGCGAAGAAGCGGGCGTGAGTCGCACGGCGACGTGAACGAGCCTGGGAGAAACGTGTCGTTCCGAGCGCGATCCTACGCGCCGCGCGCCTGCCATGCCTTGACGCCCGGATGATCAGCGACGGCGTGGAACAACCGCAGGAGCTTCGGAAACGGCTCGAACACCGTTGTGGGCACGTGGTCCACCGTACCGCTGATGAACCAGCGCATGACCATGTAGAGCTTCACGTCGACCACGTGGAGCTTCTCGCCGGCGACAAACGGACCATCGCCGAGCTGGCGCTCCGCGAAGCGCGCCCAGTTCGGGAGGTAGATCGTCGCGAGCTCCGTGCGCTTCGCGGTCCGGTCGGGCTCGTCCTTGATGCGCAGCACCGGGGACACGTGATGGCGCAGCTCCTCGGCGAACGCCATCAGCGCCTCGTGGCGCGCCGCCTCGAACGCGTCGCTCGGGTGCAGGCCGTGTTCGCGTCCGACGTAGACGAGGATCGCGTTCGACTGCGCGAGCACCGGCTTCCCGGGGAACTCGAGCGTCGGCAGCGATCCGAACGGCGTCGTCAGCTTGAGCTCGGCCCAGGCCGCACCGTGGAGGCGACTGTCGGTGAACTCCACTCCGGCGAGGTGCAGCGCGAGTCGACACTCTTCACCGCGGCTGACCGCGGCATCGAAGTACGTGAGCCTGGGCTTGGTCATCGCGGCGAAGCATAGTCGCGAACGAGTTTCCATTGCTCCCACGCAAGCTCCGGATCGACGTCGGCGTAGCCACGCTCCCGCTCCAGCCGCTGCGCGTCGCGCGGCGTCATCATCACGCACGCACCGTCGTCGCGAATCGCCTCGACCAGCTTCTTTGTCAGCTTCCCCGACTGTGCGGCGAGGACCGCGCGCAGCGCCGGAATGAACACCGGCACGAGCTCCCCGAGCGAACGCGCTTGCCCCCCGGGCGCGCCAAGCCGCCACACACCGTACGGGTTGTGACACGGGTGGTCGGGTGGATACGCCGTGTCGGGCCACCGCTCCATCACGCGCTTCGGTGTCTCGGCGTCGGGCGCGAACCGCTCACCGGATCGCATCACCGGATCTTCGTCGAGCTGATAGACGTCGAGCACGTTCGCGAGGTGGAGCGCCTCTCGTCCCTCGATACCCGCTTCCTCCCACACGATGCGCACGTCGGGCAGCGAGAACGCGTGCATGCCGCACGACTGGAGACCCGTCTTGCCGCTGAGGATCGCCACCGCGCAGCGATGCCACGCGACCGCGTCGCGCGACGCGAACATCTCGAGCCATGTCGCCGCGTCCCATCCGAGCTTGCTCTGCTCGAGCCGCACCGCGAGCGCGCCCGCCGTGTGCAGCACGCGCACCGCCGCGACGATCTCCTCGCGTCCCTCACGTAGATCGATCGGCCACTCGAGTACGAGCGCGCCCGGTGCCTCGTCGATCGTCGCGACCACGTCGTCTGCGACGGTGCCGAACGCGAACGCCTCGCCGAAGTGGCCGTCGTTCTCGACCCACGTCGCGCCGACCTTTGCGGTCACGCCCTTGCCCGCGAGTACGCCGCGCTGGATCGCGAGCCGACCGTCGAGCGCTTTGTTCCACGCGCGCACCGACGACGGCGTCCCGGGGATGAACAGCGTCACGCGGGTCATCGCTTCGCTCACCGAGTCAACCCCTCCTCGTAGATCGCATGCGGATCTGCGCACCGAGCAAGGGGCTTCTCATCCAAGGACGGTATCGCGGGGCGGTGCCCTAGCCAAACAGCGCGAGCGTGGCGTGACGGACCGCCGGCTCGTCGACGGCGCTCGCGAGAACCCGCCCGACGCCCTTGCGCGAGACCGACATCGCGCCGACGGGCTCTCCGGTGAGAGAAACGACCGCCGCGTCGGTGTCGTTGTCGGTCAGGTGCACCGGCTGAACGACGACCCAGTCGAGCCCGCTCTCCATCACGTCGCGCTGCTGGATCTCCGTGTCCGCGATCTGCGGCTTCAGGAGGAGTGCGAAGAACAGCCGGTCGATGAAGCGCAAGCGCGCGCGGCTGTCGCCCACACCGTACGACGTCTGCACCACGAGCCTCCGCACGCCATACGCGCGCATCGCCGCGATCACGTTGCGCGTGCCGCGCGACCGGATATCGATCGCCGTCCGCGCCGGTCCGAACAGTCGCACGCGGAGCGGGTTCTCCGAGATCCCCAGCGTGACGACGACCGCATCGTGCCCGCGAACGGCGCGCGAGACATCGCTCGCCGACATGGCGTCTCCGGTCACGTGGCGAAGTCGCTCGCGCGGTTCCCCACCCCGTCGGGAGAACGCCGTGACCTCGTGCCCCGCGGCGACGAGAGCTTCGATGGCTGCGCGGCCGGAGCCGCCCGTGGAACCGATGACCAGAACCTTCATGAGTGCCTCCTATGCCGTTACCTTGCGGTTTGGCTTCACATGAATCAAACGAGTAGTTCTAATAGCCACATGAGCAGTTCTCATGATGCGATCGAGCGCCTCGCCGGCGTCGACCTCAACCTCGTCGTGCTGTTCGATGCGCTCGCTCGCGAACGCAGCGTCACTCGCGCAGCACATCGCATCGGCGTGACGCAGTCTGCGGTCAGCCACGCGCTGCGGCGACTGCGAGAGCTGCTCGGCGATCCACTGCTCGTTCGCGGACGCGGAGGCATGGTGCTCACTCCGCGCGCCGAGGCGCTCGTACTGCCCCTGCGCAGCGGGCTCGTCACGCTCGGTCGCGCGCTCGCGGAGCCACCGGAGTTCGAACCATCGACCGCGCGGCGCGCGTTCACGCTCGCCACGCCGGACCTCTTCGACGTCCTCGTCATCCCGGCGCTCCTCACGCGGATCCGAAAGGACGCGCCTGGCGTCGACATCGCGATCGTGCCGCTCGATCCGCAGAGGCTCGGCGAGCGACTGGAGACCGGCGAGATCGACGCCGCGATCACGCCGCGCATCGACGACACGTCCGAGCTCGTCGTGCCGGGCCTGTTCCGCCGGAGGCTGTTTCGCGATCGCTTCGCGTGCCTCCTCCGCGCGAGCCATCCGGCGATCGGGAAGCGCTCGACCCTCACGCTCGCGAGTTATGCAGAGCTCTCGCACGTGCTCGTGTCTCCGAGCGGCGCGGGCTCCGGCCTCGTCGATCGCGCGCTCGAGCGACGCGGTCTTGCGCGCCGGATCGCGCTTCGCGTGCCGTACTTCTACGCGGCCCTCGCGATCGTCGCCAAGAGCGACCTCGTGCTCACGGCCCCCGCCCCCCTCGCGCGACTCGCGGACGCACGGTCGGTCACGCGTCTCGACCCGCCGCTCGCGCTACCGCAACACGACATCCACCTGTCGTGGCACGAACGCTTCACCCACGATCCCGGGCACCGTTGGTTTCGCGAGCTCGTCGCGGCGGTGGCGATCGACGCCGTGGGAGCGTCCCCGTAGCGTCGCCACGATTCGCGTGGCGATGACGATCGCCGCTCACCGATGTGGCCGGCTTGCGCTCCGGCGCGCCGGCGCCGAGCTCAGGCGCGCGGCCGCTTCTTCACCTTCGCAGGCTTCGGCGACGACAGCTGCGCCACCGTACGCTCGACGGCGGTCAGAAACACGCGAATCGACTTTTCGAGCGCGGGCCTCGGCGTGTCCTCGAGATGGGTGTGCGAGATGCCCGGGCTCGACAGCGCAAACACCATCGCGGTCGGGCACACCGCCGCCATCTCCGCCGCGTCGTGGAGCGGCCCCGACGGGATCTCGGGCGCCTTTCCGGTGACCTCTTTGACCGCCGTGCGGATGATTGCCATCAGGCCCTCGTCGAACAGGCGCGGCGTGATGTGCAGGAGTGGGCTCCACTCGACCTTCACGAGGTGCTTCTTCGCCGCTTTGGCCGCGACCGCTTTTGCATCCGCGAGCATTCGCTTCAGCACCTTCGCGTCGAGAGCGCGCAGATCGATCGAGATCTCCGTCGAGCCCGGCACCGCCGTCACGAAGTTCGGTTCGACCTTGACGACACCGCACGTCGCGACGACGCGCGTCTTCGGCGTCTTCCCCGAGCGCTGGAGGCTGATCTCGCGACAACCGAGCGCGAACTCCGCCGCGGCGAGGAACGCGTCCTTGCGCAGATGGATCGGTGCAGCGCCCGAGTGTGCGGCCTGACCGACGAAGCGAAGGTTGTAACGTTCGACGCCCATCGTCCCGAGCACCACGCCGACCGGCGCCTTCATCTCCTCGAGCACCGGACCTTGTTCGATGTGGAGCTCGAGGTACGCGATCGCGTCGAGGGTCTGGAAGTACGCCGCGGCGGTGCCCATCGAGTCGAGCGAGATCCCGTTCTCGGCGAGCGCGTCGGGCAACTTCACGCCTTGGCGATCGACGAGGTTCGCGAGCTCGCCATGTGCGTCGAGCGCGCCCGCCGACGCCGCCGATCCGGTCAGGCTCCGACCGAATCGCGCGCCCTCCTCGTCTGCCCAGTCGACGAGGTGAAGCGTCAACGGCAGCTCTCCCGCGGCTTTCGCACGGCGCAGCGCTTCGAGCCCTGCGAGGACTCCGAGACAGCCGTCGAGCCAGCCGCCGCCGGGGACCGAGTCGAGGTGGCTACCGAGGACGATGCTCTTCGTCGACGCGCCCGGCAGCGTCGCCCACAGGTTTCCCGCGCCATCGCGATTCGGCGTCAGGCCGAGCTCCGTCTCGATCTTCTTCGTGAACCAATCGCGCGTCGTGCGCCACACGGGTCCCCACGCGACCCGTTGCGCGCCGCGCTCGTTGGACGTCAGCTTCGCGAGCTCTTCGAGATCAGCGATCACGCGCGCAGAGGATTCCTTCACACCGCGACTATACTGTCGGCACGGCGATGGATGACGGCAGCGACGACTTCGATTTCTACCCGTGCATCGTCGACGGATCGCCCGCCTCCATCTACGTGAACATGCGCTACGAGAGTGCACCGCCGGCGACGCACGACATGCGCTACACCATCGCGATCCTGATGCGCACTCCGGGGGAGCATGGCATCGGCACCGCCGACGAAGCGGCCGCATTGAACCTCGTCGAGGAGGCCCTCATGGCGCGCGCCTTCGTGATCGGCCTGACCTACGTCGGTCGCCTTCGTTCGAGGGGCGTCTGGGAGGTCACCTTCTACGGCCCGCGTGGCCACCTGGCGCCGCTGCGCACGCTCGCGATGGAGCGGGCCGGCGATCGACGCGTGGCCGCGATCATGACCCCCGAGCCCGACTGGACGTACTACCGCGAGCTGTTTCTGCCCGACGCAGAGCGCCGCCAGTGGATGGACGATCGACGCATGGTCCAGATCCTCGGCGAGCAGGGTGACCATCCGTCGACGCCTCGCCGGGTCGACCATCGCGTCGTGTTCACCGACACCGCCGCACGCGACTCGTTCGTCACCGCCGCGATCGGCGCGGGCTTCACCGTCGACACGGACGATCTCGTCGTCCGCGCGCATCGCACGGATCCGATCGAGCTCGATCACATCCACGAGGTCGTCATGATCCTCGTCGACACGGCGACGCCCCTAGGAGGTCGCTACGATCGCTGGGAAGCCGGCATCGTGTAACGGACTTCGCGGCGTCGTGCGACTCCGCGCCAGGGGCTCCGTCCGATCACCGAGGTCACGCGATGAACAAGCCCCTTGCAATTATCCTCGCGGTCGTCGGCTGGGTCGGCGTCGGCGTCGTTTCGAACTTCCACGAGATCGTTCCACATGCGAGCCCGGAGGAGATCAAGCCGTTCGTGGTCCCCGTGTGGATCCTCGCGATCATGTTGACGCTGCTCGCGATCAAGACGCTCGTGACCAAGCCGGCAACAACGGCGTCGCGACGATAGACGCGGCGCGCCGCGCCGAGCAGGGCGATGCTCGACGACCGAAACCACTATTGCGCCGGGGCAACTCGTCGTACCTTCGGTTCATGCGTATTACCCTCCCTTGTGTACTTTGGATGCTGGTCGCTGCCTGCGGGGACAGTGGCGGAACCGGCACCGACGGCGGAGGTACCGGTGATGCGGGTCCCGCAGATTCCGCCGCGCCCGTGGCGAACTGCACGCCGCTCGACCTCGCGAGCGCCCCGGCGATCACGATCATGAACCAGATGGTCACGCCCAACGCACAGGGCGGAACCGTTACCGCTGGCACCTACGAGCTGACCACCGTGAAGCTCTACGCCAACGGGATTCCGGTGACCGGTACGGCCAAGGCACGCATCGAGATCGTGTCCGGCACCGGGACTACGGGCGCCGCGCGCGTCGCCCTGATCCTCGATGCGACGGCGCTCGGCATGCCGATCCAGCAGAACGTCACGGGCGCGGGTCTCTACACGCTCGCCGGGCCGGCGTTGAACCTCGTCGAAGGATGCGGCGGAACGAATCCACTCTCTGCCCTGACCTACACCGGTGCCACGACCCTGACGATCTGGACGAACTACATGGTGACCGACCCGATCATGGTCAATGTTCCGATCGAGCTCGTCTTCTCGCTCGAGTGACTAACGCGGGCGGGGGTTGAACTCGACCGCGCGTCCGCGCGCATCGAGCGCGATCTCGCAGCAGGCGTCGAACAACTCGCGACGGAGACGGCGTGCGATCCACACGTGGCGCGCGCTGGCGATCGCGAGATCGGTCTGCATCACGACGCGCAGGACGCCCCACGATTCTGTAGCCAGGAGCTGCAGACGGAGCGCGGTTCGTGAGGGCATGCACAGGCGGTCGCGCGCCAGACCAGCCCCGCGCCGATCAGGGCCATCGCTGCAAAGAGGATCAGCGCGAGCTCGTAGCCCCCGTACAGATAGATCCAGCTCGACACTGCAGGCGCGGAAGCGCGAGCGAGGCTCGCTACGAAGCTGTATGCACCGAGCTGCATCGCAGCGTGCTCGGGCGGGAGACGCGCGACGACAATCGCCGGCCGCATGGTCGTGAGCAGGCCTGCGCCAGCGCCGAACAACACGACGAAGACCCCGAGCGCCACGAGCTGTGGCGCCCCGAGCAGCGCCAACATGCCGGCGCCGAGGAGGACGAACGGGATGGAGCCGTCGTGACGACCGAGCTGGCCCTTGCGGCGCATGAACCACGCGCGACCGAAGACCTGAAACGGTGCCAGCGACGCGAACACGATCGATGCACTGGTGATCGAGATCCCTCGATCCCCGAGCAGCATCAGGCCGTTCACCGCCATGGAAGTCGACGCGAACGCGCCGAAGGCGTACGCGACCGCAAGCCCGACGGAGATCGGCGGTGTCTTCTTCGTCGACGCGGATCGAACCACGCGTGGTCGAGGAAGCGATGCATGTACGCGAATCGTGTAGGCCGCGAGTAGGGTCGCGAACACGAGCAGTGTCCAGCGCCATCCGATCCATGCTCCGAGTAGCGACGCGGCTGGGAGTGCCCAGAGTGCCGCCCATCCACCCCAGAACGTGATCACCTGGACCGCGTGCGTACGTGCGATCGGGTCATGTGTTTGCGTTGCGACGGCCGCAAAGGCCGGCTCGTAGAGCAAGGCGGCATGAGCGGCACCCAGTACCGCGATCGCTACAAACGCCACGACATCGAACTGGCTCGTGGCGAGCACGACAAGCGACAGGCTCGCCACGACCGATCCCGCGATCATCGGGGCGCGTGCTCCGTCGCGATGAATCCACCGCGCGACCGCCAGCGAAGCGAACGCGTTCAGTACGAGGCCGACGGTTAGCGCGACGGACAACGCCGACAGCGAGATATCGAGCGACGAGCTGATCTGCGGAAGGAGCGGCGGAATCGCATAGAACGTCACGCCCCACGCGATCAACTGCGCGGCGCCGATGGCATGCACCGACGGGGCACGAGCGGACGTTGTCCACATGGCTCAGGCGCAGCAGCTCGTGGACGCAACCGGTGACGCCGGCGCGCAGCAGGATGAGGGCTCGCTCGCGACCGGCGATGGCGCGCAGCACGAGCCACCACTCGTGTCCGTCTTGCAGACGCCTGTCTCGGGCAAGCGGAGTTGAACTTCACGCGCGGCGGCTTCGTCGCCGTCGAGGAGTGCGACGACGGAACGCACTTGTTCGTAGCCGGTGAGCATGAGGAACGTAGGCGCGCGTCCATAACTCTTCATGCCGACGATGAAGAAGCGCTGCTCCTCCGGGTGCGCGAGCTCGTAGGCGCCGTGGGGCGGCACCGTGCCGCAGGAGTGCAGGTTCGGATCGATCAGCGGCGCGAGGACCGACGGACTCTCCACGATGGAGTCGAGGGCGAGCCGCAACTCGCGCAGGAGCTCGAGGTCGGGTCGAAATCCGGTCGTCGCAATGATCTCGTCGACGCCCTCGATCGAGCCCGTCGTGCCGTGCACCGCGAGTCTGCCGTCGGTGCTCGCGATCGTGTCGATCGAGAAGCCAGTCTTGATCGTGATCCGTCCACCGTCGAGCAGCCGTTGTACCGCCTGCCCCAGCGCACCGCGCGCGGCTAGCTCGTCGCGACCTCCTCCTCCCAGCTCGGGCGCGTCACGCCGGATCGCCCACGTGACTCGCGTGTCGGGCGCGCTCCACGAGAGCGCCTCCAGATCCAGAAGTGCGTTGAAGGCGGAGTGTCCGCTGCCGACAACAAGAACATGCTTGTTGGCGAACGTCTCGCGGTCCGTACCGAGGATGTCGGGAATGCCATACGTGATTCGGTTCGCGGCGGCGCGCTCGCCGATGGCGGCGAAGCCATCGGCGCCCAGTGGGTTCGGCGAGTGATAGGTGCCCGACGCGTCGATGACCGCGCTCGCGAGGATGCGTTCGTCACCACCCGGTCCGTGGACACGGACCACGAACGGTCGCGAACTGCGGCCGTGCGTCTTCATCTTGTCGGCACCGAAGCGGCTCACCGCGATCACACGCGTCTTCAGGCGCAACCCTGCCGCGATCGGCGGGAGCCGTGAGAGCGGCGCGAGGTATCCGTCGATCAGCTCGTTCCCCGTCGGAAACGTTTCCTCATCAGGCGCCTCCCATCCAGCGTCGAGCAATAGCTTCTGCGCGGCCGGATCGATGTTGTACTTCCACGGCGAGAACATGCGCACGTGTCCCCACGAGCCCATGCTGGCGCCGACGCCCGCGCCCGCTTCGAGGATGATCGGGTGATGTCCGCGAGCGACGAGGTGTGCGGCCGCCGCCAGGCCAATGGGGCCTGCACCGATGACCACGGTCGGAAGCACGTGTTTCGAGGGTGACGTGACGTTCGCGAGAAGGGTGCGGTCTGGAGCAATCATGGTCGGTCTCCTTGGCTTTCTCGGGAGACGGCCATCCCGTGCGAAGGACTCAGCCGTTATCGGAGTGACCGCGCGATGCGCCTTTCTGCGTCCATTTCGGCAATAGCCCGTCTCCCGTCCGAGGCCGCATGGATCACGACCCGAACGCATTGGGCTCACGCGCCTACGAGCTGCGTGCGCTGCTGGTGCCCTTCATCAATAGACGTGTCGAACCGCAAGACGTCGATGACGTGGTGCAGAGCGTCTTCGTTCGAATCCAACGCGGGATCGGCGAGCTGCGCGACAGCGACAAGCTCGTCGCGTGGGGCTACCAGATCGCGCGCAACGTGATCATCGATCACACGCGACGCCGTGCGGTGCGCAAGCATGACGCGCTCGATCGCGCTCGGTCCGTGGCCGCGCCTTTCGAGGAGGATGACTCCGGTGCGAGGGAGCTCGCGCTTATCCTCGGCCACTTCATCGCGATGCTTCCCGATCCGTACCGCGATGCGCTGCGACTGACCGAGCTCGAGGGAATGACGCAAGCGGATGCGGCGAAGCTCGTCGGACTCTCGCTGTCCGGGATGAAGTCGCGGGTCCAGCGTGCGCGGTTGCAGCTCCGCGAGCTGCTCGAAGCGTGCTGCGCCATCGAGCTGGACACGCGCGGCAGCATCATCGAGGTCGAGCCGACCAATCCCCCGGCGGACCTGCCGAACTGTTGTGCCCGTGCGTCCTTCGAATTGGAGGTGCGTCTCCAGAACATGACGAACACACGACAAGCATCCAGCAGTGCCACCACCAACCCCAAGATCGAGGAGGCCGCGAGCTGTTGCGGCGGTCCGGCCCCGGCAGGAGCCGACGCATGCTGCGTGAAGGACGCGGCGGCGAAGGCTGCCGGCGAATCGGGCTGCGGTTGCGGTTCGAAGGCCGCGAACCCGACGAAGAAGGGCTGTTGCTAGCGACGCCGCATCACGTGCGCCGACGACGGACACAGCGATGCGAACTGCGCGGTTCGTCGAACCGGCTCGGGTACGTCTTCGCGCGGCACGACCTCGAAAGCGTGCCGCGTGAAGTAGTCCTTGGCGGTCGTGGTGATGAGCCACAACGACGACATCGCATGCGCATTCTCGAAGACGTGCTCGCACAACATGCGTGCGACGCCGCGGTCGCGGTACGGGGGCGCGACCGCGAGCGAACGAAGCAGCCCGATGTCACCGCATTGCTGCAGTCCAACGACGCCGGCGAGAGACTCGCCATCGAATGCACCGAACAGCGCGATCGCGGGATCGTCGATGTCGTCGGCGGGAAGATCGGACGCCGTGAGAAGCAAGCGGACTGCCGTCGCAGCGTGGTCGACCGACTGGATCGTGAGGGTCACGCGCACCCCTTACACGAAGGCTGCATGCGCGCCGTGAAGTCCGTGGGCTTGCCTCGCGCGTCGAGCGCGATCTCGCAGCATTTGTCGAACAGCTCGCGCAGCTGCTGGCGACCTCGTTGCACGCGCGACTTCATCCCCGACAGCGAGATGCCGACCATGTCCGCGGCTTCGCGCGTGGTGAGCCCCTCGAGCTCGACCAGGGTCACCGCCTCGCGATATGGCGTCGCGAGTTGCGCGACGAACATCGACACGCAGCCGGACAGCGCGCGCGCAACCTCGCGATCGTCTTCCTCGGTCTCGGCCGGTTGCTCCCGCGCTGCGTCATCGTCGGGTAGCGGATGACGCGCGCGCGTTCGCATGTGGTCCGCGACCGAGTTGCGTGCGATCTGGAACAGCCACGAGGTGAACCGCTCCTCGTCGCGCAGCGTCGGCAACCCGCGTTGCATGCGAACGAACACGTCCTGCATCACGTCGTCGATCTCGGACGGCGAGACACGACGCGCGACGAAGGGCCGCAGCCGCGCCGCGACGTCCTGCCATGGTGCGGGGGCCTCGGTCACGGGCAGCAACCGGGCGGGCAGCAATCCGCCTCGGCCGCCTCCGCCTTCACCGCTCCGCGCCGTGCTTCGATCGTCGCGGACGCGATGTACTTCGATGCACCCTCCATCCACGACTCGACGATCTCGGCGCTTCGCGGCGCGATCGTGACCTCGATGGACTTGAAGCCGGCGGTCGCGAGCATGCGCTTCACGTCATCCAGCAACGCCGCACCACCGATGCAGCCCGCGATCGACGCGGCCGCCGTGCGCAGCTCGTCGGGGATCGGCGCGACCGCGACGACGTCGCTGATCGCGAGGCGGCCGCCGACGCGCAACACGCGGAACGCTTCATTGAAGACCGCCTGCTTCTCCGGCGACAGGTTGATCACGCAGTTCGACAGGATCACATCGACCGTTCCGTCGGCCACCGGGAGATGCTCGATCTCGCCCAACCGAAACTCGACGTTCTTCGCCTCGAGCTTCCGTGCGTTCGTGCGGGCGCGGCTGATCATCTCGGGTGTCATGTCGACGCCGATCACCTTGCCCGTCGGTCCCACTGCACGCGCGGCAAGGAACGAGTCGAAGCCGCCGCCCGATCCGAGGTCGAGCACCGTCTCGCCCGGACGCAACGAGGCGATCGCGGTCGGGTTGCCGCAGCCCAGGCCAAGATCCGCACCGTCGCCTACGGCGGCCATGTCGGCCTCGCTGTACCCGAGTACCTTCGACTGATCGCTCGGCATCACCGCGCAACACCCTGGGGCGCAGCCGGCCGCCCCGGTCGAGACCTTTGCGTAGTGGTCCCGGACGATGTTGCGGGTGTCATCAGAAATTGCGTCGCTCATGACGGTAGCCTCCTACACCAGGGACGGGCTTCGCGGAAAAAGGACGCAGACTTTCGGCTCATGGCACCAAATCCCCACGAGCAGCCTCCAGCTTGCCCCGGATCGTGTCGCGCGCCGTGCGGAATCGCGCGAGTAGCTCGTCCCGCCCGAACGAAGGGTCGTCGCTCGCGGGATCGGGGATCGGCCAGTGGAGCCGCCGCGCGCTCCCCAAAAAGACCGGGCAGACCTCCTCCGCGCACAGCGTGATCACGATGTCGACGTTCGCCGGATCGACATCGTCCACCGACTTCGACGAGTGCGAGGCGAGATCGATGCCGACTTCCTTCATCACGTCGATGGCGTATGGGTTCACGCGCGACGGCTTGCTCCCGGCGCTCGCGACGACCGCCTTCGCGCCGTACATCGAGCGTGCGAGTCCTTCGGCCATCTGGCTGCGCGCCGAGTTGGCGACGCAGAGAAACAGGATGTGTGGGGGTCGAGTCACTCGTGCATCTCCTGGTGTAGCCAACGAAACAGCAGCGCAGCGATCGCGCCGCCGACGAGCTGCGCGACGATGAATCCTGGCACGTCGGCCGGGCGAATCCCGGCGAACGACTCGGTGAGCGAGCGCGCGATCGTCACGGCCGGATTCGCGAACGATGTCGACGGCGTGAACCAGTAGGCCGCGACGATGTACGCCGCCACCGCGAACGGCACCATCGCGCCGCGTTTGCGCGCGACGCCCCCGATCACCGCGACCAGGCCGAACGTCGCGACAAACTCGCTGAACATCAGCGGCGCACCCGAGCGAACCTTCGTCGACAGCTCGAACACCTGGTGATCGAACATCACGTGTGTCGCGAACACGCCAACGATGCCGCCGATGATCTGCGCCGCGATGTACGGCCCGACATCGCTCCACGGCCGATTGCCCCACGCCGCGTCGACGATGGTCACGACAGGATTGAAGTGTGCGCCCGAGACATCGCCGAACGTCAGGATCAGCGCGACCAGCCCTCCACCGGTCGCGAGTGCGTTCGCGAGGAGCGCGAGGCCCACGCTGTCGGGGAACAGGCCCTGCGCCATGATCCCCGAGCCGACGACGACCGCGAGGAGCAGCGCTGTGCCGATCGCTTCGGCAACGACACGTCGCGCGAGCTTGATCTGCGCCAAGCGTGCGTCGGCCGCGCTCATGTCGTTCCTTCGAGACATGCGGATTTCGTGATATCTACCATTCGTGCTCACGAGCGCTTCGGATCTCGATGTTCGTCCCCTGACGCTGCTGTTCCGCGCGCTCGGCGACGAGACGCGCTTGCGCATCGTCGCGTTGCTCTCGCACGGCGAGCTCTGCGTCTGTCACTTGGAGAAAGCGCTCGACCTCAGTCAACCGAACGTGTCGCGCCAGCTCGGCATCCTGCGCAGCGCGAACGTCGTCGAGGCGCGGCGCGAAGGCACCTGGGTCTACTACTCGCTCAGCGAGCAGACCCACGCGGTCGTCGAGTCCCAGCTCGAGACGCTGACGAAGGCGTTCGGCGCGGAACGCGCACTCAAGTCGGACCACGCGCGACTGCGCAAGTCGTGCGGCCCCAACGCGTGCAAGTAGAGCCTCGTCTCCCGGCCGCACGGCACTACACATGAGCCGACATTCGCATATCCGTATGTCTCCATGCAACCCGTGGCCGCGAACAGGTCGGCGCACTCGACTACGATAGGTGCATGCTCGACCGGCTCGCTCGCTTCGGCGACTACGCTCCCGTTCCGGTCCGCGTGTTTCTCGCGGTCTTCCTCGTCTACATGACGCAAGACAACGTGCGCTCGTCGGCGCGCATGGACGAGTTCGCCGCGTTCCTGGACGCGAACAACTTCCCGCTCCCCGACGTGAGCGCGCGGGTCTCCGTGTGGGCGCAGTTCGCAGGTGGCATCCTCATCGGACTCGGCGCGTTTACTCGCTACGCAGCGCTGGTGGTCGCCGTGAACTTCGTCGTCGCGATCGTCGGCGTGCACCTTTCACTTCCGCTACGTACGTGGCTCGAGCCCTGCGCGATGCTCGCGTGCGCCGTCGCGCTCGTGATCGGTGGGGCCGGCCGGCTGTCGATCGATCGCTATCGCGAGAGGCGCAAGATCTCCGGTCCATCGTAACGCGCGCGGAAACCGTCGGTGTCGACACCGAGGCCGTCAGGCCCGGAGCCGGACGTAGTCGCGTAGCCAACTATTCGGCTTCTCCGTCAAGCGCCGCAGTCTCCGGCGCACGTCTCCGTCGTTTCGAGTGGGGCATCGCAGAAATTGTCCCCACACTCGATCGAACAACTCGGCGTCCCGACCGGGCAGTCGACCGGGCAGTTGCGGCAGTTTTCGCTCGAACACACTCCGTCGCCACAACGCGCTGCATCGGGGCACGACGTTCCGGCCGGGCACAACGGCGAGCAGGTCCCCCAACAGTCATCGTCGGCACATCCGATCGCGCCGTCGGCGTCGCGATCAACACCCCCACTACACACCTCGCTGGGATCGAGCGACTCGTAGCCGAGCGTCCACGTGTCCCCGAGCGGACCGTTGGCGGCGCGACCTCCAAACAACACCATCCGGGCCCGGGCCGCGTCGTAGACCATCGTCGGCGCGAGCCGAGCAGGGGGACTGGCGACAGGGTTCTCGACCCACGTTGCTGCGGACAGATCCCAGCTATCGCCGAACACGAGACCAGCTGCCGTGCCGCCGAACAGGAATGGCCGCTGGCGAGCGACGTCGAATGCGAACGCACCACTCTCGCGCGGCGAGGGCGACTCGGGTGTCATGATCTGTTGCCAGACGTCGCCATCGAGCTCGTACGTGTTGTTGCGCCACAAACCGTCGTATCCGCCGAACAGCACGATCCGGCGGCGTGCAGCGTCGTACGTCAACGAGGCCGCCCGTGACTCGACACCGAGACCGACGGGAACCTGCCTCCATGCATCCTCATCGCTCGACAAGGCCCACGTACCGCTTACGGCAGCGGTGCTCGGGCCAGGTCTGCACTCGAAGTCCTCGCGGGCGACCAACAGAAGGCGGGCTTGCGCGTCGTCATACGCGAGTGCGGCACACCTCGGCGTTGGAGGCGGCCGGCCCATGGAAGGCGGAAACGATTGTGTGATCAGCGGCTGCCACGTCTGACCGTCGAACACCCATGTCGTTGTATCGGATGTCGAGCGCCCACCTAGAAGTACGACACGCTTCCGGCGCGGATCGTAGGCCATCGCGGCATCGGAGCGAGGGCCCGGGCCGACGGCAGGGATGGCGCTCCACTCGGTGCCGTCAAACTCCCACGTATCGCCGAGCTCGCCCGTGGCCCCTTGGCCGCCGAATAGGACGGTTCGCTGGCGGCTCGAGTCGTAGGCCATCATCGCCTGCGAGCGCGGCGGGGGGCTCGGATTCATGGGGAGCGGTGTCCAGTCGTCGATCTGCCATATTTCGGGCAGAGGTTTTCCATACGAGCCGACATGGAACACACCCCGCCGTCTCGCCAGATCGTAGCCGGCACCGATCGCGCGGGTATCCAGCTTGACCGGAGTGGCACTCGGCAGCTGTGTCCAGGTCGTGACGCTGCCCGCTGACTCGTAGCTGAACGACCGCCACATCCCCGAGAGTGGCGCGACCAGCACTAGTCGTTGGTTTGCGACGTCGAAGTAGATGCCACCACCACAGAGCGTGCCCGCATCGAGGTTCTGCTGCCAACTCGATGCCGTTGCATCGAATACCCAGGTCTCGCAAGCGCTCGGCGGCGACCGCCTACCGTTCAATACCAATTGATCGCGGAGCGGGTCGTACGCAAGCACGACACTCGAGCGCGTTGGCGGACCAAGTCCTCGAAGGGCCCATGACACACCGTCATATTCCCAGTGCGCGGGGTTTCCGGCGTCGTCGACACCGACCAAGACGATCCGTCGTCGCGCGGCATCGTACGTCATCGCGTGCCCGGTCTGTGCGGGGGGACTCGCCACGCCCACGATCTCGATCCACGACGTTCCATCGTATTCCCACGTGTCGGCGGTTGTGCCGCCGAACAACACCACGCGGCCACGCGATGCATCGTACGCCATCGCGTGGCCGCGCCGACCGCGTGGATGGACCACCATCGGGCGTCGGATCCAGGTGGCGCCGTGAAGCTCCCAGGTATCGCTGAACTCGATGTCAGCGTTAACTGGTCGTCCGCCGAACAGGACGAATCGGCCTCGCGCTGAGTCGTATGCGATGGCGGTCTCTGACCGGCGCTCGGGGATCGCCGTGTTCGAGACCACTCGCCACTCGAAGCGCTCGACGACGCACTGCTTCGAGCAGCCATCGCGCGCGAACGCGTTGTTGTCGTCGCACTGTTCGCCGACGGCACGATCGATCGTCCCGTTGCCACACACCTCGTTCGATGTGCATGTGCGGCTGCAGCCGTCGCCGTCGACCTGATTGCCATCGTCACAGACTTCGCCTGTATCGACGGTCGCGTCGCCGCACTGCACCGCAACGCAACGGCCGTCGCGGCATCTTCCTTCGCTAATTCCCGTGACGGCGCACGGTGCAAGCTCCTCCAGGTTCGCGCATGCGGCCGATTGTTCTTGGGACAGACATCCACCCGGGGAACAGGAGAAACCCGGCGGGCAGACCGCACCATCATCACAATGCACCCACTCTGGCTCGAGACATCCAACCGCCAGCATCAGCCAGACCGGGACGAAGAACCGCATGGGATCACCATACCGCACGGTCATGGTTGCTCGGCATCGATGCGCGCAACCACCCGCAGCGAGGCGGGCAACATGAACCCGCCGCCACTCGCAGATGTGCGTCGGCTGCAGATCGACGTGAGCAGCGTCCCCTCACCAAGCGCCTCCATCCAGAGGTTGCAGTAGTGGTCCTGTTCAGGTTCCGAGGTGGAATCGGCAACAGGGAGGAGAAGCTGGGCGTCGGCGAGCTCGCCGAACGGGATGGGGATCTCGATGTGGCTCTGCAGGTAGTCATGCCCCTGATGAAACGCCAACGTGTTCGGTGCGATGGTGTCCACCGTAAAGTCGAATGTGGATGCGTTCGTCGTGAACGCGACCCGCGCGGTGGTCGGCATGATGTAGCCGCCCGCAGACCTGGACTCGCTGCGCTTGCAGATCACGGTAAACAACGTTTGGTTGTCGATAGGCTCTGCCGTGACTCCGCAATAGTTGTCGACGAACGTCTGGTGGGTCGCATCCGACTCGCGCACGAGCAGCTGATAGGCAGCGATCGACGTCGCCGGAATCGCGACCACCACGTGCTCTTGAAGGTACCGGAAGCCAGCGTGGATTCCGGACGAGTGCGTGGCTTCTGTCGCGAACGAGAAGTCGACGATGTGCTCGTCTTGGCCGATTCGGCGGACGAGGAGCGTCGCACTGACTGGCAACATGTAGCCACCAGCGGCCTCGGATCTACGCCGGCTACAGATCGCCGTGAACAGGGTCTGATCTCCCAACGGCTCTGCTTGAACGAAGCAGAAGTTGTCTTGGTACGGCTCGTGGCGCTTGCCGTTGGCTCGAAACTGCAACTCGTAGTCCGCGATCGTCGAGAACTGAAGGTCGACGACCAGGTGCTCCTGCATGTACGAGAAGCCGGCGTGGAACGGCAACGTATTCTCTGCAAGGGTCGAGAAGTTGAAGTCGATAGAGACCGGACCCGCGGGTGGTGGAGCTTGAGGCGCATCGTGAACCTCGAGTGGCGGTGTGCCTTGGTCAAGCCGCGCGGAGGTATCGCCGCATGCGACCACAGCGAGCACGAGTACGAGTTCGATCCTCATCACCTACGGACCCGAGTCACGAACCCGAGTAGCGAGAGTTCTTAATCGAGTCGATAGCCCATGAGTCTCGATACCTTCAGGGAGCTGGGATCGACCGCGAGACGTCCCCCGCTACTCCGCATCGGTTGGACCGCACGATAGAGCGTCGGTCTGCAAAGCTGTAACTCGAGCAACGATCGTGCGTAGGGGACGTTGATGCGTCTCGATCGGCTGCGCCTTTTATGTTGTCTTGTTGTTCTGACTGCGAGCTGCGGTACGGACGCCGGCTCGAACGAGCTTTCTGATGCACCTGCGGGCACCACGGAGCTGCCGCCCCAGGGCGACGCGGCCGTGCGTGCGTGGATCTCGACGGGCCACTACTTGGGTTGGGCATGCGAACCGGCGCCGCACGCCGCTCGTCCGCCAGGTGCGCATGGCATGAACCGGGTCTGCAGCAACGCGCTGTTGTCCGGATCGAGCACCGGTGAGTTCCCCGTCGGCGCAGCTTCGGTCAAAGAGCTGCACAACAGCAGTGGGATCACTGGCTATGCGGTCGCCATCAAGGTTGCTGCGGGCACGGCACGCACGAGTTGGTACTGGTACGAAGTGATCGGCACGAACGTCGTCGTGGATAGTGCCGGCGCCTCCCTGTGTACGGGGTGCCATGACGACGCTCCCCGCGACTTCGTGTTCACGCGGGTAGAGTGATGGTGACCTCATAGGGCTTGCTCACCTACGCGGTTCGTCACGAGCTCCAACCGCGTGTGAATGACTGTCGCGGTCCGTGAGCTCGCCTAGCTGCCGCCAGCTTTCTTGAACTTGTCGAGGCCATCAGGCTTGAGCTCGTAGCCCGGTGCGAGCTTCGTGTGGCAAGCCTTGCAGTCTTTGAGCTTGGCTTTCTTCATGAAGGCCTTCATCGCGTCCTTCGCTGCTGTCTGGCCGCCTTTCTGGCAGGCCTCCTTGATGAGCGTTGTCTTGAAGTCCTTGCGTGCACACGCGTCGGCCGCATGCAACGGCGACATCCGTGCGAACGTCAACGCTCCTGCGATTGCGATGATCGAGCCGAGGACAACGAGTCGTTCCAGTTTCACCATGTGCCTCCCAGACTGGGTCTACGACGGTCGCCCCGTTCTGTTACTCGCCGGGCCTTGTGGATCCCCTCGACGATCTGATCGAGCTGAAGCGTCGCCGCGCCTAGGTCGCCGCCGCACCCGCCGCTAGACACTTACCTCCGAGGGAATTGGCGCGTGCCCTCGCCGCCAGCATCGTGGCGACAGGAGGCACCGATGAAACTCTATGGCCATCCCTGGAGCGTCAACACGCGCAAGACTCTGACCACACTCGAGGAGAAGGGGCACCCGATTCCGCTGACGCTTGTCATGATCCCGAAGGGCGAGCAGAACCGCCCAGAGCACCTCCGCATCCACCCGTTCGGCAAAGTCCCGGTGCTCGACGACGACGGCTTCATCATCTACGAGACGCGCGCGATCAACGCGTACCTCGACGGCAAGCTAGCCGGGCCGGAGCTGGTCCCGCTCGGTGTGCGCCCCCGCGCACGGATGGATCAGTGGATCAACGTGGCCGACTCGTACTTCATCCCATTCGCGCACCAATTGATCGTCGAGCTGTTGTTTCGCCGCTACCTCGGAGGAGAACCAAGCCAGCCGACGATCGCTGCGGGTCGTACAGGGATCGAGAAGCCGCTCGATGCGATCGAACGAGCGCTCGGCGAGACACCGTACCTCGCGGGTGATGCCTTCTCGCTCGCGGACATCCACTGGATCCCTTACGTCGAGTACTTGCAGCAGATCGGTGAGGGTGCGCCGATCAAGAGTCGCCCGAACGTCGCTGCGTGGTGGCAGCGGATCAGTGCGCGCCCCGGCTGGCAGAAGGTCGCGCGCACGGGGCCGCAGCCGTACGAGACTGGGATGACCACCGACGCCGTCGAAAGGCTCTATCGTTGATCCATGGAGGGCCCAAAGGTCGGATCGCTGCTCGCCTACTGGCGCAACCTTCGACGGATGAGTCAGCTCGCTCTCGCAGCCGAGGCCGCAGTCTCGCCACGTCACGTGAGCTTCATCGAGTCGGGGCGCGCAAACCCGAGTCGCGACATGGTCCTGCATCTCGCTAGCGTGCTCGACGTACCGTTGCGCGAGCGCAATCGGCTGCTCGGCGCGGCTGGATTTGCCGCGGCATATCGCGAATCCGACCTGGCAGCGCCGCAGCTCGCGATCGTGAAGGAGGCGCTCGACGCGATCCTTGCCCAGCACCGACCGTATCCGGCGATCCTGCTCGATCGCGGCTGGAACCTCGTCGGGGCAAACGACGCAGCCGAGAAGTTCTTCGCGTTCCTGCTCGACGGTCAAGCGGCACCGGCGCCGCCCAACGTGCTGCGCCTCGTGTTTCACCCTGCCGGCCTCCGCCCGTGGATCGCGAACTGGGAAGCGGTCGCGGACGGGCTCATCCAACGCGTGCACCGAGAGTCGATCGGCCATGTGATAGACGACGACCTTCGCCGACTGATCGCCGAGGTAATCCGCTATCCGGGCGTCCCCGAACGCTTCCAGCACGCCGACCTCGCCGCGAGTCTCTTGCCGGTCCTGCCGATCCGCTTCGAACGCGACGGCCGACGATTCGCCTACTTCTCCACCGTGACGACACTCGGAACGCCGATCGACGTCACGGCGCAGGAGACCCGGATCGAGTGTTTCTTTCCCGCCGACGACGAGACCCGCAACGCTGCACTACGGTTCGCGTAGATCGTCGTCGGTGCCGACGCAGCGTTGCTCGCGACTCGAGTGCGCTACCGACCTCGCGCATAGCGCTCGACGAACGGCACGACGATGGCCGTCAACAGATCCGGCAGCTCGGACTGGTCTCCGACGACGTCTCCGTGGCCCTCGATCCATTTCGGCAAGCGCGACTGGTCGCCCTTCGGTGGAAGCGAACCCTTCGAGCCGACGACGACGCCCATCGCCTGAACGATCACTTTTTCGGGCGGTGGAATTCCCGCGTCGGTCCGGCCTCGGGTGGATAGAAGAGATAGATCAATCTTGGCGCGCGGAGAGTACGTTGGCACATCGGTAGCGTAGAAACGCGGACGTCTCGTACGCAAGGATAGTTGGACGCGATGGGAACGCTCTACGGCGAGATGACAACAGCAGACTGGCTACGCGCCAAGAAGCTCGCGCCCCACGAGGTGCCGCACACGCTCGTCATGGTGGGCGAGGACTGGGATCCGCCGGCACGCATGGCCGAGCTGGCAGAGTTGCTCGATGTCGTGGTCGCGCGGCCTCGATGGAACGTCGTCATCGGTGACTGCGCTGGGATACG
>JBJXGN010000112.1:0-28658 GCA_046160585.1 Kofleriaceae bacterium
ACGTGGCCGAGTTCACCGTGAACGACGTGACGACGCCTGACTTTGCTCTTACGGTCTTCCCGCTCGGCCACAAGGACATCGACGGATTGGTCGGGATGAACTTCCTCCGGCACTTCAACTTCGAGGTCAGAAACGACGATCTGCGCATCCTCATGGAATTGATCGATCCGTAAGACCACCACCGTTCTCGATGCTAGCTTCGCCTCCGATGAGCGACGGCAAGCGGGTAACTTGCGGTGAGCATGGCGAGACACCCGCCACGTTTGCATGCCGCCACCTCACGCGCGGCGTGGCGTGTGGCTACCACGCAAGCGCTGACGATCCTGGTGACCAATGGCCCGATGCTTGGTGCGATTTGTGCGAAGACGCCTTCCAAGCAGAAGGCGGTGAATGGAACGATGTCTCGGAGAAGGTCGCGGACATCAAGCTGATGTGCGCGCACTGTTACGACGCCGCCCGGAGCCGCAACGCGCAACCTCCGCGACTTGCGCGGGGTGCCCGTGCGCAGCTTACCGCGACCGAAGCAGCAGCCCTTCTGCACCAGGCGACCCACGCGATGCAAGCGGTCCAGGACGCTTCGCAAAAGCGGTGGGGCTGGAACGCGATGCCCAACTGGAACTTCGACGACAAGGCGAGCACGCTCACGTTCTCCGATCCCCCGCGTCCATCAGTCATTGCCGACGTCCGCCTCGTCGGAAGCTACTCTACGAAAACGAACACGTTCCAATGGGCGTGGCAGACCTTTGACGAATGCGCGGCCGAGGCTCAAGACATCGCGCGGCTTCGCATCTTTGGCGAGGTGCGTGGACTCTCGAAGCTCACAACCGCAAATTGGAAGTGCGACGAGGCCGAGGGATGGGAGATGGCTTCGATCGCGGGATACGTTCTCGGAGCCGAAGCCATGTATCGCGCCCCGTTCGATCACCAGCGCTGGTTCATGCTTCTCTCGAACCTGCGCCACGCAAACTGACGAATCGACGCGAAATCACGCCGTGGAGCGCGTGGCAAAACTTTGCCACGATGCAGCCGAACGGTCCGGACCACCACAGACGTGTCCGGACGAAGAGACCCGCTAACTCACCGAGACGACTGCAAGGCCACGCGACTCATCTGAGTTTTGTGTCGTCTCAGCAGGGTTCGAGTCCCCCCGCTCGCACTCTTCAAAGTTCAGTTCGCCACGAAACCGCGCGGGGGAATCGAGCCCTCCGCTCGCACGACGAACCGATGGTGATCGTTGCGCTTCGCGAACGACCGCCTCGAGTCTTGCCACGGCGGTTCCACGAAAGGCGTGTCGTTCGGCTATCGCACGCGATCAAGTCGATCACGCCAGTAGCCCGGTCGCCTCTTGCCGTGGAAGATCGCGAGCACGATCAGTTCTTCGTCCTTAGTGACGTAGTCGACTTCGACGCCGAAGCGTTGGACGATTCCGCAACTGGAGCGCCGATCTCAGGAAACTCGAGTGTGAGCGCGAGAACCTCTTCGACATCACGGATGAATGTGTCCCCGAGACCGGGTTGCGCTCGTTCGTAATATTCGATCGCATCCTCGTACTCGACGAGCGCTTCCGCGAGAAACCGGAGCTTCACTGTCCGCGAACTTCACGAAGCCGCGCTGCGACGCGACGGCGAACCTCATCCGCGTCGACCAACTCCGCTCTTCCGTCAATAACCGCGCGCACACGGCGGGTCAACTCGGCGGCACGAAGTCCTTCGGCGTCGGGATCCTCGACTTCGTCATCAAGACTATCGAGCAGGAGCTTGGCCGCGTGCGCCCGATCCTCGACCGGCAGCTTGAGCAGCTCTCTGATGTGCTCGTCAACCGTCGCCATAACACTAGGCTACCACGACGCTCGGAATGTCCGAGCAATGGCCAAGGGCGCTACAGGCCTACGGTCCCCTTTGCGAACAACAACGATGAAGCGTTCGATCGCCGTCATGATGTCAGGCATCTGTGCAGCCGACGTGCGCCATGCCGAGCAACGCATGGGCGCGAAGGCGACTCGACGCGGCTTCGACCAGACAACCTGGCTATCGCGAGCGATCGGCGAGTCGTTCACCGCCGGCGAGTATGCGGCGGCGGTGCGCACGCAACATCGTCTCGGACGGGAGGTCGCAGCGTTCGTTGGCAAGTACGATGGGTGCTCACGCCGACTCTCGGCCAGCCGCCTCTCGAGATTGGCGCTCTGCTCTCGAAGGGCCTCGCACAGCGCATCGAGGGCGTCATCGCGACCCTTCAACTCGGTGGACTCGCGAAGCGTTCGAGTGCCTTCGATGCACTGGTCGACCGCGTGTTTGCCTTCATCCGTTCACGATGCTCGTGAACTCGCCCGGTCTACCATCGATGAACGTTCCGCTGTCGTGGAACAGCGGCGGCGTCCCGATCGGAGTGACGCTCACCGGACAGCTCGGTGACGAGGCGACGATGTTCCAGCTAGCCGGCCAGCTTGAGAAGGCTCGGCCATGGGCGGACCGGATTCCCAAGCTGTGAACGAACGACGGTCCTCGTCAGACCTCGATCCGGTCTTCGTCGAGAATGGGCGCACGGTCGAGAAGTGCGTCGGGTCGATGATTGTGAGGAGTGGGTTCTCGTCGAGAAACGATGGTCCGTGTCGCGTGCTGCGGACGTGTGGCGCAAGCTGCGCGGCTAGTCAACGCTTCGACGAGCAGCTGCGAATGCGCTCGGTCACGCGGTCGTAGTGTTGCGCGTGCTTCGCGGGGATCTGGACGAAGGTCACTCCCTGCAATGCGGGCGAGCCGCCGCCCCCCTGGATGGTGTCTCCGTCGTTCCAGTCGCGCTTCGCGATCTCGATCTTCTCGAGCTCGTTCCGACGACACGATGCCTCCGTGCACGCGCAGAGACGATCGACGAGGTCATCCATCTTCGAGAGACGGTGTTCCCACTTGTCGCAGGCGGAGAGCAGCGACAAGCCAAGAAGGAAGGCGCGCATCAGGATCCCTCCACGGCACGCATGCCGTTCGCGATCGCTCGATGGATCTGCAGTGTGAGGTCGCGCTCGAGCGCCTCGGCTCCGGCGCGGTGCTCCGCGAGCGGATCGCCGAGCGCCTGCGTGTACTTCATGTCGACGCGATCGCTGTTGGTGATGTCGAGCGGCAGCATGCACTCGACGGTCGCCTCGGGGGCCGAGATGTAATAGGCAGCGCCCGTCACGCGGCCCGGTAGAAACCTGTCGCCGGTCTTCACGGCGGGCTTCGTCTGTACGACCAGAACGAGTTGTCCGAGGTCGTCGCGCTTCATTCTCTCGAGAGTCTCGAGGCTCGTGCGATCGGCGGTGCCGTTGTCGAGGCGGCGCGCGATGGCCTCGACGATCTCGGCCTGCTCCGCGAGCCCATCGGGCGGAACCTTCGCACCGGGTTGGTACTGCCGAAACCGAACGAAGTTGGTTGATGGGCGATGGGACGTGATCGTCGTCGGATCGATGTCGACGATCATGTTGTCGACGATCAGCGCTTGCTCGGACGGAGCAGCCCACCCATATCGGCACGGAGCAGTACCGGGAAGAGCGCGCGCGAGTGCGTCGGGCGTGATGCGCTCGTTCCATCGCTTCTGCCCCGTCGAGAGCAAGGTCCGCAGCTCGCTCACGAGTTGGTGCGCCAGCGAGCGCGCGGTGTCGGAGAGGGCGTTCTGTCTCCGGTACGATTCCGCGATCACTTCCTCTTGTTCTCGAGTATTCGGGCGGCGCCGAGCACTACATCGAGCGCGATAGCGGTTTACGCGCCGCAACCACGACCGAGACCATGTGTGATTCGTGCGCGAGCACCTCGAAGCCGATCTCGTGAACCAGCTCGGGAAGCGAATCACCGAGGTAGTCGAGGTAGTACGGCTCGTGGAACTCGCGCGGAAACGCGTCGAGCACTTCGCGGAGCTCGGGGGCATCGGCGTACTGCGATGAGTCCTCGATGACGAGCAGGCCTCCTCGTCTGAGCGCCCGGTACGCCTCGCGCACCACGTTACGGCGAGCGCGGCGGGGCAGCTCGTGAAATAAGTACACGCTCGTGATCGCGTCGAAGCTCGCGTCGGCAAACGGCAGCTGCTCGGCGTTACCGCACGTAAGCGTGGCCCCGACGGGTCCGAGGCGGCGCGACGCTGCGGCGACGTACGCCGGCGACAGATCGACGCCGTGGAGCTCGGCACCGGGTAGCGCCGCCGCGAGCAGCTCGAGGAATCCACCCGTGCCGGTGCCGACATCGAGGATGCGGTCGATGCGCTCGCCCGCGGCGCGCGGGCGCGTCAGGTGCGGGATGACCTGGCGCCGCATCACATCGGCAGAGCCGCGGAACAACAACTCGACCGACGCCTCGTAGATTGCGGCAGAGTGCTCGCTGAAGTAGCCGTCGGTCTGCCAGTGAAAGTTTCGCCGGTAGTACGGAGGAAACTCCTCGCCCTCGAGACCGCTCGGAAGATCTTTGAAGTCGCCGCGACGCTTGCGCGCGACGATGTGAGGAGCATCGCGGATCAGCTTCGGGAGCACCCGCATCACGCCGGGTACGATCGGGCGCGCGACGAGCTCTCGCGGGTAGAAGCCGTGCTCGACGTTGCGCAAGTCCGCGGTCACGAGCTGGACAAAACGACGGCGCAGCGCGTTCAGCGTCGCGCGGCTCGGCGGCTGAGTCTTGACTCCGATCGCGCGGCGGAGCGCGAGGTTGAAGGCGCCCCCGATCGCGAACCAGGCTGCGCGGCGACCGAAGTACTCGGCACGGTCGCGGATCGAGAGAGATCTCATGGGCACTTGGATGCCGCCTGGTTCGAGATTGTTACGCGTTGATTCGGGTCAGCCCTTGAGGCAGGCGCCTAGGGACGCGGACAAGCGAGCGCTGCGACTGCGGCGCTCGTGGGCACTCGGAGCGCATGCGTAGGGGCGCTCTGGGAAACGTGCGCGGCCGAATCGCTGCCTAGTGGCCATCGCCCAGATCGAAGCCGAGCGCGACACTGAACGTCTGTTGGTCGTCGTCGGCGCCGGCGACGGCGACGGTCGCAGCGAGGTAAGGACCGCGACCGGAACGCGCCTGGGAAGTACTCGCGCGCACGACCACCGCGGAGGGAGAACGGTTTTTGCGGGCGTCGGAGGTACTGGTGGCGGCGAGCGCGTCTTACCCATTCGCACCAATTCCGGTCTGGGTGGTCAGTCCGCGAGGACGACTTCAACTGGATCGGGTCGCGTGCGTCTATGCGTCCTACGAGCGGTGGCAGCCGTGTCGTAGGTTGCTGCTACTACTTCTTCTTCTTCTGCTTGATCGTGAACGTCCCGTTGGCGGCGACGCGGAACTCGGAGATCGTCGCGTCGGATCCGCGGCGCTTGAGCTTTCCGCGAAACACATCCTCGTGAGCGCCGAGGCGATAGTGCACGGTGAACGGCACGGCCGCTCGCCCGTGGTAGTGGTTGCTGAAGAGGACGACCGTGATCTCGTAGTTGCCGGGCTTCGCCCGGTTGCAGACGATGTTCTCGACCGGCTCCACCTTCCACGTCTTTTTCTTGTGGTTCCAGCGATCGTCACCGGGCATGCGATCGACATCGAGTGTGACGCCAGCCAGCTTGCGGTTGCCGAAGTACACCTCTCCCTTGGGAGTCTTGCAGTGGAGGTCGAGGTCGACGCTGGCGTCCCACGCCAGGGAGAACTGGAACTGCGTCTTGCCCGTCTTCTTGATGATGCGGCCCTTGTTGCTGCTGAGCCGCCCTTGGTGTTCCTCGACGGTCATGCGGCGAATGAAATCCGCCTCGTCCCAGATCTCGATGCCTTTCGCGCGCGCCTTGTCGAGCTTGGTACCGGTCCTCGAGCCCGTGACGATGACGTTGCAGGACTTGGTGACGGTGCTGACGACGGTCGCGCCGGAGCGCTCCGCCATGGCCTTCGCCTCGCTGCGGGTCATGGTCAGCTTGCCAGTGAAGACGACGGTTTTGCCTTGCAGCAGCTTGGGAGCCATCTAGCGCTGGTATCGGAGGCTCGGACGCGAGTCAATTCATGCGGCCAGAAACGGTCAGGGATTCGCAGCTGACCCGAAGCGCGCGTTGGTTCACACCCGCGCGCCGAGCTGGAACTCGCGCGGCGTCATGCCGGTCCACCGCTTGAAGGCCTTGAAGAAGGCAGGCGGTTCGGTGAATCCGACGAGGTACGCTACTTCGCTGGCCGAAACCGTCCCGCGTGCGAGGTATCGTTTCGCGAACTCCTCCCGAACCTCCGCGAGGAGATCGTTGTACCGAGTCTTCTCGTCCGCGAGCCGTCGCTGCAGACTGCGCGCGCTCATGCCGAGGCGCTTGGCGACCGACTCGATCGAGCTATCCGCGCCATCCATTTCGCTGATCAGCTGCTTCCGCACCTGGGCCACGACACTCGTTCCGCCGCCCATCTGTTCGGCAACCTCGTCGGGGAGCATGTCGGCCAGCTGACGCTCGCACTGTGGACGCTGATGATCGCGACGACCCAGCGAACCGCGGCGCTGCGCTGGCTCGGACGGCTCGCTGGGGGCCTGTTCCTGCTCGGCCTCGGCGATGGACTAGCGACCGTCATCTCGGTCCCTGGCGCCGAGCTGATCGGAAACGCGCCGCTCGTTGCGTTCTTGCTCTGGACGGCATGGATGATCGCGACCGGTGTCGGCCTCGCCGTTCGCGCTAGGCGCGAGGCTGCCGAAGATCGCGACGCTGCAACGAGGAAGTCAGGGTGAGCTCGTGCGCCGAAGTGAGCTAGCCTATGCGCGTGAGCGAGAGCGGACGCACGTGCAGGCCCGTCGACAAGCGAGGGAAGCTCGAAGCGGAACCGTTCGGCGTGAAGATCACGCGCGACAAGGTCCTGATCGAGTTCCGCGGGCGACTGGTGCGCACGCTCGTCGGGCGCGACGCGGACGAAGTGAAGCGCGCGGTGGACGCGGGCGACGAGGTTGCCCTCCAGTTGCTGATCGCGCGCAAGACGGGCAACTTCAAGCGCGGCAACGAACGCTGACCGTTTCGTTTTATCAACGCGCAAAGCTACGGCGGGTTGCTTGGAACAGCGCCGCACGGCCCGCTTCGACTCGCTCGAGCACGAGGCGGTACTGCGCCTGCTTCTTCTTCATGATCGCGTCCGAGGTTCCGCAGGCGCGATCGACGGCACGATCGCGAGCGTCTTCGATCGCCCGGGCGCGCGGCGAGCTGACGATGATCACGTCGACATTGGCTGGGCGCGTGATCGTCGGCAACCGGCGGTTGTACGGCGTGGCCACGCGATCGTAGCAATCGTCGTAGGCCACGCCGATCTGGTGGACGGACTCTGCGAGCTTGTCGTTGCCGGGCGGCAACAGCGCCGACGCGGCAACGCGGTTGTAGCCGTCGGGCAACCGACGCGGCGAGGCGAGCGGCGCCGGCTCGCCATCGGGCGCGAGCAGGAGGTGGCTCGTCTTCATCTCGTATGTGAAGCCGTCTTGGGCAAGCACCGAGGAGCGCTCCTTGCCGAAGCGGAAGACGAGTAGCGGCTCGTTCTTGCGCGGGAACGACTGCGTGCCGTGCGTGGCGTTCCACGTGATGTCCTTGTCGAGATCGATCTTCGCGTAGACGAAGGCCTCGGCGGGCGCGGTCTGGAACACCTTGGCTGCGACCTCGGCGCGCGCGTAGGTGTCGAGCCTGAGGTGGTCGTTCTCGAGGAATGGGAAGTGATAGACGAGCGAGCGGTGCTCGAGGGCGAGCGGGCCTTCGAGTGGCCGCAGCGCGAGCGGATCGAGCGTCGTCGACGCGTCGTAGACCATCACGGTGATGCGCTCTGGCGTTCCGGCGGACGAGCCCACCGACACGCCGAATGCTCCGTCGGCGGAGTCGCCGAAAGCGAGCTGTTCGTTCGCGTCGAGGCAGTAGGGCGGCGAGGAGGCGGCCGATTCGGACCGTGGCGGCGCGTGCATGCGCAGCGTCGTGGCTCCCTTGGTACCGACCACGCGAACCCGCAGGCCCTTCACGGGACGCGCGAGATCGAAGACCAGATCGGGCTCGACGCGAAATGCCGCACGATGGCATCGCGAGCCGTGCAGGCGTTCACCGCGCACGCGATGTTCTGCACCGACCTCGACGTCGACAAACAGCGGCTCGGCGAGCTTGCCGGCGATCGCGACGCGCTTGCTGCGTTCGCTCCAGGCGGGCGCCTTCGACGGATCGCTCACGCCGACCGCGATGTTGTTCACCTGTACTGGCTTGTCGTAATACGTCCTCGCGAGGGGGTACACGTCGTAGGTCCCGACCTCGAGCCCGCCATTGGGCTGCACGGTGTCGCACGACGCCCAATAGTCCTTGCCGCGTGCGAGCACGAGCCCCGACGCGCCGGTCAACGCGATGCGAGCGCCGGGTTGGGCGACCTTGACATCGAGCGTCGCGATCGGGGCGCGCGTGATCGCGTTGCCGCATGGCGAATACGCACCACCGAACCGCTTCCCGACCGGCGTATCGACCACCGCGCTCGCGATGTCGACGACACGTGGCGTGCTGCTCATCGGCGTCGCGAGCACGATGATCTGCGCAGGCTCGACAGGTGTACTCGCGTTCGTCGCAGCTGCACTCGCGTTCGGCGTCTTCGCGTCCGCGGTGGTCGCGTTCTCGGTGGTCGCACTCTTGGACGCGACGGGTTCGGGGTCGTCACCACCGATGACACGCGTCTTGCCGTTGACGTTGATCTTCATTCCACACCCCGCGGCCAGCACGCAGGCGATCGCGGACACCTTCGACATCTTCATGCCGACGGCCCACATCACGGTGTGTGCCACCGCGAGCGGTGACTAACTCCGCGAAAGCTTCAGTCACCTATCAGCGACGGGCGCCGATCGCGAGGTGCAGGTACAGGTGCAGGGGAAGGTGCAGGTCGCGTCAGTAGATGATGACCGGACCGCAGCCGGGCGCGAGCGCCGGGTCGAATTCCATCGACCACGAGAACAAGAAGCCATTATCGTCGCCCCACAGATCCGTCACGCGCAGCTCCCAGGTCCCGTTGAGCGGCGCACCGGCGATCACGTTCCACGGGGCGTCGCTCGCGTAGTCGCCGGGGGTGATCTTCATCCCGGGGAAGAGACCACCACCCGGGGCGGGGACCTTCGCGCCCATCCACAGCGGGGTCGTTCCATTCGGCGTGAAACAGTACTTGTTGCCGACGCCGGGCTGCGGGGGAACGCCCGTCGACGCGTCGTCGTTGTCGTTCGCGTCGCCCAGGAAGATGCCGGGCGCATGCGAGCGGTCGTACTTGTGCAGGATGAGGTGCGTGTTGTTCGGCGTGACAAGCTCGATCTGCAGATCGGCCACCCAGGAGTGCTCGATCTCGAGACAGACCTTCTGGAGCTGCGCCGGGTTCGTCAGCGTCAAGCCCGACGCGAACGTCGACCAGATCGCTTGCGAGATATACGGGCTCGCGCAGAAGTTCGCGACGCAATAGCCCGTCGAGCAGGTCGCGTTGGTCGAGCACGAGCCACCTCCCTCGTCGATACCATCGGGCAGCGCGAGCGCTTGCGTCGACGGCGGCTCGCACACCGGACATGCACCGACGCCGGAGCACTCCATGTCTGCGCAGTCGGCGTTGCCGTCTTGATCGTTGTCGAACGCGTCGTCGCACACCTCGGCGCCGATCGGCGGTGCCGCATCCGCTCCGCCGCCATATTGATCGCGACCACCAGGTCCACAGGCCACGACACCAAGCGAAAGCAACAAGGCCGCCGACTGGAGCTTCATGGCACCTCTCGTATCACAAACCCAGGCGGTCAGATTGCGGTTCTTTCGTGGCTACGTGACGAAGTCGAGATCGTGGAAGAGCGACACCTACATGGGGAACGGTCCGAGACAACCAAGGGTTAGCGCGGCCGGCATTGCCGGTAGGCGGGGTTTTTCGTGGTCGCTTTCTTCTTCTTTCTCGGAGTGCGACCTCCGCAGCTCTCCTCGAGCATTTTGGTCGAGCCAATTCGGTGCGGGCCGCTTACCGCGGGTCGAACGCCTCGGACGAGACGGATGCCACACGGTCCCGATACGAGATCACGAGCCGGCGATTCTCGAACACGTCGTTGCCGAGCACTATCGCCGGCGTGTATGCGAGGCCGAGTCGCGTGAACGTACCGGTGTCGCGGACGAGCGCACGCACGGGCGCGAGCTCGATGTCACCGGTCCGCGCGGCCATGTGAGTCGAGCCCCCGCGCGCACCGACGAGTGCACCCGCAGATCGGTTGAGCACGCTGACCGTCGCGCCGAGATCGAGCATTGCCGGGATCGGTGATTTGTCGTCCAGCGTCACGTCGAGCAAGATGAGTCCATTCGCGCCGTATTCGATCGTAACGCGATCGTCCGTCGGCGAGCTCGCGAGTGACCCCGCCGGGTACACGCCGAACTCCTCGATCGCGAGATCGACGACGATGTCGTGTTGTGCCAGCACGTCGAGACCGAGGATTCCCTGAGCGCCGGTCGCGAGTGCATCCGGCATGTCGACGATCACGATCGGCAGGCTCTCGTGCTCCACACCCGAGAGCGCGAACGAGCCGACGGTCCCGGTGGGCGCGACGATAGTGTCGTTGATCGTCATCGTTCCCGTGTGCTCGATCCCGAGCTCGCGCGCCGCGCGTGTGGAGATCGATGTGACGCTGGCACCGGTGTCCAGCACGAGTGGATACGAACGGTCGTCGATCCGCGCCGTCACGAGGAGGTGACCGCTCGTCGCCATGTGGAGCTTCTGGCTCGCTCCACCCGGTGGCGGCGTGGATCGCGGGATTCGCGAGCAGGCAGCAACCGCGACGACAACGAACGCCCATCGCGCGGTGGCCATACCCCAAGGATGCGGTGCATCGAACGATCGGCAAGGAGCCAACGTGACGCCGAGAGCGGCGTCACGTTGGCTCCTACACGCCGAGTGTCGGTGTGGAACAACTCGACGGTGGTGGCACACGAAGGTTCCACCACCACGTCGGACACGAAACTCCGGTGGAACCTCGAGGTTCCGTTGGTGGATTTCCCGACGGAGTCTGCGTGGAACAAGGCATGCTGGTCGTGTTCGCATGCGTAGAGCAGTGGTTTGCGTGATGTTGTTCGCGTGTGGCGACGACGCCTCGTCCGTTCCACCGGATGCGACCGTGGATGCGGCCGGCGATGCGAGCGTCGAGCAGCCGAGCTCCGGCTGCGGAACCGCGACCGGACTCCCGCTCGGTACGACGACAGTCCAGTCGATGACGTTCGGTGGGCGCGAGCGCACGTGGCGCGTACGGCTGCCGGCGACCTATGATGGCTCGCCGCGCCCGATCATGTTCGTGCTGCACGGCGGATTCGGAACCGCCGAGCAGATCCAGACGCGGCAGGCCGGGTTCGATCCGATCGCCGAGCGCGAGGGCGCGATCGTCGTCTATCCAAACGGCATCGCCGCGAACGAGAGTGCGACGAACCCGCTCGTGCGCGCGCAGACATGGAACGGCGGTGCGTGTTGCGGCCCTGCCGTGACGGAGAACGTCGACGACGTCGGCTTTTTGACGGCGGTGCTCGATCGCGTCGAGGCCGAAGCGTGCGTGGACAAGCGGCGGGTGTTCTTCACCGGCATGTCGAACGGCGGGATCATGAGCTACCGCATGGCGTGCGAGGCCGCGGATCGCGTTACGGCGATCGCTCCGGTCGCCGGCACCTTGCAGCTCGCGACGTGTTCGCCATCGAGGAAGGTCCCGCTGTTCGCGGTGCACGGGACGCTCGACGCGAGCGTGCTATTCGACGGTGGCACCGGCTGCGGGCCCGGCATGGTGATGACGCGTCCGATTCCCGAGATCGTCACGGAGTGGGCTGGTCGAAACGCGTGCAGCGGGGCATCGTCGACCGTGCTCGCGGAAGGCGATGCCACCTGCGTGTCGTCGGGGACTTGCGACGCCGAGACCGTGTTGTGTTCGGTCGAACTGGGCGATCACTCGTGGCCGAGCTCCCCCACGGCTCCTGCCGGTGGCTGCGGCACGCTCGGCGGCAGACAGAGCACGACGTTCCGCGCGGGCGAAGCGATCTGGGCGTTCTTCGCGCGACAGTGATCGCGGCTGAGCAATCGTCGGCTTACCGCTCGCCGATGACGACGTAGTCGAACCGTGCCGACGAGCCGCGCATGCGTAGGCCCACGCGCGTTCCGGTCGCGCGGCTGTCGATGGGGCTCTCGAGCGGCAGCGTCGTCCCCGCGAACGTCGACGCACACCGCACTGCAAGTGCCCCACCCGCGTCGATCTCGTCGTGGCTTTGTCGCCGGGGCGCACGCAGCTCGGCCCATCGACCGAGAGCGGATCGCACACGAGATCACCAGGATAGAGACCGTCCGGGCTGCAGGGCGCGCCCGGCGTGATCGTCGGCGCGTAGCACCCGAGCATGCGAGGACCGCACGCATCACGGCAGCGTATCACGAAGGTGTCGAGGGTCGTCGAGCGTCTCGGTGGCGCCATAGAATGTCCGAGCATGGCGAAGCGGATCACGAAGAAGGCGAAGGCGGCCGTCCTGACGTCGCTCGGCGTGAAGCCGAACAGCGCGCCGCAGAAGCGCGGGACGGGGGTGAAGGCAAAGCGATGGGTACACGTGGATACGTGGGTCGACGTGTTGCAGAAGGAGAAGCAGTGGACCAACCCTCGCACGCCATCCGCGAGCGAGCGCAAGAAGGTGAAGGTCCTCTCGGTGCGCGCGGACAAATGCACGCCGTCGGAGGTCGCGAAGCTGACGAACCTCGAGTACGTCCGGCTCGCCTGTTACGACGACGCGCTCCTCGCGCCGTTCGTCGAGGTGTTTCGTGATCTCGAGAAGCTGGTGTGGCTCAGCATCTCCGGCTTGACCGACGCGCTCGTTCCGGAGCTCGGCGAACTGGAGAAGCTCCGTCGCTTCGAGCTGCGCTGCCAGGGCCTGTCTCACGAGGGCGTGAAGGTCTTGCCGGACGAGCTGTTCGGGATGGCGAATCTCGAGCAGCTCGAGATCCACGAGTGTCGCATCACGACCCTTCCCGACTCGGTCGGTACGCTGAAGAAGCTCGAGCGAATCATGCTGTGGCAGAACCCGAACCTGGCGCGGTTGCCCTCGGCGTTCGGTACGCTGCCCGAGCTCGCGACCATCGATCTCGTCGCTCCGCACGCGCTCGACGACGCGCAAGCGTTCGGCGTACTCGCGAAGTTGCCGAAGCTCGAGCGGCTTCGCATCTCGTCGCGAGGCGCCCCGCTCCCCCGCGTGCTCGGGAGGTTCCCTGCTCTGGTGTCCCTCAGCGCGGCGCACTTCTCGGCGGTGCCCGCGTCGATCGCGAGGTGCACCACGCTCCGCTCGCTCGATCTCGGGTGGTGCGAGGACCTCGCGACCCTGCCGCCGGAGATCGCGAAGCTCCCCGCACTGCGCCACCTCAATCTGTACGCGAACAATTCGCTCGACTTCACGCAGGCAGCCGCCGTGATCGCGAAGTGCGAGTACCTCGTTTCGATCACCCTGCCGGCCGGTGGGCTACCTGCCGTCGTATACGAGACGCTGCGCGCGGGCGGCTTCATGCAGACCCCGAACATGTACGGCGATCGCTGGATCCGTGGAGACGCGGTCGTGTGACGGTCCCGACGAGAACGACATGCGCGTGGTGTGCTTCTGGCCGGCGTCTTCGTGACGCTCGCGGCGGATAGGCACGCTATGCTCGTCGCGTGCGTCGCCTGTTGCTCGCATTGATCCTCGCCGGCTGCTCCGACACGAAGTCCGTGCCGGATCGCTGCGGCGAGGTCACCGACGAGATGATCGCAGCGATGACGAAGGTCTGGTCGGTCGAGCACGACGGCGTGCAGCTCCCGCCGCTGAGCTTGCGCGACACGATCGTCGCGACGTGCAAGCGCGAGAGGTGGACGAGCGACCTCGAGGCGCGCACGCGCCGGACGCTCGACACGATCTTGCCCACCCACATCGGCGGCACAAAACCGGACGCCGGGACGGCGCTCGCCGAATCCGGTCCGCATCCCGACTATCCGACACCCATCGCTGCGGGCACCTCGAACATCTTCTTCCTCGAGGATCCGGATCGTGGCCCGCACGCACCGAGGAAGGCCGCGATTCCGCCGCGCGGAGCCCTCGCGTGGACCACGCACGCATATTGCGACACGTTCAAGACGTCGTTCGCGTGCAGCACCGCGGCCATCGGCACCGGAGCCTCGTCGTACCGCGTCGGTCGTAAGGGCACAGAGATCGCCGTCGTCGAGGAGCGCTACGGCGAGCGCATCGTCGAGACCACGATGTATACGCAGAAGTCCGACGGCACGCTGGTGCAGCGCGTGCGCGTCGATGCCCGCGGTCGCGTTGACTCCGCGCTGATGTTTCGCGATGGCAAGATGACCGGCCGCCTGCGCAACGGCGCGAACGCGCTCGATGGCTGCGGGTTCCTCGCGCACACGACGACCAACAGCAGTTCGGAGCTACGTTGCCTGCAGTGGACCGGCGAACCGATGCTCGACATGTCGGGTGTGGCGATCTTCCGCGCGAAGCGCGACGCGCGCGGCTTCATCACCGAGGAAGCGAACTTCGGAATCGACGACAAACCGATCCTCGACGCCACCGGGAAGCATCTGTTCCGTCAGGAACGCGATGGCTTTGGTCGCATCCTCGTCGTGCGGTTCTTCGATCTCGACAACAAGCGCGTCGCGAACTCCGATGGCTGCTCCGGCGAGCGCACCGAATACGAAGCCGACGGCAAGATCTCTCGCATCACGTGTATCGACGACGCCGATCGCGCACGCGGGAAGAGCAACGGCGTCGCGACCCGCGAGCTCATGTACGACGAGCGCGGGTGCAACATCGGGATTCGCTACATCGACAAGGACGGTAAACCGACTACGGATCCCGATGGTGTCGCTGGAGAAGATCGGCAGGTCGACAAGTTCTGTACGCCCACGCGGCACACCTGTATCGATATGAACGGCGATCTGCACGCGTGTGGCCCCGGCCGTCCCGCGCAGCTTCGCACGACGCTCGACGCACGCGGCAACGCCATTTCGGTGAGGCACTTCAACGAGATCGAGACCCCGGCGATCGACGAGGAGTTCGACGCCTTCGAGCTTCGTTACCGGTACGATGACGTCGGCAACGTCACCTCGATGTCGTGCTTCGACTTCTACGGCGAGGCGATCGAGTGCAACGGGACCGGCTTCCACGAGAAAAGGACGACGTTCGACGACAACGGCCGCCGTACCTCCGAGCGCTTCGTCGGCACGAACGGCCGCGCCGCATTCAACCTCGGCGCCTCGAGCCGTCGCTACAAGCACGACAACTACGATCACCCGTTCGAGTCGCAGAGCTTCGACGACAAGAACCGGCTCGTGGAGCAGTCGGGCACCGCGACCATCCGCGAGCTGTACGACATCCGCCATCAGCGCTTCGCGCTGGCGATGCTCGACGTGAACGGAAAGCCCGCGCGCTACACCGCGTGCTTCACGGGTGCGACGTGCCCCGAGCGCCCGTGGCACGCCGTGCGGATCGTCCGGATCGGCGACGGAACCGTCGAATACAACCAGTTCTTCGACGAGGACGGACAGCTCATCGAAGCGATCAGCTGTCGTACGAACAAGTGCTTCGACTGACGCTCACGGCGGCAACCACTTCTCGCCGGTCTCGCAGCACCAATGCGCGAGCCGGACACCGGTGGGCGAATAGTCGATCGTGCCGAACACGATCGGGAGCTGGAACCGGCGGGGACCGATCGATCCCGGGTTGAACATCGAGATGCCCTTGTCGACGCCGATAAACGGCACGTGCGAGTGACCGCACACGACGAGCGACGCCCTCTCCGCTCGTGCGAGCTTCGCGACCTCCGCGCGCAGCTTCGGCCCATACACCGCGATGTGCACGAGCAGCATTCGCAACCCGCCGAGCTCGAGAGTCATCACGTCGGGAAGCTCGCGCGCCTTCGTGTCGATGTTTCCGCGCACCGCGTACACCGGCGCGAGCTTCTCGAGCTCCGCGATCACCGCGAGGTCACCGATGTCGCCTGCGTGGAGGATGACGTCGGGTTTGTGCGCGAGCAGCCGCTGCGCGTGCCCGGGATGCGGCTGGCTGTGCGTGTCCGCGACGACCACGATCCGCGCCGTTCCGTCAGCGCGAAGCGGCAGCGTTTTCGCGGAGGTCTTCACGCCCGCAGGCTACACCGCTACCGCGGATCGGCGGGCTTGGTCGCCGTGATCCGGCGGAGGCGAATTCGTGCGATCGAGGGGCCGTCACTCGGGGCTGGTTCCAAGCGGCGCAGCTCCGATCGCTCGAGCTCTCGCATCATCTCCAGGTCCGTCGGCATCATGTCGCGCACACGATCGTGTTTTGCAGCCGTCGTGCCGCCAGGAACATCCGGCCAAGCCTGCATTCGTATTGTCCGCTACCTCAGAATTCCGACGGGAACTTCGAACCCCATGTCTGTAATCCCCAGGTCGGTCGACACCTCCACCGGCACTCGAGTTCACCGCCGCCTGGTGCGGTTATCGCGAGATTCGTCTCGCCGACATCGACGTGCGGGCTCGCGACGCGCGATCGCCGCTAGCTTGCCAGCATGTGTACGCGCGATACCCGCCGCCCAGTCAGCGCAGCAGCTCACTTCGCCCCCATACGCGCGAGGCGCGCCTTCGCGATATCGAGCGACGTGGGGTGAAGTGATGGCTTGTCGGTCACGCGTTTGTACGCGGCGATCGCGTCGTCGCGAAGCCCGAGCTTCTCGTACACGGTGGCGAACAGGAGCCAATCCTGCCCCTCGGGCACGGTCCGCGAGTCGAGATCCATTGCCTCACCGCCAGTCTTCACGGCGGTCTGAAGATCGCCCATTTCGGCGGCGACCGCGCCGAGCGTGTTGAGTACGAAGTCTTTGTTGGGGCGCTCGACGACCGCTTGACGCGAGAGCTCGAGCGCGCGCGGAAGGTCCTGCCCGTCGGCGAGGAGCTGCCACGCGTACCCGTTCTTCGTGCTCTCGTGGGGTGTTGGCTTCTTCAGATCAGCTTCGTACAGATCGCGAAGTTTGCGCGTGTCCTTGCGTGCGGCAGCGGCCTCGAGACGCGCCTGGTCGACGAACGGGATGGCTGCAAACTTCGAGGCGAGCTCGGCGATCACCTTGTCGCCCTCGTCGTGCCGGCCGAGGTTCGCGAGCGCGTACGCGCGCAGGTACAACCGCTCTGACTCGAGAGCGTTACTCGTGGATGCCTTCTTGTCGAGCTCGGCCCACTTCCTCTGTTGCGCGAGCTGGAACAGCAACATGGCGTCGCACTGCTTCCGGGCGTCGGGCGCCGACGTCGCACACGCGGCGAGCACTTGCTGCGAACCGGCGGTCCCCGCGAGGACTGCCGCCGCCACAGCGGCAGCCTTCGCATCGCGCGGCTTCCCGGGGCCCCACAACTCCGCGAAGCGCATGTGAGTGTCGTGACCTGCATCGATCTCCGCACGAGCCCAGTCGAGCAAGCGCTCGGCGTTTGCGGCGTCTCGTTGCGCGTGGCGTCCCAACCCCTCGATCGCTTCCTGCGCGCCGATCACTTTGGCCACACCACGGTCGAGCGCGACGTACATGTTTCCTTTCTTGCCAACCATCTCGAACGTGGCCTTCCACGGTCCGTTCTTCGGTCCATCGATCTTGATGTCGATGACCGTGTGCGCGAAGTCTTGCCACAGCTCCTCGCCAACGCTGCGCAGCTGGTTCTTGAGCGACGGCGGGAACCTGTTGTTGGCGAGGATCTCGGTGCGCGTCGTCGAGTCCCAGTACGCCGGCCCACTCGGGTCGGGTTCGACGATATCCGCAAACATCTCGCGCACGCTCCACTTCGGATCCTTGCGGTCGGGCGCGGGACGGCGCTGCACCTTCTGCCAGAGGAGGAAACTCTGTTGCGTGTTCTGCGACCCGGTTGCCTTGAAGAGCTCGCGGCCGAGGTCGTAGTTGCGCAGCATGATGAGGAACCGTCCCGTCTCGTCGAGCACCGTCGAACGATCTGTGCGCACCTGCCCCGCAAACGAGATTGCAGCTGCTCCGCCGCGCTGCAATGCGATCGCCGACAACAGCAACGCGTCGCGCACGAGCGCGCTCTCGCGGGGCCGCAGTACGCGTTCGGCATCGGCGAATCTGTTCGCGCGCAGATACACGCGGGCGAGATCATTGGCGAGATCGTCGTCGGGCTCGAGCGCGAACGCAGACTCGAGGGCCTTTGCCGCGTTCGGAAGGTCGGCACCGTGCCACCCACCCTTGGGCCCCGTCGAGAAGACCTGGCCGAGCCCCTTCGCGAGGTATGCAGCCTTCGGATCGAGCTCGATAGCCTTGCGATACGCGGCGATCACACCCGCGCGATCACTGTCGAAGCCGAGATAGCGTCCGAACGAGTCGAACTGCAGGATCCACGCGAGCATCGCGTATCCGTCGGCGTCCTTCGGCTCGAGCTGGAGTCCACGCCGTGCCGCGCGACGCGCCGCTTGGCCCGCACCTGCTTTGAGGTATGCGCGCGCGAGCTGGTACTGATGCAGCCCTTCCTTCGGGTGTGCCCTGATCAGCTCCTCGATGCTCGCGATCCCTTCCTTTAGCTTGCCCGCATCAGTGAGCGCCCACCCGGTCTGCGGAAACGTCACGTGTTGCTGCTCGGGTCCTAGATCGGCGAGCGCTTTCGCGGTCTCCGTCAGCTCTTTCGCCGTGAGTCGCGACTTTCCCGAATCGAACAGGTACGTGACGACGAACGTGTCGCCGTCCACGCGCTGGCGCTCGACGAGCGACGCGACTCCAAACGCGCGCGTTCGTTCGGGTGTTGGTGCTGGCATCGTGAAGCCCTTCGGCACGACCAGGCGGTTCTCGATCTCGTAGCGATGGGGTCGCCAGAGCTCGAAGTCGCGTTCGCGCGGCTTCGCCTTCGGGTCGAACGTGCGCAGATCGGATGGCATCTTCTCGAGCGCGTCCGCTGGAGACAGCGTCACGTCGATCTTCTCGCGTGTCGAGAACGCGCGACGCGACTTCGCGACCACCATCGTGATCTCGAATGGCGTCGCGAGATCGGCCGGCGACGTCGAGGTCCACGACTCCAGCTCGCCGGCGTACTCCGTGGTCGCATAGTCCTTCAGGCTGTCACGCACCTCGTCGGCACGTGTGTCCCGGATCCAACTGCGATTGTCGACGTCGTACATCCCGGCCTCGCGGCTGACCTCGACGACACGCGCCGGGCCGTACTCCGCCAGCGTGAACGTACGAACCTCGCGAATGAGTGTGTCGGATGACTTCGAGCGCGGTGTAAAGACGAGGTCGCGCGTGTCGTTCGCGACGATCAGCGCGCGCCGTCCCTGGTCGCGCAGCGGCAATGCGCCCGCGAGATAGAGATCCTCTGTCGCGTCGATCCATACGGGCTTCCCACCGACGAGCACGCGCACGATCGCGTGATCGAACTCGCCCAGACCGGGCAGCGCGGTGTCGACATCTTGGCCGGGTCCCGTCGACAGCAGTGCGAGATCAGCGCGGAAGCCCGCCTGCCGCAACAGCGTGACGAGAAGGATCGCCTTGTCCTTGCAGTCACCGAAGCCACGCTTCACCGTCTCGGCGGGAGGCCACGGGGTGATCGACGCCTGTCCGAACTCGATCCCCGTGTAGCGGATCTGTGCGTGCAACCACGCGACGATGCCGTTGACCGTCGCCAGCGTCGACGGGCCCTTGAGCGTCGCCGGTAGTGCGAAGGGTCCGTCGACCAGCCGGCGCTCGAGGATCATCGCGTAGTCGCGCGCGATCGCAGTCCACGATGCGCCGGTCGCGATCCCGACGAACGGGTACTCGACGACGTCACTCGGCAGCGAGGACTCGTCCGAGTCATCGGGTGCCGTAGCGCCGAGCTCGAGAGTCCACGTATCCATCCCGTTCACCGTCGTCCGCTTCGGCACGGTCTTCATCGAGCGTGCGACGACGATCGCCTTGCGCGACGACGGAACGGATAGCACGAGTCCCGTGCTCTGCACCGGGAGCGACGCGGCATACGTGAAGCGATCGATCGTCCCCGCCTCGAGCAGCGGCTCGCGATCCGTCGTCGTGATCTCCTGCTCCACGACGGCGCCGATCTGTAGGCGCGGAAGCGGCGCGACCAGCTCGCGCAGATCGCTGAACACCGTCGGAGACGCAGACACCGCCGGCGCATCGTGAAGCAGGGATTGATCGATCTCGGTCACCTTGCCGCTCGGATCGATCACGCGCGCGCGGATGACAGGCTTGTCCTGATAGAACGGCTTCCACGCGGTAGAGACGGTGCCCCATTCGTCGATGCCGGCCTGACTCGTCACGACATAGATCATCCGGAACCGCGACACCGCGCGGCCGCGCGCGTCGTACTTCTCGTGATTCTCTCGTCGCAGAATGACCACCGCGGCGTTTCCCGCCGAGACCTTCGATGCGAGCGAGAGCAGATCTTTCGGCGATGCGGTGAACGGCGGCGCGAGCACCGCTTTGTCGGGCCCGGCGTGTGCTGCGATCGACCACGCACACACGACGCCGAACACCCCAAACCCCAACTTCATGCCGGTACGTTACACCGTCACATGAGCCCGTTGAAGCTCGACGATCCCGCCGAGCTCCGCCCGGACGGGATCACGGTTCGAGCTTCCGAGAGCGAATCTGTCGCCCCGGCGGACCTGGTTCGCCGGGGCGACAGCGTGCGTGCCGGCTTCCATGCCGCGTCGATTGGACGCACGAATAGGTGCGCGCAGCTCCAGCTCGTGACGCAGGCGTGTCACCTTCGGCAACTCTTGCCGAAGGGCCCCACCTGATGTCGTTCTCGTTCGCTCACCCTGCCCTTCGCCGCGCGCTCGCGGGGCGCAACTACGCCGAGCCGACCCCGGTGCAATCCGCCGTCATGGCCGACGACACGGATGCGCGGGACCTGCTGGTCTCCGCGCAGACCGGCTCCGGCAAGACCGTCGCCTTCGGGCTCGCGCTCGCGAAGCCGCTGCTCGGCGACGCGGAACGCTTCACCGCCCCCGGTGCGCCCCGCGCACTGATCGTATGCCCGACGCGCGAGCTCGCGTTGCAGGTCCACCGCGAGCTGTCGTGGCTCTATGCCGAGACAGGCGCCCGCATCACGACGTGTGTCGGCGGCATGGATCCGCGCCGGGAACAGCACGCGCTCGCGAACGGCGTGCACGTCGTCGTCGGCACCCCCGGGCGCCTGTGCGATCACCTCGAGCGCACCACGCTCTCGCTCGCGCGCATCGAGGCGATCGTCCTCGACGAAGCGGACGAGATGCTCGACATGGGCTTTCGTGAGGACCTCGAACGCTTGCTGGACGCGGCGCCCGCGACGCGACGAACACTGATGTTCTCGGCGACGATTCCGAAGGAAATCGCGACGCTCGCGAAGCGATACCAGAAGAACGCGCTCCGCATCGCGACGACGACCGAAGCGGAGCGCCATCACGACATCGAGTACCACGCGGTGCCGATCATCCCGCGCGAGCGCGACCTCGCCGTCGTGAACCTCCTGCGCTATCACGACGCCACCGGTGCACTCGTGTTCTGCGCGACGCGCGACGGAGTCACTCACACCGCAGCGATCCTCGCGGAGCGCGGGTTCTCCGTCGCCGCACTCTCCGGCGAGCTCAGCCAGCGCGAGCGCAACACGGCGCTGCAGGCCCTCCGCGATGGTCGAGCGCGCGTATGCGTCGCGACCGACGTCGCCGCGCGCGGACTCGATCTGCCGGACCTAGGTCTCGTCATTCACGCGGACCTCCCGCAGAACAAGCAGGTGCTCGTCCACCGCAGCGGTCGTACCGGCCGCGCGGGCAAGAAGGGCCTCGCCGTGCTTCTCGTTCCCGATCCGGCGCGTCGCTACGTCGAGCGATTGCTGCACGGCGCGCACGTCGTCGCGACGTGGAAGCTCCCACCGTCGGCGGATGCGATCCGCGTGCGCGATCAGGACCAGCTCGTCCTCGAGATCCGCCAGATCGCCGAGGACCTCGCCGAGGACGATCGCGCTGTTGCGCGCACGCTGCTCGCCGACCGCCCCGCCGAGGATCTCGTCGCCGCGCTCGTTCGAGAACGCCGCACTGCGCGGCCTGCTCCCGAGGAGCTCACGACGCCACCGTCGATGCGCCCGCGCACGCAGAACGACCGCCCGCCGATCCGGACACAGCCGCCGCGCGCCGAACGGAGCGATCGCCACGAGCGCGCGGAGCGTCCCGACCGTGCGGAGCGCGCGGAGCGTCCCGAACGTGCCGAACGCACCGAACGCAGCGACCGCCGCGTTCGGGATCAACCGGTCGAGGTCGATCGCCGCAAGGCGAAGGGACAGGCGACGGTGTCGCGCGCCGAAGCCGCCGCCAAACGCACCGACACTGCGTTCGCGTGGTTCTCGGTCAATGTCGGCCGCACAAAAAACGCGGATCCGAAGTGGATCGTTCCGCTGCTATGTCGCCGCGGCAAGGTAGGCAAGAACGCGATCGGCAAGATCCAGATCCTCACGCGAGAGACGCGCGTGCAGATCGCCGCCAATGTCGCCGACGAGTTCGCCGAGGCCGTGCGCGAGCCAGACGCGAAGGACCGCAACATCCACATCGAGCGTGTCGACGGCTGAGCCGCAGCATGGCCAAGGTGTTGATGCCCCTGCCGGACCGCGACTTCGACGTCACCGAGGTTGCCGTTCCGTGGAAGCTCCTCGGCGAGGCAGGCCACGAGGTCGTGTTCGCTACGGAGTCAGGGGGGACGCCGGCGTGTGATCCGCTGCTGCTCACCGGCGTCATCTTCGGCAAGCTCGGTGCGCGCCCGGAACCGATCGCGTTCTATCGCGAAATGGAGGCATCACCCGGCTTCCTCGCACCGCGCGTGTGGAGCGACATCGACACCGCCGAGTTCGACGCGCTCTTCCTCGCCGGTGGTCACGCCCAAGGCATGCGCCAATACCTCGGCAGCGAGGCCGTTCACGCGCTCACCGCCGCGTTCTTCGCGACAGACAAGCCGATCGCAGCGATCTGTCACGGCGTTCTCGTCGCCGCGCGCAGCAAACGCGCCGACGGTGCGTCCGTGCTGCACGGTGTGCGCACGACTTGCTTGCCGAAATACATGGAGCGCAGTGCGTACCTCGCGACGTTCTGGCTGCGCGGTCGCTACTACCGGACGTATCCCGCGTACGTCGAGGACGAGGTCACTGCCGCGCTCGCCAGGCCCGAGGACTTCGAGCGTGGACCGCGCGAGCTGTCCAAGCGCGGAACTCGCGACGACGACACGCACGCGTTCGTCGTCGAGGATGGACGCTACCTCTCGGGACGCTGGCCCGGCGACGCCTACCTCATCGCGAAGAAGCTGGTCGAGCGCCTCTAGTCTTAGTTTGCGGTGCGGATCTTCTCGACGAGCGCTTCGAGCAGAGCGCCCTCGTGTGCACGCCGCGCACCGTGCAGCTCGGCGATGACCGGCTCGAAGCTCCCCGCGAGGCGCTCGTCGAGCGTGGACTCGCGCCCCAGGATGTTCGCGAAGCTCGCCGCGCGCTCGAGTGCCGCGCCCGCACCGGCGAGGTCGCCGCGCGCGATGCGCTCGCGTGCGAGACGATGGTGCAGATCGAAGCTGAAGAACCGCTCCTGCGCGCGAGCCTCGAGCACGGCGAGCGCCTCGTCGCGCCGGCCCGCGCTCCTGAGCGCGCCCTCGAGGATCTCGCGCAGCTCGTCGCGCGTCGAGTACCACAGCTCTCCAAACGCGAGGCCGCGCTCGGCCTCCTTGATCGACTCGTCGAATGCCTCCATCGCGAAGTACATGCGCGCGAGATCGCGGTGGCGCAGCTGCGCAGGTGCGTCGTCCGGGTCGGTGTTGGGCACGGCCGCCGCCTGATCGAACGTCGCACGCGCATCCTCGAAGCGACGCTCGCGAACGTGCAGGTATGCGAGCGTGCGCAACAGCTTCGCGTTCCCCGGCGACAAGCGATTCACGATGTCGAACGCGTCCGCGATGGCTTCGAGCTCCGCCGGATCGTCCGGCCCGTCGACGGCGATGCGCGGTGCCGCTCTCGTCGTCCACTCGACCAGCGCACCCTCGAGCCACGCCTCGTACCACGCGAACAGCGAGGTCGCCTCGCGCTCGTAGCTGCCGCCTTCACGCGTCCAGTCGGACCACACCTCGCCGCGATGTTCGCCTTGCAGTAACAGCACCGAAAATCCGCCGCAGCCTTGCTCCGCGATCGTGAGCACGTCGGGCCGCGACGACTCGACGGTGCCGGGCGCGAGCAATCCGTAGTAGGGACCCGCACCGAACGCGCCGATCTCGAGGACGAGCGCGCGATACTCATCGGGCAACGCGCCGATGCGCTGCTCGAGCGACACGAGCTCCGCGTTCGTCATGGCAGGACCGAACGTCCATCCGTGCTGAATTGCCCCGAAGACCTGCCGTGCGTGATCGACCTGGCCGAGCAAACGGACTCCATTGCGGATCGAAGCGAGCGAGAAGGGCACGGTTCCACACTACTCGAACCACGCTCTGTAAGGGCGATGTAAGAGAGCCCGATCGGGGGCATGCGTTCGACTCCGACACGCGTCAGTAGGAGCACAAGGAGCCCTCATGTTGAAACGCACTCTCGCCTCTCTCGTCGTAGCCTCATCGCTGTTTGCCTGTTCCGACCGCATCATCACCGTCCCAGCCCCGACCAGCGTCGCCGCGCCCGTCCCGGGTGGAATGACCGTCACCGGATCCGCCACGCTCGAGGTCAGCCCAGACAGCGCGGACATCACGATGACGATCGATGTCGACGGGCTGCGCCCCGGCATCGCGACCACGAGTGCACAGACCAAGCAGCAGCTCGTCGTCGACGCGCTGAAGAAGATCGGGCTCGAAGCCGCCGACATCAAGCTTTCGACACTGTCGCTGAACCCGCACTACGAGTGGGTCGGCAACAAAAATCTGTTCAAGGGCTATCGCGCCGCGATCACGATCACCGCGACGACGAAGCAGTTCGACAAGATCGGTCCGATCATGGAGGCCGGTTCGCTGAACGGCGCGACCGCGATGACCACGCAGTTCCGGCGCAGCGACCTCTCCGAGCTGAAGAAGAAGGTCCGCGCGATGGCGCTCACCGCCGCGAAGGACAAGGCGATGCAGACCGCGACTGCGCTCGATATCAAGCTCGGCCGCATTGTCAACGTCGGCGAAAACGCAGGCGGCATGATGTGGACGAACGCGTACTTCCCGAAGGTCGCGAACATGATGGAGACGAACGCGCCGATGACGGTCGCGGACGCTCTCGGCGGCGCGCTGCAACCACTCACGCTCGACGTGACGATCGTGTACGAGCTCGCGCGCGAGGCGTGATCCCGGTTACTTGGGCGAGACCGCGACGCCGGGGCGCGTCTTGCGTGGAATCTGCTTGTACACGTCCCAGATCTGCTCGAGCACTGTCGTCGGGTTGCCCTTGAAGCGAAAGTCCACGAGGTCGCTGACCTCCGTGTTCGTCTCGCCGATCTCGACGGTGGGCAGGCCCTCGGACCGCGCGAGCAGGATCGGACGCGCGAGGTACGAATACATCGTCTTCACGCCCACGGCGACCACGAGATCGAAGCCCTGATCGAGCGCATCTTGCAGCTGCTGGAAGGGCTCCTCCGGCAGCGCCTCGCCGAACAGCGGCATGTTGGGACGCAGCACGCTCGTGCACGTCGGGCACTTCGGCGGGATGTCGAGACGATCGAACGACGTGTGCCGCGTGGTGATCTCGCAACGCGTGCAACGCAGATCGAACAACGCACCGTGCATCTCGATCACGTTGCGCGAGTCTGCGCGTTGATGCATGCGATCGATGTTGACCGTCGTCACCGCCACGCGCTGCAGCTCTCGCTCTAGCGACGCGAGGATCTGATGTCCGCGCGTCGGCTTCGCGGCGCGAATGTTCTGCTCCATCTGCAGCAGGTACTTCCACGTCATCTGTGGCTTCGCGTGCAGCGTCTCGATCGCGAGTGCCGTCTCGAACACCTTGCCGTCCTCGGGACGCTTGCGCTGGAGGCCGAGCACACCGCGGTAGCTCGGCACGCCCGCGTCGATCGACAACCCGCTGCCCGTGAGGAACAGTGCGCTGCGCGCCTGCGAGAGCAACACGCCGACGGCGTCGAGCAGCTCGCGCCGCACTTGCGCGCCGGTCGGGCGCTTGCTGCGCGGGCGGATCGTCATTCCTTCGGGTCGCTCTTCACTATCTTCGCCTCGGGGATCTCCGGCGGATCTGGCGGAGGTTTCGGCTTGGACGGTCCCCTCGTCGGCTTCGCGTTCCAGATCCGGAGCGTGAGCAGCAGCCCGATGGCCGCGATCGGGATCATCGCGTAGGGCCAGATGGTCCAGTTCTCGATCTTGGCAGCCTCGGGGTTCGAGACGAGGCAACCCTTGGCATCGCGGATCTTCGCGGCGGGGAGCATCGCGCCGTACAGGAACGACTGGATCGTCGAGCCGAGGTAGACGAAGCCGTCGATGATGCCGACGGCCGTACCGGTGTTCCTCTTGCCGGCGAAGTCCGCCGACGCGGTGGCCGTGAGCATTCCGTGCACGCCGATGATCGCCATCGACATCAACGCGACGACCCAGCCTATCGCCTCGGGAGCGCTGAACAGCGGAACGATCAAGATCGCGCCGCCCACCATGATGCCGTAGAGCACCCCCGAGACCGGGCTGCGTCTCGACTGGAACAAATGATCGCTGATCGCACCCGCGAACATGCCGCCGGTGATGCCGGCGATGCACGACACCATGCCCCAGTTCTCGAACACGAACGTGTTGCCGACACCCACGCCGCGACCGAAGTCGACGCCCCACTGGAGGATCGCCTGGCGCAAGAAGCCGGAGCAAAGCTCGATCAGCGAGATCGTCAAGATGATCGGATGCGTGAGCAACCTGATGAAGACCTGCTTGACGGAGACCTTCTCGTCGGTCGTGGCGTCGCCCAGATCGAAATCCGGGTGGCCCGTGTCCGACGGCTGATTGCGGACGAACAGGTACGACAGGACGAAGAACAGCACGAGGATGATCGCAGGGATCCAGAACAGCCATTGCACCGGCGCGTGCTCGACGATGCGCTTGCCGACGTCGTACGCGAAGTAGAGGCCGAGCGAGATCAGGATGCCGAAGATGCCGCCGAACGTGCCCCGCTCGCGGACGTGGAACCAAGCGGCGTTGACCTTCACGATCGAGACGGCGCCGAAGCTCTGGAAGTACATGTTGATCGCGAACACCGTCGCGTACGCGGTGACGTGCGGCAGACCGAACGTGTTGCCGGTGATCGCCATGTAGCCGAGGACGGCATTCGCGAAGGCCGAGCCCGCGGCGGCGATGAGGATGGTCGCGCGTCCGCCCCAGCGATCGGTGAGCGGACCGTTCAACAAGAACGCGATGCCGTACACGGCAGAGCCGATGCCGAACACCGTGCCGTATTCGGCTTCCGTCAGGCCGATGCCCTGAAACTGCTTGATGTTGTAGCGGCCGAAATAGAGGAACGAATACGTCAGCCCGAGCGGCAACCAGTTGAGCAAGCGCCGGTGACGGAACGCCTTGGAGTGCCCGAGCTCGACCTTGGGCAGCCGCGCGAGGACGAGGATGATCACTGCGATCAGGATGCCGATCGGCAGCAGATCGTCGGAGAGGGGCTTCGACGGCCTGGGCGTCTTGATGACGCAGCCGTTCTTGTCGAGCTTCGGCGCGGGCTTCGCTGCATCAGCCGCAGGCGCACTCGCAGGCGCGGTCTCGGCGGTCGCGGTCGTCGTAGGAACGTTGGCGCTCGCTGGTGAGTCGCGAAACCAGATGAACGCCCCGACGGCGATCTCCAGCACCAGGAACAGTGCGAGGCCGGTGGTGCGGCGGCGAGAGGACATCGACGGGACACTACGGTTTTGGACAGCGCCGTGGCAAGCTCTCTTGCAATGCGGATCCGGTTGTTCTTGCTCGCGGCGAGCGCACTAGCGGCATGTGGCGGGAGCAAGGACGAAGAGAAGCTCGCGACGGGGAGCGGACCCGAGGTCGGAACCAAAGCGGGCTCGCAGCTCCCGGTGGCCACGGGCGTCGAGCTCCTCGTCGGGGACAAGATCGTGGGGACAGCCGACGAAGGCAAGGTCAAGGCGTGGCCTCGCCTCGACTCGCTGCTTCCCGAGGACGCGCGCCGTCTCGGCAAGTGGGCGGCAATCAAGGTCACCACGGCGAACGGCAAGGTCGTCGATCTACCCAAGCCGTTCGAGACCGATCGCGACAAGCTGCCCGCGCTGTTCCCGAGCGAGGGCGGCGGGGTCTCGTTCGGCATGTTCGATCCCGTCGAGCTCGGCAAGCGCGGCACGCCGACGCTTCGCGAGGACAAGATCCAGAAGCTCGCCGTGATCCTCGACGAGGAAGGCATGCGCGGCGGTAACGATCACCAGAGTGGTGACGTCATCGATCCCGCAAACGTGAAGCTCGTGATCACGACCGCGAAGGGCAAGACCGAGCTCGTCGGCGACAAGCTCCTCGGGATCGCGCGCGAGCCGATGCCGGGCGGGGGAGGCGATGCGAAGGGCTGGAAGCTCGACACGATCCTCGCGGCCGTCGAGATCAAGACGTACAAGAAGGTGACGCTCCTCGACGCGAGCGGCGCGTCGGTCCCGCTCGAGAAGAAGGAGATCGACGACAACAACGTCCCCTTCATCAAGCTCAACCGACAGGGCGCGTTGCGCTTCCGTATGTACAAGAAGCAAGGCGACGGCTGGCAGTCCAGCGGCGAGCTGCGCTCGCTCGCCGAGATCCGCGTCGAGTAGGTAC
>JBJXGN010000113.1:0-6517 GCA_046160585.1 Kofleriaceae bacterium
GCCACGAACCGGGCTGCCGCGAATCGGGGACAAAGTCACCTGACACCGTATCGTCACCACACGATGCGGAGACCGTTCGTCGCGTTGAAGGTCTCCGGCGGGCAGAACGCGGCCGACGCGTTGCGGTAGTACACGAGGTAGTTGCGCTCGATGCCGCTCCCGACGGGCGCGGTGCTGCGCGCGGAGAGCGTGATCGTCGCGACCGTGCCGTCGGGGAAGCTCGCGGTGCCGAGCGCGAGCGGCTGCGTGCGCAGACGGATCAGCGTCCCCGCGGCGCATCGCAGGCCGTCGCCGAACGGAATGCCGAGCGGGTCTGCGACCGAACCCATGAGGAAGACGCAGCTTCCGGTCGCATTCATGCCCGAGCCATCGAGCACCGCGTCGTCGAGCGGCACGAAGCCGTGCGCGGTGAGTCGAGCGCCGGATGGGTTGAAGGAGCTCGCGCACCCGCGGCCCGGGCTGCCGATGTTGCCGCAGGGGCAGGGTGTCGTGACCTGTGGATCGAGGCCGTCGCCGGCGCAGAATGCGTCTCCCGGGGGCGTGCTGCCGAGGGCACCGTTCGCGAAGAGGTTCTGCGCGTACACGTTGCCGGAGTCGACACGCAGGTCCCACCACGCGGCGCGCGCGTAGCCCGCGAGGTCCGTGACGACCTCGAGGTCGTCCTTCGACGAGAGGTTCGAGCACACTTCGATGCCGTTGCCCGCCCAGAGCGGGGTTCCGGTGGAGGACACACGCTGCGAGCGGATGCGTGTGCCTGGGATCGCCATCGGTTGCTCGAACCAGAGCACGAACGCGCCGCCCTCCCCGTCGGGAACACACCGCTGGAAGCTCTCGTTGATCGTGTCCAACGGGGCGAGGTCGATCCCCGTGGGGCCCCACTGGGGGGCGCCGGTCGCATCGAGCTTCTGCACGCCGACACCCCAGTTCGACTGCCCCGGGTTGCGCCGGTTGAAGGCGACGACGAGCTCGCCGCCGCCGACCTGGGCGAGCGAAGGCTCGAGCTCCCACACGCCCGCCTGGTTCGAGACGGAAACGCCGTTGTGGGGGAACACCTCGAGACCGTTCGCGTCGACGTGCTGCACGAGGCCGTCGAAGGCGCCGGCCTGGCTGCGGTGCCACGTGAAGTAGGCGCCGCCCGCTCCGTCTGGCTGCACGACCGGAAGGTAGGCGATCGGCAGCGAGACCGCGTCGTAGACCGCGACGAAGCTCGGCCACACCGAGGCCCCGCTCGCGTCGAAGCGCTGCGCACGCAAATGACGCGTGCTGCTCGTGATCGCGATGTGCCTCAGCCACTGCACGATGTAGCCGCCCGAGAGCGAGGGCACGACGTCGCAGAAGCCGGGGTCCTCGCCCGGGGAACCGGTGATCGCGAGTCCTTCCGCCGGGAACTGCGGGACGCCGGCCGGGTCGAGCTTCTGCACGCGAATCGTGTTGTCCCCGGGGCTCGGCGAGCGCATCCACACGACGACGAAGTTGCCGTCGCTGAGCTCCGCAACGCGCGGCGCGGCCTCGAAGTCCGCGTTGTTCGACAACGTGACGCCGTTCGGGCCCCAAGCGAGGTTGCCGGCTGGATCGACGCGGTACGCGTACACGTCGAGATCGCTGCCCGCGCGGGCGTCGCAGAACGTGATCACGCAGCCGCCGAACCGGTCGCAGAGGAGATCCCAGTCGACGAGCGAAGAATTGCTCGGGTTGGCGCTGACGAGCAGACCGTTGTGGGGGAAGCGCTCGATCCCGTACGCGTCGACGTGCTGCACGTAGACGTCGAAGTTCCCCGAGGCCTGGTCGAACCAGCCGATCCACGTCCCGCCGCGCCCATCGGCCGCGATCTTGGCGTTCATCTGGGCCCCGGGACGATCGCCGATCGCGAGATTCACGCTCGCATCGCTCGACCATTGAGCGTTCAGCGGCAGTGTGAAGAGAAGGACGGTCAAGATTCTTTGCATCACGGCTGCTCTCGCTTGGCGCTGGTGTCGGCCTCGAACCTACCAGGGGCCGGCTCCCATGTAACGGGCGGGTCCGGCTCCTGCCTGACGGAGCACGTTCCACCCGCGTTCCCAAACGGGTAGGTTTTCCGGGCCCATGAACCACCCCTCGATCCCGCAGCGGAAGATCACCGTCGTCGGCGCCGGCTACGTCGGCTCCACCTGCGCGCACCTGTGCGCGCTCAAGAACCTCGCGAGCGAGATCGTGCTCATCGACATCGTCGAGGGCCGCCCGCAGGGGATCGCGCTCGACATGAACCAGTCCGCGGTCGTCGAGAACTTCGGCTGCCGCGTGATCGGCACGAACGATCCCAAGGACACGGCGGGGAGCGACCTCTTCATCGTGACCGCCGGCATCCCGCGCAAGCCGGGGATGAGCCGCTCCGACCTGCTCGAGGTGAACGCGAAGGTCGTGATCGGCGTCTCCGACTACATCCGGCAACACTCGCCGGAAGCGTTCGTGATCGTCGTGACGAACCCGCTCGATTCGATGGTGACGCTCTGCCGCGCGCGCACGGCCTTCCCGGGAGCGCGAGTGATGGGCATGGCGGGCGTGCTCGACAGCGCGCGCTTCTCCTGGTTCATCGCCGAGGCGACGAAGACGAACGCGCAAGACGTGCGCGCGATGGTGCTCGGCGCGCACGGCGACTCGATGGTCCCGCTGCCGCAGTACACGACCGTGAACGGTGTGCAGCTGAAGGAGCTCGTCCCCGGCGACAAGATCGCCGAGATGGCGAAGCGCACGAAAAACGGCGGCGCCGAGATCGTCAACCTCTTGAAGACGGGCAGCGCCTACTACGCACCGGCGTCGAGCTCCGTCGCGATGGCCGCGTCGATCCTGAACGATCAGAAGCGCCTCCTCCCCGTCGCCTGCTTCCTGAACGGCCAGTACGGGATGGAGGGCCTCTACATGGGCGTCCCCGCCGTGCTCGGCAAAGCCGGCGTCGAGCGCATCCTCGAGATCCCGCTCGACAACGAGTCGCGCATCCAACTGAACAAGACCGCCGGCGCGATCGCGGCCGACGTCCAGCTCCTGCGCGACAAGAAGCTGATGTAATACGGTGTCAGGTGACTTTTTCCCCGGTTCGCGGCTGGTCGGCCGACCGCCGGCGAACCGGGGAAGAAGTCACCTGACACCGTATGGAACCGACTCCTCGATCCAGCGACCGCGAACACGACCATGGGCTTCCGCAACGAGACCGATTCCTTCGGGCCGATCCAAGTCGCCGACGACGTGCTGTGGGGCGCGCAGACGCAGCGCTCGAAGCAGAACTTCAAGATCGGGGGGCACACGTTCACGCGGCCGATGATCAGGGCACTCGGGGTCGTGAAGAAGTGCGCGGCGCAGGCGAATCGCGAGCTCGGCGAACTCGACGCGCTCTCGAAGAAGGAGTACGAGGCCTTGCTCTCTGCGTGCGACGAGGTGATCGCCGGCCAGCTCGACGACCATTTCCCGCTCGTCGTCTGGCAGACCGGCTCGGGCACGCAGTCGAACATGAACGCGAACGAGGTCGTCTCGAATCGCGCGATCCAGAAGCTCGGGGGCGTCCTCGGCTCGAAGAAGCCGGTCCATCCGAACGACCACGTGAATCGCTCGCAGTCTTCGAATGATGCATTCCCGACGGCGATGCACGTCGCAGCGGCCGAGGAAGCAGTGAACCGGCTCCTGCCAGCGCTCGCCGCGCTCCATGCGGAGTTCGAGGCGAAGTCCAAGGCGTGGAAGAAGGTGATCAAGATCGGCCGCACGCACCTGATGGACGCGACGCCGCTCTCGGTCGGACAGGAAGTCTCGGGTTGGGCGCAACAACTCGCGGACGCGCGGCGCGCCATCCAGGCGACGCTCCCCGGCGTGCACGAGCTCGCTCTCGGCGGCACCGCGGTCGGGACGGGCCTCAACACGCACCCGAAGTACGCGAAGCTCGTCGCGGCGAAGATCGCCGCGGAGACGAAGCTCCCGTTCAAGACCGCGCCGAACAAGTTCAGCGCGCTCGCCGGGCACGACGCGCTCGTGTTCCTGCACGGCGCGTTGCGCACCAGCGCCGTGGCACTGATGAAGATCGCGAACGACGTGCGCTGGCTCGGTTCGGGGCCGCGCTGCGGTCTCGGCGAGCTCAAGCTGCCCGAGAACGAGCCGGGGAGCTCGATCATGCCGGGCAAGGTGAACCCGACGCAGTGCGAAGCGCTGACGATGGTCTGCGTCCAGGTGCTCGGGAACGATGCCGCGGTCGCGATCGCCGGCTCGCAGGGCAACTTCGAGCTCAACGTCTACAAGCCCGTGATCGTGCACAACGTGCTGACCTCGATCGCGCTGCTCGCGGACGCGTGCGACAGCTTCCGGGAGAACTGCATCGCGGGCCTCGAGATCGACGCGAAGCGCATCGACCTCCTCATGCGCCAGTCGCTCATGCTCGTGACGGCGCTCAACCGTGACATCGGCTACGACAACGCGGCGAAAGTCGCCAAGAAGGCCTACCACGACGGGACGACGCTTCGCGAAGCCGCGCTCGCCTTGGGCGTCATGACCGGGGAGTCGTTCGACCGCGCCGTCCGGCCCGAGCAGATGATCGCGCCCAAGGCGGGCGTGAAGTCGGGCGGCGGGGGCTGACTCGCCAGGGTCTGGCGCACGGCGTATCCGACGCTAGACTCTCCGCCCTTCGAATCCCGCCCGGCGAGCCCGCCGGCCATGAGACCCGTATGCACACGAAGATCCGCAGTTCCAACACGAAGCACCGGAAGCAGACCGGCTACCGCACGCGCCAGAAGACGAAGGGCGGCCGCAAGACGAACCGCCGCCAGCGCGCGCGCCACGGGAGTTTCTGAGCCCGCTCGCCCCCGCTCGAACCGCCCTCGCGCCGTCGTCCGACGCGCGGGGCGGTTTCGTCGTTTCCACGGTCGAGCCGAGGAGCACGGCGCGGAGTTCCCGGCTTCCCACTGCGCCCCGACGGGAGTATGCCTGAGGTCATGGCGCGCCCCTCGACCCCGAACGTCCAGGCGTTCCTTCCCCGCACGCGCGAGCAGATGGCCCTGCGCGGCTGGGACGAGCTCGACGTCGTGCTCGTCACCGGCGATGGGTACGTCGATCATCCTTCGTTCGGCGTCGCGGTGATCGGGCGTGTCCTCGAGGCCAACGGGTACAGGGTCGGCATCCTCGACGTGCCCGAACTCGAGCCGGAGGGTGCGGGCTGGAAACGCCTGCCGAGCCCCAGGCTCTTCGTCGGCGTGAGCGCGGGCACCATCGACTCGATGGTCACGAACTACACCGCTGCGAAGAAGAAGCGGCGCATCGACGTCTACCGTCCCGGCGGCACGCCCGGCCGGCCGAACCGCGCGACGATCGCGTACACGGCACTCGCGCGGCACCACTTCCCCGGCGTACGGGTGATCGTCGGCGGGCTCGAGGCCGGGCCGCGGCGCCTGGCGTACTTCGACTACTGGGACGAAAAGCTGCGGCGCTCGATCCTCGTCGACGCGAAAGCCGACCTGCTCGTGTGGGGGATGGCGGAACGCCAAGTGCTCGCGATCGCAAAGCGGCTTGCTCGCGGTGAGGAGCTCGGCGGCATGCCCGGCACGTGCGAGCACGTCGCGCGCGAGCGCGTGCCCGAGAACGCGCGCTTCGTGCCGTCGCACGAGGAGCTCGTCGCCAACCAAACCCGGCTGATCGAGCTCTTCCACGCCGTGCGCGAGGAGAACAGCCCGAGCTCGCGCCCGCTCGCGCAGGGCCACTCGAACCGCTTCGTCGTGCAGTACCCTCCCGATGCGCCGGCGTCGCAGGCGGAGGTCGATTCGTTCTACGACCTCCCGTTCCAGCGCGCGTGGCATCCCGATCACGACGCGGCGGGCGGCATCGCGGCGCTCGAGCCCGTGCGCTGGTCGATCAACACGCACCGCGGGTGCATGGCGGACTGCTCGTTCTGCTCGATCACGTTCCATCAAGGGCGATCGATCCAGAGTCGGAGCGAGGAGTCGATCCTGCGCGAGGCGGCACAGCTCTCGGGCATGCACGACTTCCGCGGCACGATCACCGACATCGGCGGTCCCACAGCGAACATGTGGGGCCTCGGCTGCAAGCTGCTCGAGAAGGGTGAGGCCTGTCTCGGGCGCGACTGCCTGACGCCCGATCCCTGCCCGGCCTTGCGGCTCGACAAGACGACCGAGGGCTATCGCCGCCTCCTCGGCCTCGTGCGCACGACGAAGGGTGTGAAGCACGCCTTCGTCTCGAGCGGGATCCGCTACGACATGCTGCGGAACAAGAAGGGCGAGCTCCTCCCGCTGCACCACGATCTCGTGAAGCACCACGTGCCCGGACGCATGAAGCTCGCGCCCGAGCACGCGAGCGACGCGACGCTCGAAGCGATGAACAAGCCGCGCTTCGAGGTCTACGAGCAGTACGAAGCCGACTACAAGGAAGAGTGCAAGGAGATGGGGCGCGACCAGCACCTCGTCAACTACTTCATCGTCGGCCACCCGGGCACGAGCCTCGACGACGCGGTCGTGCTCTTCGAGAAGCTGCTCGAGCGCAACTACTCGCCCGA
>JBJXGN010000114.1:0-26255 GCA_046160585.1 Kofleriaceae bacterium
GTGATCGAGAAGTCGTGGGGCGCTCCCACGGTCACCAAGGACGGCGTCACCGTCGCCAAGGAGATCGAGATCGAAAACAAGTTCCAGAACATGGGCGCGCAGATGGTCAAGGAAGTCGCTTCCAAGACCTCCGACGTCGCCGGTGACGGAACCACGACGGCCACGGTGCTCGCCCAGGCGATCTACAACGAGGGCGCGAAGCTCGTCGCCGCCGGCCTCAACCCGATGGACTTGAAGCGCGGCATCGAGGCCGCGGTGGTCGTGGTCGTCGAGACGATCAAGGCGATGTCCACCCCGACCAAGGGCAAGGATGACATCGCGCAGGTCGGCACGATCAGCGCGAACGGCGATGCCGAGATCGGCAACATGATCGCCGAGGCGATGAAGAAGGTCGGCAAGGAAGGTGTCATCACCGTCGAAGAGGCGAAGACGATGACCTCCGAGCTCGACGTCGTCGAGGGTATGCAGTTCGATCGCGGCTACCTCTCGCCGTACTTCGTGACGGACTCAGAGCGCATGGAAGTCGTCCTCAACGACGCGTACATCCTCGTGCACGAGAAGAAGATCTCGAACATGAAGGAGCTCCTCCCGGTGCTCGAGCAGGTTGCCAAGCAGGGCAAGCCGCTCCTGATCCTCGCGGAGGACGTCGACGGTGAAGCGCTCGCGACGCTCGTCGTGAACAAGCTCCGCGGCACGCTGCAGATCTGCGCCGTCAAGGCGCCGGGCTTCGGCGACCGTCGCAAGGCGATGCTGCAGGACATCGCGGCCCTCACGGGTGGCCAGGCGATCACGGAAGACCTCGGCCTCAAGCTCGAGGGCGTGACGCTGCAGGACCTCGGCCGCGCGAAGCGCATCACGGTCGACAAGGACAACACCACGATCATCGAGGGTGCCGGCGCGAAGGACGCGATCGACGCGCGCGTGAAGACCATCCGCCGCGAAGTCGAGGAGACCACCTCGGACTACGACCGCGAGAAGCTCCAGGAGCGCCTCGCGAAGCTCGTCGGCGGCGTCGCCGTGATCAAGGTCGGCGCTGCGACCGAGGTCGAGATGAAGGAGAAGAAGGCGCGCGTGGAAGACGCGATGTACGCGACGCGCGCGGCCGTCGAAGAGGGCATCGTCCCCGGCGGCGGTGTCGCTCTCGTCCGCGCGATCAGCGCGCTCGACAAGCTCACGTTCGATGACGACCGCCGCTACGGTGTCAACATCATTCGCCGCGCGCTCGAGGAGCCGCTGCGCCAGATCGCCGGTAACTCCGGCGTCGACGGCTCGATCGTCGTCGCGAAGGTCAAGGACGGCAAGGACGCGTTCGGCTTCAACGCCGCGACTCTGCAGTACGAGGACCTCGTCAAGGCGGGCGTGATCGACCCGGCCAAGGTCGTCCGCACGGCCGTGCAGAACGCCGCCTCGGTGTCGGGCCTCATGCTCACCACCGAGACGCTGATCGCGGAGAAGCCGAAGAAGGACGAGAAGGGCGGTGGCCACGAGGGCCACGGCCACGACTACGAGTAGTCGACTGCGCGACTAGCGCACATTGATCGTGCAGGCCGGCTCTCGCGAGTCGGCCTGCAGCTTTTTCGGCAGGCCTCTGCGAGATCCGCAGGCAGACCTGTGGCGTCGCTGCGTCAGGTCCGCGAGCGTTCGACGCTAGACGCACGCGATCATTCACGCGACACGATCGCGATCGTCGGCACGGTGAGTGCTCTGCGCCTTCGCATGCGCACGTCCATCGCCGCTGCATTGGTGCTCCTGTCCGCCACCTCCGCATCGGCAGGCTCGGGTCGAGGTGATCCACCCCCGGGACGGGGTGAGGACGGCGGCCGCCTCGGGCGCGTGTCGAAGGGCGTCGGCGACGCCGTCGGAGGCACGCGATCGACGAGCGGCAGCGCCGGACACGACCCGGACTTCGATCGCGAGTACCACGGGATGTACCGCCGCATGTACGACGGGAACGACATTATCATCGTCGACTACAACAACCGACTCGTCCGGCGCATCACGCCGAAGTTCGAGCCGAACCGGCTGCCCGCGAGCTTCGACCTGTTCCTCGGGCTGCAGAAGGTGGTCGAGTCCGACACGTCGTTCTCGGTCACCGCCGCGATCACCGACGACTGGTTCCGACTCGCGGGGTATGGCACGCGCTATTGGGAAGAGCGGATGGACGGTGCAGCCAAGCTCACGATGACGATGGGCGGCGCCACGCTCGGCCTTCCGGTCCAGCAGGGTGGCGGCTCGCGGGCGTTCATCGAGGGTGGTGTCGCGCTGCTGAAGACCTCGAACAACGTCGATCCGGACGACGACTCGTCGATCACCGGCGGCAAGATCGGCCTGCACCTCGAGCAAGACCTGCGCGGCACGAAGATCATCGGCGACCTGCACGCGCTCCTGTTCGAGGCCGACGTGAAGGCGTGGGAGGGCCGGCTCGCGCTCCGCTACAAGCACTTCGAGGCGGCGTTCCGCATCCTCGACTTCAACGTCGGCCCGGCGCTGTACGGCCCCGAGCTCGGCGTTTCGTTCTGATCGACGCGTTCTTCCGGGTCGACGCCACGCGTTCTCGGGGTCCTAGCGGCTTGTCGCGTACTTGCCTCCGCGTGCCGCTTCCCGACGAATTATTGGTTAGTATCCATTCCATGGGCGAGACCGGGACACCGCGCACCGAGCGCCTGCTCGCGATCATCGAGCTGCAGAACGCGATCGCGGCGGCAGGGATGAACGGCGACGAGGTGATGCGCTTCGTCGCCGAGCGTGCGGCACCGTTGCTCGATGCCCAGAACGCCACGGTCGAGCTCGTCGAGGGCGACGACATGGTGACGCGCGCTGCAACGAACAAGCAGCAGCTCGGTCGCCGCCTGTCGCTCAAGACCAGCCTGTCGGGTCGCTCCGTCGAAGCGCGCAGGGTGCTCCGCTCCGAGGACCACACCGCCGTGGTCGTCCCGCTGATGCACGGCGAATACGCCGTCGGCACGCTCGGCGTTTCGGGCCCGACCGGCGGTGCGCTGTCCGACGAAGATGGCAAGACGCTCGAGCTGCTCGCGCCGATCATCTCGATCGCGCTCCATCGGACGCGCAGCTATCCGCGTCCGCCGAAGGACACGACGCACGACGCGCTGACCGGCCTGCTCAACCGCCGGGCGTTCGAGGAGCGCGCCGAGGTCGAGCTCGCGCGGCGCACGCGCTACGGCCAGTCGTTCAGCCTCGCGCTCCTCGATCTCGATGGGTTCAACGTCGCCAACGATCGCTTCGGCGAGGCTGCGGGTGACGAGCTGCTCCGCAACGTCGCGACGATCCTCAACACGCACACGCGCGTCATGGACGCCGCGTTCCGCCTCGGCGGCGACGAGTTCGCGATCCTGATGCCGGGTACCGCGCTCGACGGTGCGAAGACGTTCACCGAACGCTGCCGCCAGTACATCATGGACGCGAAGCTGTGCGACGGAACGGTCACCGCGAGCTTCGGTGTCGTCGAGGCAGGCGAAAAAGAGACGCTCGTGATTCTCACCGAGCGCGCCGACGCGGCGTTGCGCGACGACAAGAAGCATCACAAGACGAGCTAGCGCCACTCGCGCAGGTCGCGCTAGGTTCCACGGCGATGGCCACGGTGGAGCTCACGCGACATCTCGTGCAGTTCTTTCCGCAGCTCGCGGACGATGTGAGGGTCGAGGGTACGACCGTCGCCGAAGTGATCGCCGCCGTCGAGCGCGTCGCACCCGGCTTCGCGTTCTACGTCTGTGACGAGCGCGGCCGCCTGCGGCGCCACGTGAACGTCTTCGTCGACGGGCTCAGCGTCGGCGATCGCGCGAAGCTCACGGATCCCGTCGGGCCGGCGTCGCAGGTCATGATCATGCAAGCACTGAGTGGAGGCTGACAGATGACACGCATCGCGATCGGAACTCGCAAGGGGACGTTTTTCGTCGAGAAGACGAACGGCGCGTGGAGGCCGCGGCTCGCCGGTCACGGTGGCATGGGCTCGAACTTCGTCGCGCGCGATCCGTTCACCAACACCTGGTGGGCTGCACTGGGCCACGGCCACTGGGGCGCCAAGCTCTCGCGTTCCACCGACGACGGCGCTACGTGGAGCGACGCGCCGCAGATCAAGTACCCGGACAATGCGCGCTACCTCGCGCCACCCGATCCCACCGAGAACGGTGTCGGTCCCGGCGAGGCGACTCTGCGCGACGCCACACTCCTCAAGCTCTGGTACCTCGCCTTCGGGCCCGCGGGCGCGATGTACGTCGGCACCATCCCGGGCGGCCTCTTCCTCAGCTCCAACGGCGGTGAGACGTTCGAGCTCAACCGTCCGCTCTGGATCACGAGTCACGCGGCGGCGATCACTCGGAGGGCAAGGGCGGCAAGGTCACGCACTGGTTCGGGACACCGGCGGCCGAGGGCGAGTTCGCGCCGGGTATCCACTCGATCGTCGTCGATCCGCGTGACCCCAAGCGCATCTTGATCGCGATCTCCACCGCCGGTGTGCTCGAGACCACCGACGGTGGCGCCACGTGGCGCGGCCGCAACAGGGGCATGCTCAACGACTACCTCCCCGATCCCGCCGCCGAGTGGGGACACGATCCGCACTTCATCACGCGCTCCACGGCGCAACCCGATCACGTCTGGCAGCAGAACCACTCGGGCGTCTTCTACAGCTCCGACGGCGCCGAGACGTGGAAGAAGGTCAGCAAGCCCGACCAAGGCGTTCACTTCGGCTTCCCGGTCTGCGTCGACGGCGCGTCCGGCAAGACTGCGTCGCTCGTGCCCGGCAGGTCCGACATGAATCGCGCGGCGATCGATGGCGCCCTGTTCGTCGCGCGCACCGACGACGGCGGCGAATCGTGGCGCGACTTGCGCACGGGCCTGCCGCAGGAGAACGCGTACGACGTGGTCTACCGCCACGCGCTCCACAACCACGACGACCTCATCGCGTTCGGCAGCACCACCGGCAACCTCTACGTCAGCGAAGACCGCGGCGAACGCTGGACGAGCGTCGCGTCGAACTTGCCGCCGATCTACAGCGTGCGCTTCGGCTGATCGCTCAGGGCGTCAGCACGAACGACTCGACAAACTTGTCGACCTTCGCCTCGGGCTCGGTCCCCTTCGGCGCGTACGCACGAACCTCGTAGACCTTCTGGCCCTTGCCAAGCAGCTTGCTCCGCGCCCGCAACGTGTCGTCGCCGACATCGACCACGTACCAGATGTCGCGCCCCATGACCTCGCCGGTCGGCTCGCTGGCGTCGATCAGATCTTCGCGCCGCAGGCTCTGCGTGTGCGCCGCGAGGACCATGCGCATGTTGCCGAGCACCATCCCGAGGTCGTCCTTCGCGGGGATCTCGGTGATCTCGACGACGAAGCTCTCGAGTGGGGCCGTGTGGAACGTGTAGCGCTCGAGCGCGCGCGCGTCTTTGCTCGCGGGAACCTTCTCGACGGCGCTCGCGGCGCCCGGTGCGCTCACGCTGAACCCCGGACCCTTCTGTGTGCTCCAGCCGCTGTCGTTCACGCGCTTGTCTCCTGATGGTTTGTCCCCGCCCGTCGAGCTGGCACCCGTCGAGCTCGTCGGAGCCGCGGAGCCCTGTTCGGACCCCGCGGAGTCCTTCTTCTTGCATGCCGCGAGCGCGAGCAACGAGGCGAGCACCACGCGGCCGATCATGTGAGCGAGGCTAACACCTTCGCGAGCGCCGCCGGTTGTTCGAGCAACGGATCGTGGCCGCACTGATCGATCAAGTGCAGCGGCGCACCGAGCCCGCGCGCGATCGCGAGGAACTTCGCGTCCTCGGCACCGACGACGAACGTGCACCGTTCATCGATGACCGCGCGATAGTCCGGCATCTCCGCGAGGCCCATCGCCTCGAGGCTCTGCGCGAGCTGCTCGCCGTCGAGCTGCAACCTCCGCACTCGCCGACGCGCGAGCACGTCGGGCGCCACGCGCGACTGCGTCGCGAACAGCGGCTGCGCCTCCCACGCGTCGAGCACATCACCGAGCGGCTCGGTTCGAAACCGCGTCGCCCACGCTCGATCGCTCGCACGCCGCACGCCGCGCGTATCGTGCCTCGCATCGCTCGCATCACGCGCATGGTCCTCGATGCCTGGATTCGCGCTGATCAGGACCGCGCGCGGCACCGCGCCGATCGCGAGAAGCCCGAGCGCCACACGCGCGCCGAGCGAATACCCGATCACCACGTCGCATCCGTGCACGCGCTCCGCCATCAGCTCGACGTTCTCTGCCCACGTGGGCGCGACGAGCACACCTCCTCGGTGTCCCGGCAACGCGACCGCGTCCCCTTCGACGCTCCCGTCCCACACCGACGAGTCCCCGAGAAAGCCGTGCAGGAGGCAGCGGTGCTGTTCGAGGCTCACGAGGCTTCCATGCGCTGCGGCTACTCCGCGCGGATCGGCCAGACCTTCCATGCGACGCCGCCGAACTGCCTGCGGACGACGACGGCAAGGCTGCCTTCGGTCATGTCCTCTTCCTCGACGCGCAGGTACGCCTGCGGGAGATCGAAGTCGCGCATCGTGCCGCACGAGGTCAGCCAGTTGACGATGTCCTCCTCGCCGGCCGTGACCGAGAGCGGAACGTCGACGAGCTTTCCGACGATGATCTCACTCGTGGCCTCGGCGTCGACGCCGTTGATCGTCATGTCATCGAGCACCGGGTTCTCCGCGGTGACGCCGAGGTACACGGTCTTCAGTGCGACGAACGGAACGCCGTTTTCGTCCATCGGGAACGCCGTCGCGGGCCACGCCGATCCGACCACGAGTGGCACCGGATCGTCGGCCTCGAGGCCGAGCTCGGTGCGAACCTGGGCGAGCTTCGCGTCGTCGGGCGCGGTCACGAGCCACCGGCCGCCGTCGAAGCGCAGCGCGCTCGCGAGGCTCTCGGGCGAGACAACCATCGCCGCGGGTGCGGTCTCCTCGACGGGGGCGGCACCCTTGCGGCCGACGAGCGCATCGAGCTGCGCTTCCTCGCCGGCGAGCAGGCCCGGCTTGGACGCGCGCACCGCGATGATGCGGTCGTGATCGAGGAACCACTGTTCGTCGACGTCCGAGTTGCACGCACTCGCGACGACGAGAAGGAGGACGAGGATCGTGCTTCGCCAGCGACGTGTCATGCGAGCAAGTACGGTTGGGGTGAGCATCAGAACACTCCTCGCAGGCCGATCGCCGGGATGATCGGGATCGAGGTGAAGGCTACCCGCTCGGAGAAGTCGTAGCTGTAGAAGTACGTCACGACGCTTTCGTTCATGTACAGGTTCTGGATGTCGAGGAACGCCGTCAGATCGATCGGTCCCCAGCGCCAGTTGTAGTCGACGCGGATGTCGAGCTGGTGGTGGATCGGCGCGCGGCCCGAGTTGATGTCGCCGTTGATCGGGATATAGATGTTGCGATCGCTGTCGAAGATGCCGCCCTCGACCGGCGTGAACGGCAACCCGGAGTAGAGCTGCCAGCGCGCGCCGAGGATCCAGTTGCCAATCTTGTAGCTGGCCGCCGCGTTCATGCTGTGCGGCTGGTCGAAGTCGAACAGTCGCTCGTTCGCACCAGGCGCGTCGACGCGCGTCGACTTCGAATACGAATAGCTGAGCCACGTGAACCACGGACCCTTGCGATACGTGCCGAGGAACTCGCCGCCGTAGGTCTTGCCGCGCCCCGTGTTGGTCAGCTTGCCCATCTCGTCAGCGCGGAGGAGCGCGGTGCGATCGTTGTAGTAGGTCGACGCCTGGACGCGGATGCCTTCTTCGGGCTCCCACTGAAGGCCGAGGATCGTCTGTTTGCTGCGCTCGCTCTTCGCAGTGTCGGAGAGCAGCTCGGACTGGAACTCGGCGGGGCGGCGGAACGCACCTGCGTTCGCGCGCAGCTTCCAGTCCCCGTCGGCGGTGAGCTTCACGGACACCTCGCCACGCGGCGACACGCTGAACTCGTCCTGGCGGACGAACGCCTCGGCGCGCACACCGGCGGTCACGCGCACGCGCGGGTGGAGATCGGCGGCGACCGCGGTCCACGCCGCGATGTCCGGGAGCCACACGCTCGTGTTGATGTTGGTCGACGTATCGCGCGGATCGAACATCTCGGGGTTGCCTTCGCCCTCGCGCGGCTCGATCGGCAGCGCGATCTTGACGTTGCTCTTCGCGATCGGCGCTTCTGCACCGACGCGCCACTCGACGTTCTTGAGGCCAATGGCTTCCGGCTCGTTGCGCGTCACCTCGAAGCGCGGCGTCACCGTCGGCTGCGACGAGCGGATGTATTGGTACGCACCGAGCTCGAAGATGAACTGCGGCAGTAGCGTCGACAGCGCGATGTTCGCCGTCCACGGGCCGTCCTTGAACCGGAGCGCCGCCGTCGTGCGCAAAAAGCGCGTGCGGTTGAAAAAGCGCTTGGTGTCCGCGTCTTCGTTTTTGCTCGCGATGAGCTCGAACGTGTCGTCGGTGCCGACCAGCGACAGCGTGCCGCGCCACTTCTCGGAGAGCTCGCGATCGAGGCGCAGCTGGCCATCCCAGTAGCGCGGCACCGTGGTGAGCGACAGGTTGACGCTGTCCGGAATCACCGACGGCAACACGAAGTCGATCGTCGACCGCCGCAGCGCAAACATGTAGCGCGACTTGCTGTCGATCGGACCCTGCGCGAGCAGGCCGCCGTCGATCACGCTGAGCTCGGCCTGCGTCGAGCGCTTCTCGGATCCGGCGCGCGTCTTTAGCAGCACGATACCGCTCGACGCGCGGCCGTACGCGACGTCGAAGCCGCCGGGCACGAAGTCGAGCGACTCGATCGTCTCCGCGGGCACGATCGCGCGGAAGCCGAGGTTGTGATAGAGCACCGGCACGTCGAAGTCGTCGACGAAGACCTTCGAATCCTGCGGGCTCGACCCGCGCACGACGACGCCCGAGTAACCGAGCGGCACTTGCAGGTTCACGACGCCGGGCATCACGGTGAGCGCGCGAACGACGTCGCCGCCCGTGCCGGGCACGCGCTGGAGCTCTCGGCGATCGAGCTGCGCGGCGCCGGGCGCGGCAGTGGGCGCATCGCTTTCGACGCGGATCGTCTCGCCGAGCTGCTTCTCGGTGAGCAGCACGATGTCGTCCAGTGCACGACCGGTGACCGTGGCGATGCCGACGCCGAACGCCTTCGACTCGACGACGAGCGTCGCGCCCATCGGTGCCCTGACCGTGAAGCGACCGAGGCGATCTGTCTTGCCGATCGGCTCGGTGCCGCCCTCGAGCGTGATCCTCGCGCCGCGCACCGGCTTGCCGAGCACGTCGATCACGCGACCGACAATGACGATCTCTTCACCCGCAGGCGTCTCGCTCGGAGGTGCCTCGGGCGTCGGTGTCGGCGGGCTCTCGGGCGCAGGCGTGTTCGCCGGAGGTGCGGGCGGCTCCTCGGGAGCGGGACCCTGCGCGTGTGCGACATGGGCGCCCAGAACCACCACGAACAACGTGCGCTTCAACTGCCGCATGGTCGTGTTGAAGGTAGCAACCACCGTGCCTTGACGAATTGTACCTGGTCGAGCAGTTAGCATCATTCGATTGATAGGAGATCCGACAGTTGTCGGTTCCACCACGGCTGAGTCCCCGACGCACGCGGCTTCGTTCACGCGAAACGGCATTCGCTCGGGACGCTCCGGGACACCCGACGGTTACGTGTCGCGCACGGCTGAAAACTTGTGAGTCGCGATCGTCGCGCGGGACAATTTTTTCATGCGGGGGATCACGGGATCGATCGTGGGGCTGGCGACCGCGCTGTGCCTCGCGACCGGGTGCTTCGAGACGCCACAGGCCGTTCTCGACGACATCTCCTGCCAGAAGATCTGCGACTGCGTTCCACTGGTGGACTGCCAAGACCAGTGCATCGCGTTCATCGCGCCCGTGAGTCAGGCGTGCTTCGACTTCGCGACCACGAACGCGCAGGACTGCACAGCGCTGCAGGATTCGATCATGACCGGCGGCGTGTGCCGACCGGGTATCCCCGACCCTGGACCGGAGTGAGCCGGCCGAGCCGGCGCGAGGAGATCGAGATGACGAAGACCCTAGGTGCCCTTGTCCTGGGCGTGTTGACGAGTGCGACCTCACTCGCGCAAGCGCCCGTCGGTGCCGACGAGCTACCACCGAACGTGCCGCCGGTCCCCGATCCGCCACCCGATCCGGCGCGCGTCGTTCCACCCAGACCGCCACAGCCGCCGAGCGTCGAGCCCAAGGCAGCCGCGAGGACGGCCCGACCGGCCGGGATGGCGATCGGTCTCGGCGCCGGCTACGCGTTGCCGACGAGCATCCAGACACCGAACACCACGAGCGCGCGCCTGCGCCTCGCCTCGGGGCTCGCGCTCGAGCCACGCCTCGTCCTGCAGAACACGTCGTCGAAGCAGGAGACCGACGTCAGCGAGACGAGCACCTCGCAACGCGAGCTCGGGATCGGGAGCCTCGTGCGGATCCCGATGGTGTCGCGCGGGAAGTTCGACCTACTTCTCCTCGGCGCGGCGGGCGTGAGCATCGAGGGCACGGATCCCGACGGACCCGACAACAACACGAACGCGACGACCTTTACCGTCGGCTGGGGCGTCGCGATCGACTGGTGGATGACGGAGCATTGGGCGGTGTCGTTCTCGGCGACGAATCCGATCTTCAGCTTCTCCAAGCAGACGAGGGAAGAGCCCGCGCCCGTCGGCGAGACGAGCACGACGACCACGGTAGTCGGTGCCGTGTGGGATCCGACGCTCTCCGTGATGATTCACATCTTCAATTGAGGCCCGCGCCGGCTATAACCGCGGCGTGAGCTCGACGCAGATCGCGACCGCCGTCGTCGCGCACTATCGCGACGCGAAGCGCGATCTGCCGTGGCGGCGCACGAGCGATCCGTACGCGATCTGGGTCAGCGAGATCATGCTGCAACAGACGCGCGTCGCGACCGTCATCCCGTACTGGGAGCGGTGGATGACGAAGTTCCCGACGGTGAGCGCGCTCGCGTCCGCGCCGCTCGACGACGTGCTCGCTGCGTGGGCCGGTCTCGGCTACTACTCGCGCGCGCGCAATCTCCAGAAGGGCGCCCAGACGGTTACGGCAACGTGGGCGGGCGCATTGCCGCGACGCGCCTCCGAGCTTCGCGAGGTGCCCGGCATCGGTCCATACACCGCGGGTGCGATCGCGAGCATCGCGTTCGGCGAGCGCGCGCCGCTCGTCGACGGCAACGTCGCGCGCGTGCTGTCGCGCGTCTTCGGCATCACCGACGACATCAAGTCCACCGCGGGTACGAAGGCGCTGTGGTCGCGCGCGGGCGAGCTAATGACCGCGCTGCCCGACGCGATCGCACCCGGTGATCTCAACCAGGGGCTCATGGAGCTCGGCGCGACGCTCTGCTCTCCGGCCGATCCGCGCTGCCTCGTGTGTCCGCTCGCGCGCACCTGTGTCGCCGCGCTCGAGGGGCGGCAGTCCGAGCTCCCAGTCGTGGCCGCGCGCAAGAAGGAGAGCGAGTTGCCGATCCTCGCGCGCACGCTCGTGTGGATCTGCAACGGCGACGAGATCCTGCTCGCGCGGCGTCGACCCGATGGACTGTTCGGCGGACTGTGGGAGCTGCCGACTCTAGAGCTCGCACGCGCGCTCGGCGTTACGATCGATCACGCGCCCGTCGCACATCACGACCAGACGCTGTCGCATCGCCGCCTGCGAGTCACCATCATCCGCGGTGCCATGCCCGCACGCCTTGTCGCGCCGCCGGATCCGGGCTACGACGCTGTGGACCGCGTTCCGATCGTCGACGCGGCCAAGCTGGGAGTGGCTGCGGCCACCAAGGCGATCCTGACGACGTACCAGGACACTCCATGGACCTCCATCCCAAGGCGCTCGCCCTCTTCCAACAGGGCTACGACAAGATCATCGAAGCCATCGGCGTCCTCGGCTTCGAAACGAGCGACGAGAACTTCGCGGGCACCGCGGCGCGCGCGGCGAAAGGGCTCCACGAGCTGATCCACGATCAGAAGCAGGTGCGCGTCGAGGTCGATGCGCTCCTCGCGAAGACGTTCCCGGCGAAATACACCGAGATGGTGATCTCGAAGCACAACACGTGCTTCGGTGTCTGCCCGCACCATCTGCTGCCGGTGATCTATCGCATCTCGATGGCGTACATCCCGACGGAGAAGGTGCTCGGGCTCTCGAAGCTCTCGCGCCTCGCGCGCCTGATCGCGCGGGGTCCGCGGCTGCAAGAGGACCTCACGCACGAGCTCGCGGATGCTCTTCACGAGAAGCTCGCGAGCCAGGGAAGCGCGGTCTACATCGAGGGCCTGCACATGTGTATGGCGGCGCGCGGCGTCGGCGCGCACGAGGCGCGGCTCGTGACGAGTGGCGTGCGGGGGGTGTTCCTCGAGCTGGCGACGCGCGAGGAGTTCATCAAGCTCGTGGTGGCGCCGCCGACGACACTCGTGTGAGCGTTCCGCCCCGACCAGGTTCGGCGGCGTACACTCAATCGAAGATGTCCCAGATCGAGCCGCGACCACGCCCCCGTCCGCGGTCATCGTCATCGTCATCGTCGCGCCGCTCGTAGCGAGGCCGCTCGTCCTCTTGGGCGTCACGCGGCGACGAGTCACGTGCGATCAACTTCTCGAGCTCGCCGCGGTCGAGCCAGATACCACGACACGAGTTACAGCGGTCGATCGTGATGCCATCACGGTCGACCTCGGACATGGAACGGGAGCATCGGGGACAGTTCATGTGGATCTCCTTGTGGGGCTCACTCTGTGCCCGGTGTGACCACGCCGAAAGTGCAGGAATCCCACAGCAACCGGTTCCAAAAACCGAAGTCTCGCTGGGTTCGAGAAACCCGCAGGATTCAGCCGAAATGATCGGAGCGACGTAACGCGTTCGCGGACTTATCAACGAGGAAAGGAGAACCTCGATGAAGCTCACCATTCGCGCACGGCACCTAGATCTCAGCCCGGAGGCTCTCGACTTGATCGAAACGCGAGTCGCGGGGGCGTTCGATCGTATCGGGACGTGGATCCGCGCCATCGACGTCACGTTGACCGATGTCAACGGACCCAAGGGCGGGCTCGACAAACACTGCCGCCTGCGGATCAAGACCGATTCGTCACGCAGCATCGTGGTCGAGCATGTCGGGGTCGACACGCTGCAGACCGCGGTCGATGCCGCGGTGCGCGCTCAACGTACGCTCCTTCGTGACGTCTCGCGCCGCCGTACACTCCGCCCCGCCTTCGCCATCTAAGCGCGTATGGAGCTCCTCTACATCGCATTCATCGTCGTGATCCTTGGCCTATTGGCCTTGGATCTGTTCGTGCTCCATCGCAAGGCGCACGTGGTTTCCGTACGCGAAGCGCTGAGATGGTCCGCCTTCTGGATCGGCCTCGGGCTCGCGTTCACGGTCTTCGTCTACATCGGGTACGAGCGCCACTGGCTCGGGCTCGGAACAAGCGTCGACACCACCGCGGTGCCCTTCGTCGGAGCAGACGGAGTGACCTACTACAACGACGGACAGACCGCTGCGGTCAAATACCTGACCGGCTTCGTCGTCGAGAAGTCGCTCGCCGTCGACAACATCTTCGTGATCGCGATGATCTTCTCGTTCCTCGGCGTTCCCGCGATGTACCAGCATCGCGTGCTGTTCTGGGGGATCATCGGCGCGCTGCTGATGCGCGGCATCATGATCGGCGTGGGCGCGGCGTTGATCACCAAGTTCACGTGGATCATCTACGTCTTCGGAGGGTTCTTGATCCTCACCGGCGTCAAGATGCTCCTCATCAAGGAGCAGGCGACCGACTTCGAGAAGAACTTCCTCGTCCGTACGGTGCGGCGGTTGTTCCCGGTCACCGAGCGCTATCACGGGGAGAAGTTCTTCGTCCGCGCCGGTTCTCCCGAGAGCCTCGCACCGCCGACCCCGGGTGCACCTCCAGAGACCGACCGTGTCGTCGCACGCGCCGCGCGTGGGGCCCTCCTCGCGACACCGCTGTTCCTCGCACTCGTGCTCGTCGAGTTCACCGACGTCATCTTCGCGGTCGATTCGATCCCCGCGATCTTCGCGATCACCACAGACGCGTTCATCGTGTTCACCAGTAACGTGTTCGCGATCCTCGGGCTGCGGAGCCTGTACTTCGCCCTCGCTGGCATGTTCGACCGATTCAAGTACCTGAAGGTCGCGCTGTCCATCGTGCTGGTCGTGATCGGCGTGAAGATGATGACGCATGGGTGGCTGAAGGAGTGGTTGGGCCCGCACTTCAACTTCTACGTGCTGGGGCTGGTCGCGACGATCATCGCCGCGGGCGTGATCTCGTCGCTCGTCGCAACACGCGCGAGCGCGGTACGCACGACGCCGCCTTGACGGGGCGTCGATCCCGCCCGACGGTAGGGTCCATGGATTGGTTGAACTATCACCACCTGCTCTATTTCTGGACGGTGGCGCGAGAAGGTGGGCTCGCACCCGCGGGCAAGGTGTTGCGCCTATCGCAGTCTGCGATCAGCGGTCAGATCAACCGACTCGAGGAGAACCTCGGGCACGTGCTGTTCGAGCGGCGCGGTCGCAAGCTCGAGATGACGGAGACGGGCCGCGTGGTCTACCGGTACGCGGAGCAGATCTTCGGTCTCGGCCGCGAGCTCTTGGACGTCGTACACCAGCGTCCCGTGGAACGCGCCATGAAGCTCGTCGTCGGGATCTCCGACGTCGTGCCCAAGCTGCTGGTCCGACAGCTGCTCGCGGCCGCGTTCCATCAGGAGCGGCGCCTCGCGCTCGTGTGTCACGAGGATCAGTTCGCACGGCTCCTCGGTAGTCTGTCCAACCACGTCCTCGACGTCGTGATCGCGGACAGCCCGGTCCCGCCGGGGAACGCGAAGCTCTTCAACCACCTTCTCGGTGAATCGACCGTAAGTGTCGTGGCTCCGCCGGCCCTCGCCAGCACCCTTCGGCGCGGCTTCCCGGCGAGCCTTCACGGAGCGCCCCTCATGGTGCCGATGACCGGAAGCACCCTGCGGCGAAACCTCGATGCGTGGCTCGAGCGAGTCCACGTCGTTCCCGAGATCGTCGCCGAGGCAGAGGACAGCGCTTTGCTCAAAGCCTTCGCGGCCGAGGGGATGGGGGCGATGTTCGTCCCGACGGTGATCGCGGTCAGCGTCGCGCGGCGATATGATCTCGTGGTGATCGCGGAGGTCGACGACGTGCAGGAACGCTTCTGGGCGATCACCGCCGAGCGCCGCCTTACTCATCCCGCCGTGATCGCGATCCGGGCGGCCGCGCGCACGGATCTGTTCGCGGCTGACTAGGATGTGTCAGGACACACCCTCGTCCTCGCCGAGGGCGAGCCCGTGCGCTTCGGTCAACGCACGTACGGCGTCTGCGACCGCGCTCGGCGCGGTCGTCATCAACTGCGACAACGCTCGCTGCTCGAGCTCGGCCGCCAGATCGAGCTCGCCGCGCTCCCGCGCGTATCGCGCGAGCACGTTGGAGCACGCGGCTCCTGTCGCGCCATCGCCGCTCCCGGACGCGTGATACGCGACGCGCGCGAGCCAGCCGACCAGGTTGCGCGTGCGGTTCGCGAGCCAGTAGCGCAGCGCACGAGCGTGAACAAACGTGCGCTCGTCGAGGGCGTGCTCGTAGATGGCGTCCTGCAGACCCGCGTCGACGAACTCGTACCAGCCGTTGCGTTCTGCGAACACGCCGTCCTGAACGACACGTCGCGATCGCACCTCCGCGTCGGACAGCTCGATCTCGAGCACCGCGGCGACCTCGGCTGCGTCGAACTTCGGTCCGAGAGCCGCGGCCGTGCGCACGATCGGCGCGAGCTCGACGGCGAGTCCCTCGAGGCCACGCGCCGCGAGCCACGCCGCACCCGGTGCAGCGAGCAACGTATCGATCTCGTCGGCGGCGACGTACCAGTCGTCGGTCCCTTCCTGACGGCGAATCCCGCCGCGGTGCTTGATGTCGCGTGCGAGCGCGACGAGCAGGCCCGGGTTGCCGCCTGCACGGATCGCCAGGCGCTGCAGCAGCACGTCCGGGATCAAGCGCGCCGGCTCGAGCAGCTCGCGTAGCAGACGCTCCGCGTCGGAGTACTGCAGCGCGGGGAGCTCGATCGCGAGGCGCGACGTCATCCCAGCCGCGACCTCGAACATCGGCGCACGGCTGGCGATCACGCGACTCGTCGCGAGGTCCGTGCGGATCAGCTGCTCGCGCCCGGGGTGCGAGAAGTGGTGAGCGTCATCGAGGACGACGATCGCGCGGCGCGCCGCGACCTCCGCGAGCATGTGCGACAAATCGCCGCCGCCGAGCGCGTCGAACAGGCGCTCGTCGTCGGGGCGGTCACCGGGCAACCGGCGGCGGCCGCGAACCGCGATCACTTCGCGTTGCATCTGCCGCAACCGATCGACGAGCGCAGCGAGCACACGTGACTTCCCAGCGCCCTCGGCGCCGCTGACGTTGACGAGGACGCCTCCCGCCGTGGCGATCGCACCGATCTCATGCAGAATGCGATCGCGACCCACGAGCCGGACCTCACTTCGGGCATCGGTGGAGTCGGTGCGCGCACGTTGGCCATCGCGGAAGAAGCCCCGGACGTCGCTGGCCGGCACGACGGTGGCCGGCGAGAGATTGGCCGCTGCGGCGGTGAGCACGAGGCCGCTGAAGATCGTCGACGGTGTCCAGTTCGCCGGCGCCTCGAGGTCACGGCCGTAGAAGGCGGGCTTCCCCTGCGCCGAGCGACGCACGAGCGTCGTCGCGACGTGGATGACGATGCGGCACTGGTCGTGCGCCAGCTCGCGGCATGTCGCGACCGCGACCGCGAGCGGCGCGTCGTGAAACTGTGACGCGAACGCGGCGAGCACGGATCCCGGGCGGCTGCGTACGACGATGCCGTGCACGTCGGTGATCGCGCGCGAGATGGTGATCGGATCGCCGCCCTCGATCCACACGAGGACGACGCGATCGCGTGCGCCGAGGACCTTCTTCGTCGTCGATTGTCCGACGCCCTTCAGCGTCTCGATATAGGCACTCGCGTGGCCGAGCTCGATCGCGATCGCCGCGGCCGTCTGGGGGCGCGCCTCCGGTTGCTTCGCGAGGCAGTGCAGCACCACCGCCTCGATCTCGGCGGGAACCGGCCGCATCTCGCGCAACGAGGGCGGTCGCACGACCTGATGCTGGTACTCGATCGCGCGGCGCTCGCCGATGAACGGCGGCTGTCCCGCGATCATCTCGAACGCCACTACGCCGAACGCGTAGAGGTCGGCGCGACGGTCGATCGCCGCGCCCGTTCGCACCTGTTCGGGCGCCATGTAGTGCACCGTGCCTTGCACCGCGCCTGTCTGGGTGAGTCCGCCTTCTGCGGCGGCGAGCCCGAAGTCGAGGATGCGCGTGTCGTTCGTGCCGACCACGACGTTCTCGGGCTTGAGGTCGCGGTGGATGTAGCCGGCGTCGTGGATCTGCTGGAGGACGTGCGCGAGGCGCATCAGGATCGTGACGATCTCGCCCAGTGTGCCGTTCTCACCCGAGCGGGACATCCACGCCGCGAGCGTCTCGCCGGAGACGGCCTCCATGAGGAGATACGGCCAGTCGTCGGGATCGTTGCGCCCGACCAGCGTCGGTGTCAGCGGCTTCCCGAGCCGCGAGAGGATCCGCGCTTCGCGCTCGAAGCGCTCGTGGATGTCGCGATCGCGCCAGCGTCCCCACTTGAGGATCGCGGGCGTCCCCGACTCGTGCGTCACCGAATAGACGAGCGCGGATCCACCGGCCGCGATCAGCGGGCCGAGCGCGTACTCCTTCGGCGGTACGACCAGTGGAAGCGAATCCTCGACGACGCTGACGACGGTGCTCGGCCTGCCGTGTACCGGGCACTCGCTGGTTGGCGGCAGGCGGCGATGGCACCGCGGGCAACGCGTCATCGCGATCCAGTCTGCACGATCTCGACGCAGATCGAGGTATCGTTCAGCCGCAGTTTCATGACGCGCGAGAATCACCTGATACCGACGAAGGTGCTCGGCCGCGAGCTACGGTTCGCCCGCTACCGGCTCGTCGTCCTCGACGGCCCGGACACGGGCCGCGCCATCGAGGGGACCGAAACCGAGATCTCGATCGGCACGAGCGATGGCAACGCGTTCGTCGTCGCAGATCCAACGGTCTCGCGCCATCACGTCGCGATCGCGCCGACCGAGCGCGGCCACCTCGTGCGTGACCTCGGAAGCACCAACGGGACCCTGATCAACGGCGTGCCGATCGAGCGCGCGTACCTGACGCCCAGCTCGGTGATCGCGATCGGCGACACGCGGGTGCGCTTCGAGATCGCGGGCGGCGACGAGGTCGCGACACTATCCGCGGACTCCAGATGGGGAAGCGCGCTCGGAGCGAGCCCGGCGATGCGGCGCCTGTTCGCCGTGCTTCCGAAGATCGCGGATTCCGAGGCGACCTTGCTCCTCGAGGGCGAGACAGGTACCGGCAAGAGCCTGATCGCATCGGCTGTTCACGAGCAGAGTCCGCGACGCGCGGGGCCGTTCATCGTCGTCGATTGCGGAGCCATCCCTCCGAACCTGATCGAGAGCGAGCTGTTCGGTCACGAAAAGGGCGCGTTTACCGGCGCGACCACGCTGCGTGTCGGTGCGTTCGAGGCGGCCGCCGGCGGGACCGTGTTCCTCGACGAGATCGGCGAGCTTCCGCTCGACATGCAGCCGAAGCTCTTGCGCGCGCTCGAGGAGCGCGTGATCAAGCGCGTCGGTCGCAACGAGTCGACGCCGCTCGACATTCGGTTGATCGCCGCGACGAATCGCGAACTTCGCCGCGAGATCAACCAGGGCCGATTTCGCTCGGACCTCTTCTATCGCCTCGATACGTTTCGGCTACGCGTGCCGCCGCTGCGCGAGCGTCGCGAGGACATCCCGCTGCTCGTCGCGCACTATTACGAACAGCTCGGCGCGGGCGAGCCACCGGCGAGCGTGCTCGCCGATCTCGTGCGCCACGATTGGCCCGGCAACGTGCGCGAGCTACGCGCCGCCGTCGAACGCGCGGTCCTGCTCGGCGACCCCGCCGTGTGGCACGGCATGACCGACGAGGCGGCACCGGCCGTCGACGAGAACCTATCGTTTCGCGCGGCGAAGGAGCGCGCCGTCGCCCACTGGGAACGCGACTACATCCGTACGCTTCTCGGGAAGCACCAAGGCAACATTTCTCGCGCGGCGCGCGCGGTGCGCATGGATCGCAACCACCTTCGCGAGTTGATGATCCGCCACGGGCTCGTGGTCGAGGACAGATAGTGGACGACGAGCGCGTACCGACGAGGCGGATGCGCGCGGCCAACTCTGTCGACGAAGCGCCTCGCCGGCACGAACCGGGCGACCGCGTCGGTCCGTGGATCATTGGAGAGCGCGTCGGCGGCGGTGGGTTCGGCGACGTGTACGCGGCCACGCATCACGCATCGCGGATGCCGGCTGCGCTCAAGGTGCTGCACGCTCACTTCGTCGCATCGTCGGAGATGCTCGCGCGCTTCGATCGCGAGGTGGAGGTACTGTCGCGGTTGCGCCACCCCAACGTCGTCCGGGTGATCGACGCGGGGTTCGACGACAGCGGGCGCCCGTACTTCGCGATGGAGCGGCTCGTCGGACGCGACCTCGGCACCATCCTCGCGGCGCGGCAGCGGCTGGGAACGGCAGAGGTGCGGCGGATCATCGAGCCGCTGTGCGAGACCCTCGCGTTCGCGCACGAGCTCGGCATCGTGCATCGCGATCTCAAGGCGTCGAACGTGTTCGTGTGCGACGCCGACCAGCGCGTGGTGCTCCTCGATTTCGGCATCGCGAAGCTCTCGGACGCGCTCATGCCCGAGCTCACGGCATCGCATCAGTCACTCGGTACACCCGGCTGCATGGCGCCCGAGCAGATCCACGGCGGGCGCGTCGACGCGCGTACGGACATCTATGCGCTCGGCGGGCTGCTGTTTCTCCTGCTTACCGGGCGCATGCCGTTCAGCGATCCGTCGGAGACGATGACGCAGTATCTCCACATGCACGCGCGCAGGCCCCGCGCGTCCGCACTCGTGCCCGTGCCGGCCGAGGTCGACGACGTGATCGTGCGGGCGATGGCGATCCAGCCAGGCGATCGCTACGCCGAGGCGCGCGCGCTCCTCGAGGCCGTGCGCAGCGCGTTGCGCGAAGCGCCACAGCCGATCGCGACGACCGTCGAGCATTCCGCGATCTTCCTCTGGATCGATAACCTCGGCGACGACGACGAGCTCGACGAGGGTCTGATCGCCGATCTCGAACGTGTCCTTCCGGCCGTCGAACGCCAGCTCGGCGAGCAGGGCTTCGCGCTCGCGCTCGACCTCGGCACGAGCGCGCTGTTCCTCGCACCGGGTCGCGAGCCGGCGTCGGCGGTACGCACGGCCGTCGCGGTGTGGGATGCACTCGAGTCGCGCGCGGGACGCGATCCGCGCGTGCGCGTGGGGCTCTGCGTTCACCGCGGCGTCGCCACCGTGACCGGCCATCGCATCGAGCCCTGCGCGCTCCTCCGCCCCGAGACGTGGGGCATGCCGGAGCAGCTCGTCGGGGTCTGGGTCACGAACGCGATCGAGCCTGCGCTCCGGCGCGTTCGTTAGCGCCTGCGGACTAGACGCGCGGCAGCATGAGTCGCGAGTAGCGATCCAGCTCCACGATGCCGGCGGCGGTCAGCACTCGTCGTTGCGCGGAGGCCGTCTCGGCATCTCCGCCGATCATCGCGCGCACCATGCGAGCATTCGCAGCAAACAGCGGCATGTCCGCACCGTCGAAGGCGCTCGCCGCCCACTCGAGCTCCGCGCGCGCGTCGGCGTCGCGCCGGCGGACGGTCGCGATGCCCGCGCGCAGCGAGTGCGCGAGAGGGTGGGCCCACGCCGCGCCGGTCGCGCGCAACTCGTCGGCGCAGCGCTTCGCATCCACGAGCAACTCGTCGCGTCGCGATACGGACGCGCTCGTGGCTGCTGCGATCGCCGCGCGACCGCGAACATCGAGCAACGAGATGCGCACGTACTGCGCGTCGAGCACGTGCGACTTCCTGAAGGCCGGCCACATCTCGACGGTGCGCCGATGCGCATCGGCCGGGCGCCCGAGGTAGATGTCGATGAGCGAGCGCGCTTGCGTGTCCATGAAGTGCGGGATGCCGACGCGCACGTTACGCCACGGTTCGATCCCCGCCTCCATGTCGCGCACCGCGGTGTCGACGTCGCCGAACGCGAGGTGCACGAGGCAGTGGATGCCCGTGCGCAGGTGCGTGGCCGCGGTGACGTCGTTTCGCTCGAGCGCGTCCTGCAGGTGTTCCGGGAGGAGGCGGCGCAACGTCGGCAACTCGCCCAGGAAGAACCTGCCGACGAGCTCGAACCGTCGAGCGAGATCGAGCAGCTGCGCCGGACCGAACGCCTCCTTCACGAGGCGCGAGCGATCCTGTTGCAACAGCCGGACGCACAGGGCGAGCTCGTCACGGCACTCGCGCCACCTGCCGAAGAAGAACGCCGTGGACCCGCGCGCGACGAGGACGACCGCCGGGAACGACGTACGCATCGCCGCCTGATCCGCGAGCGCGAGCAGCGCGTCGAGGCGGCGCGTACGCTTCCCGCGCGATGCGAGGTACGGCACCTCCGACATGAGTGCTCGTGTGATGCGCGAGCGATCCCCGATGCGGAAGCACCAGTCGACGTTCATCGACTGAAAGTAGAACGCGCGCAGCGGATCGACGAGCGAGAGGCCGACGGCCGCATCGAACAGCACGTCGAGCCGCGCTCGATCCATCGGTGCGACCTCTTCCGCTGCGTTCGGCGGCAACACCGCGCGTCGCAAGCGGATCGCAACGCGATAGCGCACGAGGCCGAGGAGGATGCGCCGCGGCGTCGTCGGGTTCGGCAGGTCGAGCCAGCGCATCAGCTCGTCGAGCAGCTCCGATGCGCGCTTCGTGTGGCCCATCAGCAACAACTGTTGCATCGCGCGCCGCCGCAGGGCGATCGCCTCCGCGCCCGCCGCATCGCGCGCACACGCGAGGAACACGTCGGCCGCCGCGACGCCGAGGCCGGCCTGCGCGAGACACTCGGCGTGGCGGATGCGCGCGAGCGACGCCGTCGGGGAGAGCTCGGTGACCCACGCGTACAGGCGCGCCGCGCGGTGAAACGCGAGCGCGGCCTCGGCCTGTTCGGCGGCGCGCAACGCGTGGCGCACGGCGGCGGCGCGTTGACCTCCCTCCTCCCAGTGTCGCGCGAGCGCGGCGGAATCGTCGCCTCCGGTGGCCTCCATCGCCTCCGCAATGCGCGTGTGGAGCGACGTCCGCTCTTCGTCGGCGAGGCCGGCGATCAGCGTCGCGCGGATCCGATCGTGATACGGCTCGAGGCGCATCGCGGCACCGACCCCACTCGTCGCGACGAGCTGGCTCGTGCGCAATGTGGTCAGCGCGTCGAAGAACGGCGCCCCGCTGTGGCCGGTTGCTCGTTCGACGGCTTCGATGGATAGCGGCGCATGTGCGAGGCTGATGATGGTGGCGACGTGCTTCGCCGCCGAGCCGGCGCGCTCGGCGGTGCGAACGATCGCGTCCTCGAGAGTGACGGCGTCGAGCTCGCCGGTCGCGACCACGTGTCGCGCGAGCTCCGCCGCGAGCAACGGATGCCCGCCGGCCTCGCGCGCGATCGCGTGCGGGTCGGCGTCACCGCCGAGCTCGCGCACGACCATCCCGACAAGCGACGCCGTGTCCTCGGCGGACAGCGGTGCGAGAGCGACCGTGCGAGTCGCCGTCTTCCAATCGAGCGAGAGCGGAGCGCGCGCACCAAAACACACGAACACGTTCGGTAGCGAAGGTTCTAGGATCGCGCGGAGCAGTGCGAGCGTGTCGCGATCGGCCCACTGCAGATCGTCGATGATCAACGCGAGCGGCTGGTGCGTCGCGATCTCCGCGAGCAACGAGCGCAACGCCCCCGAGACGCGCGCCGGAGTCTCGTGACCTCCGATCTCACTGTACGGCGCGAGCCCGGCGAACGCGGGGACTCGCCGCAACACCGGAAACGCTTGCACGAGGATCGTGGACCAGCCGTCATCGGGCAACGCCCACTCCTCGGCGTCGAGACGAGCTGCGAGCTCGTCGATCACTCCGTCGAACCCCTTGTACGGCACCGACTCGCGTTCCCAGCAACGACCGGTCAGCACCCACGCGGTGCCGCTCGTTTCGGTCTCCTCGGCGAGCGCGCGGAGGAGCGCCGTCTTGCCGATGCCCGACTCACCGATGACCTGCACGGTGAACACGTCGCCGGCCATGCGATCCACGACCGCCTGCCGAAGCTCGGCGAGCTCGCGATCACGACCGACGAGGACGCGCCCCGCGAACCGCGTCGGCCCCGATCCCGCACCGAGCATCGCGAGCACCGCTTCACCGCTCGGGCGATCGACCGCCCTGCGCGACAACAACGCGTCCGCGAGTCTCGCGAGATCTGCAGGTGCGTCGGCCCGGACATCGAGCAGGCGCGGCGCCGCGCGCTCGCCCTTCGCTTGCATCACCTCGTCGGCCGAACCGACGAACGGCACCCGCCCGGTCAACGCGCGAAACAAGAGCACCCCGAACGCGTACCAGTCGGCCGCGGGACCGATGTCGCCCTCGACCTGCTCGGGCGCCATGAACGCTGGCGTGCCGACACCTTCACCGGGTGACCACGTCGGTGCGACGAGACCGAAGTCGAGCAGCATCGCGCGGCCCGCGGGTGTGACGAGCACGTTCGAGGGCTTCACGTCGCGATGAACGAGACCGTCGGCGTGCAGCCGATGCAGTGCCTGCGCGATCTGCGGCAGCACCTCACGCAGTCGCGCCTCGTCGGTCCCGATCCACGCGAACAGCTCGACACCGTCGACGAGCTGCATCGTGAAGAACCACGTGCCGTGATCCTCGTACAACTCGTGCAGCCGCACGAGGTTGGGGTGTTGCACGTCGTGCAACGCGTGGAACTCGTTCTTGAACCGGAGCAGCGAGGTCGCGTCGAGCGCCGGTAACAGCTTCAGCGCGACGTCCTGTCCGCGCACGCAGTCGCGCGCGCGATACACCTCGCCCATCGCTCCTGCGCCGAGCTGCGCGACGATCTCGAAGCGATCTCCGAGTCGCCTTCGATGCGTTTCGCCCGAAGGCACGCATCGACTATCTCACAACCGATTTGTCCTCGTATCCGGAGTCGAATCCGGAGAGCTCACGGTGCCGGGACGTAGCCGATCACGATCACCCTGTCGTCGCGTGTCTCCTTCACGATCTTGTCGACGGGCTCGAGGAGTGCGGTGAAGCCTTCTTTGGGCTTGGCGCCGTTCGAGAACGTGTTCGCGAACCCGACGTAGCGCTTCGTCCTCAGATTCTGATTCGCCCACGCAGTGACCTTCTTGGCTTGTGTCTCAGCCTTCCACTCGTCTTCGGGCTCCGCTTTCCACGGATCGTTCCACGCCGAGCTCACGGCCATGAATGCGAACCCTGCAGTCAGGTACTTCTCGCGCCAGTGCGGCGGTTGTTCCTGCGGGACGCCCGCGGCGTTCACGCTCGGATACATGTCCGCGCACGTCATCACGCCCACGCGCCCGACCGTCGGATGCGCGTACACGGTCGCCTCCTCGCCTTGGCTCAGGTACTCGCGTTCGTAGTAGGCCTTCGCCTCGTTCTCCTCGTCGGCCGGGTCGAGGGGGAGCGGGTCGTTGACGTTGTGTTTGCGATGACGCGCGACGAGCTTGCCGGTCTTGTCGAACACGAGCGCCGTGTTGAACGGCTTGCCATCCCTTCCGTTGAGCTCGAGCAAGCCCGCGTGCAGCGCGATACCGTTGTCCGCTGCTGCGTTCGCCAACCGGCGCGACGATGGCCACTTCGCGGCGTCGATGTCGTTCCGCGCCGTGCCGATCGGCGGGAGATCCTCGAGATAGCCGACCGCCTCCTCGCGCGATCGGAAGTTGGACGTCTTCAGCTGGTTCGGGTCCGTGTTCTTCGGTGGATAGCCGACGACCACCATCTCCGGGAAGATCAGCAGGTCGACAGTCGTGCATGTCCCACGACACCATCGCGACGCGTACCCACTTCCCTTGCGCGGGCTTGGCCTGTACGGCGAGCGCGATGCCGTCGTACGTCGTCGTCGGCGGATCGGGCACGCACTCCGTCGGCGGCGGCGGGCTATCGGGTGGAACCGGCGCATCGGGCGGCGCGTACGCATCGCTCGGGACATACGCGTCGATCGGGACGTACGCATCGGGCGGCATGTACGCGTCGGGTGGCAGGTACGCGTCAGGCGGAAGGTACGCGTCGAACCCGACGGGCGCATCGACGCCGAACGGCGCATCGATCGCGACCGCACCGTCGATTACCGCGTCGAAACCGAGGGCGCCATCGCCGCCGATCGTCCCGTCGATGCCGACCGCGCCGTCCACGCCGATCGCCGCGTCGTCGCCGATCGTTGCATCGGTCGTCCCCGTGCCGTCGATACCCACCGCGTCGTCGATACCGGCAGGCGCGTCGACGAGGTCGCCCACGCGCGCAATCGCCGACTGCTCCTGCGACGTGCGCAGGTCACCACAGGCGAGTGCGCCGGTCAGGCATGCGAGGAGAAACGCGTGGGCTCGGGTCATCGCGGTGTGTCTCGCAACCTGCGTGCCCACGTATCCCCACGATGGCAGGCCGGATTTCGGTGCGCCGGACCGCGATCGCGGGCGTGCCCCTGCACCACTGCTGGCTCGAGCCTGCACTCGACGGTGGCGAAGCGCCCGGCCGACGAGCCTCGCGCCGGCGGACGGACGACCTATCGCGCCGAGCTTCCCGACGGCGGCGTCACGCGACGCTAGCCTCGACGATCACTCGACACCGCCACGCGATCGACGCGTGGACATGCAACGTCGACTGCTGCCGCGAACGCGCGTAGCTCGCGCGGTATTCCCCCGGCACGTGCCACAACTCGAGCTGATTCCGCGGGAGGTGTCCGCGCCACGCATGGCACACTGAGACGTGTTTTTTCGCTGCGTCTTGCTCACCATGACTCTGAGCGCCTGCGCCGCAGATCGCTCGCGTACCGCGCCGCCACCTCGTGACCTCGACACGTTCGGCGAGCAACCGCACGCGACCACCCCGGCACCTGCGCCCGCGACGACGTCGACCACGGCACCAACGCCCGCCCCTTCTCCGCCGTCACCGACGCCGACACCGACGCCGTCACCGACGCCGACACTGCCGCCGAATCCGGCGACGCTCACTGCGCTCGGTTGGCCGGCCGACACGATGTCCTACGTCGTGAAGATCTCGGCCCACGTGTTCGAGGCGCCCGACATGAAGCTCGAGCCGCTCGGCAAGGTCCTCGC
>JBJXGN010000115.1:0-7151 GCA_046160585.1 Kofleriaceae bacterium
CCGAACGCGGTGGTGTGTCAGCGAAGACGCTCGGACACTGAACGTCGCGGTCAATCAGGCCGTGACGCGGTTCGATATGGAGACGGGTGCTGTACGAGGAACCTGGGCAGCGCCCATCCTGAGGCCCGGTCTCGTACCGAGCGCCTCGCTCGCAGAACAGATCCAAGCGCGGTCGACGGCCGCAATGTGGAGAACTGACCACGGAACATTCCTGCATCAGAGCGACGGCCCCCGCGGTTGGGTGCAGCCGCTTCACGTATCGCCGGATGGCATCGTTGCAGTGCCATCCAAAGACGGCGCGGCAGTGATTCGTGTCAGCGCGGAACCTTCGTTCCTCGGCTTCGTTGCGTTCGAGGGCAAGCTACGCGCGAGCCGCGTCGTCGGCAGCGAGCTCCTTCTCGTCAACGAGCAGGGCACCCTCTTCCGGCACCCGGTTCCTCCTCGATGACGAGGCCGACGCACTGCTTGTTCAGCGATTCCCGTTCGAGCGCTCGACAAGCCATCGCACGTTCGCCGGCGTCTGCTCCCGAAGCTGGTCTGCCATCAACTCGCGGGCCCTTCGAAGATCTCGTGTCCGGAGTGCTACGCACCGATGGAAGCGATTTCGCTCCACGAGACCCACCTCGATCGGTGCCTTCAGCACGGGGTGTGGTTCGACATCGGCGAGATCACCGACGTGCTCCGCCAGAACGGCAGGCTGGAAGAAGGCGAGACCGCACACCAAGACAAGCCGTCGACGGGCGAGAAGGTTGGTGAAGCCGCGGCGGGCGTGGGCGCCGGCATCCTCGAGGTCGTCGGCGCCGTGTTCGACATCGTGTCGCAATTAGCTTGGATCCCGACCCGATCGACGCTTGAAGGCGAAGTTCAAGCGAGCCGCGCACCTTCGATGTGTCGTATCGTGTGAGCAGGCGCTCGCGCAGCTCGATATCCCGCGCCCTCTTGTCCGTGAACCGGAGGACACATGCAGATACTCGCGATCGGAGTAGTTCTCGCCATCGGCGGATCCGTTGTAGCAACGGATCGTGTCGTCCCGATGGACGTCGCAACGGCTCGTGTTGTCCCGATGGACTTTGGATGCGACACGAAGGAACAGCAGGAGAAAGCCAATACCTGCCGCGTGTCGTGTCGTTCGACCAAGGACACCGACGAGAAGGCGTGCCGCGATACATACGCATCGTGCGGACGCGCGTGCACGGGTGACGACGTGCAGGACTGTCGCGCGAGTTGTCGTACAACGTTCGACGCGTGCGCGAAGGGTGTCCGCGAGACGTTCGACCGTTGCGCGAAAGCCTGCGTCACCGACAACGGCTGTTCCTTCATTCCCGGGACTCCGGGAACCTGAGTTGGTCGCGCTCGACATTCGGCCCTGTGCCGAGCCGATCTAAAGGAGTGGACCGGGCCCCTCCGGAACGTCCCAGAGCTCGACAAGTGCGGTGACTCCGTCGGTCCACCGGGGTCGTCCCGAGCGCAGCGTGTCGATACACCGCTCGATCGCCGCGCGTGTCGGGCCCCGGATCGCCGCGGTCGCCGCATGCTCGAAGAACGCGTAGAAGGCGTGCGCGCTCCACGTGTCGCCGGTTCGCGCGATCACGATGCGAAGTGGCCACCCGGTGCGCGTGCGATCGACGCTGTCGGCGAGGATCTGGGCGCCCGCGAGCTCGCTCGCGATCCACGCGCGCTGATCGTCGGGCAAGAGCAGCGTGCGCGTCGCGAGCGTGATGCACTGCTCGCCGATCAGATCGAGCACGAGCTCCATCAATCCGTCCAGTGCGCGCTCGCATCGAGCGATGCGTGTCCTGCAGCGATCCACTCCTGCCCCGTCGGTGGAATCGCGCGGATCGAGCGCGCTACGTCGAGCACTACCTCGCGATGCTGCGGCGACGTCGCCTCGAGCTTCATCGCGTACCGATACGGCGCGCGGCGAACGGACACGAGCTCGCGGATCACGACGGAGGAGCGCGCATCGCGCTGGATCGCGATCGACCAGTGCTGCCCGGTGAGTCCGTGCGCAGTGACCAGCGCGTGCTCGCGGATCTCGCCGATGATCGCACCGCTAGCGCGCTCGATCGCGAGCAACTGCGCGAGCTCGTCGCGTGCATCGATCGTGATCGGGGTCGCGGGAAACACGACGAGCTGCGCGTGGTCATCGGGAAACTCCGGCGGGAACCACGTCGTGACGAGCCCGTTCGGCATCGGCGACCATCCCGCGGGCGGCCGGTATAGAAAGCGCCGCGAACGCACGCCGAGCTGGAGCCTCCACGTTAGGAGCAACTCGCACACGAGAGGCTCGTGCCGCCTGGGCGCTTCGAGTGCGATCGCGGTCGCGTCGCCGAACAGCACCCCGACGATGCGCCCTCCCACACAACAGACCGCGCCGTACTCGCCCTCCGCGCTCACGAGCGACCTCGTGCTGTCGATCGGCATTTCGGTAGGGCCGGTTACGCGCCGTACTATTTGGGACAGGGGCTCCAACGGAACGCCCTGAAAACAGCGGATGCGACTCTCGCCATCCGGTGCCTCGTACACCACGACGTCGGCGCTGAATCGCTGCTTCCAGCCGGATGGCGGCCCCGGCACCATGATGCGACTCTACACCCGTCGCAAGCTACACGCCCTGCGTCGGAGAACCAGGGCATTGTCGAGCTGCGGCGAGCGTAGAGATGGGGTTGTCGGACCACCAAACATCGGAGGAACTGCGGCGCAACGACACGGTCGGCGGCGATCCGATGTTCGCGTCGACCGATGTAAACGAGAGCGGCGGAAGTGACGCTGCGGGCAGCTCGGATCTGATCGGACCATCGCTCGGCGATCCGGGGCGCGGCATCGATTTCTCGACGCTGGCACTCGACCAACTCGAGCGGGACGCATCCGCGTTGCCCGACGATCCGACGACTGCGCTCGCACAGCTCGACAAGATCGCCGGCGAGAAGCTCGCGTTCCTCGACGCGCCGCCCGAGCTCGGTCCGAAGGAGCAGGAAGGCTCGAGCGGTAGCGGAGGTGCCGGGCTCGTACCACCGCAACCGAAACCGAAGGTCGGTGGTCCCGGACCATCCGTATGCACGGTCGCCTCGAGCCGCCTGGGAATGGAAGCGCAGATCCGCACCGCCGGCGCCGCCGAGCAGGCGCAGCTCGATACCGCGCTCGAGAAACAGCTCGGGGATCTCGACACGCGGATGGCTTCTGAGCTCGCCAAGGTCGACGGCGCCGTCGGCTCGGAGACGTCGAAGACAGGCGATGCAACGGCGACCGGCGAAGCGACGCTGTCGGCGGACATCACCAAACAGGACGCGGCGAATCAGAAGGTCATCGGTTCACAGCACGCCACGCATGTCGCCGACGTCGAAAAGCAGACCGCCGCACTCGCCAAGGTGTCGTCCGACGAACAAGGCTGGCACCGCGCGACGAAGGAAGACATCCTCGCCGAGATCACGCCGCACATGAACGCGCGCGTCGCTTCCACGTTCGAAACAGGCACGAAGCAGGCCGCGGCCGCGAAGCAGCTCGCTCTCGTCAGGGAGCTCTCGGCGCGGGGACCGCAACAAGCGGAGCAAAAGGCGTACGCGAAAACAGTCGCGACGACGGCGTCGGCGAATATCGAGAACTACAGCATGAACGCGTCCACGCAGCTGCGGCGTGAGAACGATCAGCTGCTGAAGGCGCAGGATACGCGTACCGACGCTGCGACCACCGCGATTGCCGGCGAGGAGACCGCGCAGGGCACGCGCATCCAGACGCAGTCGGAGATCTCGAGCTCCGAGATGCAGATGCACGCGCAGATGGCGCAGATACGCATGCAGACCGAGAGGGCCGTCTTCACCACCAAGGCTGGCGGCGCGGGCGCGACGGCGACCGGTGCCATGAGCGTCGAGCGGCAAGCCGCGAAGCAGCGTGGCGACGAGCTGAAGGTCGAGGCCGCAAACAAGCTGCGCGCGACACACGCACGCGACAAGGCCGCGATCGACACGAAGGTGCAGGACATGCTCACTCGCCTCGCGACGACAAAGGATGCGGACCTCTCCAAGGCCGGCGGTCGCCTGTGTCGCGACCTTGCAGCCCTCGACCGCACCGACGGTGCCGCCACGAAAGCGATGAAGGCCGACGTGAACGACGTGCAGAAGACGCTCGCCAAGGACAACACCAAGCGCATCGCCGCGATCAAGGTGGAAGGCGCGAAGGCGCGCGCGGCGATCCAAGCGTTCGTCGCCGAGGCGCGTAAGAAGATCCTCGCCGCGAACAAGGGGACCGATCGTGACATCGCGTCCGCCGGCAAGCGCGGGCGCGAAGCGATCAAGTCCGTCGGCGAGGATGCCTCGAAGGAGCTCGTGAAGTTCAGCGAGACGCGGCAGTCGCAGGACGTCGAGGCGGCCGAGAAGGATCTCGAGCGGTTCGACGGCCTCGCCGACAAGGCGAACCTCGACATGAACGCGATGGCCCTGGGCGTGTCGGCGACGATCGACGAGAAGTGGGCCGCCGATGCCAGACAGAGTGCGAGCAAGAACCTGACCGGTTTTTTCCCCGAGGATGCCGCCGCTGCTCTGAACACGCTCGTCGGATTGCCGGCGCATCTCCAGAGCGACGCCATCGCGCAGCTGTCCGACGTGGAGTTCTACAACCTCACCGTCTCGGTCGGCGATCGCGACAACGAGGCGATGAAGGACCTCGTCAAGAACGTCAAGGATCCGGTGCGCAGGCTCGAGCTGTGGGGTTCGTATCACAAGTCGCACGCGATGAACGACGCGAAGGATGATGGCGCCGGAACGAGCTCCGAGGAGCAGCGCCGGCACGCCGCGCGCGTGAAGGCAGCGAAGGGGACGGCAGGCGAGGTCGACGACGAGTTGGCGTTCCTCAAGCAACGGCAGGCCACCACGGGGCAGCAGATCACGCATGCGGACATCGACAAGCTGATGGAGCGGAAGGACACCGAGCACGCGCTCGAGATGAAACACAACCTGTCGTTCACCAACGATCGCGCGCGCCGCAAGGATGGTTCGCACGTTCACTGGGAGAAGGACCAGCTCGAGCAGATCGGTGTCGTGATGGACCAGATGCCGACGGATCACGTTGCGGGCAATGCCGGACTCACGGAGATCCACCGCCAGGAGAACGTCCTCTGGCAGAACGATCCCAAGAAGCCCATCGGTGGGCTGGCGACCGGCACCAAGGTACTGATCCCCGACATGACGGTTTCGACCGCGAACATCGCCGAGCGACGCCAGCTCGGCGGCGCCCACGGAGCGAACATGTCTCGCCTGCAGTGGACGATGACCCACGAGCTCGGCCACAACGTCGGAGATGGCCTCGACGCGCAGTACAAGAAGTACGAGAAGATCATGGGATGGGAGGGCCACGACAACGACACCGGCGCGCTGACCGACGCCGAGAAGAAACATCTCGAAGCGACGCGTGCATCGGCAAACGACGCCCGAAATACCGTCGACAAAGGACGCAAGACGTATTCGATCGATCCAAACAGCGATGGCTACTTCTCGCGCAAGCAAGGTTCCTTGCCCAAGAAGGGCGAGGCCGTTCCCGGCGATGATGGCTACGCCGACCCGTGGAGCTACGCGAGCACGCGCTTCCACGAGCAGTTCGCGGAGCACTACACACGTGCCGTGCAGGTTCCGGAGAAGGTCTACGCGGACATGATGGTCACGCCGCAGGTGAACGCCACGATGGCGCGGGTCCGCGTGGGGACGGCCACGAACGCTGCCGATCGCGCAAAGGCCGAGGAGGATCTCGCGATCGCGCTGCAAGCCCAGAGCGTGCGCCAGCAGTCGTATGATCTGATGCGTAACGAGGTGTTCGGTACCGACAAGGAACAGACGGCGGCGGAAGCTCGACTCACTGCGCGCGGCATCAAGGACCTCACGGTCTTCCGCCAGAAGGCCGCGAAAGCGTCGACCCCGGATCAGATCCGCAACATCGAGGCAACGATCCGATGACCTGGGACCGTCGATCGTTCGTCACCGGGCTTGGCGTCGCCGTGCTCGCGAGCGCGTGCAAGCGCGCGACGCCGACCTCGCACACCGACGAACTGACGCCGCCCAACCCCGGCGATCCGATCGATCCGGGATTTCACTCTGTCGGGCGCTCCCCGCTCGTCGCGGACGGCGAGGGATGGATCGAGCTCGGCGATGGCGTCGTGATCCGTCGCGACGCAAAGCTCGCCGAGACCGGACGCATCGCTATCGAAGGGGGGCGGTCCGTCGCCGTGCTCGCTGATCGATCGCTGATCGTGTGCGCCACGTCGGCAGGATCGCGGATCGCGAATCACGTCGCCGGCAATGCGATCGCCAGCTCGCATGCATCGACCGCGGACTGGGTCCTCCCGACCGAGTCGGCCGACGCGTACTGGGCTGTCGGGTCGCGCTGGATCGATCGCGTCGCGATCGGGGGTACCGCGACTCGCCAGTACCCGCTGCCCGAGAACTCGTACCCGTTCAGCGCGGCCGTGACGAGCGATCATCGCGTCGTCATCGCCAACCTGTACGGCATCCTGCGCACCGATCCGGAGCTCGCGACGTTTGCCTGGGAGAACCCACCCTCGCACCTCGGCGCCGGCCCCGACGCGTCGTTAGTGTGGGCGAGCCTGAACCCGTGGAAGAACGGACCGGCGCACGTCGCGCTCGTGAAGCTCGACGGGGCGGCGGCCTCCGCGATCGCGAAGCACGCCCTGCCCGCTGGGGAGGCCATCGTTCATTTCAGCGGCAATGGCGCGGTGGCCGTCGCGACCACGGCCCGTTCGCTCGCACCGAGCCGCGCGGCGTTCTCGCTCGTCGCGTACGACTCCAAAGGCGAGCGCTGGCGCGTCGCGCTGGGCGAGGATAGCCAGGGCTACTACACGGCGATGTCCGCGACGCGCGTCGTCGTCCTCGCGAAGCCGAGCAACGCGCTGCGTTCGTGGGACCTGGCCACTGGCAAGGAAACAAGCTGACCTCACCGCGATCAGCGTCGGCACATTCTCGTCGGATCGAGCGATCACCGAGTACCGCGCACGATCTGGAACATCTCGCGGGGGTTCGCCCGGGCTGAGCGGTTTCTAGGCCGGCGCGTGACGATGGACGCTCGCGAAGACGCTATCCGCTCCCGAGAGATTGCGGCGAGTCGAGTGACGTGAGCTGGCGGAGCTGCCAGGCTTGCACGTGTAGCTC
>JBJXGN010000116.1:0-64470 GCA_046160585.1 Kofleriaceae bacterium
ACCTGCTGCACAAGCTCGGCTGGTTGTCTCCGGGATTCTTCGCGGTGCGCTTCGTCGCGTACGGCGCGGTGTTCTCGGGGCTCGCCTGGTACTACATGAAGAAGTCACGCGAGCAGGACGAGTCGGGTGATCCCAAGATCTCCGAGACGCTCCGCATCGCGTCGGGCCCAGCGATGATCGTGTTCGCGATCTTCACCTGCTTCGTCGCGTTCGACGTGCTGATGTCGATGGCACCGAAGTGGTACTCGACGATGTACGGCGTCAACTTCTGGGGGTCGGCCGGCGTCGGCGCGTTCAGCGCGCTCGCTCTGATCGTCCTCGGTATCCAGCGCACCGGTCGCCTCACGCACTCGGTGACGGCGGAGCACTACCACGACATCGGAAAGTGGATGTACTCGTTCACCTTCTTCTGGGCGTACACCGCGTTCTCGCAGTTCATGCTGCAGTGGTACGGCAACATGCCGGAGGAGACGCACTGGTACAAGTACCGCATGTTCGGCGAGTGGAAGTGGGTGAGCATCCTCATGGTCGTCGGATACTGGGCCTTCCCGTTTGCGATCCTGATGTCACGCTGGACCAAGCGCATCGTGCCCGCACTCGTGTTCTTCGCGGTTTGGCAGCTCGTGTTCCACTGGCTCGATCTCTACTGGAACGTGATGCCGTCGTACGAGTGGTCGATCGCGTACCACGACGGTGCGCGCGTCGTCGCCGGTCCGCTCACGGGCCCGACGTCGCTGCACCACGTCGGCTTCTCGCCGGTCGATATCACCGTGTGGATCGCGCTCGTCGGCGTGTTCCTCGTCGGTGTCGGACGCAACCTCAAGGGCAACCTGATCCCGACGAAGGATCCGACGTTGCCGCTCTCCCTCGCGCACGAGGTCCAGTAGGAGACGACCATGTCAGGCCCCAAGCGCAACCCCGACAAGCTCAACACGCTCGGCGTGATCGTCATCGGCATCTGTGCGTCGGTGCTCGTCTACGTCACCATCGTCGCTCTCCAGGCCTTCTACATGAAGGACACCTCGGAGATTCAGACGATGGCGGACTACGGCGGCAACGATCTCAACTTCCGCACGACGAAGACCGCCGGGATGAACAACATCACCGAATACGGCAAGAACCCCGATGGCTCGTTCCGCATCAACATCAACGTCGCGATGAAGAAGGTCGCGGCGGAGGCCAAGGACAAGCCGGACCAGCTCGTGCCGGGGACACCATCGACGACGCCGTCGGCAGAGCCGATCTTCGGTCGCTCCAAGGCGATCACGGCTCCTGCGCCGGATACCGGCTCGGCCGCACCGGCGGACGCAGGCTCGGCGGCGCCTGCGGCGGGTAGTGCAGCACCTGCGGCGGGTAGCGCAGCTCCGGCTCCAATGGCTCCGACGGGTGGGCAGGGGGGAGCACCCGCGCCAGCGACGGGTGCTAATAACCCAGGCACGAACAACCCGCCTGCGCCCGCGACCACGGGCGCGGGGTCGGCTGCGAAAGGCAATGCTCCGTAACCGTCACATCGGCTCCGTCTCTCTGGCGTTGATGCTCGCGTCGAGCGTCGCGGCGGATCCTTCGTATGCGCAGAGCTCGAACGACGTCGTTCTCCCGGCGTCACCGACGTACGAAGCGAACGGCGTCACGGTCGACGAGAAGACCGGCTCGGTACTTCCTCCCGACGCGCAGTTCCGCACCAGCGACGGCGCGCTGATCACGCTGCGGGAAGCGCTGGCCGGCGAGCTGCCGACCATCTTGACGTTCAACTACAACGACTGCCCGATGCTGTGCAGCCTCCAGCTCAACGGTCTGTCCGCAGTGCTCCCCGCGCTCGCGACGAAGGTTGACTGGCAGGGCAAGCAGGTCGGCTTCGCGATCGGGCAGCAGTTCCGAATCCTTTCGATCGATCTCGAGCCGAACGAATCGCTCGAGAAGCTCGCGAAGATGAAGGAGCGCTACATCGCGCGCCTGCCGGAGGCCCAGCGCGCCGACGCGCAGAAGGGCTGGACGTTCCTCGCTGCGGCAACACCCGGCGATGACACCCAGATCCGGCGCGTCGCCGACACCGTCGGGTTCAAGTACGTCTACATCCCGTCTCGCGCCGAGTGGGCGCACCCCGCGGCGCTGATCTTCCTCAGCACGCGCGGCGTCGTCACTCGCTACGTGTACGGCATCGAGTTCGATGCCGGGATCATGCGCGAGTCGATCGTCAAGGCCGGGCTCGCCGAGATGTCGACGGCGATCGGCTTCATGAACCGCTGCTATCACTTCGATCCGGACGCGAAGAGTCATTCGCGCGCTGGTGTGTTCGCGTTGCGGCTCGGTGCCGCTGGGTTCGTTGCACTGCTGGTGATTGGCTTCGGCGCGCATTTCCTGCGCCGTCGCCGCGAACCGGGAGAATCATGATGTCTGGAAAACGTCGCTCTCGATCTCCGTGGGTCCCCATCTCTGTCGTGATCACGACAGCGGCCCTGGCCTCGCTCTTGGTCCTCAAGATGTTCGGCGTTCCGACGGCGGGCGCACAGCCCTCCGCGGCGCCGGCGGGCTCGGCCGCACCCGCAGCGGCGCCGGCTGGATCCGCGACACCCACAGGCTCGACCGCGACCGCGGATTCGGCCGCGGGCTCGGCAGCGCCGGCCACTGCTGCAGGCTCCGGCGCTCCGGCTGCTGGTGCGGGCTCGGCAACGCCGCCCACGGCTGCAGGCTCCACCGCTCCGGCTGCGGGTGCGGGCTCGCCAGCGCCGGCTCCGGCCGCAGGTGGAGGCGAGCTGCCCTGGTACGAGAAGCTCGTCCGCCGCCCGATCATGGACAGGGTCGACTCGAACTACTGGTTCCCGCGCAGCGTGAACATCGAGGCCGACGACAGCGACATGATGTACCTCGCGACGCTGGGGCTATCGGCGTTCTTCTTCTTCGCGATCTCGTTCATTGTCATCTACTTCACGTGGCGCTATCGCCACCGCAAGGGCCACAAGTCCGAGCCGTCACCGTCCCATCACGATGTCCTCGAGATCACGTGGACGATCATCCCGACGATCATCGTCGTGTTCCTCTTCTACTACGGCTGGCGCGGCTACATCCGCGTCGTCACGCCGCCGGTCAAGGCGGTCGAGGTGCAGGTGCAGGCGTGGCGCTGGGCGTGGAGCTTCACGCACTCGAACGGCGTCGAGGACTCCGACCTGCACGTCCCGGTCAACATGCCAGTGCGCCTGGTGATGACGTCGCGCGACGTCCTCCACGCGTTCTACGTGCCGGTCATGCGCACCAAGCAGGACATCATCCCGCGCCGCTACACGTACGTCTGGTTCTACCCGACCAAGCCGGGCACGTATCGCCTGCACTGCGCGGAGTATTGCGGCACCGATCACTCGCAGATGGGTCGTCAGTCCGATGGGCGTCGCGCGGTCATCGTGGTGCACGAGCCGGGCGACTACGAGCGCTACCTCGCCGACAAGGCCGCGTCGTCGTCGAGCATGGCGCCCGACAAGCTCGGCGCGATGTTGTACGAGAAGAAGGGCTGCGTCGCGTGTCACTCGATCGACGGCTCGACGAAGGTCGGTCCCTCGTTCAAGGGGACGTGGGGCGTCGAAGTCCCGCAAGAGGGCGCGCCGCCGCGACTCGTGGACGAAAACTACATCCGCGAGTCCATCATCTATCCGAACAAGTCGGGGCGTCCGGGCATCGCTCGATCGATGCCGTCATTCGACGGCCAGCTCAAAGAGAAAGAGATCGAGGGCCTCATCGCCTTCATCAAGTCGCTCAAGTAGGAAATTTATGGCGACCAAGCACACCGACGAAGTGAATGATGGCCCGGTCAACGAACCGGACTTCCTCAACGCCAGCAAGGGCATCAAGAGCTGGCTGACGACGCTCGATCACAAGCGGATCGGAATGATGTATCTGTACGCGATCATGCTGTCGCTGATCATCGGCGGCGTGTTCGCGCTCCTCGTGCGTATGGAGCTCTTCTTCCCCGGGAAGGACTTCGTCGGACAGGACACGTACAACAAGTTCTTCACGCTGCACGGCGCGGTGATGGTGTTCCTCGTCATCATCCCGGGCATCCCGGCGGCGCTCGGCAACATCATCATGCCGATCCAGCTCGGCGCGCCCGACGTCGCGTTCCCGCGCCTCAACCTCGCGTCGTTCTATCTGTGGATCAGTGGCGCGACTCTCCTCATCGGTGCCGTGCCGTTCGGTGGTCTCGACACCGGCTGGACGCTGTACACGCCGTATTCACTCGAGTCGAAAACGCCCGTGCTCGTCGCCGCAGCCGGCGTGTTCTTGCTCGGCTTCAGCTCGATCTTCACGGGCCTCAACTTCCTCGTCACGATCCACAAGTTCCGGCCGCAGGGCATGAGCTGGTTCCAGATGCCGCTCAACATCTGGGCGATCTACGCGACGGCGATCATGCAGGTGCTCGCGACGCCGGTCCTCGGCATCACGGTGCTGCTCCTCGCGGTCGAGCGCTTTGCTCACATCGGCATCTTCGATCCGACGCTCGGCGGCGACCCCGTGCTGTTCCAGCACTTCTTCTGGTTCTATTCGCACCCTGCCGTCTACATCATGATCATCCCGGCGATGGGCGTGATCAGCGAGATGCTGTCGACGTTCGCGCGCAAGCCGATCTTCGGCTACCGCTTCATCGCGTACTCGTCGGTGTCGCTCGCGTTGCTGTCGTTCCTCGTGTGGGGCCACCACATGTTCGTGTCCGGCCAGAGCCGCCTCGCGAACATGGTGTTCAGCGCCCTGACGTTCAGCGTCGGAATCCCCGCCGCGATCAAGGTCTTCAACTGGGTCGCGACGCTCTACAAGGGCGATATTCGCCTGAAGACGCCGATGCTCTACGTGCTCGGCTTCCTGCTGATCTTCACGATCGGCGGTCTCACCGGCCTGTTCCTCGGCATCCTCTCCGTCGACGTTCACCTGCACGACACGTACTTCGTCGTCGCGCATTTTCACTACGTGATGATGGGCTCCACGCTCGTCGCGTTCCTCGCGGCGATGCACTTCTGGTGGCCCAAGTTCACCGGGCGCATGTACAAGGAGTCGATCGCGGCGACGTGCTCGATCGGCGTGTTCTTCGGGTTCAACCTGACGTTCCTCCCGCAGTTCGTTATGGGCTCGCGCGGCATGCCGCGGCGCTACTGGGACTACGATCCGATGTACACGGAGTACCACCAGCTCTCGACCATCGGTGCGTTCGTCCTCGGCATCTCGATGTTCGTGGCGATCGTAAACCTGCTCGCGTCGCTCAAGAACGGCAAGCGCGCGCCGCGCAACCCGTGGGGCTCGACCTCGCTCGAGTGGCAGGCTCCGACGCCGCCGCCGGTCTTCAACTTCGAGAAGCCGCCGGTGCTCCACGAGATCTACAACTACGACGACCTCGTCGAGGTCGCGCCGGATCGCTGGGAGCGCCGCGAGCCGATCGAGGCAGAGCCGTCCGAGGTCCCCAGCGATGCACCCGCGCAGGTGAACCAGCCGGTCACGGCCGTCGAAGAGGTCAAGGCATCGGCGAGCGCCGACAAGCCCGAGACCAAGGACGTGACCTCCGACGAGCCGAAGCCCGCGACGGCCGTCGAACCGCCGAGCGACGACGAGGCAAAGACTGAAACGAAGGAAGACGAGAAGTGAGCGAGCAGCCGCACGCCGCACACGACGACCATGGACATCACGGGTCGCCGTTCGTCCAGCATCACTACGACGACGCGCAGCACCAGTTCGATTCCGGCAAGCTCGGCATCTGGCTGTTCCTCGCGCAGGAAGTGCTGTTCTTCTCTGCGCTGTTCGTCGCCTACATCCTCTATCGCCACCACCACGGCGAGATCTGGATGTACGCGCACAAGTACCTCGATACGAAGATGGGCGCGATCAACACCGCCGTCCTCATCTTCTCGTCGCTGACGGCCGCCTGGGCCGTGCGCGCTGCGCAGCTCCGCCAGAGGAAGCTCCTGATCACGTGCCTCGCTGCGACGCTCGCGTGCGCGTTCGGCTTCCTCGTCATCAAGTACTTCGAATACACGCACAAGGTCCACGAGCAGATCCTGTTCGGGAAGAAGTTCGACCCGTGCATCAGCTCGAACAACACGACGCTGCCGACGAAGAGCAACGACTGCCCCGGCTCGAAGACCACCGTGAAGTGGGACTTCGCGGCCGGTACGGGGACCGGATGCTTGCCGGACATCGCGATCGATCTGGACACGCGCACGCCGCTCGTGCAGGCGAGCTGCAAGGTCCGCGCGGTCACCGGCAGCCTGAGCGTCGTCGACAAGAAGGAAGTCTTCACGAAGAAGTCGGAACAGCAGATCCCCAATGTCTGCTTCGACGGTGAATACGGGCCGCTTGGTGGCCTCCTACCGGACGCGAACGGCAACCCGTCGAAGGGCAAGTTCCCGTGCTGGAAGCCCAAGCACCAGCCGGCCGTCTGCAAAGGCGGCTGGTTCTACGCGTGGGCATGTGAAGGCGAGAAGTGCGAGAAGAAGTCCGGCGGCGACGGCCCGTTCCCGACGCTGCAGGCCTGCGACGAAGCAAAGCGCGGCAAGAGCGGCACGCTCGGATCGCAGGGCAAGGCCACGGTCAGTGACTGTGCGCGCGGCCAGTCGTCGGCGATCGTGGTCGAATACGGCGATCACACCCTCCGGCCCGGCCCGGGCGTCGGTCGCGAAGGCATCCAGATCGAAGTCGAGTGCGACGGCCCGTCGGTGTCAACTCCCGACTACTTTGCCGACAAGCGGCAGGAGCTCGCCACGGGTGCCGCGACGACCACGACGAAGCGAGCGCTGACGCACGCCGAGGAGAAGGACATCGGTTACTCGGGCCCGCCGCCCGAGCACACGAGCATGTTCTTCACTATCTACTTCGCGATGACGGGCCTGCACGGCATCCACGTGCTGTTCGGCGTGTTCATCTTCATCTGGCTGCTCATCCGCGCCGTGAAGGGTCACTTCACGCCGGACTACTTCGGACCGGTCGACTTCGCTGCGCTGTACTGGCACATCGTCGACCTGATCTGGATCTTCCTGTTCCCCCTCATGTATCTGATCCACTAGCGAGGACGTCATGGCTTCTACTGCTCACGACGATCATCACGACCATCACGACGACCATCACGGCATCGCGCACGTCGCTTCCATCAAGGTGCTGGTCAGCACCGGCGGCGCGCTGTTGTTCCTGACGATCGTCACCGTCCTCGCGACGAAGATCGACCTGGGACCGAACATGAACCTCGCGCTCGCGATGTTCATCGCCGTCATCAAGGCGACGCTCGTCGTCCTGTTCTTCATGCACCTCAAGTACGACAAGATCTTCCATTCCGTCGTGTTCTTGAGCGCGATCTTGGCCGCGGCGCTATTCGTGGGGTTCACGCTGATGGACTCGGGCCAGTACCAGAACACCAACATCTGGAACCCCGATTCGCCGCCACCCGCGCCCATGGGGCCGCGCCCCGTCCTTTCGCAGTGATCGTGCAGTGATCGTGCACGTAATCTGACCCCCGGCACGATCCGGAGTACGATTGCGCCCATGGAGTTCTTGGGCGCCCTGGGCGGCAAAGAAGTATTCGCGATCCTCGGGACGATCCTCGGGACCGTCGCGGCGATCGTCTTCGTCGGTGCAGGCTACTTCTTCCTCTCGCTCGATCGTCATCGTGCGAACAGCACGAGCAAGGACGACACTCAAGTCGGCTTGAAGCTCGTCTTGTACGGGCTCGTGCTCGCCGGCATCTCGATGGCGGCGGGCGGCGTCACGATGCTGCTGGCGTACATCTTCGGCGGGTTCAAGGGCGGCTCGATGCCGATCCGGCAAGCGCTTCCCACGATCATCGTCGGTGCACTCGTCGTCATCGTGATCGCGAAGGCGCTCTTGCCACGGACAAACGCCGCCACGCAGAAGCAGCCGGAGCGGTACCTGCTCGGTGCGCTGGGCGTCCAATACGGCGTGTTCGCGATCATCGCTGTGAACGGTCTGCTCAGCGGGCTCTTCCTCGAGGCACCGTGGATGTACACATCCTCGAGCCTCGCGAACGTCGCGGTGAGCGGCGCGATCGCGTTCCTCGCGATCACGCGCTTCGGTTCGCTCGCGGGATGGACGGCTCCGCCGCCGTCCGCCCCGATGTACCCGCCTCCGCAGCAAGGCTACCCGCCGCAAGGTGGCTACCCACCGCCGCAAGGAGGAGGCTACCCGCCGCAAGGCGGAGGCTACCCGCCGCAAGGTGGCAGCGGCTACGGGCCGCCGCAGGGCGGAGGAGGTGGCTACCCGCCACAAGGTGGTGGTGGTGGTGGCTACGGCCCACCGCAGGGTGGTGGTGGTGGCTTCCCGCCGCGCTGAGAGAGTCGGGCTCGCTTCGGCGGGCCCGTTTCGCGTCGGCGCTCAGAAGCCGCTGTCGCTCGTCGCCGGCAGGTTCGTCGCGCGGAGTCGATCGCGCCAATTGTCGTACGTGATCACGACGGCGAGGTAGACGAGCACCGGCTGGAGCCAGACGATGCCCGCGATAGCCATCGCCAGCATGACGAGCGCGCTGACGACAATCGCTGCTTTCGTGGCGTTCGCCGTTCCGACGATTCGTTCGAGGATGCGGCGGAGGATCAAGCCGCCGTCGAGGGGGACGGCCGGCAGGAAGTTGATGATGGTCAGAACGAGGCTGCAATACGTGAACGTCGCGACGGCGAGCAGGACGATCGGAGGCCACGCTGTCGTGTCGACGTTGGCGAGTACGGCATAGCCGCCGAGGGTGCAGGCCGCGTTCATCGTCGGTCCGGCGGCGGTACGGACGATGCCCTCGACGAAGGTCGGTGCCGCGCCCGAGTAGTCGATGCGACCGGCGCGCGTGAGCACCATCCGATCGATGCCCTTGCCGAACGCCACGGCGACGGCGAGGTGAGACGCGAGGTGGAGGCCCGTGCCGAACGCGAAGCAGAACACGATCAGTGCTCCGTGAAGCAGCGTGTCGCCGAGGAACGCGGTGGACAGGATGATGGCGGTCGCCTCGAGATTCGTGTGCACGCTCAGGCCGCCGATCGAGAGGACCCGCGTGGAGCGGTGGCCGTACATAGTGCGGGCATAGCGCACTCAACCAGCGACGAACAACGACGATCCGTACCGACATCTCGGGTCCCTGATCGCAGTTCCCGTCGAGTTAGGGCATGTCGAGGGGATAGCTAGGCACGGCTCACGTCGTCGCGAGCTTTGCTCCGGTGCGGTTGGACGAGGTCATTTCGGTCGCTCGAACCCGATCGGGGTTGTCCCAGACGATCAGTGTCGCCACGTGCCGGCTGCGCCAATCGTGCAGGTACGCCGGCAACAGACCGCGCACCTCGAAGCCGGCGCGGAGCTGCGAGCACAGGACACGGTCGAAACGCTCGCCACGGATCACCTGCGCGACGTAGTCCGCGGGCGCGAGCGACGTCGGTGCATCGACGTAGTCGTAGAGCCGGCCGCCACCGACGACGTTCACCAGGCGGAGGCGACGACACAGCGCGAACAGCTCCCGGTAGAGAGCGCGTCCCACGCCGGCGTTCCACGCCTTCTGGGCAACGTAGATGTCCGCCAGATAAAGCGTGTCTCCACCCGGGTCGTGACGCTCGAACGTGCCCGCGTCAGTGATCCCGATCCAAGTGTGTGGTCCCAGTGGATCGAGCTGGCGCGGAGGAACAAAGGTGGCAATGCCACCGACGAGCTCTCCGGCCAGCTCGGCGACAAGCTGGCCGGCAGGGAACCGCTGCTGGTGCGCTCGGAGATGATGCGCGTCGAAGACGACGCCGTCCTGCACGAGCTCGGGATAGGCCGCCCGGTTGAGCGCGGCGAGCGCGGACGCGTCACCGGGTGTTGCGGTACGGATGACGATCGACATCTCCAGAGTGTTCGGCTGCAAAGCGCGATGGCCAAGGTGTCGCAGAGTGATGTCACCGTGCCGTCACCGGTGGTGTGGTGAGTCGTCACTCGACGACGCGTAAGCCCGCGTCTGCACGTGAACCCTCACGACATTGCGATCCGTTCGACGAGGTAGTCGCGGAGTACGTGACGAGCGCCCCTCGCATCCCTGGGAATCGCATCGATGGTCGCGCGAAGCTCGGCGGGGACGCGGTGCGTGTACTCGCGGGCGCTGGTCGCGACCTCCGCGAGCTGATCGAGGACCGCACGCTCTCCCTCCCGGATCAGCGTGCAGGTGCGATCCCACGCCGGCGTCGACGCGCGCGGGACATGTGCATCTAGCCTCGCGCGTGCACGGCGCGCGACGGCGACGAGCACGTCCAGCGCGCCCTGTTCGATCGCGGCGCCGAGGAACGGGATGTTCGTGGGACCCGACAGCTCGCCCAGGATGCGCTCGCGCTCCACCGGATCGCACGCGTGGAGACGCGCGAGGGAGAGTGCGCGGGTGAAGCCGGCGTCGTGCCGGTTCGTGACACGCACGCGAATCGGCACGCTCGGCGGCTGCTCGAACACCAGCTCTGCTTCGTCGGTTGCGGTGCCTGGAAGGATGAAGCCGTAGTGGGCGAGCAGCTGGGAGTTGCTGCGATCGCCGTACGAGAAGTGCACCTCGTCGCCGGCTGCGATCTCGCGCTCCGTGCGCACGGCCATGGCGCGTTCGTGCGGGCTGTACGACCACTCCGTGTCGTCGGTGCCGTGGTCGAAGAGATCGATCAGGGGAAGGAGCGCGATCCGAGGTTCGATCGATCCCGGCGCACTGAACGCTCGTGACATCACGATCGAGCGGCCCCACGCGCAATCGGCGAGCGAGAGCCGTGCGCGGAGCTCGGGTGGCAGGCGGTCGTACGTGATCATCACATCGCGGTTCAGCTCCGTCGCGCGCGCGTGTGCCGACGTGCCCTCGAGCGCGGCGAGGTCGTCGGCGTCGCGGAACATCGGCAGCTCGGTGAAGTGAACCGGCAGGGAATCGAGAAACGGGCGCCACGGGGATTCCGGCGCTGCGTTCTCGAGCGGAAGCCACACCGCGAGCACGTCCCATGGACGCGGTGCGAAGCCGAGCTCCGGGACTCCCGTCGCCGACTCGTCGAGCTCGTTGTCGACGATCATCGCACGTCGCGGAATGGTGAGAATCGACTCGCCGCGTGCCAGCGTTCGCGTCGCGACCGCGTGTGCGTTGCCAGTCGCTTCGACGCAGAGCTCGATCCCGTCCCATCTCGCTCCGAGCCTATGCGCCCATGCGAGCAACCGCTCGATCGCGACCTGTCGGTCGGCCACCGAGGGGCGGGCGATGGGTCGCGTAGGCAGGGGGATCCACATCACGGCCACGCTACCGCGATGGTGGGCTGCGTGCGCGAACGCGTAGCTCCAACCGCGCGGGTTGCGGTCCAGGTGCTCGATTCTCCAGGAGCGATCTTCGTACTTGACTGTTCTTTGTACAATGTATATTCAATATTGATATGGGTAGACAGAGCAGGATCCGGCGCCTCTACGGCCGCCGGTTGGCACGACGGCTGAGCGGATCGGGGAGCGCCGCGGCGGAGCTGGTGAAGCTCGCCGAACAAGAGGCTGCGTACGAGATCGCGCGCCAGCAACAGAAGGGCTGGAAGCTGGTCACGCGGCTGGAGTCGGGAGAAGGCGTGTTCGTGCGTGATGACGACGTGATCGCGCTACACATCCAGCTCCCGACGGCGCTGTACAAGCGGCTCGATCAGGAATGCCAGCGACGCGAGATCACGAAGCGGCAGCTCGTGACGCAGGCGCTCGAGCGGTACTTCGAGATCCGCTCGTAGCGCGCGTCCGTGCGCTCGCGACCGCGAGTGCGCGCCGTCCCGCCGGGATGCGCGCGTTCGCGAAACAATCGATTGCTCGAGGAGGTCTCATGACCAGAGACGACATGTACGTGGCGAAGACGTTCGAGGAGTTCTGGGAGCACTACGACGAGCTCCACGCGTATCCAACGGTTCGCATCGCGCACGCGGTGGGTACGGCGTCCGCGTTGCTCCTGCTCGCGCGCGCGCTCCTGCGTCGCGATCCGCGCTACGCGATCGCCGCGCCGATCGTGGACCACGTGATCGGGCAGCTCTCGCACCGCGTGAACGGTGAGCGGACCAGACCGCTCCAGCGCCCGCTGTGGCACGTGCGCGCCGAGTGGCGGCTGTTTCGCCGCACGGTGCGCTCTCTCGTGCGCGGGCGTGGAGGGCGTCGCGACGTGATCGACGCGGACCTCGTCGACGAGCACCCCGTCGACAGAGACGCGCCACACACGTGATCACGCACGATTGTCCGCTACGGATCCGGATGGAGCGGATCTGGTCGGACGGACTGAGAGAAGACCGAGCTCGAACGTAGACCAGTCGGAGGACGCACGTGATCACGCACGATCACGCGGCGTAACTCGCGAGACGGGCAGTGGAAACGACCATCGCAGCCAGGGTTGTCCGCTGTCCGGATCCGGATCATGGGAAGTCACGCCCTTGCGCGAGGCACGGTCGCTGCACGAGGCCGCCCCATCGAAAGGATGGCTTCCCATGTCTAACTCGCTTCGCACCGTTCTGTTCTCATCTCTCCTCCTCGCAGGCTGTGGCGCCCACCAGGACTACGATCTCGCGAGCGCGTTCGGCGCCGACGACGGCAAGGCCGACGCGGCGAAGAGCACGAAGCTCGTCGACAACATCGCGCTCGACTCGAGCGTACAAGGCAACTTCGATCCACGCGTACGCGTGTACGGCTACCTCCTCGAGGCGAAGCGCGGCGCGAAGCTGACCGCCGCGCTTCGGGCGAGCGCTGGCGCGGACGCGCGTGGTCCCGCCGCGGGCGCAGCGCTCGACACGTTCCTCGCCGTGTACGGCCCGTACAAGAGCGCGGCGGAGCCCGGCGCCAAGCTGCAGGAGTCCGACGATGTCGGTAGCAGCACCGCAGCGGGTCCGATCCAGCTCGCGGTCGAGCAGGACGGCAAGTACCTCCTCGCGTTCACCTCGTTCGAGGACACGGGTACGGGGAAATACGATCTGTCGCTGTCCTGCGAGGGCACGGATCTGCAGTGCCGCCGCCCGTCGTGGGATGCGCCGTGCAAGCCGGGAACGGTTTACATCCAGGGCGCGATGATCGACACCGACACCACGTGGGATGCGTGCGAGACCGTACTCCTCGAGAACGCCACCGTCGCACAGGGCAAGACGCTGACGATCAAGCCGGGCGTGACGGTCAAGGGCAACTTCATCGGTCAGGCGCCGTACGGCACCGTGCAGCTCACCGTCAACGGCACGCTGCAGGCCGCCGGCACGAAGGATCACCCGATCGCGTTCACCGCGTATAAGGACGGCTTCGGCTGGGGCGGTCTCGGCCTTGTGGGACCGAGCCACTCGGTCGCACACGCGTACATCGAGAAGGCGAACGTCGCGGTCACGCTCGGCAACGGCACGACGGGCTCGCTCACGGACGTGGTGCTCGAAGGCGGCGCGGTCCAGAACGTGATGCCGCGCGCGGGTGTCTCCGGCGGAGCGGATGCGCGCGTGACGTTCGATCGCGCTCTCGTCAAGGGCTTCCAGATCGGCCTCCATCTCGCGAACTCCGAGTTCATCCACGTGGAGGACTCGGTCGTGCGCGCGAACAACATCGGCGTGCAGGTCGATGGCTCGGACCCGACGAACAGCTGCGGTACGAACCCGCCGGCCCCGGCCCGCTGGCGCGACCCGGTGTTCCTCCACTCCGACATCGTCGACAACAAAGCGGGTGGCGTGTTCATCAACGGCTCCGACGTGCTCATCCAGATCCAGGCGAGCAACATCATCAAGAACGGTGGCTATGGCGTGTACATCGCCGGTCGCAACCTGAACCCGATGTCGTTCATCCGCGGTAGCAACATCCACGGCAACGCGATGCCGGGCCGGCCGCAGGTGAGCTCGCTCCACTGGGCCGGAACGGGCGGTGTCCTCGACATCTCGGGCAACTTCTGGAACGCGGTCTCGGACCCCGAGCTCTCTGCGAGCTGGCAGCTCAACTGCAGCGGCCAGCGCTCGTCGACCGGCTTCTCGCCGACGCCCGTCGTCGCCGGTCCGCGCGTCGAGAAGCTGTCCGAGCCGGTCAAGCAGCAGACGTGGCAGCAGCAGCAGAACTGATAAACGACTCGAGCACGACCCACGGCGACGGCAGCACCAACCGGTAGCTCCCGTCGCCGAGCTCGATCGTGGATGCGCCGAGCAGCTTGCGAAGGCGCGAGATGGTCATGAGGACACGACCGCGATGCTCCTTCGGGTCGTAGTCGACGTTCCAGGTCGCGGCGGCGATCGCTTCGTTCGTGACGGGCTGGTTCGGCGTAGCGGCGAGCGTCGCGAGCAACTTCAGCTGCGATGCGTTGCGCGAGAGATCGATGACGACGCCGGCAAGGACGACCCGACCGCGCACGAGATCGATGAGCGTCGCAGCGGAGAGATCGAGCGCCGCGGCCTGGTTCGACGTCAGATACCGCGCGCCGTCGTGAGCGAGCATGCGGCACGTGATCGGATCGATCAACGACAGCCGCCGCGCGAGTCGCTCGCCGAGAAGCGTTCCATCGCCACCCCGGAGCTTCGCGAGCGCCGCGAGTGCGGCTTGTTCGAGCACCGCGAGGTCGTGGCGGGACGCGCGTGCGGCGGCGCTTTCGAGACAACGCTCCATCGCGCGGGTCTCGCCGTCGAGCCGGTGCACCGCGGCCGCGAGGAGGTCGGCCATCACGAGCTCCGCGATCCATCCGCGCGCTCCGGCGTCGGCCTGGGCAGCCTCGAGTGGTGGAAGCGCAGCGACGATGTCTCCTCGGCGACACGCGACCTCCGCGATCACGAGGCGCGCACGACACGCGACGAAGTTCCAGCCCGCGCGGCTCGCGGTGGTCTCGATTTCGTTCGCGCGTGCGAGAGCAGCGTCGAGGTCACCGCACCAGAGATCGAGCTCCGCGTGCGCGAGATCGCGGACGGCGCCCGCGTGCCCCGTTCCGCGAGGAGCGCCGCGCTCGAACGCAGCGCGAGCCGCGAGTGGGTCTCCGCCCGCGAGTACCTTCGCGCGGGCGCGCACGGCCGCGAGGCGCATCTTGCATCCCGGCAGTCCATTGCCCGCGTCGGCCGCGAACCGAGCTGCTTCGTCGAGCTGACCGAGATCGAGTAGTGCTTCGCTCGCCACGTATGCGAGGCGCGGCCAGGCCGACGCGTGATCGAGATCGCGCGCGCGATCGATCGCGGAGCTCACTTCGTCGACGACGCGCTTCGCATGACCGAGCACGCGCATCGAGTCGCCCCACCGCCACAGTGCCCACCACGTCATCAGCGGGCTGCGATGAGCGTGCGACATCTGCCGCACCGTGTCGGCGAGGTCCGCGGCCGACTGGTAGTTGCCGCGATACGCGAGCTGGTCGATGCGCAGCATGCGCGAGGAGTTGCGGAGGAACGGGACCTCGTCGAGGAGCTCGCCCGGATCGTCCTGCTCCGAGATGCGATGCCCCGCGCCGAGTCGCACCGCACGCTCGAGCGCTCTCGCGATCGCGATCGGAACGGCACCGAGGCCGAGGCCGGTGAGCAGCTTGTTGAGATCGGCGAGCGCCTGCGCGGCCTCGGCGTGGAGCTCGAGATCGTGGGCGTACGTCGCGCGGAGAGCGGCCGACACGACCGCGCCGAGCGGACCGATCTCGCTCAGCGGCGAAGACTCCGCGTCGAGGAGCTGTCGCGATCGCACGAGGTCTCCGCCCTGGCGCGTGACGTCCGTCAGCATCGCGTAGGCCAACGCACGGATCGGCGCGGTCAGGCGGGGATCCTCGACGCTGTTCGACAGCGCGCCGGCTGCTTCGTGGACATGCCCGAGCAAGAGTGCGAGCTCCGCGTGGACGAGCTCGGCCATCGGTTGGTGTGGCCCCCGGAGCGCCTGGATCTGCCTGTACGCGGTGATCGCGTCGCCCATGCGGCCGCGGATCAGAACGCGCAGGATCGCGATCGATGGATGCACCTCGCGCCAAGTCATCAGCTGATCGATCGCTTGCGCGATCTGATGCTGCGCGACCGCATTCGGCGGGGTGATCTGCGTAAGCGGTCCGGCGTAGCGAGCAAGTAGGATCTGCTCCGCGCTCTCGTCCATCCCGGCGGCGCTCGCGTGGTGCAGGCGCTCGAGCTCGTCAGCGTCGATGGCGGAGCGATCACGATAGAACGCGAAGCACCGCGCGTGGTGGTCCTGCGTCGGAGCCCACGCGGATGCGTGAACGGCCTCGCGCACGACGTCGTGCAGCTCGAAGCGGCCATCAGCGCGTTCGTCGACGAGGAAGCGCCGCAGGAGGGCGTCGAGGGCGTCGCGACGCTCGAGGAGATAGCCCGCGGTCGCCGGCTTGCGAAACGTGGCGAGCTCGCGTAGGAGCTCGCGCTCCTCGTCGGTGAGCGTGTCCAGCCCGAGCTGATCGCGCAACGCGATCTTGCGCTGCGTGAAGTGATGCTTGAGCAGCAGCGGGTTTCCGCCCGACGACTGCGGATCGAGCACAGACGACGCAGGACCGTACAGTTGCTCGAGCTGTTCCCACAGCGCACGCGTCTCGTCAGGGGACAGACCGCTCAGGCGAACGACGACGTGATCGATCTCGGTCGTCGCGAACGGCAGGCTCTCGCGCGACGCGACGATCACCCACAGTGGTACACCGCGGCTCGCGAGCGACGCGATCGCCTCGCACACTCCGGGATCCGTCGGGCGATGCGCGTTGTCGAGACACAGCACGAGCGGCGTCGCCTCCGCGTGTTGGAGCAGGGCACCGAACACATCGTGATCGTCCGCCGGACGGCGATTTCGCGCATCGCTTCCGATGGCGAGACCATGGACGAGAGCACGCAGCAACGTCGCCGGGCTCTCACCGGCGCGGCAGTCGTGGTGGACGATCCGGGCGTTCGCCCGCGCGGCGATCGCGTGCGCGGCCTTCATCATGAACGCGGTCTTGCCAATACCACCAACACCGTAGATCGCGACGAGACGAACATGGCGCGAGGCGAGATCGACACGCTCCAGCTCGGCGGTGCGACCGACAAAAACAGCCGGCGCCGAGACGCGCGGAGCATCGTGTACGAGAGAGACGGGCATCGACGCTGGAACCATCCAGCTTGCGTGCCAGAGGTACCGTCGCGCTCACGCGACGTTGCAGACGATCAAGCGCCGTCACGCGGCGGGTGGCAACTCGAGTGTCCGGGACTCTAGTCGTCGAGCTGCTCGCCGATCGCTTGCGCGATTGCGTCGGCGATTCGGTCTTGTACGTTCGCGTCGGCGAGTTCCTTCCCCTCGATGGGATGGTCGAGAAAGCCCACCTCGACGAGGACCGCGGGCATCGTGGCCCCGAGGAGCACGTGTTGGCTGTCTTGCCGCACGCCGCGATCGCCGTCCTTGCCGCGCTGCTGACGGAGTGCTCGTTGCATGCGCACGGCGAGATCCGCGGACTCCCATTGCGAGGAACCACGCTCGATATCGTCGAGCACGAGCGCGATCTCGGGATCGATGTTCGGTCGCTTCGTGCGCGTATCGGCGCGCAGCGCGCGTGCATCGACGTCCACACCTCGAGGCGTGAGTACGAACGTCTCGTAGCCTCGCTGCGTGCGGGTCGGAGATGCGTTTGCGTGGATCGAGACGAACAGGTCCGCCGGAATCTCGTTGGCGTGGACGGTGCGCTGGCGAAGCGTCAGCGTGCGGTCCGTCGTGCGCGTGAGTCGAGCGGTGATCCCCTTCGCGCGCAGCTTCGTCGCGACGAGCTCCGCGAGCGTCATCGTCAGCTGCTTCTCGTGGTTGCCCGCGCCACGCGTGCCCGTGTTCGATCCACCGTGTCCCGGATCGAGGACGACGACGGGTGGAACAGGCGACGCGTGCGTCGTGGTGATCGTGAAGATCAGGCCGAGGAGGCCGAGAGCGAGCGTCGTCGCGAGTCCCATCCCACATGTAGGATAACGACGAGTGGAGCGATGAGCGAAGTTCTTGGCGAACGCACACGGCGATCCCCGTCGGCGTCCTTGAATTAACTCGTTGGCCCGGCTACGTTTTTCGGGTTGTCTTCGTTTCGAGACCACGCACGTTCGCGCGTCGGCGCGATGGCCGCTGCCATCGTGGGCGTGCTGGAGGTGGCCCTCGCGTTCGTGGATATCGCGTTGTTCGGCATTGGCGTTCGGCCGGTGCTGCTCGTCATCACGGGTCTCTTGCTCGTGGCGAATGGCGTACTGCGACTGGCCGCGATCCGCCAGGAGCGGGAGGCGCGCGCCGGCGAGAGCGGTCACATCCCCGTTCCGAAGCGACCGCTGGTCGAGCGCATCACGGCGCTGCACGTACTCGTCGCGATCGCGGTTCTCGAGATCGCGATCAATCGCGTCGCGGTTCCGATGTTCGGTCCGTCCGTCGGTGATCCACCGGCGTGGCACACCGTGCTCGACTACGCGGGGTTGTTCCTCTTCTACTTCACGGGCGTGCTCGTGGTGCTCGTGATCGCGATCCGTGTGGTCGCGATGGTTCAGCGGCGACCGGGAATTCGCGACATGATCGCGTACGGCCTCGCCGCGCTCACGACGCTGATCGCCGCGGTGCCGTTGTTCGTGTCCGTGCCGCCGGCGATGAGCCTCGTGCTCGAGCTCTCGTTCGCGCTCGCGATCCTCGCGCTCGTCGCGACTACGTTCGGCAAGGACAGCGACCTCGGGATCCAGTTCGGGCTGCCCTTCGTCGCGGTCCCGCTGATGATCCACACCGCGAACGTCGTCGGCGCGCTCTACATCTGGCCCGACAACGTGTTCGACGGCCCGAGCGCCACGATCGCGCACGCGGGCGTGATCGCACTCTGCATCGGTGCGCTCGTTTCGCCGTATTGCTTCGCGCCGCGTCCGTTCGCGCGCGCGGTGACGCGACCGTTGCCGGTCGTGCTCGCGATGGGGCTCGCTGCTGCGGGCGCGATCGCGGCACGTGCGGCGTATCCCGTCGTCGCGAAGGCCGCCGCGTTCGCGATCGGCGTCGAGATGAGCCAGGCGGAGGCCGATCCGCGACTCGCGCTCTACCTGCTCGGCCTCGCAACGCTGGCGTGGACGCTGACGTCGTGCGCGGTCGCGACGAGCGAAGCGCGCCGTCAGGTCGGGCTCGGGCTCGCGTGTGTCCTCCTCGGTGGCTACGGCTTTCGCTGGCCGCATCACTACCTGCTTCCGTTGCTCGGTGTGATGCTCGTCTCCGAGGCCGCGCGCCGGGTGCGCGAAGAGGAGCTCGCGAACGCTCCCATCTCCAGCGCGACACCGCCGATCCACGACGCCGCGTGGGCCATCTACATGAGCAGCGTCGCGCAAGGGCTGCGCCGCGCGCTGACCGACGTGCACACGCTCACGACACGCGGCGAGGGCGGCCTCGTCTCGTCGGTCATCGTCGGCGAAGCGGACGGGCTGCCGGTGCGCACGCGCATCGAGCGCGTCGACGGCTGCGTCCTCGCGCTCGACGTCGTCCTCGGCCGCGAGATCGACGAGCATCGTCAAGCGTCGCTCACGCTGTGGGCGATCCCGCTCCGCACGCACGGTGCGAACCCGCCGGGACCGCCCGCCACGCCGCAGTTCAAGTCGGGTGACATGGCGTTCGACGAGCGGTTCAAAGTGCGCGGCAGTGCGCTCGCGCTTTCGCGCGTGTTCGACGACGACTTGCGCGAGCGAGCGTCGACGTCGCTCGACGGCTGGCTCGCCTATTGGGAGTACGACGGCATGCGCTACCGCGTGTACCCCGGAAAGGGAGCACCGTTGGATCATCCGATGCCGCTCTCCGACCTCGCGCTCGGTCGCGCATCGGGGGGCGGCGAGCGTCTCGTCACGGTCATCGAACTGCTCGTCGCTCTCGCGAAGCGCGGCGTGAAGGTCGCGCCGTCTCCCGCATCGTCGTTCGAGGATCTGCCGCTATGAAATGTTCGCTCGTCTATGCCGCCATCGCATGTGCCGGTGCATGCGCGACTTCCCAACCTGCAGGCCACGTCGCGGAGTGGGTCGCCGACACGTCGTCGTTTCGCGGCACGCCGCGACCGCCGGCGCCGGCACCCACCGCGGGACCGCTCGCGCCGTCGCCGCTCGCCGGGTACGCCGAGACCGCCGACAAGATCATCGCCGCGGCGCGTGCGGACAAGGGCGCCTACGCGAAGCTCGCGCACCTCACCGACATGATCGGCGCGCGACTCTCGGGATCACCGGAGCTCGTGAGGGCCGTCGCGTGGGCGACCGCCGCGATGAAGGCCGACGGGCACGAGGCGCGCACCGAGAAGGTGATGGTCCCGCACTGGGTGCGCGGCGCCGAAGAAGGCGCGCTGGTAAAGCCGACGGCGCGAGCACTGCGCTTGATCGGGCTCGGCGGAACGGTCCCCACACCGAAGGGTGGCATCACCGCCGAGGTCGTCGTCGTAACGAGCTGGGACGATCTCGAGGCGAAGAAGGATTCGATCAAAGGCAAGATCGTCCTCTACAACGTCGCGCTGCCGCCGTACTCGGACAAGGGCTCGGGCTACGGCGAGGTCGCGCCGTATCGAGGAGTGGGAGCCTCGCGCGCGGCGAAGCACGGCGCTGTCGCGACGCTCGTTCGCTCGGTGACCGCGCGCTCGTTGCGCACGCCCCACACGGGCGCGCTGTCCTACCTGCCCGACCTGCCGCGCATCCCCGCGGCGGCGGTCACCGTCGAGGACGCGCTGCTGATCTCGCGGCTCGCCGCGCAGGGTCCCGTCACCGTGAAGTTACGCCTCGAAAACAAGACGCTCCCCGACGCCGAGTCCGCGAACGTGATCGGCGAGCTGCGCGGCCGCGAGAAGCCGGACGAGGTGATCATCATCAGCGGTCACCTCGATTCGTGGGACGTGGGTACCGGTGCGCACGACGACGGTGCGGGCTGCGTGATGATGATGCAGGCGATCACGATCCTGAAGCAGCTCGGCCTCCAGCCGCGCCGCACGATCCGCGTCGTACTGTGGACCAACGAGGAGAACGGCCTGCGCGGTGGCAAGACCTACGCGAAGGAGCACGCCGCCGAGCTCGGCAAGCACGTGTTCGCCTTCGAGGCCGATAGCGGCGGCTTCCCGCCGGTCGGCATCTCGTTCAAGATGAAGGACGGCACGAAGCCGGAGGTCGTCGAGAAGGTGAAGGCGCGGCTCGTCGAGGTCGCGCGGCTCGCCGAGGCCGTGGGCATGCGCGAGGTCAAGGTCGGTCATGCCGGTGCCGACGTCTCGCAGCTCGTCGATGGCGGCGTCGTCGCGGGTGGGCTCGTGACCGACTGGCGCACATACTTCGACTATCACCACACCGAGGCCGACACCCTCGACAAGGTCGACCCGGCGGTCCTCGCCGACGGCGTCGCAGCGTCGGCGGTGCTCGCGTACGTGCTCGCGGACATGCCCGATCGTCTCGACGCACCGTGAAGCTCCAGTTCCTCCGCGCTCTGTTGCCCTCGTGGCGCTTCTTCGATCGTGCCGCGCCATCACCGCAGCTGTTCGTACGCGTCGCGGGTGGTGCGTGGACGCCGTTCGCCGGTGGTTCACGTCCTGCGTTTTCGCCGCTGTTCGCTCCGAGCGCGAACCTCCACCTCGCGTACACGTCGGTGGTCGAGCAGCTCGTCGCCGAGCTCGGCGATCTCGATCTCGACGGCGATGCGCCCGCCGACGGCCTCGAGCGCGACCCGCGCGTCACCGAGCTCGTCGGCTACGAGCTCGTCGCGCGCATCGCGGAGACGCAGGTCACCGCCGGCGAAAGCTACCAGTGGAAGATCGTCGTGGCAGGCGACGACTACATCGCCTCGCCCGAAAGGACCGCGCCGTGGCGCTCGACTGGATGACGCGGCTCGCGGCGCTCGCCGTCGCCGTCGCCGCGCTCGAGCTACTCGTGATGCGCCGCGCGCTCTCCGACACCGGCGTGTTCGCGTGGTCGGTCCTGCGTCGCGACTACACGTCGCGGTTCGCGACGTTGGTGTTCGGCTCTCGCCCGACGCTCGTCATTCTCGTCCTGCAACTCGCCTCCGCACTTCTGCTGCCATGGCTCGATCATCCAGCGCCCGCGTGGGTCGCGTTCGCCACCTCGCTCGCGATCTCGGTGCGCTTTCGCGGGTCGTACAACGGCGGCAGTGACTCGATGCTGCTCGTCGTCACGCTGTCGCTCGCGGTCGCGCGCACGTGGCCCGAGCACGCGCGGATCGCACTGGCCTACTGCGCCGTGCAGCTCGTGCTGTCCTACGTGATCGCCGGAATCGCGAAGCTCCACGATCCGGCGTGGCGTTCGGGGCGCGCACTCGCGATCCTCGTCGATCTCCCGCAGTATCGCGTGCCCGGTCGCCTCGTCGGGTTCGTGTCACGGCTCTCCCGTTTCGGAAGCTGGGCGATCCTCGCGTTCGAGGTCGCCGTTCCCATCGCGTTCGCGGGCGAGCTGGCGTGCGTGATCGTACTCGCCATCGGCGCGGCCTTTCACGTCGCGAACGCCGTCGTATTCGGCCTGAACCGTTTTCTCTGGACCTGGCTCGCAGCGTATCCCGCGCTTCTTTACACTGTATCCCCATGAGACCGGCGGATGTCGCGCGCGCTAGTTTCGACGCGTACGTTCTAAAGGATCGCGATGCGATCGAGAAACTGCTCGCCGAGGAGTTCACGTTCACGAGCCCGATGGACAACCAACTCGACCGCGAGACCTACCTCCTGCATTGCTGGCCCAATAGCGAGATCATCGATCGGTTCGAGTTCCTGCGCGTCTTCGATGAGGGAGACACGGTGATCGTGACCTACGTCGGGCACACAACCGACAACAAGAAGTTCCGCAACACGGAGGTGTTCACCGTGCGCGGCAATCAGATCGTCGAGATCGAGGTGTATTTCGGCTGGGACATTCCACACGCGGCGCCGTCGGGAGGGTTCTCGAATCCGTCGCCGACGCGCAGAGCGCGGACGAATTTTTGAGGGCGACGGGCGGATAGGAACGCGATCGTGGTCGTCGATCGGATCGTTCGCGCTCTCGAGGCGCCGCTGGTCGTGCGCGATGCGTTCGAATCGCTCGACGCGATCGTGGTGCTCGGTGCCCCACTGGGGTCCGCCGACCGGATCACCCCGGCGCTCGCGGAGCGTGCACACGCGGCGGCCGAGCTGTATCGCGCGGGCGGCGCGCCGCTCGTCGTCGCGAGTGGGGGACTCACGCATGGGGCATCACGCGCCGAGGCCGACGCGATCGCCGACGAGCTTCGTCGTGCGAACGTCCCTGACGAGGCCATCGTGGTCGAGCGCGCGTCGAAGACCACCGTGGAGAACGCGCGATGTACGCGGGAGCTCCTCGCTCGCCGCGGCACGCAAAGCCTCGCGCCGAATAGCGAGCGAGGTATCCCCACCCGAATGCACGTGCAGGGAATCGACCTCCAACCAATCCGTGTGTGGCTCGTGACCCAGCCGTTTCACGGTCGTCGCGCGCGCCGGCTGTTTCGCGGCGCAGGGTTCGACGCGCACGTCTGGCACATCGACAACTCGCTCGAATACCGCGACCGCGCACGCGCGATGCGCTGGGTCGTCCGCGAGTACGCCGCATGGATCGCCATGCTCGCCCGCGGCCGGTAGACGACCCTCTCCGTGTTGCCCTTCTGAATCGTCGGAAGTACCGGCACCGCCCTAGTCGAGGACGAGTGCCAGCTCGACCGCAGTGCCCTTGCCCGGCTCCGCTACTCTCGTCACGAATCGGCCCTCGCCGACACCCTGATCGATCAGGAACCACTTCACGGCATCGGCGCGTCGCTTCGCGAGATCTGTATCCTTGGCCTTCGCGGGCCGGCCCGTGATCGAAACGCGGAGGTTCTTGCGCGCGAGCATCAGCTCGAGGACGGGTCGCAGTGCCTTCTGCGCGGCGTCCGTGACACGCGCGCGGTTCGCCTCGAACTTGATCGCGCTCGCGGTCGCGAGCAGCTTCATCACGTCGGGCGGGATCGTGTCGGGACAGCCGTCTTCGTCATCGAAGCCGTTGCGCGTCTCGGGCTCTCCGGGGCACTTGTCGGTGGCGTCGAGGAGGCCGTCGCCGTCGTTGTCGGGATCGGGACACCCGTCCGCGTCCTCGAAGCCGTCCTTATCCTCGGCGGCAGCCGGACACTTGTCTGCGTCGCCGGTGATCGAGTCGTTGTCGGTGTCGGGCTCGGGGCAGCCATCGCCATCGAGGAGCCCGTTGACCGTCTCGCGCTCGGTCGGGCACTTGTCGATGCGATCGGGAAGACCGTCGCGATCGCGATCCCTCTCGTCGACGACGGGTTGCTCGGGGAGCGGCTCGGGTGGACGCGGGATCGTGCGCTTCTCGGGGATACCGAACGAACCGCCGAGGCCGAGCTGCAGCGACGCCATGTGCGTGATGCCACCGCCCCGCGCGGCCATCACACCGTGACGCGCGTCGATACGCACCTGCCACGTCGAGGTAAGCGGCAACGAGAAGCCTCCGCCGTAGTAGGCGAGCGGGTCGGTTTCCTTGCGCATGTACGGCGACTCGGACGCGACGGTCGCGCCCCCGGCCCCGAACACCATGTGGGGACGCAGCGGGATGGCCGCATCGACGTAACGAAACATCGCGTGGCCGTGCCAGCCGAACACCGGCGCGAAGTACGTCATGCGGCCCTCGCGCGCGGCGCTCGAGCGCGTGTTCGACGTTGCGAGCTCTGCCTCGAGCTCGATCGCGAACTGGAAGCGGCGCCCGTTGCCGATGTCCGCGAGCGTCGGCATCGCGATGATGGACAGGCGCAGGCCGAACAACGGCGCGTTCCCGGGCACCTGCTCCGGAGCCCAAGAGTCGCCGAGCTGGACGTTGCCGCCGAGGAAGCCGATACCCACGAAGCCCATCGCCTCGAGGCGCGCGTCGCGCGAGGGCGACGACAGGATCGTGTGTTCGATCTCCTGATCGAGCTCGGTGTCCCCGTCGTCCTGCTCGCCGTCGGCGCGCGCGGCGGCGGGAGCCGCAAGGAGGGCTACGAGTGCGAAGAGGTCCCCGGAGCGCACGGCAACATCATATACCGGCCCGCGCTTGCGCCCACATTCCTAAGGGGGGCAAGCTCGCAACCCGATGCTCACCTTCAGCACGAATCCCGACGTCGCCGAGCAGCAGATGAACGCGATCATCTTCTACCTGACGGCGTTCGGGTACATCGATGGCGAGTTCGACTTCACCGAGAAGACGTTCGTTCGCATCTACATCCGCCAGCTCGTGACGGCGCGCGCGAAGAGCGCGATGCCCGACGCGGATGACAAGACACGCGAGGAGATCGTCAACAAATTCGTCGGCCACTTCCACGAGGTGTTCGAGCAGATCGATCGCGGCGTGAAGGAGCTGTTCTCCGAGGCCGTCGCCGATGGCGAGGATGTCCACAAGTTCGTCTACTCGAAGCTCGAGCTCCGCTGCTTCGAGATCTTCCAAACGTTCGACACCGACAATCAAAAGGAGCTCCTCGCGACGATCGACGAGCTGATCTACGCCGACGGCAGCGTGCACCCCGCCGAGGCCAAGTTCCGCGCCGAGCTCGACAAACTCCTGCACTCGACCGAGCACCTGTCGCCTGCAGACATCGAGATCCTCCGCGACCAGAGCCAGATCGCGATCACGAACCCGGCGAGGGTCCAGACGCGCCACGAGAACCACCCGTTCTTCGCGACGTTCGAGCAGCACTACTCCGCAGATCCGGATCGCATCAAGCATCAGATCGACGCGGATCTCGATCTCATGCACCGCTTCCAGGAGAAGCTCGCGCAACAACGGCTCGCGGGTACCAACAGGCTCGTCGGTCGCACGACCATCGCGGACTTCGTCGGCGAGAAGCCGTTCCTCGACGGACACGTCTACGTGCACCCGGCCGAGAAGAACAAGGTCTACGACCTCACGGTCCTCGGCGATCTGCACGGTTGTTACAGCTGCCTCAAGGGCGCGCTGCTGCAGGCGGACTTCTTCGCCAAGCTCGAGGCGTGGAAGCTCGACAACAATAAGCCCGAGCCGAAGCTGATCCTGCTCGGTGACTACATCGATCGCGGGCGCTTCTCGTACAACGGCGTGCTGCGTGCCGTGATGCAGCTCTATCTCGCCGCGCCAGAGCACGTGTTCCCGCTGCGTGGAAACCACGAGTACTACATCGAGTATCGCGGCCGTATCTACGGCGGCGTGAAGCCGGCCGAGGCCATCAATACGTTGATCGGCCACATGCCGGGCGAGGTGTTTGCCGAGTACATGAAGATGTTCGAGGAGTTGCCGAACATGCTGTTCTTCGACGATCTGATGTTCGTGCACGCCGGCATTCCGCGCGACACCGAGATCAAGGCGAAGCTCGCGGACATGTCCGGCCTCAACGATCCGGACGTTCGGTTTCAGATGCTGTGGAGCGATCCGTCGACCGCGGACTACATCCCCGACGATCTGCAGGCGCAGAACGCGCGCTTTCCGTTCGGCAAGCACCAGTTCGAGGCGTTCATGCAGAAGCTCGGCTGCTCGATGCTCGTGCGTGGTCACGAGAAGGTCGACTCCGGCTTCCGCCCGATGTACTCCGACCAGACCTCGCTCATCACGCTGTTCTCGGCGGGCGGCGCCGACAACGACGATCTCCCCGAGGACTCCAGCTACCGCTCGGTGACGCCGATGGCGGCGACGATCCGCCTCGAGAACGGCACCGCGCAGGTGACGCCGTGGCTGATCGACTACCAGCGGTTCAACGACCCCAAGCGCAACCGCTTCTTCGCGACCCCGCCGGAGATCGAGCACAAGGCCGGCTGAGTCGTCTCGTCGGGAGGCCGTCCCCGCGGACCGAGCGTACACCGCTCGATTCGGCGATACTAAGAACCGTGACCTGGTACGTGTACGTCGCCCGTTGCAGCGACGACTCGCTCTACTGCGGTGTCGCGCGCGACGTCGAGGCGCGGATCGCGGAGCACGACGCGGGCAAAGGCGCGCGCTATACGCGAGGGCGCGGTCCGCTCGAGGTGCTGCTCGTCCGGCGGTGCCGAACACACGGGAATGCGCTCCGCGCCGAATACGCGTTCAAGCAGCTGACCCGCCCGCAGAAGGAGCGTGCGATCGCGGATCCCCGTAGGGCGGGCATATACTGGCGTCGATGGCCGTACAGAACATCCCCGTCGTCGACTACCGAGCCTGGACCGAGGGTGGCGACGCGCGGCAAACGTTCATCCGCACCGTCGGAGAAGGGCTCGTGGACACCGGTTTCTTCGCCGTCAAGAACCACGGAGTCCCCGACGAGCTGACCCACCAAGTCTACGAAGTCGCGAAGGCGTTCTTTCATCTCCCCGCGGAGGCGAAGGCTCGCTATCACGATCCGGCGAAGAAGGGACAACGCGGGTTCACGGGCTTCGGTCGCGAGCACGCGAAGGACTCGACGGCGCCCGACCTCAAGGAGTTCTGGCAGGTCGGTCGGCCCGATGTCCCCGACGATCATCCCGTCCACGCGATGTTCGGTCCGAACTTCTGGCCGACAGAAATCACTGGGTTCGGGACCGCGCTGGTCGAGCTGTATCGTCACCTCGACGCGCTCGGCGGTGTGCTGCTCGAGGCGGCCGCGGCGTTCATCGGCGAGCCGAGCACGCGCTTTCGCGACATGACGCGGGACAGTGACACGATCGTGCGCGTTCTCTACTATCCGCCGATCAGCACGGGCGTGCCGGCCGGCGCCGTACGATCCGCGGCGCACGAGGACATCAACCTCATCACGCTGCTCTCGGGTGCAACGTCAGAGGGGCTCGAGCTCAAGCGACACGACGGTACGTGGATGCCGGTGCACACGGGGTTCGATACGATCGTCGTCGATGCGGGAGACATGCTGCAGAACGTGACGAACGGTCTGTACAAGAGCACGACCCATCGCGTGGTCAACCCGGGCGACTCGTCGAACGAGCGATTCTCGATCCCGTGCTTCGTCCACGCGCGCACCGACGTCGACCTGACGCCGCTTCCGAGCTGTGTCGCGCGGACGGGCGGGACCGCGCGCTATCCGAGCCTGACGGCGGGCGAGTACCTGGAGCAGCGCTTGCGCGAGATCGGGCTCGGCTGATGCCCCGTTTCGCCCGGGGGTACGCGGGCCCGCACGGTGGGGGTCAGCGGACGTGAGATCGACCACGAGGTTCTCGCTTGGGCGCGAGCGCACGGGGGGATACGCTCGGCGGATGTGGATGAGGTTCGTTGTCGGAGCCTTGCTCGTCGGTGCGGCTGCAGCACCTGCGCTCGCGAACGGTCGTCCGGCGGGAACGTCGACGATCAACTTCAAGCAAGGTGACGCGACGAAGATCGCCGCCGGCATGACGTTCGGCATGGTCGAGTCCAACGACGGCGGTCAGACGTGGCACTGGATGTGCGAAGCCGCGATCCGCTACGGCGGCATGTACGATCCGTACTACGCGTACACGTCGACGGGCGCGATCTTCGCGACGACGTTCGACGGCGCGCTCGTGCGTCGCGACTCGTGCAACTTCGAACCGAGTACGTTCGGGATGGGCGTGTTCGTGTCCACGCTCACGCAGGGATCCGACGGTGCGCTGTTCTTCGCGCTCGCGCAGCCCGCGAACCCGACGACGGGTGATCCGGGCGACGCGAAGATCTACAAGAGTAACGACGACGGCATGACGTTCCCGATCAGCGCGTCGATCGGGCAGGTCAACGACTGGTGGAGCTCGATCACCATCGCGCCCTCGGATGGTCAGCGCGTGTACATCACCGGCTACCGGCTCGTCGGCAACGGACGCCAGTTCCTATTGTTCCGCAGCGACAACGGTGGAACGAGCTACACGCCGATGGGGACGACGGGGCTCACGCCGACCGACAACTCGACGATCGATGTCGTCGCCGTGTCGAAGACGAACCCTGACATCGTGTTCGCGCGCATAACCTTCTTGGTCGAGGGAGCGATCGGTGACGGCATCTTCCGCTCGATCGACGGCGGTCAGACGTGGGCCAAGATCGCCGAGAAAGATGCGGAGATCGCATTCGCGGTCCGCGCGAACGGCGATTACGTGATCGGCACCAAGCCGTACGGGATGAGTGTCGCGCGAAACCCGGGGACCGGTCCTGTCACGTGGCAAGACCTCGCGGGATCTCCGCACGCGAACTGCCTCGTCGAGAACTCGGCGGGCGAGCTGTGGGCGTGCACGCAGAACTTCGGCTCACCCGGCACGACGAGCGACGACGCAGGCATCATGAAGTCCACCGACCTCGTGACGTGGACCAGCGTGCTGCGCTACCAGGAGATCGAGGGGCCGCTCGAGTGTGCGGCGGGCACGCTCCAGCAGGATGCGTGCGTGCTTCACGATCCGATGACGAAGATCTCGCAGTGGTGCACGCTACGCACCATGTTCGGCATTTTGGCCGATCCGACATGCTGCCCCGCGGTCCTCGATGGTGAGGTCAAAGCGTGCCTCGGCACCGACGGGCCGACGGGCAACAAGCCCGGCTGTTGCGACAACAACGCCGCGGGCGCCCCGACGGGGTTGTTGTCCGGACTGCTCGTGGGTGGCATCCTTCTCCGCCGGAGGAGAAGACACTGATGCTCCGTACGTTCGACCGGCTCGCCTACGCGTCGCAACACCTCTCGTTCCTGATCAATGCCACGGTGGTGCAGGAAGCCGCGCGGCTGGTCACGCGCACACCCAGGCCGTCGGTGTCGCGCGACGAGATTCGCGTGCTTCGCCGGCGCCTCCAAGCGCTGCACGAGCGCGATCTCGCGAACGTCGCCGACGGGTTGTATCCGCGGGAGCTCTTGTTCGACATCCCGGTGCGCCGGTACCTGCGGGCGCTGCCGGGTCTCGTACGCGACACGCCGAACGTCGTGCGGCGGATGCGCGCGAAGGACTACAAGGATATCCCGTCCGTCGACAAGGACCGGTTCCCCGCGTACTACCGGCGCAACTTTCACTGGCAGACCGACGGCTACTTCAGCGACTACTCGGCCGAGGTCTACGAGCTCGGCGTGGAGCTGTTGTTCCGCGGCACCGCAGACGTCATGCGCCGGCAGATCCTGCCGCCGGTGACGCGCTTCGTGCGTGCCGCAGGTGGTGCCGAGAAGCTGCGCGTGCTCGATGTCGCGTGCGGAACCGGCCGCACGTTGCACCAGCTCGCGAGCGCACATCCGGCGCTGCGGCTGTACGGCGTGGACCTGTCGCCGAACTACGTCCGCACGGCGCGAAAGCGACTCGCACACGTCGGTGAATGCGCGATCTCCGTCGAGAACGCGGAGTCGCTGCCGTTCGCCGACGGCGCATTCGACATCATCACGAACGTGTACCTGTTCCACGAGCTACCGCGAAACACGCGGCGCAAGGTGGCGCACGAGCTCGCGCGCGTGCTCCGGCCCGGTGGCCTCCTCGTCGTCGAGGACTCCGCGCAGATCTCCGAGAGCTCCGAGATCGAGACCGCACTTCGCGAGTTCCCGCGCGACTTCCACGAGCCGTTCTACGAGGACTATCTGGCGGACGACCTCGCCTCGATGTTCGCCGAGGTCGGCTTCACGGTGGAGAGCACGGAAGCGCAACTGGTCGCGAAGGTCGTCGTCGCGCGCAAGCCCGCCTGACGCGCCCGACGCAACACACCGCGGAAATGCGAGGGGCGTGAGGGCGCCCGTTCCGAAAGGCGCGGTCGTCTGACGTACCATCGCAAGATGTCCGAGGACGCCCGCAGCAGGCTCGATGCGCTTCGCACCGAGCTCGGCCAGATCGATCGCGAGATTCTCGCCGCCGTGGCGCGGCGTCAGGCCGTCGCCCAGAAGATCGGCCAGACAAAGCGCGATGCCGGCATCCCGACGCGCGACTACCGCCAGGAACGCGATGTCGTCGAGCGAGCGCGCGCGGCGGCGGTCCAGCACGGCCTCTCCCCGCAGCTCGGCGAGGAGCTGATCCTCGCGCTGATCCGCGGATCGCTCACCGTGCAGGAGAAGGATACGGTCGAGTCCGGCGGCAGTGGCTCCGGGCGTCGCGTGCTGGTCATCGGCGGTTGCGGTCACATGGGGCGCTGGTTCGTGCGGTATCTCGGCGCGCAGGGGTTCTCCGTCGAGATCGCTGATCCGGTCGGCGAGGCTCCCGCGGGGATCCCGCTGCATCGCGATTGGCGCAATCTGTCCGAGAGTGGCGCGCTCGATCACGAGCTGATCGTGATCGCCGCGCCGATGCCCGCGACGGCGCAGATCCTCGACGCGATGGCGGCACGGCCACCGATCGGCATCGTGTTCGATGTCGGCTCGCTCAAATCGCCGCTGCGCGCGTCGCTGCAGCGCCTGCGCGCCGCCGGTGCCAACGTGACGAGCGTGCATCCGATGTTCGGCCCCGACACGGAGTTGCTCAGCGGCCGCCACGTGATCTTCGTCGACGTCGGTGTGCCCGCCGCCACGGCCGCAGCGCGGGCTCTGTTCGAGCCGACGATGGCCACGCTCGTCGAGATGGATCTCGAGTCCCACGATCGCCTGATCGCGTACGTGCTCGGCCTCTCGCACGCGGTGAACATCGCGTTCTTCACGGCGCTCGCGGAGAGCGGCGAGGCTGCGCCGAAGCTCGCGACGTTATCGTCGACGACGTTCGACGCTCAGCTCGGCGTGGCCGCGAAGGTCGCCGCCGAGAACCCCGACCTCTACTTCGAGATCCAGACGTTGAACGACTACGGCACCGAGTCGCTCGCGGCGCTGCTCTATGCCGTCGAGCGCATTCGCTCGGTCGTGCGCGCGAACGACCTCGAAGCGTTCCGCCAACTGATGACACGCGGCAAGGGCTACCTCGAGGAGCGCTCGACGCGTCAGACCAAGTAGCGGTCGGTGGGGTCCGGCGTGCTCGCGTCCATCGGGCTCGTGCAGCGGTCCTCGAGATCGGTGATCGGATCGTGCGACGAGATCTCGAGCGGCGGCGACAAGTCCGTCGGTTGATCGATGTCGCGATCGATCGAGCCGATCGCGAGCTCCGTATCGACTTGCTCGACCGGCTCGAGCTGCTCGGGCCGTGGCGACGGCATGCGATTCGTGGTGCGGGCGTCGAGCTCGGGCACCGGTGTTGGCTGCCATGGATCGCCGAGCACGGACACGATCTCGATCGTGCGTGATGCACTCGGTCGCTGCAGATCCGCGGACGATGTGCGGTGTAGATCGTCCGACGATGGGCGCTTCGCGCGAACGTTTTCGGACGATTCGCGTTTCGCAGCGGCGCGTAGCTCCTCGATCTCCTTCTCGGCAAGGGCGAGGCGCTCGGCGAGATCCGGAGACTCGGCAGGCGCGCGGTTTGCGTCGAGCGCGATCGCCGCCGAGGGCGTGGAGCGTGCTTCCACGATCATCGACTCGGACGCGCGATGGCTCGGGCGCACCTTGTCGTCCTCGAGGTCGTCGTCCTCGAGTGCGATCGGCGCCGAGGATGCGCGACGACTGCGCACTGCTGCGACCGATGGGGACGAAGCGCGGCTCGATGGTTCGATCTCGCTCTTCGACGAGCGGGCTGCGCGATCCGTCTGACGCTGGATGTGCAGGTCCGCGACGATCGCGGCGGCGCTGTTGCGATCACGCGCGTCGAGCGACAGCATGTTCTCGATCGCGCGGCCGAGCGGGTCGTTGCCATCGAGAAGATCGCGCGAGACATCGGGAAACACGCCCGTGAGGGCGCGATACGCGATCGCGCCGAGCGCATACACGTCGGCGCGGCCGTCGATCGGGCTCTGGCCGTCGTGCTCGGGCGAGTTGTACACGCTCGTGTTCGCGGGATCGCCGAACGCCGGGAGGCCCGGCGTGCGCAGCCAGGCCCATCCGGAGATGGACACCTTCGCGCCGCGCGACAGCGTCAGGTGATGCGGGCGTAGCGAGCCGTGTACCACTTGCCGGTGGTGCGCGAACGCGAGGACCTGCGCGACCGAATAGATCAGCGCGGTGGTCTCACGCGCTTCGAGGCGCCGCTGCGCGAGTACGTCTGACAGCGCCGTGCCAGGCGGCCGCTCGGACACGACCCAGGGACGCCCGTTCGATAGTACTCCGTGATCGATGATCTTCGCGACGTGCGGATGATCGACGTGCACGAGCAGCAACTGTGCGCGCGTGAAGCGGATGTCGATCAGTGCGCTGTCCGCTTCGCTCGCGAGCTCGATGCGAACCGGCGTACCCGATGAGATCGCCTCGGCGTCGTAGCAGTTTGGTGCCACGCGCCGGACGATCTGGTAGGGCCCTACACAGTCCCCAGCCTCGGGCTGGAGCTCGGAGGCTGAACGACGGCGTGCAGGAGTTCCCACGCCGCGAGAGATTGCAGTACGCGTACCGCACACCACTACCTCGAACGTCGGCCAACCCACGGTGGTTGCACGACTTGGCGCTCGGGTCAGTCGTCCCCATGGGGTGTCGCACCGCGAACTCCCAGACCTCGGCGATGGACGCCTACACGAGCGAGATTCGATGCAGCTGGTTCATCCCGTAAGCATCTCGTGTGCGCGGAACCAGGCGAGCGCATCCACGATCGCCGCCTCGATCGGACCCACCGTGTAGCCGAGCTCGTTCGCTGCCTTGTCGCTCTTGAAGCGGAACTTGTCGGTGAACGCGTAGCGAATCTGAGTCGAGTTTACGAGCGGATCCACACCCGCGAGCTCGGAGAGGTCACCGAACTTTCCGATCACCCACGCGAGCGGTTTCGGGATCGAGAACGCCGGCGCCTTGACGTTGGCGACCTTCGCGATCGTCGCGAACAGATGCGCGTACGTCATGTCGTGACCGACGAGCAGGTAGCGCTCGTTGCGCCGCCCCTTTTTCCACGCGCCGATCATTCCGCGCGCGACATCGCGAACATCGACGAAGTTGTTGTAGCCGGGCGTCGTGCCGGGGACGCGCCCGCGCACGATGTCGAGGATGAGCTTGCCCGAGCTCGGGCGCGCGTCGCGCGGACCGAACATGTAGCCCGGGTTCACGATCACGGCGTCGATGCGATCACGCGCTTGCGTGACGAGATCTTCGGCCTCGCGCTTCGTGATCGAATACGCGTCGAGGAATCCCTCCGCCTCGAAGTTCCATGTCGCGGTCTCGTCGACGGGAACACCACTCGGCGAGACGCCGACGGTGACGACCGAGGACGTGTGGACGAGCCGCGCGACCTTCGCGGCGGCAACCGCATCGATGACGTTCGCGGTGCCGGTGACGTTTGCGGCCGTCATCTCCGGCATGACCTTCTTCATCACACCGACCGCAGCTGCGCAGTGAAACACGGCGACCGATCCTTCGAACGCGCGGGTCATCGCACCGACATCGCCGAGGTCTGCCTCGCGCCAATCGATCGCGAGATCGTCGAGGTGCTTCACCTTCGTTCCGCCACGCCGGATCGCGGTGACCTCGTGTCCCGCCGTGAGTAGCTCGGCTGCGAGGTTGCCGCCGAGCAAGCCACTCGCACCTGTGATCGCGACGCGCGCCATCTACGTAAAAGCTTCGCGCATCGCGCACGACGTACGAGCTTCACGGCAGCCAATTCGCGAGCCGACCCGAGCGTCGGGGCGAGTGCGCCCGGCCACCGGACACGCCTGATCCTCGATTGGCCGGACACTCGACGAGCCATCTGTCCGAGGGCGGGACGGGGGTAACTACTCGAGATCGTAGCGCTACTCGGTGACGATCTCGCGAGATAACGCGGCGCGAAGCTTGCTCGATGACGGGCAATGCGTCGGAATGCCCTGTTCGTCGGACTCCTCTCGTTCGCGTCTCTGGTCGCGATCTCTGCGTGCACGGACACGGAGGTCGAAGATGGGGCGAACGACGGGTTCCCGAGCGGCAAGGCCGACGGCGGGATCGACGAGGGCTCGCCCGAGGCGATCGGCGTCCTAGCGTTGGTCAACGACGCATCGATGACGGCCGCGAAGCTCAAGGCCGAGGCCGGCATCACGACGCGCGTCGCGACCAACATCGCGAACCATCGCCGGGGTCCCGACGGATCGGTGAACACCGCGGACGACAACAAGTTCGACACACTCGCCGAGCTCGACGCGATCCCGTACGTCGGCCCCTCGACGCTAAACGCGCTCCTCGAAGCAGCGCGCGCTCGTGGCCTCGTCGCGAGCGGCGCGAAGATCGACGTCGTGTTCTCGCCGCAGCCGGCGGCCGAGTCGCACAACGCGCGCATCGCGCAGTTGATCTCGGGCGCACAGTACTCCGTCGACATCGCCGTCTACAGCTACTCCGACGCGAACATCGCGGCGGCGCTCGCCGCGGCCAAGCAGCGTGGCGTGAAGATCCGCTTCCTGTTCGAGACGGCGAACGACGACCGCAAGATCGTCGACGCGGCGGCGCGCGCGGCATCGAAGTCCGGCAAGATCGAGGCGGCCGGCATCGACGTTCGTTACGTCAACAAGATCAACCACCACAAGTTCGTGATCGTCGACGGTCCGCGTGACGACGCGAGCCGCGCAGCGACGGCGAAGCTCGCCACCGGCAGCGCGAACTGGTCCAACACGGGTGCGACCGTCTACGACGAGGCAACGACGTTCATCGAGAACAGCCCGTTCCTCGCGGCCTCGTACCAGCGCGAGTTCGACATTCTGTGGAAAGGTTCGCGCGACTTCGTCGGGCCCGCGCAAGCGCAGGGACAGTCGACGGCGAACATCACGCCGGCGCAGGTCCCCGACGAGCCGGGCCTGGCCGCCCTATTCACGTCGCCGAACTTCAAGCCGACCGGCGCCGATGGCACGACGTGGAGCGTGGACAAGAGCTCCATGGTCGTGTCGGACAAGTGGGTCGCGGCGATCCAGGGCGCGCAGCGCTCGATCTATCTCGCGTCCGGCCACCTGCGGCTGCGTCCGGTCGCCGAGGCGCTGATCGCGAAGAAGCAGGCGAGCCCGAACTTTGACATCAAGGTCTACCTGGACCAGCAGGAGTTCATCTCCGCGTCGGGTCACAGCGCGCAGGTCGCGGAGGTCGCCGACTGCCAGGCACGCGCGACGACGCCGGCCCAGCAGCGAGACTGCCTCGCGAACGACTTCCTGTTCTCTCGCGCGCTCGTCAACGCGAACATCGACGTCCGGTTCAAGTCGTTCGCGTACCGCTGGAACGCTTCCTACGCGGCGCAGATGCACTCGAAGTACATGATCGTCGACGGCAAGGAGCTGATCAGCGGTTCGTACAACCTGTCGATGAACGCCGAGCAATCGACGTTCGAGAACGCGCTCCACCTCACGGGCCCGCAGTTCAGCGCGCTCGTCGACAAGTTCGAGGCGAACTTCACCAAGATCTGGGACACCGCTCGCGCCGAGAACAAGCTCGCGTCGCTGCGCGCCACGATCGGATCGGCGGCAACGATCCCGCTCGTGTTCGATCCGATGGCGCTCACGTACGCCGAGTTCGAATCGCTGCGTGCCCACATCCGCGCGAACTGCACCGTGGCCGACTCGGCGGAGTACCGCTCGAACGCGAGCGCACATCGCACCTGCCCGCGCTGAAGCGCGCGTCGTTTGCGCCACACCTACACGCAGCAGTTGGCGGTGAAGATTCACCGTCGAGAATCGCCGCGTTCGATGCGATCGCGGTCAACGTGATCGCGATGAAGCGCCGGATGGCGCGATCTCCCGGTGCCTTGTCCTGTGAGGGTTCGTCGCACCGATGCGACCCTGCGATCGCGAGCCGGCGGAGAGCGTCCGCAAGCTCTTTTTGCGATCGATCCAGCTCGCGCTGGAGTGCGTCGGCGCGATGGTGGGCAGCTTCGGTGTCGTCCCGATACATGGTCGTCGTCGCGCGATTCAATGCATGAAGGTTGCGACGATCACGATCAGGACCGTGAGCGCCAGACCCACGGCCCATAGGTTTGTCGGGGCGCGTGTCCCGATGTTCGCGTACTCGCGCTTGATGCGAGGCGACGGAACGAGCGCCTCCAGTCGCCGCCGTTCGTTCTCCGATGCTGCGAGTAGATGCTGCGTACTGGCGAGCTGATCGGCGAGCTGGTGGAGTTGGCGTTGGAGCGCATCGGCGCTCTCGATTCCAGCAAGGCGTGCATGCGCGTTCGCCAGCTCGCGTTGTAGCGCTTCGATATGCGCGCGCGACTCGTCGAGCTCTCGCTGGAGTGCGTCGGCGCGCTGGAGGGCGGCGTCTAGGTCGGATCGGAACATGGGCGGGCTTCTCTGCCGGCCCGATGCGCGGTTGCGAAAAAAATCGCGAAATCTTCAGGCCGCGGCGCGGGCGGCCGGCGCGGCGAACGAGCCGGGCAGGGGGGTCACGTTCAAGAGGCGTTGGACCTCGGCCAGCGGCGTCGCCCAATGGTCTTCCCACGGGAAGATCACGAACGGGTTCGCCGCGTGTCCGGCCTTGAACGCCGTAAGGACCGCGCGGCCGAGGCCGGGCCGCAAGCGGCGGAAGTTGAGCGTACCCGCCGCGCTGAGGACGAGCGTACTCGGCGCGCGGATCTGGCCGAACGTGAACGCTTGCAGCGCGATCTCGCCGGATGGATCGGTCTCGTGGCCGGTGACCACGTGCCACAAATCGTGCGTCTGGCGCATGCGCTGGATGACGTAGGCGGCCTTCGGATCACTCACGTGCTCGGGCGCGCCGTCGAAGATCTCGGGCGTGAGGCCGCGCGAGCGGAGGAACGTGGCGTAGGCGTGGCCGAGCGTGTCGGCGGGGAGCGCGAGGAGCTCGTCGAGGTTCACCGTCTTCGAGTCGATGGTGTAGCGCTCGTCGAAGAGGCGGCGGCCGCGCGGATCGTCGTAGAAGCGATGGAGGCGGCGGTGCATGGTGCCGGCGTTCGCGTAGGTCGAGAACACGAGCACCTGGTCGGTGCGATCGGGGTCGGCCATCACGGTGCGGAGCGCCTCGAGGGCGCGGCGCCAGCGAATCAGGGTGGGGAGGTCGGCCGCATCGACATCGTCGTGTGTGGTCGAGGAGGGCATGGAGTGCATGGAGTGCATGGAGGGCATGGAGGGCATGGAATCTGTCGTTTGCATGATCGAGGCTCCTTTAGGGTGCCTATTGTCATCTTGATAATAGGTGCGACGCAGTTATTGTCAATGTGAAAACAAGGAGTCGATGTATCCTCGGTTCGATGCGAGGCAAGCGCTCGATACGACGAGGGACTCCCGAACGGAGCGGAGAGGTCGAGCGTGGGCGTAAATGGGTTCGCCGACTCCAGGTGCGGCGGCGGCGGACGCCCGAGGTCGCGAAGCAGGAGCTCCTCGATGCCGCCGAGCGCGTGTTCGGCGAGTTCCAGCCCGACCAGGTCGGCCTCAAGGAGATCGCACGCGAGGCGGGCACGAGCCACGCGCTCATCACGCACTACTTCGGCACGTACGCGGGGCTGATCGAGGCCACGCTCGAGCGGCGCATGCACGCGCTGCGCGAGAGCATCCGCGGGCAGCTGCGCGACACGCAGATGCTCGCGAACCCGGAGCGGCTGATCGCGCTCTTGTTCCACGCGCTCGAGGACGCGGTGCACATGCGGCTCGTGCGGTGGTTGCTGGCGAGCGAGCGCCCGAGCGCCGCGCACGCATTCGGCCTGTCGGCGAACGGCATCCAGCTGGTCGCGGCGCAGGTCGCGTCGGCACTCGTACCCGATCCGCCGCGCGAGGTCGTCGAGAAAGTCGAGCTCACGATGATGACGGCGGTGGCAGCGGCGTATGGCTACGCGATCGGCAAGTACGCGCTCACGGGCTCGGCGGGCAAGCAGCCGTCGCGCGACATCGACGACAAGGTGCAAGCCACGCTGACGCAGATGGTGCACGCGCACATTCGCGCGCAGCTCGTCGAGCACGGCCGGCGCTGATCGCAAAGGCCCATTGCACCGCGCGGCGAAGAATCGGGAGCGCGGGTGAATGCTACACCTCGCATCGAGGCGCGGTACGCTGCAGGACCATGTCCGTTCACCTCGAAGCACGGCCGGGCGACATCGCGCCGATCGTCCTGTTGCCCGGCGATCCGCTGCGCGCACAGTTCATCGCCGAGAAGTTTCTCGACGACGCTATCTGTCACAACCGCGTGCGCAACGCGCTTGGCTTCACGGGCACGTACAAGGGGACGCGCGTGTCCGTTCAGAGCACGGGGATGGGTATGCCGTCGGCGGCGATCTATGTCCACGAGCTGCTCGCTCAGTACGGCGTGCGCGTGCTGGTGCGCATCGGCACCTGCGGGTCGATCCGCGCCGATGTACCGACGCGCGACCTGGTGCTCGCTCAGGCCGCGTCGACGAACTCGGCGATGTTCCAGCCGACGTTCGGCGGGGCGTCGTTCGCGGCGACGGCGAACTTCGAGCTATTGCGCCGCGCGCACGCGCTCGCGACGGAATGGGGCAAGCCCGTCCATGTCGGCAGTGTGCTGACGAGCGATCGCTTCTATCCCGACGAGAGCGCGATCACGACGTGGTGGAATCCGTGGGCAGAGCACGGCGTGCTTGCGGCGGAGATGGAGACCGCGGCGGTGTACACGCTCGCGGCGCGACGACGGGCGAAGGCGCTGTCGATCCTGACGGTGAGCGACAACCTCGTCACGGGCGAGCAGACGACCGTCGACGAGCGCCAGACCGGCTTCGGGGACATGGCGCAGCTCGCGCTCGCGCTCGTCGCCGAGTAGTGCGCACCGCCCAAACGAGCGCGGTAACGAGGTCGGCGAGGCTCAGTGCGAAAACAGCATCGCGGCCACCGCGAGCATCGTGGCGCTGAGCGGCCAGAGTCCGAACACGACGGCGAGCGCGGTCCGTGCACCGGCAAGCAGCGTGTGCGCCGCGGGATCGGATCCGCTGCGAACTACGTATGCCTTGGGAATCGGTGCCGTGGTCATGGTTCGTCTCTAAGGAGACGGGTCGACCACTTCTCGCGAGCGGTTAGCGAGATTCTCGGACCCGCTACCTGTCCCGTGGCTTGCGGCGCCTGCCGAGGAAGATCGCGAGCCCGATCACGAGGAGTGCGCTCCCTGCGCCGCCGCCGAAGAACAGTCCCATGGTCTTCGTGCCGGGGGCGGGTGTCGACGCGGCGGGCTTCGGCGTCGCCTTCTTGTAGCCGATCTCCCACAGATCCCGGCCGATCAGCGACGCGAGCTCGATCTTGCCCCGTGGCGCGAACGCCGTGCGCCCTGCGGCGAGGGTCGCGTGGTACGCGCCGTCGGGCGGCCCACCCCACACGCCGCGGCGCGGGTTCTTGCACTTCATCGCGCCGGTCCACCAGTAGCGGATCGCGTAGCGGGCCTGGAAGTAGTTCTCCGTCGACGGCGTCGCGCCGTATTCGATGCCGGTCTTGCTCCAATGTTCCCTGCCGCCGGTCACCGGCTTCGCCTCGCGGAATCGCAGGTCGTCCTTCATGTCGTCCTTGCCGTAACGCGCGTGCAACCGCGTGAGGACGAAGTGCCCCTGCTGGAGCTTGCCGCCGATCTTGTCGGCGCCAAGCATCGCGAGCTCGGGCAGCGTGATGTCCGTGTCGGGACACGGGTCGCACTTGAAGGTCGGCGTCGCCGTCCACGCGTATTCGGTCACCACCGAGCGCGGGTTCGCCTCGATCGTCCTGTCGAACAGCGCCGTGTAGAACTCGGCGAAGCGAGTCTTCACCGCGCGCTTGACGTCGAAGTTCGTCGGGATGAACACGTTCTTGTAGTTCGAGACCTCGTAGCGGCGGTCGGACGAGATGATGTTGACGATGAGGTCCTGCTTGCCCGACGAGTTCGCGAGGCCGAGGCGGATCGGCAGCGAGAACTCCTCGCTGTCGTAGTGGAACTGCAGCGGCGAGAGCGCCGCGCGTCCGTCGACCATGTGGACCTTCTTCGGATCGACCTTCGCGACGAAGAACTTCGAGCCCGACTCGATGTACGGCCGGAGCAGCGCCTGCGCGTCGTTGGGGATCTTGTACCCGTTGAGCTTGAGCCAGTCCTTGAGGCCCGTTGCCTCCTTCGCCGACAGGATCACGATCTGGTACTCGGCGACGTCGAACTTCGCCTCGACCTTGACGACGTTCACGCGCGCCGTCTTCTTCGACTTGCCCGCGGAGTTCGCGCACGTGATCTCGAACGTCGTGCTCTCGTTCAAGGTGATCGACGACGGGTTGCCGTTGTAGACGGCGCCGACGCCGTGATCGACGGTGCACGTCGGCGACGGATACGGTGCGTTCGCGAAGCCGAAGCTCCACGTCACCTTCTGCGCGACTCCGGCGGTGATCGACGGTGGATACACGCTGAACGACGACAGCACCGGCGGCACCGCCTTTGGCTCCTTGTACGGGATGGCATCGTAATAGCCACCGCCACCACCACCGCCAGCACTCAAACTCGACGTGTCGAGCGACTTCATCGAGCTTCGCGCCACCTCCCGGCGGTGGCGCAGGCGGTAGCGCGGATCGGGCGGTGGCGGTGGACATGGGTCCTGCTCCCAATACTCGACGAGCCGCGGCGAGCCGAGCACGTCGAGGCGATGGAACACCGCCTTGTCGATCACCTTCACGTCGGTCGCCTGGAGCACGACCGGCACCGGGACGACCATCGCGAAGTCTTCGAGCGGTCCGCGGTAGTCGTTTTGCATCGACAACACCGTGCGCGTGCCCTCGCGCATGAGGACGACCTGCGTCGCGTCGTTGAACAGCTTCTCGCCCGATCCCGCGACATAGAAGCCGCAGAATGCGTCGGCCGTGATCGCGGTCGCGGCGAGCGTCGCGGTCGCTACGAGGACTCTTCCGATGGTTCGCATGTCACCCCCGGGGACCATTCAACGCGTTCGCGGTTGCTTCGGTCTCCACGAAACCGCTCCTGGCAGGCGGTGACGCGGGTGGGTGCGGCCCTACCTCCAACCCTCAGATCTTCGAGGGGATAAATCGGCGAAGGGTCTGCGAGTGTCGGGCACTAGGAGGGCGAGGAGAATCCATGACGCGTATTGCGAGCCGAGCTTTCCTGTTGGCCCTGGTGCTAGGCACAGGCTGTTCATCGAGTCCCGACGAGCAAGTGCTCACGGGCAAGGTCAGCACGAGTGGCGCGCTCGCCGTTCGCGCCGTATCCGGGAGTCAGGTCGTCACCGCGACGCAAGTGCGCAGCGACGGCTCGTTCACGCTCACCCTGCCCGCCGACGGCGTGCGTTATCGCCTCGAGGTCCTCACGACCAGCGGCGTGCGCCACGTGTTCTCGAAGACGGGCGGTGCGCTGGCGGATCTCTCGTTCCGCGTGTGCCAGCCGACGGACCCGTACGACATGGGCGGCATCGGCGGCGGCTCCGTGCCGGGTGACCCCGGCACGGGTGGTGGAAGCCCCGACTGCGATCCGATGACCGACATGTACTGCACGCCGCCGTGGCCCGGCTGCGAAGATCCGATGGACCCGAACTGCCAGCCACCGGACCCGTGGCCGTGTATGGATCCGAGCGATCCGAACTGTGGCGGCACGATGTGCGGGCCGAACGATCCGGACTGCCCGACGGAGCCGCCGTGCGCCGATCCGATGGATCCGAACTGCCCATGGCCGAAGCCCTGCGCGGTCGGTGATCCAACCTGCAACGAACCGTGCCTGGACCCGACGTCTCCGAACTGCACGCCGTGCTCGAACCCGATGGATCCGACGTGTGGCCTCCCGCCACCGCCGGGATGCAGCGATCCGATGGATCCGTACTGCTTCTGCGACGCGGGCGGGGACTGCCCCGATCCATGGTGCGACTACCCTGGGACGGGCATGGAGCCGAACACGAGCTCGCCGGGCGCCGACATCTACGAGTGTCCGCCTCCTCCCCCGGAGCCGTGCCTCGATCCGATGGATCCGACGACGTGCACCAACCCGTGCGAGAACGATCCGGCCGCGTGCGGCTGTGCGATGGAGGACCCCAACTGTTGGCCCACGCCGATGCCGCCCGAGTGTGATGAAATGGGGAACATGTGCGAACCCGGTGGTCCCGGCGGCATGACGCCCGAGAACCCGCCCGGTGACTTCGGGTGCACTGACGACGAGCCGACGATGGACGATCCGGTCACCGGCTCTCCGTCGAACGACGATCCGATGCCCGAGCCTGGGGAGCCGATCGGACTGTGACTCGCCTCTCCGCGGCGCTCGCGCTTCTCGCGTTGCTGTCACCGACGGCAATCGCGGAGCCGTGCGCGCCGCGGGTGGAGCTCGCGGGTGATCGCGACGCGATCGCACGTGTCGCGGTCGAGCTGAAGGCGCTCGGCGTCGTACTCGGTTCGATCGAACCCGCGTCGCGATCGTGCTCGGTGAATGCGATGGTCGCACTCGAAGGGGAGGGCCTCGCCGTCGCTGTACACAACTCCTCGCGCCGCAGCGAGGGCCGCGTCGTCGGCGATGCCAGGGTCGCGGCCGCGTGGATCGATTCGTGGTTGCGCGACGAGATCGAGGTCTCCTCGTGGGCGATCGCAGCGCTGCCGCTGGCCGCACCGTCGACGCATACCGCGATGCAGAGCACGCCGATGTCCGCGAGCGCGTCGGGGGCGCCAGAGGTCGTGCCGGCGCCATCGCCATCGCTCTTCGAGCGCGTCGGGCTCTCGTTCGTTGTCGAGCGCTCGTGGACCGACGACGACACCGAGTGGAACGGCTTCGACATCGCGGGCTGCATGCGTATCGGCCCCACGTGTCTCGGTGGGCGCATCCGTGCCGGCTTCCAGGACGATCTCGCGTATCTCTCGTCGACCGCGGATCGCTCGGATATCGTCGCGCTTGCGACCGCGTCGATTCCGCTCACGGCGGGACAGGTGTCGATCGCACCGGAGATCGGTATCGGCGTCGGTCGCATGCGCACCCAGCGCGTCGAAGCATGTACCGCAGGCGTGCAGCCGCCGATGCCGAGCCCCGGCTGCAGCGATCCGATGGATCCGACGTGCATGATGAACCCCGACGATCCCGTCACCGGCGGCGGCACCGCGTGCATCGACGCGGAGGGGACCCCGACCAACGAGCTCTACGTCGGCGACGGCTACGACAAGAGCACGTACCTCCCGCGCGTCGCGCTCGCGATGCGCCTCTCGTTTCCGATCGTGCGGCACGTGTGGCTCGACGCGGTCGCGTCGTACACGCTGACGCTCTTCGCGCCGCGCGTCGTGTTCGAGGACCCGAACACGATGATGGATTCCATCGCGATGCCGCCGGAGCCCGAACGCGGCTATCAGCTCGGTGTCGGCATCCGTGTGGGGATCCCATGACCGCCATGCGCCGCCCCGCACCGACGCCCCCGACTGGAGGACAGGTCGTCCCCCTGCGAAGACTCGACGAGCGCAAGGCGAACCTATCCGAGATCTCCGACGAGGCGCTCCTCGCGTCGTGCGGTGTCGGCGACTCCGCAGCGCTCGGCGCGCTGTTCGATCGCCATCACGAGGCGATCTATCGCCTGATCTCGCGCCTCCTCCAGGCCGAGCCTGCCGAAACCGACGACCTCGTCCAGACGACCTTCCTCGAGGCGTGGCGCGCCGCGCCCAAGTTCAGCGGCCGCGGCTCCGTGAAGTCGTTCCTGTTTGGCATCGCCGCGAACACGGTGCGCCATCACTTCCGCGCCACCCGCCGCCGCCGCGACGCACACGCGGCGATCCCCGAACCGTCGCCATGCCATCGCCCCGACGAGACTGCGCTCCGCGCGCAGCAGCTCGAGCGCCTCTCTCGCGCTCTCGACGAGCTGCCACACGATCTACGCGTCGCCTACGTCCTCTGCGATCTCGAGGATCTGCCGGGCGTCGAAGCCGCGCAGGTCCTGGGCCTTCGCGCGGGCACGCTCTGGCGCCGACTACACGATGCTCGCCGCGCCCTTCGTGACGCGATCGATGGAGGGACCCCATGAAGCTCGACCACGAGGAGCCGACGACCGGCATCGATCCACTCCGCGAGCTCGGCAAGCAGCTGCCGTGGGATCGCCCCGACGTCGCGCGCCGCGAAGGTGTTCGCTCGTCGCTGCTCGTCGCGGCTTCCGACGCACCACCGCACCGCTCGAACCGCGCGGTCCTCGTCGGAGCGGGCTTCGTCGCGGGCGCGCTCGCCGCCGCGGCAGTCGCGCTCGTGCTCGTAAGCGCATCGTCGTCGTCGCCCTCGGCGCCGATCGCGTCGACGCCCGCGCACCAGCACTACGCCCAGATCGAGTCGTCGTCGGTCGCGGAGCTCGAGCACTCGTCCGCGCCGACTCCGTCGGGCATCGACGAGGTCGTCCGTGTCCGCGGTGGCACGGTGCGCCTCGCCGTCCCCGCCATTCGTGTGGGTGATCGTGTGCGGACGAAGACGGGTGATGCCGAGGTCGAAGGCAGCGGTGCGTACGAGGTCGTCGTCGCGAACGACAAGCTGACGTCGGTACGCGTCTCCGCCGGCACCGCGAAGATCATCGTCGACGGGCAGACCATCGTGCTCGCCTCGGGCGAGGCCTGGACCGCACCGATCATCACGGCAGACCTCTCGCCGGCACCCGCCGTCGTCGCGGCCGCGGACATCGCCGCGACACCCACCAACATCGAACCGCTCACGCGCACGACGCCCGCACCTACGCCACAGCGCGACATCCAGTCCTCGCCGTCGGCGACATCGTCAGGTGCGGTGGCATCGTCGTCGAGTGCGACACGACCGACATCGCGCCGCGACAACGTGCCGACGCGCGAGCCGACGTCATCGAACGCGAGTGCGAGCACCGCGGCCGAGACGCCCGCATCGACGCTACCGTTGGCCCCGGCGAGCTCGCCCCCAGTCCCTACGTCGCGGCCGTCGATCACGACGAGCGCTCCCGCACCCTCGATCGCGCCGGCGCCCTCGTCGACGGAGCAGCACTTCCAGGCCGGCTGGGCGCTGTTGCGCGATGGCAAGTACAAGGCCGCGGCCGCCGAGCTCGCGATCGCCGCATCGGGCACGGAGCCGCTCGCGTCGGACGCTCGCTACTTCCAGGCGATCGCGCTCACCAAGGCCGGCGACGTGAAGGAGGCCGAGGCAGCGCTCGTCGCGTTCCTGAACCAGGCGCCGACATCGACGCGCCGAGGTCGCGCAGCTGTGATGTTGGGCCGCTTGATCGCCGCGCGTGGCGATGGGAAGTCCGCGCGCGCGTGGTTCACCTCCGCGCTCGGCGATCCGGATGCGTCCGTCGCGGGTGCGGCGAAGGCCGAGCTCGCGAAGCTGTAGCTTCGAGGCACGTGCTGACGACGGTTCGCCCGAGGGGCAACGGGACGAGGCGCGAATTTCGCCTGGCTCTCCCCCGACCGACGCGCGATGCTTTCGCCATGCTCGCAACGAGGGTACGACTCGCCCGTGCAACCGCGATCGGCGCGACCGTCGCGATCGCACTCGTCGCGCTTGTCGTCGATGTTGTTCCGCCTGCGATGGATCGAGGCACCCCAGCGCTCGCTCGCGAGACCCCGGTCGTCGAGCCGCCGCCGAGCGATCCGCCTCGTCGGGCGCGACGCGGATGCGACCAGGAGGCCGTGCACTCGACGGACACGCTGCAGGTCGTCTTGCGCGAAGCGCCCGAATGGACCGGCGTCGACATCGAATCGGACTGGGCGAAGACGTTCCGCATGGTGTGGGATGGACCGATCACGAGCTGGACCACGATGCGACAGGTTCGCGTGCCGGCCCTCGATCATCGAATGATCGAATCGATCGAGCCGATGGTTTTTCTCGGCGAGACAGCGGACGCTCGAACGATCCGGGTGAAGGTGCGCGTCGTCGTGCCGGGTGATCTCGAGGCGGCGCTCGCGTGGGTCGCGGCGAACCCGGCCGTGGAATCGGCTCGCGTGGAGGTCACGTATGTTCGCTAAGCTCGGTCTTCGCGTTCGGCTTCGCTCGTGGATCGTCGTCGCGTGTGCGCTGCTAGTCGCGGCGATCGGCGTGCGCGTGCTCGTGCCAGGGGTCGACAAGGCCGACGCGCCGGCGTGGACGTGTGGCATGTCGCAAATGCCGAGGACGCTGCACGTGAAGCTGCGCGCAGTGCCCGATGCTCAGCGCATGGAGGCGCTCGGCGACGTGTGGGTCGCGGACGTGACGCCGTTGTTCTCGACGCCGTCGACGGACGAGCGCGGGCAATGGGTACGCGTCGAGTCGTACCCCGCCGCCATCACCACCACGCTCGCGGCGATGCAGATGGACGCGAACGTCCTCGACGCGTTCGAGGTCCCCCAGACGGATCTCGCGACGGGCCTGCATCGCTTGCCGCGTCACAACGACCAGAGCCCGATGCCGCGTCACCACGACGATGGTGAGAGCTGCCCGATCATCACGCCGAGCTTCGAGTCGTACCAGGGCTACCTCGGTCCGGCACCCCACGGCATCGATGCCCCCGCAGCGTGGCGGCGCGGTCAGCGTGGCGCCGGCGTGTGGTTCGCGGATATCGAGGGCGGCTGGAACGCGAAGCACGAGGATCTTCCCGGCGATCGCATCACGCACGTCGGCGGCAAGCCCATCAATGACTGGACCTGGCGGGCGCACGGCACGGCGGTGCTCGGCGAGGTCGTCGGCAAGGACAACGGCAAGGGTGTCGTCGGCATCGCGCCCGATGTCGAGCGCGTGTTCACGTCGTCGATCGGCGGTACGAGCGTCGCCGATGCGATCGATGTCGCCGCGCGCAAGCTGCGCCCGGGCGACGTGCTGCTGATCGAGCTACAGAGCAGCGGTCCGCGCGGCGCGTGGATCCCCGTCGAGTGGTGGAACGACGTGTTCGACGCCATCAAGGCGGCGACTGATCGCGGGGTCGTGGTGATCGAAGCGGCCGGCAACGGCTACGAGGATCTGGATCACCGCGCGTATCAAGGGCGCTTCGATCGCAGCAAGCGCGACAGCGGCGCGATCGTGGTCGGTGCGGGCGCGCCGCCGCGCACGGGCTTCGCGGATCGCGAGCGCCTCGACTTCTCGAACTACGGCGCACGCGTCGACGTGCAGGGCTGGGGCCGGAAAGTTGCGACGCTCGACTACGGCGACCTGCAGGACTGCTCGACGACGAGCGAGGCCGATCGTCACTACACCGGCGAGTTCTCCGGCACGTCGAGCGCATCGCCGATCGTCGCCGGAGCGGCCGTGATCCTCGAAGGCGTCGCGCGCAGCAAGCGTGGCGTCATCACGCCGCGCGAGCTGCGGGACCTGCTGCGCCGCACCGGCACGCCGCAGGCGGGCGACACGAGCAAGCACATCGGACCTCGACCGGATCTCGCGCGTGCGATGCGCGAGCTCGATCGATAGTCGCCTGCGGTCGCTAGGCCGCAAAGCCCAGGTCGAAGTCTTCGTCCGACGCGACGAGTGTCACGCCGTTCGCGAACGCATCGATCCGAATGAAACAGACCCGTCCCGGTGCTCGAGAGAATCTCACTGCCAGCTTGCCGAGGCGCTCGAGCGTTCCGATGTGCTCGAGTCTCTCCTCCGGTAGCTCCTCTTGCCGACGTTCCATATACAGAGGAAGTCGGTCGATTCGCGCCAGCGCCGCCAACTCTCTGCGCCAGGAGCTCCGAGTCCGGAAGTCTGCGGATCTACTGCTGATAGATGAACAGGTCATCGCCGTTGGTGGCGGTGACGAGCAGGATCGTGTCGGCCTTCACATTCGCGTCGAGGGACGCCCACACGGTGCCGACCATCTGCGCGGCCTGATCGTCGATCGCGAAGTACGCGAGGATCTGCTTCTCCCACTGATGCACCGGCATGACGTTCGTCGTCGCGAGCTGCACGTCGGCGAGCTTGCGGATCAGGAGCTCCGTCGCCTGCTGCTGCGAATACGGCGTGCCGATCGGAAACGCGAACGCGCGCGTGACGGAGACGCCGATCGTGTGGCCGTCGATCGACACGAGGATGTCGGTCTTCTTGCCGCCCTGGTCGATGTACATGATCTGCGCTTCGGGGGCGATCAGCGTCGCACCTTCGCACCTCGCGAGCTGCTCGAACGCGAAGATCTCGGACATCTCCGAGCTGCCGCCGAGGTTCGGCGTCTCGGCGATCTGCCTGCCACCGGGTGTGAGCAGTCCGCGATCCGACGGATCCATGTACGCCCGCGCGAACGTCATCACGTCGTTCACGAGCACCGGCGGCGCACCTAACAACTCCGGATCGTTCAGCACGCCACACATTCCGGACACCGCGTACAGGTCCTGGGGCGCATCGATCGCGGCGTCGATCGCTGCATCGTGATCCATCGACGCGTCGGGCGTACCCTCCTCCGAGGGAGAGCTACACCCGACGAGGATCAGGAGGACGGCCGCCGTCTTCACGGCGCGGACACTAGGACTGATACCGCCAGACACGCAACAACGAAAGCAGCTCGTGGGCGCTCTGGCTCACGCAACCCCGACGGTTTCAACAGGGGGCACGAGGTCACGCCCGGCGAAGAACTCGTTCACGAGTGCGTCCCATGCGCGGGCATTCTCCCGAGGGCCACACTTGAACGCGGGTCTCGCGAGCTTGCCATCGCGCATCATCTCGCTCTGTTCGCGGAAGTAGCGGACCGCGAGCTCGGCCGCGTATTCGTGGACGCCGTTGCCGTTGTTCGGCTGGAACGCGTAGTACGTGCCGGTCGCGCGGACCTTCGTCGAGTTCGGCGCGTACGGTGCGAGGCACTTTGCCTTCGTGCCGCACTTGCGAACGATGGCGTCGTAGTCCGTCTGCAGTGTCTTCGCTGACCAGTCTCCATGATCGAAGTCGTTCAGGTGGAACAGCTCGTGGACGAGCGTCTCGTGTACGCCGGCGGCTGTCGTGAGCAGCGAGCCGTTCACGTTGTATTCGATCACCCAGTCGAACGCGTATGCGCTCGGCGTGCGCTTTCCGGGTGAACGAACGAAGCGCAGCTGGAGGCCGCGCCACCGGTAGCTCGGCCACGATTGCTTTGGATACAGCTCGGCAAAGAACGCGTCGATCGCGACCAGACTCGCCTGCGTCCACTCGAGGTGCTTGCGGTAGTCCCCGACCGGGAGCTGCGGCACGAGCCTGATCTTGCCGCGGTAGCCACCGTCCATGATCTCCTCGGGGCCCACACCCGCTACGTGGCCGAGATCGAGATACAACGCGAGCGCGATCTTCTTCGCATCTTCGTCGGCGGCGTACGCGCTCGTGATCAAGCAGTCGATGTCGGGACACGTCGACTTCGTCTTCGGTGAGAGCAGCTTCACCGCATCGCGCAGCGAGACCTGCTCGGGCTCGGCGGCGATCGCCGTGGCGCACGATAGCGTCGCGAGCAGGATCCACCGGCGGCGCATCGCACCAGTATGCGCCGCTGGTAGCGTGCGCGCCATGCGCTTCTATCGACGCGAGCTCGTCGGCCTATTCGAGAACCGCGCTATTGCGCCGCTTCGGTCCAGGGGATGTTCGGATCGAAGCCGAGGTTCGTCATCAGCCCGTTGGTCTGATTCACGAGCGTCACGGCGCCCTCGTGGTGCAGCGCCCACAACATGCCGCGGTAACCCGAAAGGCCGTACACGTTCGCCGTCAGGTTGTACCGGATCGGCGCCGCGACGCCGGTCGTGTGATCGAGCTTCGCGAAGCAGCGCGGCGAACACGAACCGCTCTGTAGCGTGATGAAGAGACCGACACCGTTCACCCACGCGAGGTCCGTGTAGAAGATCATCCCCCCGCCGTACGTGCCCACCGTCGTCGCGGCACCGGATGCCTGATCGATGGCGACGAGCTTGCTACCCGTGGCACCTGCGAACACGACGGCGGTCGGTCCGGCTTCCCCCGCCGGAGCGACCGTCAACCCGTAGTACGTACCTGCGGGTGAGATCGCTCGGCGCGCCGTGACCGCCGCCGTGCTCGGATCGATGATGAGCAGCTCGGACCCGTCGTCCGAGAGCCCGATAATGTTCGTGCCGTCGAATGCGAGGCCGCCGACATCAAACGGTGTCGAACCCGTCGCGATCTGACCGACGAGTGCCGCCGTCTTCAGATCGACATCGAGCTCGTAGAGCATCGTGTCGCTCGCCGCATATAGCTTGCGCTCGATCGGCGCGGCGTCTGTATCCGGTGCGTCCGGTGCGGAGTCCGATCCGGATCCCGCATCGGGGTCGCTGCCTGGTGTCGAGCTGGAGACTTGAAAGCCGCAACCGCTCGCGGCGATCGCGCTCAGGACCCAACCAAAGCCACGCACGTCGGGCGACATAACACCGGCTTGTCGCGCGATGGAAGCGAAAACCGAGTCGGTCGATGTACAGTCCCGGCATGCGCGTGCTCGCAGTTGTTTGTCTGCTCGCGTCATGCGGGGACGATCTCCTGCCGAGCGGTCGCTTCGAGGTCGTCGGCCATCACGATCTCGGTGCGCGCGGTATGTGGTCGGCGATCGCCACCGTCGACGACTACATCTATGTCGGCTCGCGCAACGACGCGAAGGGAATCCAGATCGTGGACGTTTCGGATCCCACCAGCCCCACGATCGTCGGCGAGGTCGGACCACCCCATGCGGGGATCCCGGGCATGTCTTCGCGCGAATTGCGCATCGTGCCCTCCCGGAATCTCTTGATTGTCTTGAACCTGCAGTGCTCGCCCGATCTCCACGGCTGCAACGGACCGGGCGAGGGCGAAAACCTGCGCTTCTTCGACATCACGGATCGGCGCGCGCCGCGCCTTCTCTCGTCGTACCTCGTCGCGGGAACCATGTTTCGCCCTCGCTCACCTCACGAGTTCTTCGTCTGGGCGAACGACGAGAAGGTGCTCGTCTACGTGACAGCGCCGCCCGCGTCGCCCTCGCTCGAGGTGATCGACGCGACCGATCCGACCGCTCCGGTGCGTCTGGCCGCGTGGGATCCGGGGATGGCCGGGTTGATGAAGAACCCGGGGGGCGACGACATCCTCCACTCGATCTCGGTCTCCGATGACGGAACCCGCGCGTATCTCTCGCACCAACAAAGCGGGCTCCTCGTCGCCGACGTCTCGGCGCTGCCCGAGATCTCGCTCGTGACGCCGCCCGACAAGGCGCTCACGTGGGAGCCGGCGCTGACCATGGGGCCGCATTCGGCCGTCCCGATGAAGGGACGCGATGTGCTCGTGGTAACGGAGGAGATCTATCCGATGCCATTCGGGACGGGGTGTCCGTGGGGCCATCTCCACGTCGTGGACATGTCTGATCCGACCGCGCTCGTGGAGGTCGGTGAGTTCTCGCTCCCGGAGAACGATCCGTCGTATTGCAACACGCCCCATCCGAACACCACGTATACGGCGCACAACGTCACCACGACCGAGGACATCGCGCTCGTCACCTGGTACGCGGGCGGTTTGCAGGCGATCGACATCTCGGACCCGACACGGCCACGACAGCTCGCCGAGCTTCGACCCGACCCGCTCGCGAGCGTCGCGGTCGAGGATCCAGCGCTGGGTGGCGTGCCGATCGAGATGTGGAGCTATCCCATCATCAAGGACGGTTCGATCTTCGTCGTCGATGCGCGCAATGGACTCTACGTGCTGCGATACCATGGGCATCGGGCCGAGCAGATCGCCGACCTGACGTTCCGCGAGGGCAATAGCAATCTGTGACGCAGCCCTTTCTGATCCCGGACGACTTCCGCGACTTCATGAAGTCGGTGGTCGTGTACTTCGATTCCGGCGGTGAGCTGTTCCTCGATGCGGAGGATGCGCTCGACGCGGAGTGCGGCTACGGCGGCCGCATCGACGGAAGCGACACGTATCGCTTCAAGTACATCACGGCCGACGGTGTGCGTCGCTGGGAGGTCGTGATCTCCGAAGCGCAGATCCGCGACATCGCGATCGGTATTCTGATCGAGGTCGATGCCGAGCCCTTCGAGATCGTCCGCACGTCGCGGCGCGAGCCGGTCGGCGAGCCGTTGATGATCTGGGGCGAATACGCGGAGGACGCGCTCCACGTCCGGAACGAGAGCGAGCTCCTCGGCGCGATCGACGCGCTGCACTCGAGCTCGTTCGATCGCCCGTGCATGCTGCGCGTGTGGTCGGCCGCCGATGACCAGCTCGTCGCGGCGATGTGGGGGGATCGATGCGCGCTCTACGTCGTCGAGTCTCCCGATGGCTACGCGACGTCGACGGGCGATCAGACGCTGAACGAGGCGTTCGAGGTGATCGACCACGAGGGGCACACGTTGACGGTGCCGCTCGCAGACTGCGTGTCGTGGGACTACGCACGTCGCGCGCTCGTGCGGTTCATCGAGCATTCGGATCTCGGTGACGTCCCTGTCGAAGGACGCATCCCGAGTCTCCTGCTCATGATGGGTGACGTCGACCGCAAGGTCGCGCTCGCGGCTCGCGCCGAAGCGCCTCGCGAGCTCGCGCGATCGAGCCTGCCGCGTATGGTGACGTCCGTGCCGGAGCACGTCGAAGCAGCGCAGGAGGTGACCTCGCCCGTCGAGGTCGAAGCGCCGCTCGGGCCGGTAGAGCTCTCGCAGTGGGCGCGCCGTTTGATCGACACGTTGAATGCGCGCGAGCTCATCGTGTTCGACAAGGGGCCGAACCTCGACGAGATCAGCTATCAGCTCGGAAGCTTACTCGGCACGCACGCCATCGACGCGGAGCACTCCCTCGACACGGCCGAGTGGCTCGCGAACGAGATCGGCGCGGTGCGCGGCGTATCGAAGCTCTTCGCGAGCGGCGGCGATCTGCAGATCCTGATCACGCGCACGCGGCAGCGCCCATCGATGTCGTAGCTCTAGGAGTGTGACGATCGACACGACCTGGCGCCTATTCTTTGCCACATTGGAAGCGCCGGCCTCCCGAGTTCATGGCCGGACCTGTGACACGATGAGGGCGCCGTCGAAGGAGGGTCCGTGTCGCCATCACCATCGCTACTCGTCGCTGCTCTGCTCGCCACGGCTGCCTCCGCATGCAGCACGGGCTATGTCCCGCGAACACCAGGTCGCGTGTTCGTCACCATGGATGGCGGCACGTTCGCGTACGTGCGTGATGGTCAGCGCCACAGCCATGGCTTCTTCGGCGGTGGACTCGCCGACGCGGTTCGCGGGAATCCGCAGGCCGAGGCCGCCGCAAACGAATACAGCGATCGCCTGCGCAACGGCTTCCTCGCGTCGATGCTCGGCGTCGTGTGCTCTGGCGTCGCGCTCGGCTACTCGATCGATCGCGCGTACGAGGAGCAGGATGGCGGCGAGACCGGCTTGCTTGTCGCCACCGGCTGCCTGGTGTTGAGCGCGGGCGGAATCTTCTACATGGCGTCCGGGGAGCCGTATCGCTGGGACGCGATCAACATCTTCAACGACGGCCCGCCACCGATGTCCACTCCCCAGTGGGGCCCGCCATCGGCCGACAACTACGATCCGCTGCGATCGGTCACGCCGATCAGCTCGCGCGCCGCGGCCAAGAGATTGATGTCTGTCGTGCCGGCGCCGAGCTCGAGCAACTTGGAGTCACGCGCGAGCTTCTCCAAGCCCAGCTCTTCCATGTAGCCATAGCCGCCGTGGATCTGGATCGACGTCAGCGCGGCGTCGACGGCGAGCTGCGCGGCCATCGCCTTGCTCGCGTTGATGTACGGCATGTCGCGCACGTTATTCTGCTGCATCCACGCGAGGCGGAACACGATGTTCTCGACGGTGCGGAGCTTCAGGTATAGGTCCGTGATTTTCAGCTGCACGGCCTGGAACTCGCCGATCGGCCGACCGAACTGCTTGCGCTCGCGAACGTAGGCGAGGCTCGCGTCGTAACACTTCTCGATGATGCCCCACGCCATCGACGGCACGCCGCTGCGCTCGCTGCCGAGGCTGTCCTTGGTGTCCGTGCGGCCGGCGTGTCCTTTCTCGCGTCCGCCGAGCAGGTGTTCGATGCCGAGCTTCACGTCGTCGAAGAACACCTCGCTCGTCGGCGAGTCGCGCATGCCCATCTTCTTGAACGGCGGGCCGACGGTGACGCCGGGCATTCCTCGCTCGACGATGAACGTACCGAGGCCGCGTCCCGCATCGGGCTCACCGCGATCGATCTTCGCGTACACGAGGAAGATGTCCGCGCCCGGGCCGTTGGTGATGAACGTCTTGCTGCCGCGCAGCGTGTAGCCGCCGTCCGCGGTCGGCGTCGCGGTGGTGCGCATCGATCCGAATGCGTCGCTGCCGGCGTCGGGCTCGGTCAGACACCACGAGCCGATCGTCTGCATCGTCGAGATCGGCAGGCCCCACTTCTCGATCTGATCCGCGGTGCCCTTCGAGACGATCGCGCCGCCGACGAGACCGATCGACACGCCGAAGCCCATCGCGAAGCCGGGCGACACGCGCGACAGCTCTTTCACCACGACGTGCATCATCATCGGGTTGCCCATCGACTTCGCCATCGACTTCTCGCCGGTGTCGTCGGGCGACACGTCCCCGCTGCGGAGTTTGGCGATGCGCTTCTTGACGGCACCGCCGAGCATCGCGTCGAAGCCGAACGCCTTCGCCATCTTCTTCATCAGGTCGAACGGCATCTCGGTGCCGGCCTCGAGCGCCGGGATCTTCGGCACGAGCGTCGACTGACACCACTGCCGGATCACCTGACCGACCATCTGCGCTTGCTCGTCGAGCTGGAACGTCATTTGTTTCTCCCGCGGCGAGCGTATCACCTAGAGGTCGATACGATAGATGCCGTCGCCGAACCCGAATGCCGTCGACGGATCGAGTAGCGTGTAGGTCAGCGCCGGCTCGGCCTCCGCGATGGGCACGAGGCCGTCGCCGGAGCTGCTTAGCACGTAGAGCGAATCGGCGACGATCAGCTTCGTCCCGTACGAGATCGACGCCATCGCGCGACAGCTCTCGTCGCGAAACTCCGAGACAGGGCCGAACGACTGCGTGGTGAGCGTCACCACAGAGCGGAGGCCGTTCGGCTCCCCGTCGCAGACGAGCGCCGACAGCACAGCGTTCCCGCGAAATGCGAGGCCACGAACGTTTGCGGCGCATGCTCCGAGCTCGGGCGCCTCGCACGAGATGTCCGTGCGCGTGTCCGCAATGCGATCGACCCACGTGATCCCCACGCCGGGCACCCACCACGCGACGCTATTGCCGCTGTCCGCGATCGCGAAGTGCGTCGCTCCGACGCCGATCGGCCGCGTCATCGGGATCTCATGCCAGCGCGTCGTATCCGTGCGCCAGGTCCACACGGCGCCGGCGCCGTCGGGCTGCAGGTCGAGGGCGAAGAGGTGGCCGAGATCGTCGATGGCGAACTCGGTGCCCGGCGTGGTGCCGACAGGGATCGCGATCGTCGTCCACGCGAAGCTTCCGGCGTCGTTCGCGCGCTTCCAGCGATGCACCTGCATCTCGCTGATCGCGAGGATGTCCGATGGACCGCGCAAGAGCTTCGCGTTCGCGTCGAAGGCGGGGACGCCGTCGGCGCGGATCCACGCGTCGCCATCATCACCGGGCGTCGTCAGGTAGGCGAGGCCGAATTCGCTCTCGCCGCCGATCGCGATCGGCCGTCCGCCCTCTCCAAACGTGAGTGCGCGGGTCACTGAAGGCGAGCCGGGAAGGCGCGTGATCGTGACGCCGTCGCTACATGCGGTGATCACGAGCAGCAGCGGAGCGAAGCGCATTCCCTATCATCGCACAGCCGTGGTCAGGCGACGGCGTCCGCGATCGCGGCCACGACTTGCGGCACGCGTCGACCGCTCGTCTCGACGGTGTGCTCGGCGCGCACGTACAGTTTCTCGCGCGCCGTCATCAGCGCGCGCAACTCGGCGAACGCATGTGGGTTCTGCGCCATCGGGCGTTGATCGCCCTGCGCGACGACGCGGTTCCAGTGATCCTCGGCCGTGGCGCGCAGCCACACGGTGCGGCAGCGCGCGCGAAGCAGCCCGTAGTTCGTCGGGTCGTTGACGATGGAGCCGCCCGTTGCGACGACGAAGTCTCCTCTCGAAGGAGATTTCGAATCTCCGACACGAGGCGGTGTCGGTGCTGCGAGGATGCGCGTGAGCACCTCGCGCTCGATGCGGCGGTAATACGCTTCGCCATGCAGCGCGAAGACCTCCGACAGCGGGAGGCCGGCCGCCTCCTCGATCTCCTGGTCGAGCTCGACAAACGCGACGCCGAGCTTCTTCGCAAGCGCCTCGCCGACGGTGGACTTGCCGGCGCCGCGCACGCCGAGCAGCGCGATCGGCTTGTCGGTGGCACGTGCGTCCGCGGCGGCGAGCAACACGGACGGCGTCGTGCCGAGCGCGTGCGCCACCTCGGCAAAGCGGAGCAGCGAGATGTTGCCGTCACCGGTCTCGAGCTGGGCGAGGAAGCGCTCGGACACGCCGGAGTGCGCGGCCAGCTCGCGGCGCGACCAACCGCGTCGCTCCCGGTGAGAGCGCACGGTCTGCCCGACGTTCGCGAGATAGCTCGACGACACGGGCGAAATATAGTGCACATCGAAAGCACGTGACAAGCAGTTTATTGCTTGGTACTCGATCGGGATGGCAGGCAGCGACGCGGTCACCCGTACGGAGTTCGAGACGCATCCATCTCGCTACAAACACTGGAAGCTCGGCTTCGAGGGCGACACCGCGAAGCTCGTGATGGCGGTCGATAACGACCATCCACACGAGGCGGGCTACGAGCTAAAGCTCAACTCGTACGACCTATCGGTCGATATCGAGCTCGCGGACGCGATCCAGCGCGTCCGCTTCGAGCACCCCGAGGTCAAGGCACTCGTCGTCACGGCCGAGCTCGACCGCGTGTTCTGCTCGGGTGCGAACATCTACATGCTCGGACTGTCCAGCCACTCGTTCAAGGTGAACTTCTGCAAGTTCACGAACGAGACCCGCCTGTACCTCGAGGACGCATCGGCGAACAGCGGCCTCGGGTCGCTCGCCGCGTGCAAGGGCACGACGGCGGGCGGAGGCTACGAGCTCGCGCTCGCCTGCGACGAGACGCTACTCGTCGACGACGGGAACTCCGCGGTCAGCTTCCCGGAAACGCCGCTCCTCGCGGTGCTTCCGGGCACGGGCGGACTCACGCGCCTCGTCGACAAGCGCAAGGTGCGTCGCGATCGCGCGGACGTGTTCTGCACGACAGCGGAGGGCATCAAGGGCAAGCGCGCGAAGGAGTGGGGCCTCGTGGACGACGTCGTGTCGCGCACGAAGTGGGACGAAACGGTGATCGCGCGGGCGAAGGCGCTGGCCGCGAGGCAGACCGTGACGCGCGGTCCGGCGATCGAGCTCGCGCCGCTCGGTAGCAAGACCAGCGATACGGAGCTTCGCTACTCGTACGTGACCGTCACGTTCGATCGTGCCGCGCGCACGGCGAACCTCGTGGTGTCTGCCCCGACGGCGATCGACGAGTGGAACGTCGACAAGGCGGGCGTCGAGCCCTGGTCGCTGCGTGCGTTCCGCGAGCTCGACGATGCGCTGTTGCACCTGCGCTTCGACAACCCCGACATCGGTATGATCACGGTTCGCACCAAGGGCGACCCGGCGATCGTGAAGGCGTGTGATGAAGCGCTCGCAAAATCGTCGACGGGGCTTGCCCGCGAAGTGCGTAACTTCCAGCGTCGCGTGCTCAAGCGCTACGACAACACGGCGCGCAGCTTTTACGCGGTCGCGGATCACGCGGACTCGTGCTTCGCGGGCGTGCTGCTCGAGCTGGCGCTCGGTGCGGATCGCTTCTACATGCGGATCGACGGCGACGAGAAGATCGGCGTCACGACGAGCGTCGCGAACGAGGGTTTCTTCACGATGTCGTCGGGGCTGTCGCGCCTCGGCGCGCGCTTCTACGGCGATCAGCCGCAGGTTCTGAAGATCCTCGCGCGCGGCGCGGAAGGACCGATCAAGAGTGAAGAGGCGGAGAAGCTCGGCCTCGCGACGATCGCGGCCGACGATATCGACTTCGAGGACGAGCTGCGGATTGCGATCGAGGAGCGCGCGTCGCTCTCGCCGGATGCGCTTACGGGCATGGAGCAGTCGTTGCGCTTCGTCGGACCGGAGACGCTCGAGACGAAGATCTTCGGCCGCCTGTCGGCCTGGCAGAACTGGATCTTCACGCGCGCGAACTCGACGGGCGAACAGGGCGCGCTGACGCTGTACGGACAACCGGAGCGCCCGCAGTTCCAGTGGAAGCGGACCTAGTCGCGGTTGAATACGGGAACCGAGAACGAGAACGGGGAAAAATATGGGCAACGTAGTTACCGACGAGAAGATCCCGAACAACGTCAACCTCTCGGGCGACAAGCGCCTGCAGCGCGCTCTCGAAGCGTGGCAGCCGCACTTTATCGACTGGTGGAAGCAGATGGGCCCGCTTGGCTGGCAGGAGAAGGACATCTACCTGCGCACCGCGGTCTCCGTCGAGACCGACGGCTGGGCGCACTTCGATCACGTGAAGATGCCGGACTATCGCTGGGGCATCTTCCTCGAGCCGCAAAAGGAAGGTCGCACGCACGGCTTCGGCGATTTCTACGGTCAACCCGTGTGGCAGGAAGTTCCGGGCGAGTTCCGTAACCTCATGAAGCGGCTGATCGTGACGCAGGGCGACACCGAGCCCGCGAGCGTCGAGCAGCAGCGTGATCTCGGCGCGACCGCGCCTTCGCTGTACGACCTGCGCAACCTGTTCCAGGTGAACGTCGAGGAAGGCCGCCACCTGTGGGCGATGGTGTATCTGCTCCACACGTACTTCGGCCGCGACGGTCGCGAGGAAGCCGAAGAGCTGCTCGCGCGCCGCTCGGGTGACGCCGACAAGCCGCGCATCCTCGGCGCGTTCAACGAGCCCACTTCGCACTGGCTGTCGTTCTTCATGTTCACGATGTTCACGGATCGCGACGGCAAGTATCAGCTGAGCGCGCTCGCCGAGTCGGGCTTCGATCCGCTCGCGCGCACGTGCCGGTTCATGCTGACCGAAGAAGCGCATCACATGTTCGTCGGTGAGACCGGCGTGCAGCGTGTGGCGAAGCGCTCGTGCGAGCTGATGAAGCAGGGTGACGGCGATCCCCGCGCACTCGGGGGCATCGATCTGCCGACGATCCAGAAGTACGCGAATCTCTGGTACTCGCTGTCGCTCGATCTGTTCGGCGGCGAGGTGTCCTCGAACGCGGCCGACGCGTTCGCCGCTGGCATCAAGGGTCGTTACAAGGAGGATCGCTACGACGAGCACAAGCTCGTCGGCTCGCACTTCGCGATGGACGTGCTGGAGGGCGGCAAGGTCGTCCACAAGGACATCCCGATGCGCAACGCCCTCAACGAAGTGTTGCGCACCGAATACATCAAGGACTGCCAGCGCGGCGTCGATCGCTGGAACAAGACGATCAAGGACGAGGGCATCGACTTCGAGCTGAAACTGCCGTCGAGCAAGTTCCACCGGCAGATCGGCATGTGGGCCGGTCACCACTTCACCCCCGACGGCCAAATGATCGAGACGGCGATCGATCAGGCGACGTGGGAGAAGCGCCGCGGCGAGTGGCTGCCGAGCGACGCCGACGAGGCGTACATCAAGAGCTTGATGAAGCCCGTCTACGAGCGAGGCAAGATGGCGAACTGGCTCGCGCCACCGATCAAGGGCATCAACGGACTGCCCGAAGACTTCGAATACGTGCGCCTGTAGTCATACGCGTAGTCCGATCTGACGCGCCGTCTCGACGAGCTGCGCGATCAGCCACTGTTGCTCGTGTGTCGACGGATGCGGCTCGTACGAGCTGAGGCCGACGGACCACTTCGCCTCGGCGGGAATCAGCGTGATCTGCAGGTGGAGGCGGCCCGCGTAGATCATCACCTCGATCGTGTTCTTCTCGGCGACGAGCGATTCGACCTCGTCGAGATCTGGCTGCGGGAAGTCCGCGTCTTCGTGATCGATCGTCGACTGCGTGTGTACGTCGAAGAAGTGCGCACGCATCCGCTCGACGAAGATCCCGGCGAGGTCGTTGACCTGCGCGATCGACGCGCGAATGCCGTCGCGCTCCCATGACAGCTCGGTGCCCGTCGCCGCCGGAGCCGCCCCTGCCATCTGCTCGAGCGACAGCTTCGCGAAGTCATCCATGCTGCCGGCCGTGCCGCCGTTGACGATGTGGAGCGCATGGGGCTGGCCGCGACTCGCGGCGAGCCGGAGCCAATGCTCGCCTTCGGCGCGCTCGCGCGGATCGTCGGACTCGCGCAGGTCGATCAGGTTCGACATCGCGCCGAGGTCGCCGGCCTCCGCCGCCCGCCGCCACCACAGGCGCGCCTCGGCATCGTTCTGATCGACGACACTGCCGCGAGAGAATCGGTCACCGAGTCGGCACAGCGCACGTGGATGACCGAGCGACGCGGCCATCTTTTCGAGCTCGAGCGCGCGGTCCTCGTCGCCGTCGAGACCGCGCCATCCCTGCGCGACCATCGTGGACAGTTCGAGCAGCGCTTCGGGGTTTCTGCCGGTCTTGGCCGCCGCCTCGAGCTCCCGCCCCGACATCTTGTACAACGGCTTGGCGAACATGATGGATAGACCCGGCTCGCTCGGGTTGTGACGCGGTCGCGCGGCTATTCGCCGCCGTCGCAGGGATCCGCGCCCATCTTCTGAGCGTCATCGGGATCGTCGGGCTTCGCCTCGTCCCTCATGTCACCGTCGCTGCCACCCGGGGCGCCGCTGGATTCCGGTGCGGCGTTTGCGGGCGACGCGGGCGACTTCTTCTTTGCGCATGCGGAGACGGACACGACGAGGACGAGAGCGAGGAGGAGCGAGCGGAGCATGACGAGTCGCTTTCTGCGCGGGTGCGCGATCACTTCTTCTTCGACTTCTGGAGAAGGTCCCCGAACGTACCGAGCTTCGCGCTTTGTGTCTGCGCCTGGACCTTCGCGACTTCGGCGACGTCCTCGGCGGAACCGTCCTTCGAGGCTGCGAGCGACAGCGACAGGCGGCGGCGCTCGTGATCAACAGCGAGCACGGTGGCCTCGACGTCCTGGCCGATCGAGACGACCTCCTTGGGGTGCTGGATGCGGCGGCCGGCGCCGAGCTCGCTGATGTGCACGAGCCCTTCGACGGACGGCGCGAGCTCGATGAACGCGCCGAACGGCTGGAGGCGCGTGACCTTGCCCTTCACGCGCTGGCCCTCGCGGAGGTGTGCGGTCGCGTCGTTCCACGGATCGTTCGCGAGCGCCTTCAGCGACAGCGAGATGCGCTCACCTTTTTCGCCCGGCTCGATCTTGAGGATCGCGACGTCGATCTCCTGCCCCATGCGCAGCACGTCCTCGGGCTTCTCGACGCGCGAGAAGCCGAGCTCGGAGACGTGCAGCATGCCCTCGAGTCCACCGATGTCGACGAACGCGCCGAATGGCTTGAATCCGACGACCTTGCCGCGAACCACGAGGCCGATCTCGAGCTTCTTGCGCGTGACCGCGGCGAGCTTCTCCTTCTCCTCCTCGACGAGCACGCGGCGCGAGAGGACGAGATTACGCGCCTCGTATTTCGTGATGCGAAAGGTCAGCTTCTGGCCGACGTACGTCGACAGATCCTCGACGAAGCGCGCGTCGATCTGCGAGGCGGGACAGAAGCCGCGCACGCCGGCGACGTCGACGGAGACGCCGCCCTTGATCACCTCGGTGACGGTGCCCTCGACGGGGATGCCGAGCTCGGCGGCCTGTTGGAGCTCCGCGCTCGCCTGCGGACCGCGCGAGACCTTTACGCGTAGCTCGAGAACACCGCCTTGATCGCCGACGACGCGGCCCTCGATGTCCTCGCCGATCTTGACGAGGAGCTTGCCCTCCTTGTCGCTGACTTGATCGCGCGACAGGACGCCCTCGGCCTTGCCGCCGATATCGATAAACACGGCGTCCTTGCCGAGCGAGATGACCTTGCCGGTGATCATGTCGCCGACCTTGGGGCGCTTCTGTCGCGGTGCACCCTTCTCGGATTCAGCAAACATCGCTGCGAAGTCGTCGTCCTGGTCCGCCATGGCGCGCGAACTCTACTCGGCTTCCGCCGCGGCGTCACGACGGGGCGCTCAAGGATCAGACATCTGCGCGAACGCTGCCTGGACCGTCGGCTCGTCGGCGCAGCGCTCCGACAACGCGGTCATGCGTGTCTCGAGATCGTGGTAGCGGCCTTCGTTCTTCTCGATGAAGTCCGTCGCGGCTTGCAGCTTCGCCTTGTCGCGATCGAGCGCCATCGCGTCGACGAAGTCCTGGCGGCGCGCGACGAACTCGCGTTGCATCGCGGCGCCTGCCTCGGCGCAGGTCTTCGCGGCCTCGCCGGCGGCGACCACCGAACCGTGCGCCTTCCACGCGCGATCCGTGATCTCGGCAGGCGTCTCTCCGCCGTCTCGGTGGCAGCCAAGAACCAGCAGGAGTGGCGCGATCCGAACCATGCCGAGAAGCTAGCAGAGCTCGGGGCTCGTACGCGCGCAGGTCTGCGCACGGCACTCAGGTGGTCAGTTGGCACGCACTTCTGGATGCGCCTTGCGCACCGGTGTCACGTTCGGCGCCTGTGCGTCCGAGATCTCGACCGCGGGCTTGTTCGTTCCGAGCGTCTTCGCGTCGAGGTTCGCGATCTTGCGCATCGCCCAGTCCCACACGCGCTGCGGAAAGACCGACTTCATGAACAACACCATCTGGTTCGAGAAGAACGGCGCGACGTACCGCGCGGCGGGGCGTCGCGCTTCGACGGCGCGGGCGATCGCTTTCGCGACGACGATCGGCTCCGACGCGTACTTGTCGGCCTGCTTCGACATCTTTTTGTAGAGCCCCATCGCGGGGGCGTACGGCGTCGTGGAGAATCGGTCGAGGTTGTCGACGGCCGTCGCCTCGAAGCTCGTGCGGATCACACCCGGCTCGATCAGCGAGACATCGATGCCGAACGCGCGCAGCTCGTAGCGGAGCGCATCGGACAGCGACTCGATCGCGTACTTCGTCGAGTTGTAGACGCCGAAGTACGGCAGCGTGATCCGGCCACCGAGGCTGGACACGTTGACGATGCGACCCGAACGGCGCTCGCGCATCTTCGGGAGAAACGCGCGCGTCACGTTCATGAGGCCGAACACGTTCGTCTCGTACTGACGGCGCATCTCGCCGTCGTCGATCTCGGACGTCGGTCCCAAGATGCCGAAGCCCGCGTTGTTGACGAGCACGTCGAGCCCGCGACCGTTCGTGAGCCGATCGACCTCCAGCGATGCAGCTGCGATCGACGTCTGCGACGTCACGTCGAGCACGAGCGTGTCGAGCGTGGCCTTCTCGCCGTTCGGCAGCACCAGCGCGGATGCTTCCTCGCGCAGCTTCGCGAGCTCGGCGACCTTGCGGCCGCTCGCGATGACGTGGTGTCCGCGCTTCGCGAGGTGGAGCGCGGTGAAGCGGCCGATGCCGGCGGTGGCACCCGTGATGAGGACGATCTTGGACGTGTTCGACATGCTCTTTAGCTCCGTTCGGACGTTAGGGGAATGAACGTTCATTCCTGTGCAACCTGTAGAAAAGACGAGGAGGTTCCTCGATGAACCGTAAAAAGGCTAGGCGCGGACTGCTTCCCAGAGAACCTGTTCGGCGAGCACCCAATCTGCTTCGTCGAGCGATTGCTCGACCGCGACACAACTTCGAATCACTCCGACGAACGCACCCATCACGATGCCCATGAGCAAGCTCGGGGGCCCGGCCTTGAGCTCGTGGCGCGTCTGCGCAGCGACCACCACACCGGTGAACAACGCGAGCAGCCGCTGCTCCAGCGCCCGGCTCTCGTTGTCGAGGTAGCGCTGGTGGTGATGAAGCTCCATGAAGATGAACGCGTTGACGTTCTGCGCCGCGAACTTCGCCATGCGCATCCACATCGTCCGGAACTGCTCGCGCGTCGACGAGCTCGCTGGAAAGTCGGCGAGCACGACGTGCGCGAAGCGCTGCTTCTGCTGGCGATAGATCGCGTTGACTAGCGCTTCCTTCGACTCGAAGTAGCGATAGATCGTCCC
>JBJXGN010000117.1:0-10149 GCA_046160585.1 Kofleriaceae bacterium
CGATCGCCGCGCGTACAGTGTTCATCAGGTCGCGCACGCTACCTGCCGGCGATCGATCCGGAAAGATCCACAGCGCTCAACCTGCCGCAATCGATCGGGTTTTCGAGGTTCCAGAGGATCCGCACCCGTCTCATTTCAGGGCCCGGACGCCGCGCCCCCATCGCACAAGAACCCAATCACGAATCCGCAGGTAATTGCATTCCAGCCGGCTTACGTGAAGCCACACCCCCGCCGGACGCATATCACCAATAACACACTCTCTGCCATCGCACGCGCAGGTCTGCCCAATCTCCTCGCACAATCCACATGCCAGCAGGACCCCAATCTCCTGGTCATGAGTGTCGCTTCGCATCAGGTACATCTGTGCAGCACTCGAAAGATCGAGTGGCTCACCAAGTACACCATTAAAGACACACGAATCCGTCTTCATACAGGAGACCGCCAGAAGCTCCGCGGCTCTGCGGACAGATGGAGATGATGACGTCTCCGCCAATTTGCGAATCTGGTGAACGACACGAGCTCCCATGTCAAGGTCTCCGACTCCACTCTGATATACACTTCCCTCCTCATGCGAGCACGACATGAGAACACAAACAGACACGCGCCACACACACATTCCTACTTGCACACGTCACAATCCTTCATAGTATCTTTGATTAGATCTTCTTCATAAGTCCAGTCTGAATATGAGTCAGACTGGGAGTTCTTCGCTCTCTTCGTATAAAGCTCTGGAAAGGAAAGCCCCCAATCCTTCGACGGGATCAGATCGAGCGTCGGATGAGCTGTTTCGTGTGCCAACAAGTTCGCCAGACATGTCGGATAACCGTTGTCCTTCCAGTATTTCAGCGTGATATCTTGGTACGATATGTAGCGACGCGGGACATCCTCACGAACAAAGCTCTTCGCGGCCTCGAAGATGCTCGCTCCTGAGTAACTTTCGACACGAATCAACTCTGAGCGACCGAACGATCGCTTCCACGGCGCACCAGGGTATCCAATGAAGTCTCCGATTGGGCCTCGAGTGAGCGCCATCGGGTCGTCATCGCATCGGATGCTCCCTCGGGCAAGCTGGTACATGAACGTGCGCTTAAAACTCTGGACGCCACACAGCCCCTCGAAGCACTTGCTTAGATTGAGCCAAGCCTTTCCGAGCGCGGCCAAGGTGTCCTCGCGCTGAATTGGTGTGCAAATGTCATCGAAGGAATACTGCGAGATCTGCCCGCCGAGAACGAGCTCAAGTTCTCTCGAGCTCTTTCCGTCCACATCCGAGAACCACATCGAGTTTCCGCGAAAGGCTAGGAGGCCCTCAGGTAAATATCGCCCACTAACGTCTTCGCTATCTGGCTGTTGGAATCCCGCGAAGAGCGGATCGTACGAACGCCAGGACGTAAGAGCAATGGGCGGTCGGGTCCACGGACCAAACACCTCGAACTCCCAAAGCGAATATCCCCACGGAGTTGCGCGGTGCGTCCCGTACATTCGTACGTAACGAGCGGTGGCAATGAACGAGATCTCGTCGACGCCACCGTTGCCTGTTGTCGTCGAGAACACCGTTAGCCATGGTCCGCTCGACGAATTCGCAACCTCGATCCGGTACCCGTCGGCGTATGCCGTCTCCCAGGTGAGTCGTACCCCGGAGATCGGCTTTACACTCCCGAGGTCGATGGTGAGCCATTGCGGATCGGTGTACGCAGAAGACCAGCGAGTCGCTAGATTCTTATCGGTCGCGTTCCATGAATAATAGGGGAGAGATGGCTCGACCGACGACGCAGTAGCCGACATCGATGGTCGAATCGTTGCCTCAGATCCCGGCACACGCACGCCGTATGTGTAGTAGAGTTCCGCCTCGTAGTCGCCGAGAACGACCTGCCCCGGCAGCCCGAATGGAATCCACATTTCCGGTTGTGGCCGGCCGATCCAGGTACGAGTTCCATTCGCATCCCACTGTGCTTGCCACCACGTAGCCCCCTGGATGTCGACAGCCCGATGCACGAGTCCACGCTCGTCGGTCAGTAGCCAGAACAGATTCGTGTAGACCGTTCCATCGGTGTGGACGCGTTCTCGAGTGGCGGCGAGCGGAGTGCCACCGAGGTAGTGATAGTGCCATCGAATCAACGAGTAGGTGTAGCAACCCCCGGCAGACAAACATGGAGTCGCGTTGGGCACCGGGCGTGAGGTTGCGAAGTTGATCTGCGTGGCGATCAGTAGATCACCACTCCAGAACAGCTCGTACGTGTTATACAGTCCGGTGCCGGAGTACTCGGAGATCGTGACGGGATGCCCGTCCTCGTCGTAGCGCATGTGGTAGATGCGGTTCGAGCCGACGGACTCGACACTTCCAAGTTGGCCGTTGGGAAGGTAGGTGTAGTTTCGCCGACTGGTTGTCGGCTCGCTCGCATCGTAGTCTGCGGTTCGCCGTCCGAGGGCATCGTGTGTCAATGCGAGCGCACTCGTCACTCGAGTGATGCTCGTAGGCTGGGTCGATCCAGCAGCATAGTTGGTCGTTTCGGTCCCCTGGCTGACGTAGCCGTCGCCGTCCGATAGCAAGGCATTGACGTCGCCCACTCGAAGGTTCGCTGTCTTTCGTGCATCGGCCGGCGAGGAGGAGGAGGTCCCGTTGCCGAACGTGAACTGCCCCTTCAGCCACGCCGACGCGCCCTCGACCCACTGCTCACGCGTGAGACGGGTAAGTGCGTCGTAGAGGTAGTCGCGAGAGTGAATGCTGGCAGCAGCATCCACGCGCGACTGCAGGAGGCCCGCGCTGTTCCGCGCGAACGTCTGACTCATGAGCGCTACGTCGGAGCCGCCGGCCGTCGCCTTGTACGTCCATGCGAAGCCGCTTGGAGAGTAGTTGGTGGCAACAGAGCCAGTCCATGTGAGGCGCCGTAGCGTACCGCTTGTGTTGGAGACGCTCGCCGTCTCGAACGACTTGAGCGAACCGAACGGATAGTAGGCCGTGTTGTAAGCGAGCCCCGAACTCGCAGTTCGATCAACAGTGGAAATTTTGCCCACCGAGTAGTTGTATGCGGTCCCATACGCAACGTTCAGCGGAGATCCGTAGCTGAGTTGCCGACCTGCGGCCGAGTAGGAGTTGGCGGAGATCGCCGGTGCGCCGACTACAGTCCCGGTAACGGTTGCGTAGGCGACGCGAGCGACCTGGCCCTGCTGATCGTAGTCGAACCAGCGGCCGCGCTTCACGATGCTTGACGATGAACCGCACTGAAGAACCGACCGAGCGATCGTGGTTCGCCCGAGTGCATTGCCACACGAGAACCCCGCCGGCATGTCCGGCGCGCTGCACGAATCGTACTTGTATTCCTCGTCTTGGATCGGTGTGCCGCTGGGTAGCGAAGCGCAATTCACGGGATGCTCCGTGTCGTTGTCGACGCTCAATACGCGCCCCAACGAGTCGTAGGTTCTCATGTCGGTTCGAACCAAGGCCGTTCCAGAGCCGACGCGCTTCTTGATAAGACGATCGCCAACGTCGTACTCGAAGCGAGTGGGTGCGGGCGCTCCGGGTGGACCAGCCTCAGGCACCGTCGAATCGACCAGTCGACCGAAGTCGTCGTAGCTGAACGTTGTCGTCGACACGGCTGCGCCATTCTGCCCGCGTGTCAGGGTTGTGGGTCGGGGCGACCAAGAAGATGCGTAGCTCAAACCATGCGTGATTTTGTTCGAGCTGTCGATGAATCGATGGATCGCGGATGGCCGACCAAACCCGTCGACCGTGGTCTCCGTACGCCAAGCCCCCGCGCTCGGGCCCGTTGGTGCGACCACGCCGGTTTGCAGCACGTCCGTGTAGAGCATCTCGAACTTACTGGCGCTTCCGTCGACGATGGGCGCCTTCGTGATGCGGCGATCTCGGTCGTACTCGAAGCCGCTCAACACGTATTGCTGGACACCGTCCAGGTAGCGCCGGACGGAGGACAGGAGCTCACCGCTTCCGTTTGCATACGTTCGGATCTCGACCTCACCGCTACTCGCGCTCGTGAAGTCTGCGCCGCAGCCGCTCCCTGACGGAGCTCGCCGGATACCGATGGGTGTGGCCAATCCGCTCGCATACTTGTACGTTGTACAGACGCCATCGGGATCGGTGGTCGATCGGATGGTCCCATCTGGGTTGAGCTGGATGACTGCCGTTGACAACGCGGTGCATCCAGCGCCGGTGGCACATTCACGCACGGTCCATGTCAAGCGATCAGCGGATGGGGTGAGGGTGGTTGCTTGCCCGTTCGGCCCGACAACGCGCCGCGGAACGCCAAAGGAGTCGTATTCGGAGTAGGTCTCGGTCAGTGGATACGATGACGCGGATGTTCCAACGTAGCGTGTTACTTGGCTCACCTGGCCGAGGTTGAAGGGGAACGACGAATTGAACGTGGTGTGATACGTCGTCGTTGTCTTGTCTAATGCCGTCGAGTCGACAAGAGGTCCATTCGTGTCGAGTACTCGCCCGTATCCATCGTACGTTCTGGATGTCACGCGCGTTTGCGATTGGACGGCACCATTGATGTCCTTGGTGTTTCCTGTCGTGGAAGTTGACGTGACCAACAGCGTCGCCGGATCCAACGTCGTCACCTCCACGACATTCCCACCGAGAAGGCTTGGCGTGGTCTTGGTGGTCGATGTCGCTGCATAGTCGACGCGGACGACCTGCGCGGTAACACCGGGTCCAGCACAATCTGATGTGTTCGGATTGCTTGGCGTAGCGAATGCCTCGCTGTCGTCGTCACCCCTAACAATGCAGCGAACTCGTGCCGCGGTATCGAAACCGTACGTCGTTCTGCTGCCGCCCGAGTCGACCGATGTTCTGGGTGCGCCCGTCGAGGTGTATGACCGGCTCCAGTTCGCCTGGAGAAGCGGGAGCAACGTGTCGACATCGTGGAATTTTGATTCGGCTCGATAGCACTGCTTGTCCGAATTTCGGCACGCGAAACCCGCGCTACAGCTTGCGCTTGCGCAACTCGCAGGTTGAGGTTGAAGAAGATCGAACTGTGTCGTTTGACCTAGCAAAGGCTCGTACTGATATCCGTAGTGCCGTCCGGGATACCTTGACTGGAAGCCAATATAACGCTTCTGATACATGGGCAACGGCGGCTTACCGTACCAGTTTTCTTCTACAGCCACTTCTGTGGCCTGCTTGGGAGCCATCGGACCCGGAGGAGACAGCTGCCCAGGGCCGGGCTGCAGTACAGCGGTGATCAATTCGCTGCAGTTGTCGCAATCGGCTGGTGCGCTCGAGTAGTACAGGAAGCGCGTATACGAGGGGCCATCGATTCTCCGGATCCGTTCGAGTCGATTCTTGTCTTGGTACGCCAACTGAACGAGCGCGACGGCAGCGGCCGACGTGGCTGCCTTGTACGAAACACCGACAAGCACGCGGAACCCGTCCGTCGAGTAGTCGAACAGAAGCTGACGACCCATCGAATCCGTTGCATTGGCAATCGTGCCGCTTGAACTCCAGTTTACCGTAAAGCCGTACCGACCGTTGAGGTTCGCGAGATCCGATGTCAAGAGCGCGTGGCGCCGGAGGCGTCCAATTGTGAATGTAATTCCGGCCCAGTCCTGATGGCTATTCTCCTCGAAAGACCAGACAAGACGCGGTGCAGTAGAGTCGGCGGTTCGCACTACCCATCGACCGTACCCATCGGCCGGCGACGCTCCGCGGTCGATAAGCTCAAACTTACCGCCTCGACTCTTCCAAAGCCCACCCGAGGACGTGAACGTGACCGTTCCTGTCCGATGTTGCCATGTTATTTTATTGCTCGACAGTGACTTGTTTCTGACATTTATGTATAGCCTATCTGAATAGTCATCTAGCCATCCACTTCCAAGAAAATGCGCTGTTTCGTCACTGTGATGAATCGACGGTTCGGACGCGGGCGTGCCGTTCGGATTAAGCGCCCTTGCCGGAGTTCTGCGGACATGTGAACCCCACAGAACCCGATACCCAAAGAAGATTCCGTCCGGGGTGGGAAGGCTGACAAGGGTGATCGGGTTCGTTTCGACGCGGCCCGACGAGAAGCGAACGGGTGCTCCATCGCGATCGTTCGCGCCAGCCGAACAGGAGAATTCGTCGTCTCCGCAACCTTCGTCGATTGACGTGGAGGTCGAGTCCGGAGGCTCCGTGCCTTCGCAGAGCTCGGGCTCGTTCCCGGCTGTTTGGCAGTCCTCAGTGCAGGAGTAGTTCTGGCCGACGGGCTGAGGAGGATTGGGTGGGACGATGGTCTTGTGCGGGTACAACGCCAACGTTGCCGGGCCGCCAAATTGGAGCGCATTCGCCGGGGCCAACGAGCCACAAGGACATATATAGGTGTTGTTGAATGTCGTGGCAACGACGTCGTCGGTCGCGCACGAGTAGGTCTTCACCTCGATATGAGCGACGGCGTTGCACGCCGGAGTTGATGCATTGCAGCCGGGGACCCCACCATTGTATGTCTGATTTCCGCACCAGCCGTTCGCCGAACAGAATGCGTTTGGATTGTAGGTAAGGTGGACGTCCTGAAAGAAGACGTGTTGATACTTCTTGTATGTTCCACACGTGGCTTCAGCCTTCGCCGGGGCTGCGACGTGCGCAACAAGGAGCCCGAGCAAGACGATCAGTCTAGTCACAACGGTACGCATCATTGACCGGCCTCCTTGACCGACGGCAGCGGCGCGAATCCGCGGTCCGCTGGGTCGCTCGCTGTACGCGCCACCGACAGCCGATTGGCCGCGTCCGCTGCACTGAGGACCGCTGCTTCGGGCACGGGGACGTCCTCAAGTACTGCACCCTTCGCGCGACCCGGTCCTTTCGTCGTGCTTCGACCTGCAACACACGCCGGAAGCGTGCCCTTGCTATCGATCGGGGTCTCGACGCAGGGGTCGGCGCGCTCCTGCAGCCCCGAGCCAGAGCCCGAGCCCGTCGAGGCCTGGGAGCTCGTCCCCTCGTTGTCCGCCTCATCGACACCGGAATCGCCACAGCCACCAAGGAGCGCAGCCGCGAGTACGTACTTCAACATCTTCCCCTCCACTGATTGGACTCGATGCACCAGCTGTACCGACGTGGCGAGCGTCAATGCATCCTCGCGATTTGTCGATGCCGCAAATTGCGGCAGGGGGCAGCTCAACCCGCTACAACCACACGGGTGCGTCGCTCAGCCAGCGCGTTCGTTCGTGGGATCCGCGGGAGCGCCGGCCTCGCCGGCCTTGCGGATCGTCTCGTCGGCGAGCGCCGCCACCTGGGCGAGCTTGTGTTTGCCCGTGTCCTCTTCGTTGCGCAGCGCCTCGACCTCTTTCGCGAAGCCCTCGAGGTCGCGGAAGTCGCGGTAGATCGACGCGAACCGCACGTACGCGACCGCGTCCACGGTGCGCAGGCGCGGCAGCACGCGCTCGCCGATGTCGCGCGCCGCGATCTCGGAGACACCGAGCTCGCCGATCTCGCGCTCGACCTGTAGCGCGAGCGCCGTGATCTGCTGGCGCGACACTTTGCGCTTCGCGACGGCGGCTTGCAGCCCACGCTCGATCTTCGTGCGATCGAACGGCTCGCGCCGGCCGTCGGACTTCACGACGAGCGGCATCGACTCCTCGATGCGCTCGTACGTCGTGTAGCGACGCGTGCACTTCTCGCACTCGCGCCGGCGGCGGATCTCCGAGTTGTCCTTGGACAGTCGCGTCTCGATGACCTTGTCTTCGAGCTCGCCGCAGAACGGGCAACGCACTTAGGTGCCCTCGCGATCGGTCGAGCGGTCGAGCGTGCGGACCGCATCCAGGGCGCCACCGAGGTCGTTCAGCTGATCGACGCGGCGCTGGTGGCGACCGCCCTCGAAGCTCGTCGAGCGGAACAACGCGAGCGCGTGCTCCGCGACGCCGACACCGAGGACCCGCGCGCCCATCGCGACGACGTTCGCGTCGTTGTGCTTGCGCGCCATCTCGGCGGTAAATGCATCGTGGACGAGCGCCGCGCGGACGCCCGGCACCTTGTTCGCGGCGATCGAGATGCCGATGCCCGAGCCGCACACGATCAGGCCGAGCGTGCCCCCGGAACCTGCATCGGCGACGACGCGGCGGCCGACTTCGGCGCCGAACTCGGGGTAGTCGACGGACGCCTCGCTGTCGGTGCCGATGTCGACGACCTCGTCACCGAGCGCGCGCAGCTGCGTGACCAGGGCGCGCTTGAGCGGCAGGCCTGCGTGATCGCTGCCCGCGTACCACTTCACAGCGCCACCCCGCGTTGCACGAGCTAGTCGCCCTTGTAGCGCTGCACGATGAGCGCCGCGTTGGTGCCGCCGAAGCCGAAGCTGTTCGACATCGCGACGTCGACGCGCTGCTCGCGCGCCGTGTTCGGAATGTAGTCGAGATCGCACTCCGGGTCCGGCGTCATGTAGTTCGTCGTCGGTGGCAACACGCCGCGCGCGATGGCGAGCGCCGTGATGCCGGCCTCGATGCCGCCGGCCGCGCCGAGCGTGTGCCCCGTCATCGACTTCGTCGACGAGATCGCCATCTTGCGCGCGTGGTCGCCGAAGACCTTCTTCATCGCGAGCGTCTCGTTCTTGTCGTTCAAGTCCGTCGACGTGCCGTGCGCGTTGACGTATTGGATCGCGCTGCCGTCGATGCGCGCGTCGTTGACCGCGAGGCGGAAGCACGCCTGGGCGCCCCGATGTTCGGGCGCCGGCGCCGCGACGTGGTGCGCGTCGCTGTTCGCGCCGTAGCCGATCAGCTCGCAGATGATGCGCGCGCCGCGCTTCTTGGCCGACTCGAGATCCTCGAGGACGACCACGCCCGCGCCTTCGCCGATGACGAAGCCGTCGCGGTCCTTGTCGAACGGGCGACTCGCGTGCGTCGGGTCGTCGTTGCGCGTCGACATCGCGCGCATCGCGTTGAACCCGCCGACGCCGAGGATGGAGATCGTCGCCTCGGTGCCGCCGGCGATCATGCCGTCGACGTAGCCGTGGCGGATGGCGCGCATCGCCTCACCGATGGAGTGCGCACCCGTCGCGCACGCGGAGACGTGCGAGAAGTTCGGGCCCGTGGCGCCGGTGCGAATGCACACCATGCCGGGGACCTCGTTGATGATGATGTCGGTGACGAAGTACGGCGAGAAGCCGTGGCGCGGCCCCTTCTGCTGCGTCGCCTCGAACGTGTGCTCGATGGTCTTGACGCCGCCCAGCCCGGAGCCGATGTAGCAGCCCCAGCGCTCTTCGGCGCCCACGGGGACCTTCGTCCCGAGGCCCGCGTCCTCCACCGCCATCATCGAGGCGGCGAGGCCGAACTGCAGGAACCGATCGACGTGCTTTAGCTCGCGCTTGTCGAACCACTTCGACGCGTCCCAGTTCTTCACCTCGCAGCCGAACTTGGTCGCGTACTGCGTGACGTCGAACTGCGTGATCGGACCCGCGCCGTTCTTACCTGCGAGCAATGCCGACCACGTCGACTCCGCGTCGTTGCCGAGCGGGGTGACGAGGCCGATGCCTGTGATGACGACGCGACGACGATCCATAGCTGCTCCTTACCGCGACCCGGATGGCTATCCAATGGCGATCCAATCACGACCTCGCCACGTGTCAGTCACGGGATGAGGGCATAGGCCCTCCGCGACTATTTCGCGTGGGTCTTGATGTAGTTGACCGCGTCCTTGACCGTCTTGATCTGCTCGGTATCTTCCTCGGGAATCGTGATCTTGAACTCCTGCTCGAATGCGAGCACGAGCTCGACGACCGCGAGCGAGTCCGCCTTCAGGTCGTCGATGAACGACGCTTCGGGGCGCAGCTGCTCGTTGGACACCTCGAGCTGGTTGCAGATGATTTCTTTGACCTTGGACTCGATCTCTTCGGGCGACATGGGGGCTCCTTTTACATCAACATTCCGCCGTTTACACGGATCACCTGACCAGTGATGTAGCTGGCTTCGGGTCCGGCCAAAAAGGCGACGGCGTTCGCGACATCGTCCGAGCGCCCGATGCGACCAAGCGGGATCTGCTCCATGAGCTTCGCGCGCGCCGCCTCGGGCAGGTGCTCCGCCGTCATGTCGGTCTCGATGAAGCCCGGCGACACCGCGTTGCAGGTGACGCCCCGCGACGCGAGCTCCTTCGCGGTCGTCATCGTCAGGCCGATCAGGCCGGCCTTGCTCGCCGAATACGCGAGCTGGCCACCGTTGCCGATCTCGCCGACGACG
>JBJXGN010000118.1:0-34111 GCA_046160585.1 Kofleriaceae bacterium
GTTCGCTGGGTCGCTGGTGGCACACATCGTCGCGCATGCCTGCCACCATTGGCCCGCGAGCTCGGGAGGGGCCACGTCGTCTGCTTGGCGGAAGCGGACGAAGAACCGGCCGGATGCGCGTGCGTCGAGGTCGGGGTCAAACGCGAGCCGGACCACCGGGGTTGCACCGAGCTCGGCGCGAACGAAGCCGGGCCGTAGGATCGTCGCGATCAGCCACCGGAGAACGAGTGGCAACGTCGCCTGCGCGCCGGTCAGAACGGCGCCCGGGTGCACCGCCATGGCCGTGAGGTGGGGATAGCGCCGGGCCAGCTCGACGGTGAAGAGCCAGCGCGCGGCCTGGGCCTGGTTGTTCGCGACCAGTGGGTCGTACGGGCGGTGGGAGAATGCGAGGTCGTCGAGCTCCACCTTGCCCCTGCGGTGGTAGATGCCCGTCAGCATGATCACCCGACCGCCCGAGAGCCGATCGGCGAGCAAGGTGGTGAGCAAGAACGGGCCGACGGCGTCGACCGCGAGGGTTGCCTCGATGCCCTCGGGCCCGTTCGGGACGAGCGTTCGCTTGGCGAACATCGCGCCTGCGTTGTTGATCAGGACGTCGATCCGCGGCCACCGGTGGACGAGCTCCTCGACGGCCGCGCGGATCGAGGTCAGCGAGGTCAGGTCACACGCCACGACGTGGACGTGTGTGTTTTGGCTCGTCGCCGTGATCGCGGTGGCGACGCGCTCGCCGGCCCGCGGATCGCGACACAACATGACGACGGTCCCGCCCAAACGTGCGACCGACAGCGCAGTCTCGCGGCCGATCCCGCGATCGGCACCGGTGATGACGCAGACCTTGTCGGACGCCGACCAGGCGCGCTCGTCCACCCACGGAACGAGCGCACGCGCGACGAGTCCCGAGATCGCGCCCAGCAGCACACCGCCGAGCGCTCCGCCCAGCACCCCAGACACCACGATCGCCGCCGGGGACCAGCTCGCGTCGGGGAGCGTGGCGCCGAGGAAGATCGCCGCCATCGCCGCCGCCCACGCGGGGACATGGATCGCGATCCACTGGCCGCTGCGACGCGCGTGATGGCGGAGCACGAACCACTGCGCACCCCCGAACACCGCGCCCGCGCCCATCCCCAGACCCGCTGCGAGGATCATCGTCAGGCCGAGGCCCGGGCCACTGTCGCCGCCATTTTGGGACAGCGCGGGCCCCGCCATCCCGGCCACCCAAAACACGACCGCGACCGCGACCGTGATGCCGACCCATTCACCGCGGCGAAGCCGCGGCAAGCGCTCGTGGAGCAAGCGCCACTGCAAGAATCCGAGCGTGCCGCCCTCGACAGCGCCCGCCGCGGCCATCGCGGCGAGCAGTGCGATCACGCGAGGTGTGGAGTCTGTGGGGCCGAGTAGCGTCGCGAACACGACGGCGACCAGTGCCGCGGTGCCGATGCCGATGGCTTCGGCGATCGCGCAGGCCGCGATCCATCGCGCATGGAACGAACGCATCGCGTGACCCGTTGCGTACACCGTGCCACGCGATGTGGGCTCGCGACGACGACGTTACGAGCAGTTCTTGCGCTCGACGACGCCCCGATCGCAGAAACTGCGTCGGCGTCGACCACCGCGTTCACGTACCGTGGTCGATCTAGCTCGTCACGGGCCGCAGTCGAAGAGCAGCGGTTGGACCCTCTCCCACGGGTGGCGGCCCGGGAGGTCCGGCGAAGACATGGCGTCGAGATCGAAGTCGAAGGACATGTTGATCGTCTCGGTCCGCGCGACGGTGCCGAGGAGCAGATACGTACCCTTGATCGGGTACGACGCGAGATCGAGCGTCGCGCGTCCGTTCGTGCACAACGTCAGGTTCTGGTAGCAGGGCGCGAGCGTCGACTCGCGACAGTGCGCCTCGCTGTCGTAGGTATCCACGAGCCGCCGGAACACGACGTCCTCGCTGACCACGTCGTCGGTGCATGCGGTCGCGAGCGGGGCGAACAGCAGAACGAGCGTGGTCAGGGTGCGCATGCCCTGGGTGCAGCAAGGCATGCGCCACGTCGGCGCAACGCATTCTCGCGACGTTGCGCGTCAGGAGCCGAGGCCAAAGCCCCCGATCGCGGAGCCTTCATCACCACGTCCGAAGCCACTCGCGACGGCGGCCGCGAGCATGCGCCCCGCGAGGCGTGAGAACGGAAGCGATTGCAGCCAGACGCGGCCAGGACCTGTCAGTGTCGCGAAGAACAAACCTTCGCCCCCGAACAGCGCGCTCTTGAAGCCACCGACCCACTCGATGTCGTAGTTGACCTTCGGCTCGAACGCGACGAGGCATCCGGTGTCGAGGCGCAGCGTCTCGCCGGGCTTCAGATCACGCGACACGACCGTTCCGCCCGCGTGGATGAACGCGAGGCCCTGACCCTCGATCTTCTGGAGGATGAACCCCTCGCCGCCGAACAGGCCCGCGCCGACCTTCTTGTTGAGCGCGATCCCGACGGCGATCCCCTTCGCCGCACAGAGGAACGCGTCCTTCTGGCACAGCAGCGTGCCGCCGTGCTGGCGCAGATCGACCGGGATGATCTTCCCCGGATACGGCGCGGCGAACGCGACCTTCTGCCGCTCGGTGGCGCCGTTGCCGAACAGGGTCATGAACAGCGACTCGCCCGTGAGCACGCGCTTCGCGCCAGCCGCGAGCTTGCCGAAGAAGCCCTGCTGCTGCGCCTGCTGCGATCCGTCGCCGAAGATCGTCTCCATCTTGATCCCGGGGTCCATGTAGAAGAACGAGCCGGCCTCCGCGATCGCGGCCTCTCCCGGATCGAGGACGATCTCGACAAACTGCATCTCCGAGCCGATCACCTCGAAGTCGATCTGATCCGCGACGATGGGCGCGGGGCCCGCCGGCGGCGGTGGGGGCGGAGGAGGCATGTGCGCGAACAGCGGCGCGAACGCCGGGATCTGCGCGATCGGCGTCCACTGCGGGTTCGTCTGTCCGTACGCATACGCGGTCGTCGTGATCTGACCCGCGCGGATCATGTCGATGACTTGCTGTGTCCCGAGAGGACCTTGTTGGGAGCCGTTGATGCCGATGTACCAGATCGCCGCGTCGCTCATGCGGCGGTCTTACTACGACGGGGACCCCATAGGTGCGCGGCGTAGGGCTCGACAAGCTCGCCTACCGAAGCTCGCCCTCAGCGTTTCTTGAGATCGTGCTTTTCCATCAGTCGGATCAGGGCAAAGCGAGAGATGCCGAGCTTCTTGGCCGCCTTCGTCTGGTTGCCCTTTGTCGACTCGAGCGCGTCGAGGACGCTCGTGCGCTCGACGTCGGCGACGCGCTGGCGGACGTTGATCGCGGGCGCGTCGCCCGTGCCGATCGCGATGCGCTCGAGCAGGCGATCGGGGAGGTGGGCCGGCTCGATGGGCGCTCCGCCGCTCAGGACGAGCGCGCGCTCGATCGCATTGCGGAGCTCGCGCACGTTTCCCGGCCAGTCGTGCGCCTCGAGGAAACGCAGCGCTTCGGGAGTCACGGTCGCGGTGCGTCCGTCGGGCGAGAGCTCCTCGGCGAAGAACGTCGCGAGCGGCCCGATCTCCGTCTTGCGATCGCGCAGCGGCGGCACCGGGATCACGAAGCCGCTAACGCGGAAGTAGAGGTCCTCGCGGAACCGACCGCGCGCGACCTCGGTCTCGAGATCGCGGTTCGTCGCGCACACGAGGCGAACGTCGACGGCGATCTCGGTGGTGCCGCCGATGCGTACGACCTTGCGAGTCTCGAGCACGCGGAGCAGCTTCGCCTGCGTCGCGATCGGCAGCTCGCCGAGCTCGTCGAGGAACAGCGTGCCGCCGGAGGCGACCTCGAAGAACCCGGGCTTGGCGGTGGTCGCGCCGCTGAAGGCGCCCTGCTCGTGACCGAACAGCTCGCTCTCGACGATCTGCTCGGACAGCGCCGCGCACGACAGGCGGATGAACGGCCCGGCCTTGCGCGGGCTGGCCTTGTGGATGAGCTCGGCGACGACCTCTTTGCCCACGCCGGTCTCGCCGCGAACGAGCACCGTGATCGGCGACGGTGCCACGCGATGCGCGAGCATCAGCACCTGCTTCATCATCGGGTCGACGATTACCGGCTGCGGCGGCTCTGCGCCCGGACGCGTCGAACGATCGATGCCGCGCAGGCGATCGCGCGCGACGCCGATCAGCTCGCCGACGCTGGAGCCGTCCTCGGGATACGCCGCGATGCCGGTCGACGCGACGAGGCCCTGTGGCACCGCCTTCGCGCGCATGGCGACGGTGCGTGTCGCATCGCGATTGGACTCGGGCAGGACGATCGCGAGCTCCTCGGAGCCGTATTCCGCGAGCAGATCCATGCGGCGCAGCTGGCGCGCGAATCCCTCGACGTGCTCCGTCATCTGCTCGATCGGACCCTCGATGCGCAGCATCACGATGCCGAGCGGCCGGTGATAGCGCGTCGCGCGATCGACCTCGGCCGCGAACCGATCCTCGAGCTCCGTGATCGTCCCGATCTGTCGGCTCGCGCGTACGGCGCTCGATGACGCGACGATGGCGGTGCCGGGGCCGACCTGGATGACGTCGCCGACGGACAGGCGCCGCGGTCCCGTCGTGGGCTGACCGTTGACCAACGTGCCATTGCGGCTCCCGAGATCCTCGACGACGATCTGGTTGCCGTAGCGCCGGACGGCGGCGTGACGGCGCGAGACGCGCTCGTGCTCGAACTGGACCGTCGATTCGCTCTGCCGGCCGAAGATGACCTCTTCACCGTCGACCAGTGGGACGACGCGAGAGCTCTCGTCGCTCCCGGAGACGATCAGGTACCAGCTCTCCTGGGGGCCGTCGCCTACCGATTCTCCACCGTCGGCGATCGTCGTGTTCCGCTCGTTCTGCCGCACGGCCACCAGCCTATCAGATCATCTCCATGAACATGGTCGTGGGGTCCTCGAGGAGCGTCTTGACGTCCTGAAGGAACATGGCGCCATCCCAGCCGTCCGCGAGGCGGTGGTCGACGCTGATCGACAGGTTCATCAGGTGCCGGATGACGATCTGGCCGTTCCGAACCGCTGGCTTCTCCTCGATCTTGTGGACGCCGACGATCGCGACCTCGGGGAAGTTGATGATCGGTGTCGCGAGCACGCCGCCGAGCCTTCCGAGCGACGAGATCGTGAAGGTCGAGCCGGTGAGATCGTCCCGCGTGGCGGTGTTGGTGCGGACCGCCTCGCCGAGCCGATCGATCTCTCTCGACAGGTCGAAGATCGAGCGCATGTCCGCGTCGCGCACCGTCGTGACCACGAGGCCGTTTGGTCCCTGGGCCGCGATCCCGACGTGGTAATACTTTTTGCGCACGATCTCCTGCGTCGTCTCGTCGAGCGACGCGTTGAGCTGGGGCCACTTCTTCAGGCCCGAGACGATCGCCTTCACGATGAAGGGCAGGTAGTTGAGCTTCACGCCGCGCTCGGCCGCACGCGCCTTGGCTCGATCGCGAACGGCGACCAGCTCGGTCATGTCGATCTCCTCGACATACGTGAAGTGCGCGGCCGTGTGGACCGAGCGCGACATCGCCTCGCTGATCTTCTTGCGCATACCTCGCAGCGGGATTCGCTCCTCGAGGCCCATCGGATCGCGCGCGATCGCGACCGGTGCGCGCACCATCGCGGTACCGCCGCCGTTTGTCGGGCCGTTCTGCTGGTACTGCTTCACGTCCTCGGTGGTGACGCGGCCGTGTTTGCCGGTCGGCGGGACGCGGCCGATCTCGACGCCCATCTGCCGCGCGAGCTTGCGCGTGGCGGGGGTCGCGAGGACGCGCTCGCGGGATGCTGTCGCGTCGACGACCTGGATCTGCTGTACCGGGCCCGAGGCCGCCGCGTGCATCGGAGCTGCCGGAGTGGGAGCGTGCGAGGTGTGTGGTTTGGGCGGCGGCGCGGACGCGGCCGCGCCATCGTCGATCACGACGAGGATCTTCCCGACGGGGACGATGTCGCCGTCCTTGTAGTTGATCTTCGTGATCGTGCCAGCGCGCGGAGAGGGGAGCTCGACAGTCGCCTTGTCGGTCATCACCTCGACGAGCGGTTGATCGAGCTTGACCGTGTCACCGACCTTTACCTTCCAACCCACGATCTCGCCCTCGACGACACCTTCGCCGATATCGGGCATGTAGAAGTCGAACGCCATGGCTACCACTCCAGGGTTTGACGGATCGCGGTCAGCACGCGATCAGCGTTGGGCATGTACTCGTGCTCGAGGCTATATGGGAATGGAGTATCGAGACCGGTGACTCGCAGGATCGGCGCTTCGAGGTATTCGATCGCGCGCTCCTGGATCGATGCAATCAGCTCGGCGCCGAAGCCGCACGTGCGCGGCGCCTCGTGGACGATCACGCAGCGCCCGGTCTTCTTCACCGACGTGAGGATCGTCTCGATGTCGAATGGCATCAGCGTGCGCAGATCGATGACCTCGACGGCGAGGCCCACCTCCGCAGCCTTCTTCGCCGCTTCGAGCGCGATCGACACCATGCCGCTCCACGCGAGCACCGTGACCTGCGTGCCCTCCGCAGCGATCGCAGCCTTGCCGAGCTCGATGACGTACTCCGCCTCGGGGACCGCGCCGCGGGATGCGCGATAGATCCGCTTGGGCTCCATGAACAGGACCGGATCGTTCTGGCGCATCGACGCCAGCAGTAGGCCCTTCGCGTCGTACGGGTTCGACGGCGCGACGATCTTGAGGCCGGGCGTGTGAATGAACAGCGCCTCCGGTGACTGCGAGTGATAGTGACCGCCGCGGATGCCGCCGCCGACGGGTGTGCGGATCACCATCGGGCAGGTGTACTGGCCGCCGGACCGATACCGGAACTTCGCGAGCTCGTTCACGATCTGATCGAACGCCGGGAAGATGAAGTCACCGAATTGGATCTCGGGGACCGGCCGCAGACCGTACAGCGCCATGCCGATCGCGGTGCCGATGATGCCGGCTTCGGCAAGCGGCGTGTCGATGACGCGATCGGCGCCGAACTCTTCGTGGAGTCCACTCGTCGCGCGGAACACGCCGCCGAACTTGCCGATGTCTTCGCCCAATACGACCACACGTGGATCGGCGCGCATCTGGAGCTGGAGCGCGCTGCGAACGGCTTCGATGATGTTGATGACGGGCATCGAGCGCGGTCGGTGTACCACTAATTTGCCTGCGGTCGGTGTACCGTCCGGCCGTGATCTGGATCCTGCTCGTCGTGCTCACCGTCGTCGGCGCCGTCAGCGCCGTTGGGATCGCGGTCAACGATCGACGCAAGGCGTTACGCGCGGGCAACAAGGACCCGCTCGCGCTTCCCGCCGGCGACTCGCTCGTCGAGCGCGGCGTGCGCGATCTGCGCGTGAACGACATCCTGACGATCGATCACAAGGACTACCTGGTCGAGGGCTTGATCGCCTACGACGAGGACGGCCACCGTTGGAGCGCCGGTCGCGTCGTCGATGGCAGCGACGTGCGCTGGATCCTGATCGGCATCGAGCGCGTCGGTGGCGCGTCGATGCGACTCCTGCAACAGGACGACTCGCAGTCGCTCGCGGGCTACCCGCCCGAGGCGCACGTGATCGGCGAGGTGCGCTACGTGCTCGACAAGCGAGGCGCCGCGACGTGCAGACTCGAAGGCGATGTCGGGCCGCTCGGGGATCTGAAGAAGGATCGCCCGTCGGGGCATGTCGAGCGGTGCCGGTGGTGGCTGTACAGCGCGCCGGGCGAGGACACGCTGCTCGTCGAGCAGTGGGGCTCCGACTACCGCGTGCTCCGCGGCAAGAAGGTCGGCGAGGGCACCGTCGAGTTGATGCCGGCGAGCTGAGCTAGCGCGGAAGATCGAACGTGAACGTCGTGCCCGTGCCGACGGTCGACGTGACGGACAACGTGCCGCCGTAACTCGCGACGATCTCTCGCGCGACCGGCAGACCGAGGCCGGTGCCGCGCTCGGGAGGCTTCGTCGTGAAAAACGGTTCGAACACCTTCTCGAGCTGTTCGGGCGGAATCCCCGGCCCGTTGTCGATCACGTCGCAGCGAACGCGCGTCGTGTCGGAGTGCACGCGGATCGTGATCGCACCGCAGGAATCGCCGATCGCGTCGACCGCATTGACGATCAGGTTCACGAGGATCTGCTCGATGCGCACCCGGTTCACGCTCACCAAGATCGCGTCGCCGAGCTCGAGCGCGACCTTCTGCTTGCGCAGCTTGCCGGCGCCCTTGAGCATCGCGACCGCGTCGCGAACGATGCCGGCGAGATCCGTCGGCGCCACGTGATCCGGACCGGGCCGCGCGAGCTGCATCAAGCGATTTCCGTGCGTCGTGATGTGGTCGGCGACCCGCTCGAGATCGTCGACGACGGTCCGCGCGAGCTGCGTGATGTCCTTGCCGCTCGCGAGCCCGATCTGCAGCTCGTCGACCGCGGCGATCTGGATCTGCGCGATGTTTCGCAGCTCGTGACCGACACCACCGGCCAGCGTGCCGAGCGTCGAGCGTCGCTCGGCGAGCAAGAGCTGTGTTCGCGTGGAGTCGAGCTGCTCTTCGATCGATGCGTTGACCGCCCGTAGCTCGTCTTCGGCCCTTTGACGTCGAACGATCTCTTCTTCTTTTTCGGTCAGAAGTCGCTGTAGGTCGCGGATGTCTCGCGCGACGAGCACGATCCCCTGCAGGCCACCCTCGGGGTTCAGAACGGGCGATCCGGTGACCGACACCGGAATCTTCTCTCCGCTCTTCGAGATCAACCAGGACTGCTCGCGTCGAAGGTGCTCGCCTTCTTCGATGCGCCGGCGCACGACGGTGCGAAGACCCGAGCTGTCGTCGACGAGGAGCTTGGTGATCGAGAAGTCACGAAGCTCCTCGAGCGAATAGCCCGTGATGCGCGCGAGGGCGGTGTTGGCAAGCGTGATTCGCCCTTCGACATCCACTACGACAAGCGCATCGACCATGGCCTCGATGACGTTTTCGACCACCAGCGAAAACACTATCACGCGCGCGATGGTACTTACTGCCTGTTGGAGATTCACGGTCCACCTCCCGTCGTTCCTGGCTACACGCTCGACAGGTTGGTCGGTGAAGGTGGGTTCGGTCAGGTGTGGCACGCGCTCGCGGACGACGGCTCGCCGGTCGCGATCAAGATCTTGCATCTCGAGCTGGTTCGCTCGGTCGACGCGTTGACGCGGTTCCAGCGCGAGCAGCAGGCGATCGAACGACTCCATCATCCGAACGTCGTGCGCGCACTCGGCAATGGCACGCTCGCGGATGGTCGCCCGTACCTCGTGCTCGAGTATCTCGAGGGTCCGAACCTGCGCGAGGTGCTACAGGAGCGCGGCGCGCTGCCACCTGCTGAGATGCTCGCGATGTTCGCGCCTCTGTGCGACGCACTCGCCGTCGCACATGACGCGGGTCTCGTCCATCGCGACGTGAAGGCGTCGAATGTCATCCTCGCGCGGACATCCGACGGCGAGCGTCCCGTGTTGCTCGACTTCGGACTCGTGAAGCTGACGGACCTCGAGGGTCCGGGGCTCACGTCGTCTCGCTCCATGCTCGGAACGCCAGCGGCCATGGCACCCGAACAAATGCGCGGACAGCCCGTCGACGCGCGCACCGACGTCTATGCACTCGGGTTGCTCGGGTTCCACATGCTGACGGGGCAACCGGCGTTCGGCGGAGCGCCGGGCGTGGTGCAGAGCTACCTGCAGATCCACGGGGCGCGCCCGCGACCGTCGAGCAAGGTCGACATCGATCCCGCGATCGACGAGCCGATCGGAAAGGCACTCGCACCGGAGCCCAAGGATCGCTTTCAGTCGACCCGCGCGTTGTTCGAAGGACTGCGCGCGATCATTCATCCGGTCGCGACGAGCGCGTCCGCCGTGATCGCGCTCTATGCGGAAGGTGGGGACGTCGCCGCGATCGCGAAACTCGCGATCGACGCCGGGTACACCATCGCGATGGACGCTCCCGATAGCGTCCTGGCGGTCGCACCTGCCGCAGCTGCCGCCGCCGGTGTGGTGGCGCTGCGCGACGCACTCGCGCCTTTCGGGCACAGCCGCATCGCGCTCGGAACGAGCACGGCGACGATCCAGGGCGATGTCGTCGATGGCGACGCGCTCGACGTGGAGGCGTGGGCTCCATATCCACTGCCCGTGGGAATCTGGGTCGCGGACGCCTTGAAGTAACATCGTCGCGTGGCTCGCTGCACTACGTGTCATCGCCGGCTCGCGTCGGGGAAGGCATGTCCGGCGCATGGCGGCGAGCCCGCACCGATCGCGGAGACCAAGACCGAGCTGGGTGAGCGGCCTGCGTGGATCGCCCCGAGCGCCGCGTGCATCGGGCGCGGCGGGTTCGCGTCGGTGTGGAGTCTGGAGCCCGTCGACGGTGTCGAGCGCGTGCTCAAGGTCGCGCATGCCGATCACGGGCTCTCTCGCGCGCGCATCGCACGCGAAGCCGAGGCCCTCGTTGCGATCCACGCCATCCACGAAGCCCGGCCCAATCGTCCACGCGCGGTGCCGACGCTGTTCGATCGCGGCGTCACGGATGGTCGCGCATGGATCGTGATGGAGCGCGTGCGCGGCGAGAACCTCGCCGACGCGACGCTCGAGGGCCCCGTGCGCGCCGATCGTGCCGTGAAGATCACGCTCGCGATTCTCGATGCACTGGAACACGTGCACCTCGCGGGCTTCGTGCACCGCGACCTCAAGCCTGACAACTTGATCCGCACGCCGAGCGCCCAGATCGTCGTGCTCGATCTCGGAATCGCGCGCAAGTGGCCAACCGATCCAGATGATCCCACGCGCGCCGGGGTGCAGATCGGCTCGCTCGAGTACATGCCGCCCGAGCAAGCAGTCGATCCTGCGAGCGTGGATGCGCGCAGTGATCTGTACGCGGTCGGATGCATTCTGTTCGAGCTGTGCACCGGACGCCCGCCCTTCGTCGGCGATGTCTCCGCGCTCGAGCGTGCCCATGCGGCGCTACGTCCGCCGAGGCTGTCCGAGCTCGCACCGGTGCCGCAGGTGCTCGAGGTGATCGTGCAGGACGTGCTCGCGAAGGATCCGGCGAAGCGGTCGAGCAGCGCCGCCGAGCTGCGCGCGAGACTGCTCGCGACCCGCGACACGCCGTCGATCGCGCGGAGCGTTCCCACGCTCTCGCAGGTGACCGAGAGCAAACAGCCGGTGGTCTTGGTGTGGGCGGAGCTGCCGAAGGTCGATCGGGCGTTGCTCGGCCAGTTCAGCGCGCGACACGTGATCGTGGTGTCGCAACGCGGACGTAAGGTCATGGGGGCGTTGCTCGGATCCACGCACGCTGATCCCGCGTCGGCGGCGCTCGCGTTGGCGCAGGATCTCGCCGGCACGGGTGCGCGCGTGGCGTGTCACCTCGACGCACTGGTCGTCGACGCGTCGGGACCGGTGCCGGCGCCGAAAGGGGAAGCGATCGATCGCGTGGAGAGCTGGTTGCCGACCGACACGTGGACCGGTGTGATCGTCACGCGGGCGCTCGCGGCGGTCGCCCAAGTGGCGACCCGTTCGTCATCCCTCGGCGACGCGTTCCGTCAGCTCGCATCCCCCGACACCATCGATAGCGTCGAGCTCGTCGGGCGCGGCGCGTTGCTCGTCGATCTCGCGGCAGATGCAGCGGCCGCGTTGCGGGGCGCACCATCGGCGCTCGAGAAGTCCGCGTCGGGATCATGGGCACCTACGGGTCCGGCGTTCGCGCTCCTCTACGGCGATGCCGGCACTGGCAAGACCGTGTTCGCCGCCGAGCTCGGACGGCGCATCGCGGACCTCGGCCCGAAGGTCCATGTCGCTGCCGTACCCGCACCGGGCATGGCGAAGCGCGGCGCGCTCGACGAGCTGATCGGCGCGACTCGTGGTGTGCGCCCGATCGGCGACGCGCTACGTGCGCACGCGCGCGACACGGGTCGCGGTCTCGCGATCCTTCTCGACGATCTGCACTTTGCTGACGCGGAGCTGCTCGACGCACTCGAGTACGCCACGCTGGGCGGCGAGTCGCTTCCTCTGTGGATCCTCGGCCTCGCGGACCCGCGCCTCGAGAGCCGGCGGCCGCAGCTCGGAGCGCGTGCCGAGCGCCGCCGTCGCGACGTGCTGAGTCCCCTCGACGAGGAAGCCGCTGTCGAGCTGACGACGCGCCTCCTCAAACCCGCGGAGTACCCGCCGCTGCGTGCAGTCAGGCAGCTCGTCGCGCTGGCGCGTGGCAACCCGCTCCATTTGACGATGCTCGCGCGCGAGATCCACGAGCGAGGTGCAATCCGGCCGCGCCCAGGCTCGAGCGAGTTCTTCCTCGATACCACCGCGCTCGATAGCCTCGAGCCGATCGCGCTCGGTCCGTGGATCGCGGCGCGCGCCATCGCAGGGCTCGCACCCGAGCTCGTCGCACTCGCGCGCGCGTGCGCAGTCATCGGCGGACCGTTCGCCGCCAGCGAGCTCGTGTCGGTTCTCGAAGCCGTCGAGCGTGCGGGCGGCCCGACCACGACGATCGATCCGGACGTCGGTGTGAAGGAGCTCATCGCCGCACAGATCCTGGTCGTCGCCCCGACGGGTGGTGTCGCCAACCTTGTATTCCGGCAAGCGCTCGTGGAGGAAGGGCTGTACGCGACGACCGACGAGGTTGCGAAGCGAGCGTTTCACGAGGCGGCCTTGGCGCACGAGCAAGCCGAGGGTGGCGACCCGGCTCGCATCGCGCGGCATGCGGAAGCCGTCGGCGAGAGCGTGGCGGCCGGCGCCGCGTTCGCGCTGCTCGGGGTGAGGGCCGAGCACGAGCACCGCCCGCTCGAGGCCGAGCAGGCGTGGGCCGGCGCCGTTCGTCACCTCGTACGTCGCGACGAGCCGCGTGCGCGCGCGCTTCTCGGGCTGGCTCGGGCCCGGATGCGCCTCCAGCGGCTCACCGAAGCACTGGACTCGACCGATGAGGCCATCTCGATCGCCCGCGGCCTCGAGGATTATCGGCTCGAGGTCGAGGCATTGCTCGAGAAGGCGATCATTCACGATTTCACACAGGAGTTCGAACGTTCTCGAGAGGCGGCGCTCGCAGCGCGTTCGCGGCTGGTCGCGGAGTCCGATCTCTCGCTCGATGTCGACCTCGCGGAAGCACGATCGATCTATCGCGACCAGCGCTTCGATCAGGCCGCGCCGCTCCTCCGTGACGTTCTGTCGCGCGCGCGGGCCCGCGAGCGCACGGAGATCGCCACGATCGCTGCGCTGCTCCTCGGGTGCGCACTTTCGGACCTGGGAGCTCTCGACGAATCCGAGCAGGTGTTCGACGAGCTCATTTCGACGTGCGAAGCGAGCGGCGATACGTTTCACCTCGCGGCTGCGTACGGAAACCGAGCTTGGTTGTGGTCGGCGCGAGGCGCGATCGATCGGACCGCGGCGGATCTCCGCAGCGCGACGCAGTTCGCGCGAGAAAGCGGACAGGCACTCGTCGAGCGCGCGGTCACCCATAACCTGTCCGAACAGATGCTATGGACCGGCGCACTCGACGAGGCGTTGCTGCTCGCGCGGCGCGGGCTCGCGTTGCAGGAACGATCCGGCGAAGGCTCGACGAGCCTCGATCGGTTGCTGCTCGCACGCATCCTGGCATCGCGTAAGGAATTGACCGAGCTGCGTGAGGTGCTCGCGACGTTCGTCGGGAACGAGCAGATCGGCGAGGACAACGTGGCCGCTATCCGAACACTCGAGGTCCTGCGGCTGTTCGTGACACCTAGCGATCCCGAAACCTGGCAAGCCGTGCTCGCCAGCACACTGGAGTTATATATTCAGCTCCGCCTCGAGCTGCAGCATTTGGCTGCAGTCGCCGGGGTTTTGCCCGAGGAAATGCGTATTGCAGCGCACGAAGCAGCGCTCCGCGACCCAATTTGGCGCCTGCGCGTCTCTGTGTTTCGCCGCGGTTGACCTACACCACGGATTGCACGCTACAGCGGCGGAAACTACTCTCATTGAAGTGTCCGCTTCTCGGACTCATCATTGAATTCTGGCGCGAGTGCAGTCGCGCTTGGAGGTTCATGAGGGTCCTTCTCGTATCCACCTTGTCATTGATCGGTTCGCTCATCGGCTGCGTCGGAGATGATCAACTCGGAGATGATCATCTCGGTGAGCAAACGCAGGGAGTCGTCTCCGACAACCGGATCTCGTTGAATCGGATCTCGTTGAATCGGATCTCGCTCAACCGGATCTCGTTGAATCGGATCTCGCTCAACCGGATCTCGCTCAACAACCTCCAGGCGAACCTGGCGTCGATCGGCGATCTACTCGACACCGCCGATGGTCGTGAGCTGTTCAGCTTCGTCATCAGCTGCGCACTCAAGGATGGCGACGTGCTGGTCGTCAACCACCCAACACTCGGGCCGCTGAACTTCCTTGGTGAGTTGGGACTCGCTCCTCGCTGGGAGACCCGAGCGATGGACAGGAGCGATCAGCGCTGGGTCAGCGCGTGTCTTCTCTCGCGCGTGAACAACAACGACGTCACCGTGCAGGTGTCGTTGCGCGGTCCGGACGACGAACTCGACACGACAGCCGAGGAGCGCGCGGCCTGGTCGCTCGAAGAGGGCGCGTTCTTCGGCGACGTGTTCCAGCCGCCGCACCGCCCGCTTCGAATGTACGCGTGCCGCGGTCGCGATCAGGCCGCAGGGCCGGAGACCGGCGATATGGATGCGCGCGATTGTACCGAGCCGGATCCCGCAAACCCGGGCAAGACGCTATGCGGCATGTCGTTCGCCGGCGACTGCGCCGACTTCGTTCCGCCGAAGAACAGGTACGCGTGCAAGCGACGACTGTTCGACAGTTACTACGTGAGCTGCACGCCGACGGCGTCGTTCGGCAAGAAGCCGAAGCGGTGGTGGGGCCATCACTCCTCGGATGACGATGACGATGACGATGACGATGACCGCGATGACGATGACCGCGATGACGATGATGATGATCATGGTCATGGTCATGGTCACGGTCACGGTCACGGCCACCATGGCCACTGCGGTGGTGGCGGCCGCAAGAAGTTCGACGAGGTCATCACGACGTACTTGCAGCCCGCGACCTGACGCGCGGCTGGTATCCTGAACGCGATGCGGGGCCTCACGATTGCGATCTTGTTCGCCGGTTGCGGCGGTGACCCGGGCAGCGGTACGGACGGCGGAGGCGGCGGCGATGGTGGCGTCGACGACGCGCTATCCGATGGGATGGAGGGCGATGGCCCGATCATCTCGATGTGTCCCGCGGGCACGTGGTGCGTAGAGACAGCGCCGGCCACGGTGACGGGCCTCGTGCACGCGATCGATGCGGTCAACGCGAACGACGTGTTCGCGGTCGGCGACGGTGGTGCGATCATCCGGCGCCAAGATGGCGAGTGGACACAGATGACGTCGGGAACGACGGAGGACCTGCGCGGCGTGTGGGCGCAGAGCAGCACGAACGTGTGGGCTGTGGGCCAGAACGGGACCGTGCTCCGCTGGAATGGCACGGATTGGGCACCGGTCGCGAACGCACCGGACATCGACTACACCGGTGTGTGGGGCGCGGGTGCCGACGATGTCTGGCTGATCGGTACCGCGAGCGCTGTGCACTGGACCGGCTCGTTCGCGACGCTCGCGATCACCGGCGCGCCGGTGTCGATCTCCGGCGTCGCGGCGAACGACGTGTGGATCGCGTCGGAGTCGGGCAAGGTCTCCCGCTGGACCGGTGGCCCGTTCTGGACGTTGTGCTCGACCGGGCAAGCGTGCGCGGTCACGCCGAACAGTTTCTTCGCCGTGGGTGCGCGCGCCGCCGACGATGTCTGGGTCGCGCTGCCGGGAACGGGCACGCTGCGCTGGAATGGCTCGTCGTGGACGCCACACGCGTCGGACGCGACGCTATTCGCGAGCATCCACGCGCCCGCCGCGAACAACGCCTGGGGCGTTGGCGGGACCAAAGTGGGGCACTGGAACGGCAGCGCGTGGACGATCTCGTCGCCTGTCAACGGCTTCGCGGACTCGCTCTACGGCGTCACCGGCGCCGGCCCACACACGTGGGCGGTCGGTCAGGACGCGGCGATCCTGTACCACCGCGACTGATTTGCTACGCTCCGATCGTGAGCATCACGAAGCGAATCCTCGAAGGCGCGCAGTCGAGCCTGTCGAGGTTGACGTCGCTGGTGATCGTCGATGACGAGCCGCTGAGCCATGTCGAGAGTGCCGCCCTGCAGACCGAGCTGACGGCGCGCAAGGCCGCGCGCGAGAAGTCTGGGAAGAAGCCCGGTGACAACCCGCTCGCGAAGCTCGCGACATCCGATCCGGCGTCGCGCGCGGCGCGCGAGAAGTCCGGACGCGAGCGATCGGCACGCGTTCATCGCGAGCGCGACGAGCGCGAGGCGAAGCAGAAGGCAGCGGCCGACGAGCAGTTCCGCCGCATGAAGGAGCAAGCGGCGCGGGGTGGCCCGTGGACGCCGCCGCCGTCATCATCGTCCAGCTCGTCGTCGTCGAACAGCTCGTCACGCCCCCCGCGCCCCGGCAGTCAGGATGCGCAGCTCGCCGAGTGGTATCGCATCCTGGATCTGTCGCCCGGCGCAGACATGGCGCAAATCAAGTCGTCGTACCGGCAGCTCATGCGCAAGTACCATCCCGACATGCACGCCGGAAATCCGTCGAAGCAGAAGGCCGCGACCGAGCTCTCGATGCGCGTGACGACGGCGTACAACAGCCTCGTCGATCACCTCGAAAAGAAGTGATCGTAGTTTCCCGCTCCCTCGGTTAGCGATCGCCACGTAACGTCGCTGTTGCCTGGACGTGGCACGGGGAGTGGTACACCCACCGGGTGGACACACAGAGCTCCGCTTCCAAGACCGCGTTGATGGTGTGCGCCTATCGTGCGCGCGCGAGCCAGTGGCCGGCGCCGCTGTTCGTCGATCCCTGGGCCGAGACGCTCGCGGGCGCCGACGGCCACGAGATCGCGAAGCGCCTCGACGAGCGCTTCGCTCCGATGGAGCTGTGGCTCGCGCTGCGTGTTGCGTACCTCGATCGGCTCGTCGGGCTTGCGGTCGATCGCATGTCGATCCGCCAGGTCGTCATTCTGGGCGCGGGGTACGACACGCGCGCGGCGCGGCTGCCGCGTGCAGGCGTGCAGTTCTTCGAGGTCGATCATCCCGCCACACAGGCCGCGAAGCAGGAGCGGCTCGCGCGGCTGGCCGGCTATCCGCTCGACGCAGCCACGTACGTCACGTGCAACTTCGAGCGCGAAGATCCGATCGAGCGACTCGTCGCGAACGGCTTCTCCACGTCCGAGCCCGCGCTCGTGATCTGGGAGGGCGTCGTGCCGTACCTGACCGAAGGCGCCGTGCGCACGACCGCGGCGCGTCTCGCGACGGGCCTCGATCCGCGCTCGCTCGTCGCGTTCGACTTCGTCGGCAAGAAGCTCGCGTCGGGCCAGAACCTGTCTCCCGACGACGCACGCACGGCCTCGTACGTCGGCGAGCTCGGCGAGCCCATCCAGTACGGCTCGGACGACATGTTGCCGCTCCTGTTCGAGTGTGGCTTCCGCTGGGTGCGCTCGCTCGACTTCAACGAGCTCGCCCTCGAGTTGCTCGGCGACTACAAGCGGGAGCGCATGTTCCGGTTCCAGCACATCGCGCTCGCGGCACCGCGGACACCCGTCGCGGGCTGGCCATAGTCGCGGGGCGTACGGGAATCGCCGTACCATCTATGCGATGACAAGACCGACGAAGGTCGGGCGTAGCAGCCGATGGGAGTGCGAAGGTAGATGAGCGCGCTCTCGCGAACTGCACGGGCGTTGCGCCCGAACGCGGTCGCGCTCGCGCTTGCCATCGTCGCGATCGCGATCGCGTGGACCTACGCAGCCACCACGCTCCGGCGCTCGACGGAGATGGGGCTACCCCTCGACGACAGCTACATCGCGCTGACCTACGCGAAGCAGATCGGCAGCGGGCGTCCGCTGACGTACTTCGACGGCTCGGGCTACTCCGCGGGTGCGACGAGCCTGACGTGGCCGGCGGTCCTCGCGCCGCTGTGGACGCTCGGGGCGCGCGGGCACTCGCTCGTGTGGGTCGCGTTTGTCCTGTGTGCGCTGCTCTACGCGTGGTGCGTGGTCGCGACATATCGAGTCGCGCGTGCGATCGGCGACGATATCGATGGGAAGGCGCGCGCGCGGAACGATCCCGCTACCGAGGTGGTCGATACGAAGGCGCCGCACATGACGGTGATCGCGCGCGAGTCGGTGGGCCTCGTCGCGGGCGCGCTGGTCGTGTCGATCGCCGCCTTCGCGTGGACCGCGTTGTCGGGGATGGAGGTCGCGCTCGCGAGCGCGTCGCTCCTCGCGATGATCGTGTTGCTGATCGCGCGAAGCCCATCGACGAGCCGATCATCGACCAGCGGTTCGCGTACCCCCGAGGTCCCTTCGCGCACGTTGATCGCGTGCCTGGTCGTGCTCGCGCTCGTGCGGCCCGAAGCCGCGGTGCTGGTCGGGTTCGTGTGCATCACACACGCGATCGCGCATCGCCGATCGCGCCGCGAAGTCGTGTGGTGGCTCGTCCCGCTGATCGCGCCGATCGCGTGGCTCGTCGCGAACCGCGTGTTCGCGGGACATTGGATGCCGAACACCGCGATCGCGAAGAGCCAGTGGTTCCAGCCTGGCTTCGAGCTCGGTGCGTGGGCAAGCGCGTTCGCGACGAATGCCGGCAAGCTCGTGCGTGGATTGTTCTGGGATCCGAACAGCCCGCTTCCGCAGGCGCGGTTGTTCGGCATCGCGTGGCTCGTCGGGTGCGTGCGTGTCGTGTGGTGGGCGTGGCCGCGCGGCGCGAGTGCCCGGATCGCGGCGGCGGTGATCGCCGGCGCGCCGATCGCGTGGTGTGCGATGGTGCTCGCGTCGAGCGGGCTGTGGGCGTTGCACCAGTACCGCTACATCGCGCCGGTGCTGCCGCTGCTCGCGATTCCAGTGGCAATCGCCTTCGCGCCCGTCGCGCGGTGGGCGTGGTCGACGCGCGTGACGATCGGGGCGAGCGCGGTGATCGTCGTCGCGGCCGTGTGGCTCGGCTTCTTGCGGCATCGCGTCAGCGCGATTACCTACGCGCAGGCGGTAGCCGACACGAACGCGCAGGTCGTCAAGATCGGGCGCTACGTGCGCGATCAGCTGCCGGGCGCGCGCGTGATGCTGCACGACGCGGGCGCGATCGCGTACTACGGCGATGGACCCATCGTCGACATGCTCGGCCTCGCCAGCGACGACACGATGGGCGTCGCCGCGAATGGCCCGGGCGCGCGGTTCGAGTATCTCGAATCGCTTCCCGTCGAGAAGCGCCCGACACACATCGCGTATTACCCGGGTTGGCTCGGCACGGCCGACTTCACCGGCAGGCTCGTGATGGACACGCCATGGGGGCTGCAGTTCTCGCGCGAGCGCGTCGTGGCGGGGCGCAACATGGAGCTCCACGAGGCGAGCTGGGATCACGTCGGGACCGGCGAGCGATTGCTGCGCTCGACGAGCGGGTCGACGACGAGCGGGTGGCGCATTGTCGATCGCGTGGACGTGGCAGATCTCGCGAGTGAGCGTGCGCATGTTTGGAGTGCGGCGCTCGGCGTGCGCGCGTTCGCGGAGCCAACGACGACGTGGTCGTTCGTCGCCCGCGACGTGACCGAGCATGGCCTCGTGATCGATGGCGGGCGACTGATCCGCGGCGGCCGCGAGGCGTTCACGATCACGCACGACGTCGCGAAACCGGCGACGCTCGTGCTGCGCACCGGCGGCGCGGCGATTGCGGGACCGACACCGCTCGCGAAGCCCGTCACGCTCGCGGTGTCGATCGACGGCGCGAAGATCGGCGAGATCGTCGTGCCCGTGCCGAGCGGTCGCATGGTCGAAATCGCGCTCGCGCTACCAACGGGGAGTGGCCGGCGCATCGCGATCACCGCGAGCGCGCCGTACCGCGTGTTCCACTGGTTCGTGATTCAACCCGACTGACGAGAGCGGCTCGTGATCGATACGCTGATCCCGACAACGCCACAGCAAGCACTGAACCATCACGCCCTGTTCGGTGGGCAGTTCTAGCGCAGCTCGCGGCGCACGATCGCGGCGCCTTCGACGAGCGCGCGCAGCTTCTGCAACGCGACCGTGCGTGGCAGCTGCTTGAGGCCGCAGTCCGTCGTCAGCGTCACGCGCTCGGCCTCGATGTGCTTCAGCGTCTTGCGAACCCGCTCGGCGACCTGCTCGGGGTGCTCGATCTCGAGCGTGCGCACGTCGATGACGCCGACGTGGGCGCGCTTGTCGGAGGGCAGGGCGCGGAGGAGATCCGCGTCCTCCATCTCGCGGCACGCGAAGTCGAGTACGTACGCGTCGACCTTGGCGGAGTGGTAGTGCGGCATGATCTCGCGGTAGCCGCCGGCCGTCATGCCCTCGAGCTTGTTGCCCCACGCGTTGCCCATGCAGAAGTGCCACGAGCGTTCGATGCCCGCGGGGATTTCGGACATCGTGCGGTCGACGACCTCGGTGACCCACGCGTAGTCCTTCTCGCCCGAGAGGTGAGGCATCCACGCGCCGAGGTCTTCGAGCTGCACGTGCCGGCAGCCGGCCTCGACGACGTCGGCGATCTCGGCACGGAACACGTCGGCGAGCGCGCGCGAGAGCTCGTAGCGATTCTTCACGGGCCCGTCGCGGAAGTGCGCGAGCGTCGAGAGCTGGACGGGGCCCGCGCCGATACACGCCTTGATCGGCTTGTGCGTGTGGGCCTGCGCCCAGCGATAGATGAGGCCCATGCGAACGGGGCCGCGCTCGATCGGTCCATCGACGGCGACGCCACCGGCCTCGTCGAGCGCCCACACATCGCGGCCCTTGGCCTTTGCACGCGCCGGGTGCGGTAGCTTCTCCGACGAGAAGCCCTTCGTGCGCTCGAGCCAGTACCAGAGGAACGAGCCGATGCCCATGTGGTAGTCGTCGAACCACATCTGTCCGTCGGACAGGATGTCGAGACCTGCGGTCTCTTGATCCTGGATCACCACGCGCGTCGCGTCGTGAAACGCCTCGGCGTGCGACGCGACCTTGAACGCTTCGAGCACGTCCTTGCCGGCGAGCTGTTGCGTGAACCATGCGGGGCGCGGATACGACCCGACCATCGTCGTCGGAAGGAGCAGCGTCATGACGCTCAGATACTACGCCGCGCGGTGCGGGCGTTCATCGATCTGCGCAGGGGAGGGCACTGTCATCGACGTGTTACGGCGAAACAGCAGGGTCACGACCACGACGAGCACACCTGCGCCCGCAAGCGTGTTCGCGGCGCCCGCGTGCTCCGCGATCGAACCCTCGAGGAACGCACCGACGGGGGCGCCGCCCGTGTTGGCAATCGCGTACATCGACATCACGCGGCCGAGCATCGCCGGATCGCTCGCGGTCTGGAGGATGGTGTTCGTCCCCGCCAGCTGGATCATCAGCGCCAAGCCGATGACGAACACGACGGGCGCGGCGAGCCACGTCGTCGTCGCGACGACGAGCAGCATCATCGCCGCGCCGAGGACCAGGCGGCTCTGCAGCACGACGGCGCGCAGACCCTCGATAGATGTCCGGCTCGCGAGGTAGAGCGTTCCCACGAGCGCACCACAGCCGCCCGAGCCCATCAGGATGCCGAGCGTGTACGGGCCGTGGCCGACCTGCTCGGCGGCGACGGCGGGGAGGAGCTGCAGGTACGCGCCGGCGAGCACGCTGTTGATCGCGAGCTGGACGAGCACGTCGCGCAGGATCGGCGTCGACCACACGTAGCGATAGCCCGCACGCAGCTCGACCACGACCGAGGCACGCGGCTTCGGTGGAGTAGCGCGCACGCGAATCGCGAGCATCGACGCGATGACCGCGAGGTAGGTCGCGGCGTCGATCGCGAAGCACCACGCTTCCCCGACGAGCGCGACGAGCGCAGCCGCGAACACGGGGCCCGATAGCTTCGCGACGTTGACGATTGCAGAATTCAGCGCGATCGCGTTCGGTAGATCCGCCGGGTCGTCGATCATATCGCGCAGGAACGACTGGCGCGCCGGCATGTCGAACGCGTTGATCACGCCCTGAAACGCGCCGAGCAGCGCGAGGTGCCACACGGTCATCGCGTCCGCGAACGCGAAGACGGCAAGCGCGGCGGACTGCAGCCCCGCGAGGACCTGGGTCACCAGGATGACGCGCTGGCGGTTCCATCGGTCGACGAGCACGCCGGCGAGCGGCGCGAACACCGACGTCGGTGCGTGGCTCGCGAACGCGACAACTCCCAGCATCAGGGCCGAGCCCGTGATCCGATACGCCATCCACGCGATCGCGAACTTCGACAGCCACGTCCCGACGAGCGACACGCCCTGACCGGCGAAGAACAGCCGGTAGTTGCGATGTCGGAGCGCGCGGCCGATGGCCATCTCTCGATCGTAGCGCTACCGGATGTGATTCGGTGTCTACGGGCAGGTCGCGTTCGTGCCCGCGTGCGTCGCGATGCCGGTGAGGCCACACGTCACGTCGCAGTCCACGCAGCTCGTGACCGTACACCCGGTCGGCGGGCACGTGACATCGCAGTCGGCGCTGCCGCCGCAGTCGACGTTGCACGAGCTCGCCTGCGAGCACTCGACGTGACACTCGGCGTTGTTGTTGCAGGTCACGTCGACCGCTTCGCCGGGCGAGGCTTGTACGTGGCACTCGGACGCACCGGGCGTACAGTCGACCGTGCACGCACCGCCGCCGGCACACACGCAGCGATCGCCCTCACACGTGGCGTTGTCGTCGCAGGCGGTGAGCGATGTGAGCGAGGCTACCGAGACCAAGGCAACGAAGAGGATGTGCTTCATCATGCCCATCGTATGCGCGGCGTCCGCGGACCTCGACATCACGCCGACATCAGCACGCGAAGTCCTCGCACTTCTTCCACGGTGATCCTGACGATCCGCAGCAGAAGGGCTCCGTACCGGCGGGGCAATCGTTGTCGGTGGTGCAGCGCGTCTCGTTCTCGGGGCAGCTCTCGTTGCACGCCGCCGTCTCGCCATCGCAGCACTCGTCGCCGGCCTGGCAGTCGTCGAGCGAGTCGCACAGCGCCGACCGCCCGTCGCACACATCGCCTGCGGGGATGCAACGCGCGCCCAGCGCGCCCGAGTGGCAGCACTGTTCTGTCTCCAAACACAGCGCACCGCCGCACTGCACGCGCCCGACCGCGCCGCCGCGTCGGCAGCGCCCGTGCACACAGCTCTGCTCGTCGGGGCACGCGCGCTCGTCGTCGCAGCGAAACGCCGTGCCGCTGTAATCGGGCTCGCAAGCCGCGAGCGAGATCACGAGAAACAGCGCCAGCCGCACGCCGTCACGTTACCATCCGACGCGAGCGATGATCGAGCCACCGCGCCTTCGCTGCGTCCTCGTCATGCGTGACGGACCGTCGCGGCGTGTCGGTCCGAGCGGTGTGCTCGTCGGCAGGCAGAAGGACTGCGATCTCGTAACCCTCGACCCGAGTGTCAGCCGCCGTCATGCACTCGTGCGAATCACCGCGGAGGGTGTGGAGTGCGTCCCGCTCGGGCGCGCGCCGATCGACATCAACGGCAAGCCGAGCGACAAGCCGGTGATCCTCGCGGATGGCGACGTCCTCGGCATTCCGGGCCTCGAGCTCACCGCACGGATCGAGGCGGCACCACCCGACAAGGAACGTCGCGGTGGGTTCGTCCTCGAGCGCGCGCGCGGTGGGAGCTTCGGGATCGTGCACACGCCGTTCGTGATCGGCGGCGGCGACACGGACGACTTGATCGTGAAGAACTGGCCCCAGCGATTGCTCGCGCTGCACGTCGCCGGCGGCGAGTTGTTCGTCGAGCTGCGCACCGGCAAGGCCGAGAAGAACGGCGAGGCGATCGAGGAGGGTGTGCTCGAGCCATTCGGTCCCGGCGACACGCTCGCGTGTTACGACGAGTCGTTTGTCATCGCCGAGGATCGCACAGCCGCGACGACGGCGGTCGCGAAAGGCGCCGACCTGCCGACACGCGTCGAGATCGAGATGCTGCCGCGCGGCGGGCGCATCGTGTTCGCGATGGTGACGGGCGAGCGCGCGGTCTATCTCAGCGACCGGCGGTTCGATCTCATGAACGCGCTGCTCTGCCCGCCGGAAGGCTACCGAGCCGGCGAGTTCGTCGACGACGACACCGTGCGCTCCGTGGTGTGGCCGCGCAATCACTCGGTAAGCCGGCCGGAGATCAACATGCTGATCTCGCGGTGCCGCCGCGACCTCGTCGACGCAGGCCTCGCAGGGCCTCGACTGATCGAGCGTGCCCCGGGCGGAGGTGGGACTCGCGTCACCCTCGCACCGAACGCCGAGATCGTCGTGAAGAGCTGAGCTACCATCGAGCAGTGGGAGCCGCGCGCACGGATGCCGTCGGTCGCTACGAGCTCTTGATCGAGCTCGCGAAGGGCGGCATGGCGGAGCTGTACGTCGGGCGCCTTCACGGCGTGGGCGGCTTCGCGAAGCTGGTCGCGATCAAGCGGATCCTCCCGCACCTCGCGGAGGACAAACTGTTCGCGGAGATGTTCCTTAACGAGGGACGCATCGCCGCGCAACTCGCACACGCGAACATCTGCCAGGTCCACGAGCTCGGTGAAGCGGACGGCGATCTGTTCCTCGCGATGGAGTATCTCGAGGGCGTCCCGTGGAGCGAGCTCATCAACAAGTTACCGCGCGCACAGAACGCGCTCGTTCCCACCACACTGCGCCTCACCGCGGGCGTGATCGCGCAGGCGTGTGAGGGCCTGCACTTCGCGCACGAGCTGCGCGACCTCGACGGCAACGCGACGCCCGTCGTACATCGCGATGTCTCGCCGCAGAACCTGTTCGTGACCACCGACGGCACGTGCAAGGTGCTCGACTTCGGCATCGCGAAGATGCTCAAGGACGGACCGCGCACGCGTACCGGCGTGCTCAAGGGAAAGCTCCCGTACATGTCGCCCGAGCAGATCCAGGGCGAAGACGTCGACGCGCGCTCCGACGTGTTCGCGCTCGGCGTCGTGCTCTGGGAGTCACTCACCGGAAAGGCGCTGTTCGATCGCGAGACGGACTTTCTGATCTGGAAGGCGATCACCGAGGCGCCGATTCCACCGCTCGCACCGTTTGGCATCCCGGCGTCGATCGACGCGGTGATCGGCAGCGCCCTCGCGCGGGACAAGAAGCTGCGCTTTCGCAGCGCGCGCGCACTCGGCGAGGCACTGCGGAATGCGGTCGAGCCGATCGGCGGCGTTTTCGACGCGAACGAGATCGCCGACGTCGTGCGTTTGCACTGCGGCGGCAGGCTCGTGGAGCGCCAGCGCGAGATCGCGAGCGCGGTCACCCGGCGGTCGAAGCCCGATCTCGAGCCGACCGCCGCCGACACCATCGAGGACAAGGCCGGTTCGACGACGGACCTATCGCCGATGCGAACGAACGCCGACTCGACGGTGCGCCTGCGCTCGGACGCGAAGGCGGTGGAACGTCCGCCGGTCGGTCGTTCGGCGGCACTCGCACCCGACGCGACCTTGCCGCCGGCGCGACCGCGCGATCGCGCGACATCGGATGCGTCGGCATCGCGAACGCGCGGTGCCAAGCGTCGATCGAAGGCGCCGTGGATCATCGCGGGTAGCGTGATCGTCGCGGCGGTGATCGTCGCGATCGCCGTGACGCGCTCGCCGGAACCGCCACCCGCCATCGCCACGGCGCCGGCGACCGTGACTGACGAGGCCGGCTCGATCCCCGGTCTCGACTACGCGCGCACTACGCTCGAAGGGCTCGGCCTCAAGGACGAGCGCATCGGCAAGGCGATGGAGTCGCTCGAGTCGGTCTCGAAGTTGACCCAACGCATGGAATCGATGCGTGCCTCGATGCACGGTACCGACGAGGTGGACGAGCCGTCGACCGACGATGCAAACGAGCCGTCGACCGAGACCGACAGCCGCGACGAGCCGACTCCGGCGCCCGCGAAGCCGGACCCCAAGCGGACCGCAAAGACAACGCCGGCCGCGACCGTGACGGGCGAGGGTCTGCTGTCGGTCGACAGCTCGCCGTTCGCCACGATCTACCTCGATGGCAACAAGCTCGGCGCCACGCCGTTCTTCAATCAGCCCGTGTCCGCCGGCACGCACCAACTGCGCGCCGTGCTCGACGATGGCCGCTCGCAGAAGCGGGCGATTACGATCGAGACCGGCAAGACGCTAAACCTCGGGAAGCTCTCGTGGCCCGAGCTGTGAGCTTGCTCCGGGCGATGTTGCTCGTGCTGCTGCTCGGCGGAGTCGCGCACGCCGACGAGCCGTCGCCGCTCGGCCAAGCGAAGGTCGCGTTCGATCAGGTGCGCTTCGACGAGGCCCAGCGCTTGTTGATCGAAGCGCTCGAAGAGGGCGGCAAGCAGCCGCTCGCGATGCGCGAGATCTACAAGCTGCTCGGTGCGTCCGCTGTCGCACTCGGCAAGACCGACGATGCGGAGAAGTACTACCGCACATGGCTGGCCCTCGATCCGACGGCCGCGCTCGAAGCGGGCGCGTCGCCGAAGCTGCGCGCGCCGTTCGACGCCGCGAAGAGCTACATCACCGCGAACGGTCCGCTCGACGTCGTCGCCGAGTACGTCTCCGACAGTGAGGTCCGAGCTCGCGTGATCAGCGATCCGCTCGCGCTGGCGCGCAGCGTGCGGGTCGGCGAGCGGTCGTTCCCGATCGTCGATCGCGCGGCACTCGTTCCGAGCACGGCGCGCGCTCCGTTGTTCGTCGTCGATCGCTGGGGCAACGTGCTCGTCGAGGTCCTCGCGCCGGGCGTGCCTCCGCTAGCCGATTCGCCGGCCGATCCACCTCCCGTCGGGTCTTTGGGCGGTGGTCCAGTCGCGAACGGCACGGGCCCGTTCGTCGTCGACATTCGCCCGAGGCGCTCCACGGCGTTCTACGCGCTCGCGATCCCGACGGGGATCTTGCTCGCGACCGGCGCCGGGTTCGGCGCCGCGGCGTTCGTCTTCAACAACAAGGTCCAGGACGCGCTCGACGACTCGGGTGCGTACTACTACTCGGACGTCGCCGACGACCAGAAGAAGGTGACGCTGTTCTGGAAGCTTTCGGCCGCGATCGGCGGCGCGGGCCTCGTGCTCGCGATCCCCACCGCGATCGTCTACCTGCGCGATCGCGGGGCGGCGGTCACCCCGTTCGCCGATGGCGGTGCGCGCGGCGTCGCGATCTCGGGCCGCTTCTAGGCTAGAACACCGAGCAGCTGGTCGCCTGGGGCAACAGACCGCCCAAAGCAACGAGCGCTCGGGCGCGAGCGGCGACGCGTGCCGGGGTGTGCGGGTGGTCAGCGCCGTCGTGGTGCGCGGGCCCGCGCCCTTGCGGCGAATACTCGCCAGCAGCCCGAGGCCAACCAATCGACATCGCTGGGAACCCGCCGCGACCTCACGCGGATCACCTCGATTACTCGCCCGCAGACTATCCGCTGCGGTCGTGGCGTTATCTTCGCATGGCACCCCGATCGTTCCGACTCCTCGTGCTCGCGCCGTCGTTCGTCGCCGCGTTCGTCGCCGCGTGCGGACCTCCCGCCGCGCGCGCGCCGAAACCCGATCCGCTGATCGTCGTCGCGCTCGATCACGGAGAGGCGCGCGCGTCGTGGCGTGCGATCCCCGGTCGCGCGATCGATCCGTTGGGCGAGACCGCGTTCGATCCGATGTTCGTCGACGACGCGATCGAGCAGGCGGTCGCGGTCGCTAAGCTCGGCGAGCGGACCGCGGCGCTGGTGGAGGACGCGCGACTCGTGGCGCCGCGTAGGGCGCTGTCTTCGGCCTTGGCGGCGGCCGAGCCTAATGCCCTCGTCGTCGATGCCGCCGCGACGGCGACGCTGCGCGCCCTCGATGCCGTGTTGCTCGATGCGCTGGCTCAGCGGAGCGATCGTATCGGCACGTTCGACTGCGTCGGTGCGCGCCTGGCGCTGGCAATCGCGCTGGGCGATCTCGACGACGCGCTCGAGAACGCAGCGGCCACGTTTGCCGAGGACGAGCACGAGAGCGAGCGCGAGAATGATCTTGACGAGGAACGGGCCGAAACCCGCGAGGCCGCGCTGGATGCGTGGTCCACATGGCGCGACGAGGCGCGTGTTCGCGGGCTCGACGTCGTCACCGCAACCCCGGTGGCCGTCGGAGCGACACCGCCCAGCAATGAGGCCTTCGTTTTTCCTGAAGTCGTCACCGCGCTCGCGCGAGCCACTTCTGCCTGCGCCCACAAGCCGCCGATCCGCACATGACACGCCTCGCGCCTACGGTGCTTTGATCCTGCGAGGGAGCGAACCTGCTCACGATGTCGCGCGGCCGGCTCGGGCGGACGCTCCCGCGCACCAGCCGCCCGCCCGACGATCCTCTCTGGTACGACCTCGATCACACCAAGGACGCGCGCCACCGCGAGGAAGGTGAACGCGTCGGGAAGCGTGTCACATTTCACGAGGGCTCGGGTCTTGTCTTCATGGCTCGAAACCCCGCGGTGCTCGCGTTCGCCCTCATGTCTCTTGCCGTCGGCTGTGATGACAGCGGCGACAGGCGCGCGCTCTCCGATGCGCCCACGGAAGAGGATGCCGCCACCGTGGGCTCGTGCGACTGGACCTTCAGCGCCGGCGGTATCCTTGCCGACACCGCGGAGGCAGTGCTCGCGTTGCCCGACGGCGACGTCGTCGTCGTCGGACTTGTCCGGACCGCCAACACACCACTCGGTGCAGCAGCGGGCGGGTTCGTGACCCGGTTGTCGAGCACGGGCACGGTCGTCTGGACCAACGTCTTCGCGGATACCGAACCGCTCGACATCGACGTCGGTCACGACGGCAGGTTGGTCGTCATGGGCACGGCGAGCAGCACCGCGTCGTGCGCCGAGTTCCACGGTGCCACCGACGCGTGGCTCGCAGAAGTTTCGCCCGCCGATGGAACGCTGATGCGATCGATCTGCATCGGCGGCGATGATGATGACTCCGCCACCGCCGTTCGCATCGGTACCAACGTGAACGGCAGGTACTATCAGATCACCGGCACGACCGATTCTCATGCGGACGGCAACATCGGCCCCAAGCACGGCGGTGGCGGCTTCGATTCACCCGATGTTCTGTACGCGTACTTCTATCCGGATCTCCCGATCGGGCCGGCGAACCCTCGCGGCGTCTGTTTTGGCTCCAGCGGTTCGGAGATCGGAGTCGGGTTCCTCAGCGACGGCACTATTGTTGGCAACACCTTCGGCGCCGACGATGGTGATCTCGTCGGTCTGCCGCTCGATGGCGCATCGGACACGCTGATCCTGAAGCCGTCCAACTTCGACGCGTGCAGCGTGACCACCGGTGGCTGCACCGTGAGCGCCGATCGTCTCGGCGGCAACGACATCGATAGCGTCCTCGCCATGCTGCCCACCGGTTTCGTCGCCGGCACGACCCGATCCACGAGTGGCCAAGTGTTCTGCGCGGGGGAGCCCGTCTGGCTGGCGAAGCTCGACGCAACCGCGTCCGCCTACGTGGGTCAGGGCTGCCTGTCGGGCGGTTCGACAACGCTGGAGGACATCGCCGAGCTCGGCACCTCGATCGCGATCGTCGGTACCGCCGGCCTTGCCGGTGACTTCACGGATGCGATCCGCGTCGGCACCTCGGCGCCGGGGCCGGGCTCGCTCGGTTACATCGGGATCTACGATGCCTCCAACTTCGATGCGCCCGAAGAGCTGGTTGTCATGCTCGATCCGAAATCGGTCGCCTTCAAAGGCGTCGCCATCCGTCCTGACCGTTGTGTGGTCGCGGTCGGCGCGGCGTTCTCTCCCGCGAGCTCCGACGCCTTCGTTTACACCCGCCGTCTGCCCGAGTAAGGCTGGATGGATCGCGGAGGGCTTGCGCGATGATGCCGAGCTGCGGTGCCCGGCGTCGCCCACCACCGCGTGAGTGTTGAGAGAGAAACGAAGCCCAACCCCGGCAACGCCCGACAGTTCGCGTGCTCGCGAAGGACAGGTGGCGTATTCGGTGCGCGTCCGGATCCTCATGGGCGAGATGAAGCTCGAGGGTGACCTCAAGAAGCTCGTCGCCATGCAGACTGTCGAGCCGAGCGATCCGCAGAAAGCGCTGACGAAGAAGATCGCAGCGTTCACCGCGTAGCATCAGAAGCAACAAGTGGCGCTTCTTGCGCGTCGACGGGTCGGCGGCCCAGCCACGGTCACCTCCGGATCAGGGCACGGACAACTCGATGGGCGGGAGAACGGGCTCGGGAGCGATCACGCCGGCTTGCAGTCCGACTTGCTGTCCGACTTGCTGTCCGAGGTTCGTTGCCGTCTCCATCGCGCTCGCTCCCAGACTCTGCGCACTCTCGGGAAGGCCTCGCTTCCAGTCCTTCTTGCCGCCGATCATGTCTGCGATCACGTCGTAGTACGGATCACTCCAGCTGCTCTCCTCGACGAGCGTCGGTGGCATGCCAGGGATGTCCGACGGAATCGCTCGAATCTCGGTGCCCTCGATGCCCGGAAACGGCAACTGCATCGCCTTCCCACCGACCACGGTCTGATCGACGGCCTCCGCGATCCGTCGAAGCGACTCGGGATCCGCTCCGAAGTTGCAACCGCCGAGGACAATCTCGGAATCCTCGGCCATGTGGCCTGCGATCGCCTGCAGCGCGCGGAGCTGGTCGGGGTCCATCGTCGGGTGTTTCGGATTGGGGGCCGACGGATCGCCGATGACGCCGTGCCCGACGCTCATCAGGCCGGGAACGCCGTGACCGATCAAGTTGAAGTCCCCGATGAGCCCATCAGGACCGACGAGCCCGTCGATGTGCTCCTCCATCTCGACGAGATCGTCGGGACCACGCGGTGCCGACCACGGCATCTTCGACCACAGCCACGTATCCCAGTTGCCGTCGTCGGCGACGAAGCTGACATCCGGACGCGTGATGGGTTCCTCGGGATCCTGCAGCGGCTGCATCACGGGATCCTTGGTCGGGCTCGAGAAATCCATACGTCGCGGCGATTGCAGCGACCGTGCCCAGCGGTCTTCGAAGATTCGTACGGGCTTGGAGCGCGATCGCGACCGCGCGAGACCGGCACGCCGAATCGGCGCGCCGCGGCGAGCATGTAGCTAACTGATGACGTTGCTCGCCGTGTCGTTCGCGTGAAACAAGACGATGCGCTCTGGATCGAGTCGCGACGTCGCGGAGCAGCTGCTCGAGCGTGCGCATCGAGGCGATCGACTTCGAGCTCGGCCCGCTCACCGACGCCGTGAGGGCAGGGCCGCTCGACGTGCTGCCGGCATCCGACGACCACAGCCCGCGGGAAGTGTTCGTGCGCTTGCGGGAGGAGCCGAGCTAGTACAGACGATGGAGGTGCGTGCCGCGGTAGTAGTGGCCGAGGATCTTCTCGTGCGAGCGACCCGCGTTCGCCATGCCGATCGCGCCCATCTGGCACATGCCGACGCCGTGACCGAAGCCGGCGCCCTGGAACACGAAGGCGTCGCCCTCGCGCGCCACCGTGAACAGCGTCGACTTCAAGCCGCCGAGCGTGCGGCGGATCTTCAGATCGCCGGCGAGATCGATCGAGCCCTTGTCCCCCTTGATCGCGAGCACGCCGATGCGGCCCGACACGCCGCGCTTCTTCGGCACGAGTGACTTCACGCGGCCGATCTCGGGGAAGTCGATCGCGAGGCGCGCGGTCAGCTCTTCGACCGTCTTGCGTTCCGTCCAGCGGAAGCTCTTCTGGCCATGTTTAGCCTTGCTGCACCACGCGTCGTGATCGTGTGCGAGGAAGTCACCGACGGTCGCATCGGTGATACGAGAGACGTTCGCCTTCGGGTTGTCGTCGCGACCGCGCAGCGATGGGTCGGCCTCGCCACCCCAGATCGCGTCGTTGTCCTCGGTGTGCCCGCCGCACGACGCGCTGTAGCGAACGTCGACCATGCCGCCGCCGTCGCGGAGCAGCACGATGCCGCGCGTGCGCTCGACGGCCTTCGTCGTTCGCGGATCTTCTTTGCCGGCGCCGGCATACACCTGGCACTGCTGCGTCGAGCAGAGCAAGAACGGATCCGTCAGGTTGCGCCGGCCTATCTTCTGAAGCAGCTCCGTGCGCGCGGCGATCGCCTGCGCCTCGAGCGCGGCCGGCGGCGCGTCGGGGTACATCTCCGCCGGCACGAGACCGGCGAGGAGCTTGTCCTCGGGGACGGCATTCGCGACCAGCAGCGAGCCGTCGTGGTCGAGCGTCACGTACACCGAGCCCCAGTAGCGGCGATCTTCCCTGCCCGTCTCCATCTGCGAGCCGCCGGTGCCTGTCGGAACGTCGGCGACGGTCAGCGTCTCGGATGGCTTCTTCGGCGCGAACCACAGAACGCTCGGGTTCTTGATCACCGCGCCGTCGGCGCGCGCGACGATCGTGCCGCTCGGGCGGCGCACGAGCTCGCGGTGCACGGCCGTCGCGATGCCGAACCGCTTCGCGTGCTCCGTCGCGCGCGCGCTTCCCTTGCCGCTCGCGACCGCGTCGATCGCGATGCGCGTCTCGCGCGTGTCGATCACCTCACCGTCGACACCGAACACCGTGCCGATGTCGAACGGCCGCGCCTCGAAGCCGCGTTCCTTCCACCGGGTCATCGCCCCCGCGATCCCTGCCGTGTCGTCAGGCGCCAGCGTCTCGACCACGGTCCACTCGTGGATCACCGCGGGCTTCGTGTTCTCGGCCGTGATCGTCCACGCAGTGCCGCTATCGGCCTCGATCGCCGAACCCCCAACTCCGTCGGGGCGGACGACCACGCCGCTCTTCGCGCGCAGCTTCGCCTCCCGCTTGCCGCCCATGATCTCGACCGTGATCAGCGGCAGTCCGTCCTCGGTGAACGTGAACCGCGTCGAATAGAGGATGCGCAGCTTGTCGGTCGCGGACGTCTCGTCCGCGCGTGCGACGCCCATCAGTGCGAACCCGACGAGAAACGCGATCACCCAGGCCATCACGGCCATCACGCAGCTTCGGATCATCCCCGAGGCTAGGCAGCCGCCGACGACGAGAGCAACTTCTCGGCATCCCGCCGCGCGACTTCGGTCCGCACGATGTGGCGCAGGTTCAAGAAGTTGATCACGAAGTGAGCCGCGATCGGCGCCGCCAGCGTTCCGGTCACCACCGCCAGCTGGCCAAAGCCAAGGCCCATCACGAGCGCCATCGCCGTCCACGGCAGGAACCGCTTGCCCGGTCCGATGTGCAACGCGGCGAATACGGCGGCCTGCGCCCAGATGCCGAGCCACGGCAAGAGCGCCCCGCGGAACAGGACCTCCTCGCCCACGGAGCTGGCGAGCGCCAGGATCACCATGTCCCGCGAGGTCAGCGGCCCGAGCAGGTCCTTGAACGAGCCGTGGAGATCGCGCGCCCACTGCCACCGCTGGGTCGCAAGCCGGGAGAGCCACACGACCAAGAGCCCGGCGGCCACACCGATCAGCGGCCCGACACCTAGGAGCCAGCCGGGGACATGACCGAAAATGAAGACGTTCGGGTCACCGCGGCCTGCTGCAACGAGCAGTCCGACCAGCGCCATCGCACCGTACAGCCCGATGACGAGGCTCGCGCGCGAGAGGGGCGGCGCGGGGCTAGGCTGGTCCGGCGAGTACATTCGCGAGCCGGTACTATGCACGCGCCACGGTCGCTTGACAGCCGGAACGTGGAACGCTACCTCTCTTGGCCCTGACAACACGCGCGGATGGCGGAATTGGTAGACGCGCTAGCTTGAGGTGCTAGTGGGTAACACCGTGGGGGTTCGAGTCCCCCTTCGCGCACGAATCAAGCGGCCGAAAGGTCGCTTGATTTTTTTTCGGTCTCCGTCGGTTTTGCCACGGCTTTGCCACGGGCTCCGAGCATTCGCAGGATCCGAACGTCCGGATCCATCTCGCCCATCGACGCTTCTCGTACGGGCTCCGGCAGCTCTCGTGCGTGCGCTTCGGCGACGTGAACGTAGAGCATCGTCTCGTCGATGCGCTTGTGCCCCATCCACGTCTGCAACCGCCACGGGTTCACGCCGAACAACGCGGCGTGGGTTCCGAAGCTGTGACGGCTATGCCGAGCTCGGGATAGTCGCCATAACACCGAGCCCTTGATTATTCGGCGTCGCTGGCCATCCGTGGGGCGACTCCGACGGTGGAGTCAGGAATCGAGCAGCCAGAGCTCGGCATTATCCAGCAAGTTTCTCTGCAGCGAAACGCGCT
>JBJXGN010000119.1:0-24044 GCA_046160585.1 Kofleriaceae bacterium
AATGCCTCATCACGTCCAACAACGACCGCCCGTAAGCCGTGTGCCGGAAATCGGCATGCACGGTTTGAAAGGGGTCCTTGCCCCAACCCACCACTCGGTGGCGGAAGGCTAGGTTTCTACCAATGAATCGCTACGATCGGCTCGTCGAGAAGTTGCGCACCGAGCTGCCCGGGTTTCGTGTCATCCGGAAGGATCGCTCCCGTTTGCATCGCGTGATCCACTACGCGCTGATCGGCGTGACCTTCGGCCGGATGCGCACGTACCTCGACTCGTACCAGACGACGATCGGCAAGACCGTCTACGTAACTTCCGATTGGGACGACTTGGATCCCGATTGCCGCTACGTGACCATGTGCCACGAGGCGGTTCACCTGCGACAATTCCAGAAGTTCACGCTGCCGGGAATGGCCCTCCTCTACGTGCTGCTCCCGCTGCCGATGGGACTCGCGTGGTTTCGCGCGCACTTCGAGAAGGAGGCGTACGCCGAGAGCATCCGGGCGGCGGCCGAGGTGTGGGGCCCCGACCATCCGCGGGGCGGATCATACAGGGAGCACATCGTCGGGCAGTTCACGGGTAGCTCCTACGGGTGGATGTGGCCCTTTCGAACGCAGATCGAACGCTGGTACGACCACGTTCTGGCCACCCTCGATCAGAGTCGGTAACCTACCTCCGGTATTTCGTGACGGACCCGATCGTTGGCATCGACCTCGGCACCTCCAACTCGGTGGTCGCATATGCGGACGCCGGAGGGAACGTGCGAGTTCTCGCCGACGAGAGCGGCGGTAAGATTCACCCGTCCGTCGTGTCGTTCCACCCGAACGGCGGCGTGGTCGTCGGCGCGGGCGCCAAGCAGCGCAAGGTCATCGATCCGCAGAACACGATCTACTCGGTCAAGCGGCTGATCGGACGCGCGTACAGCTCGCACGAGGTCAGAACCGCGAAAAAGCGCATGCCCTACCAGATCAAGGAGGGCGAAAACGAGCTGCCCTTGATCGTCACGCGCGGCGGCGAGTTCGCAGTCCCCGAGATCAGTGCGATCGTCCTCGATCACGTGCGCAACATCGCCACGGCGCAGCTCGGCCGCGAGGTCTCGCGCGCCGTAGTCACTGTTCCCGCGAGCTTCAACGACGCACAGCGCTCGGCCACGGCGACCGCCGGTGCGATCGCGGGCATCACCGTCGTTCGCGTGCTCAACGAGCCGACGGCGGCCGCCCTCGCGTACGGCAACACGCGCAACCTCAAGCAGACGATCGCCGTCTATGACTTTGGCGGCGGTACCTTCGACATCACGATCCTGCGCCTGAACGATCAGGTGTACGAGGTTCTCGGCACGGCGGGCGACACGTTCCTGGGCGGCGATGATCTCGACGAGCGCCTCGTCGACAAGATGGTCGCGAAGTTCCTCAGCGAGAACCGGATCGATCTGCGTACGAACGAGATCTCGATGATGCGCCTGCGCGCCGTCGCCGAACAGACCAAGATCGAGCTGTCGCGTCGCTCGCGCGCGGTGGTGCGCGTCGACGAGATCGCATACGGTCCGAACGGACGACCGTTGAATCTACAGATCGAGATCACTCGCGACGAGTTCGTCTCGAACGTCGCGGACATCATCGACAAGACGTTCCCCGTCTGCAGAGAAGCGATGTCCTACGCGGGCCTGTCGGTCGACAAGATCGACGACATCATCCTCGTCGGTGGCACGACGAAGATCCCGTACGTACGCGATCAGGTCAGCAAGTTCTTCTCGAAGGCGCCGCGCACCGACGTGAATGCCGAGGATGCAGTCGCCGTCGGTGCCGCGCTGCAGGCGACCTCGCTCGAGCGCATCCTCTCGCGCAGCGGTCGCACCTCAGCGCAGGTCCCGAAGATCGATCCGCCCGAGGAGAAGACCGCGACCGACGCGATCAAGACGCTGAACGACCGCGGCGTGACGATGCAGTCGTTCACTGATCTGTCGTCGCCGCCGGTGCTCGAAGAGCGGCCGAAGCGCACGACCGCGAACTACGGCGCGGAGAAGAAGGTCGACACGGCATATTCGGTGTCGCGGGCGGGGACGCGCGAGGTATTCGAGGGGAAGACTCCGCCGGGAGGACAGCAGCCGATCGGCCGCCTGCGCAACGCGCCACAGCCGCAGACGACGCAACCCTTACACCGCGTAGACGTCCAGCCCCCGCGTCAGACAGCGTTCGGCGTGCCTGTGGCTCCGGTACCGTCGTCGTTCCTGGCGCCCGAGGAGACGACGCAGGCCGAGCCGCTCGCGATCCCGACACCGCCCTCGGGGCTGCCGATGCCGCCAAAGCCGCCGCTCATACCAAAGCCGCCGACGAACCGCGGCATGGGCGCGCTCACCCCACCGCCGATTCCGGCCCTGCGGCAATCGACGCCGATCCCCGTCGTCGACGAGCCGTCGTCGCCCGCGGCGATCGAGTGGGGCTCGCCCGACGATTTCCAGACCAAGCCCGGCGGTCAGGATCCCGAGCCGAGCCCCGCCTCGACGAACCCGACGTTCCCGCCCGTCGCACCGCCGACCGCGCCGACGATGATGTCGATGGTGCCGCCGGTGCGTCCGGTCGCGCCGCCCTCACAGCCGCCCCCGTCGTATCCGCCTGCATCGTCGGCTCCGTCGATGCCGAGTGCACCATCGTACCCGTCCTCGGGACAGCCGTTCGGTCCGTCGGGGCAGCCGACACCGTTCGGTCCGCCGCCGGCACCACCGAACGCTCGCACGCTCGTGCCGAGCGCGCCGCCCCCGGCATCGTCCGCACGCGCGATCGACCCTCGCACTCCCTCTGGAAGTGCTGCGCGCTCGTCGTTCGACGAGCTTGCCGCGCCGAGACCGCCGGCGTATCAGCCGCCGAACGTCGCCGCGACGTTGCTCGAGCTCGAGTCCGAGCAGACCGATCTCGGCGCTGTTCCGTCGAGCTCGGCATCGACCGCGCGTGGCTTCACGCCGCCCCCTCAAGCTCCTGCACCACAGGCATATCCCGTGATGCCGCGCGCGCAGGCACCGTCGGTTCCGCCAAAGCCCGCACCGGTCGTCATGGACGTGACGCCGCGCAGCCTCGGCATCGCGACGGTCGCCGGTTACTGCGAGGAGCTCATCCGTCGCAACTCGCGAGTGCCGGCGCAGATGGTGAAGGTGTTCTCGACCTCGCGTGATCTGCAGAAGGCCGTGCACATCGTGGTGTGTCAGGGCGAGTCGCGACGGCTCGAGAACAACACGATCATCGGCGACCTCCACCTCGAAGGACTGACCCCGCGACCGCGCGGCGAGACCTCGATCGAGGTGACGTTTTCTCTCGACGCGTCGGGCATCCTGCGCGTGAAGGCGCGCGACGCGCAGACTGGTCGCGAGCAACAAGCGTCGCTCGACCTCGTCGGCGGGGTTCGCGAGGAGAACGTGGCCGCCTCCCGCGAGAAACTGCAGCAGTTGCGTCGCTAGTGATAACGAGCCGGAATTGCACGAACATCGCGAGGTGTCGCACCTGTCCCGATCGTCCTGGTTGACGATCCTGTCATCGCGTACACGCTCCGCAATTAGCTGGGGGTGCGACAGATCTGCTATGCCCCGCGCATGAAGAGGAACGCCATCTGGATCGGACTTCTCGCCGCCGCGTGCGGTGGCAAGTCTGCCGCGCCGAGCGAGACGCTCGGTACCACACACTCGACCGACGACAAGGGCGGTCAAACGACGACAACCACCACGGCGCCCGAGCCGGCAGATCCGGATCTCGGATTCCGCCTATCGTTCTCGAACCCGGGTGGCATGTGGATGCCGCAACAGATGACGTTGCCGGGTCACCTCGACCTGTTCAAGAAGATGGGCGTCGACATCGAAGCATCGGTGTTGAGCGATCCGCTCGCGACGCCGCTCAACGCGATCGTCTCGCTCGGCGGTTGTACGGCGTCGTTCGTGTCGCCCGACGGGCTCATCGTCACGAACCACCACTGCGTGCAGGGTGCGCTTCAGCAGAACAGCTCGCCAGAGAACAACCTCGTCGAAACCGGCTTCCTCGCGAAGACGAAGGCCGAGGAGCGCAGCGCGGGTCCGCAGCAACGCGTGTGGGTCGCACAGGCGTTCAAGGACGTCACCAAAGAGATGCGCGACGGTCTCGATGGCATCAAGGACTCCATCAAGCGTAAGGACGAGAGCGAGAAGCGTCTGAAGACGATGCTCGCCGCGTGCGAGAAGGATCGCCCGGAGATTCGCTGCGACATCAAGAGCTACTTCCGCGGTGGACTGTTCCTCCAGATCGAGAACCTCGAGATCAAGGACGTTCGAATCGCGTACGTGCCGCCGCGCCCCGTCGGTAACTACGGCGGCGAGATCGACAACTGGGCGTGGCCGCGCCACACCGGTGACTTCGCGTTCTATCGCGCGTACGTCGGCAAGGACGGCAAGCCCGCCACGTTCTCGGCGGACAACGTCCCGTTCAAGCCGAAGCACTACCTGAAGGTCAGCGACAAGGGCATCAAGACCGGCGACTTCGTCATGGTCACGGGGTACCCGGGCTCGACGAGCCGCACGCAGACGGCGCTCGAGACGCGCCATAACATCGAGTGGTACTACCCGTACCTCATCGCGAACCTCAAGGAGCGTTACGCGATCGCCGAGTCGATGCTCGCCGCGGGTGGCGACACGACGATCAAGGCGACCGTCGCGAAGCAGGGCATCCAGAACGGACTCGAGAAGTTCCAGGGTGTGCTCGACGGTCTGAAGAAGAACCCCGAGCTCGTGCAGCGCAAGGAAGCGCTCGACAAGCAGATCAAGGCCTGGGCGGCGAAGCCCGGTAACGAGGCCGCGAAGGCCGCGATCGAGAAGTACGAGCAGATGGAGATCGAAAACCAACGCACAGCGCGCGTCGACTTCGATCGCGGCACAGCGTTCGGTGGTTCGCGCCTGCTCTCCACGGCGATGAACGTCACGCGCTGGGCCGAGGAGCGCGCGAAGAAGGACATGGAGCGCAAGCCGGGCTTCCAGCAGCGCGACCTCGAGCGCACCCTCGCCGGTCAGAAGGCGTTCGTGAAGTCGTACGACCGCGCGCTCGACCGCGCGAACTTCCGCCTGGCGCTCGTGCGCGCGCTTCAGCTCGACGAGAAGGATCGCCCGTGGCTCGCGACGCTCCTCGACGCGAAGAAGGGCACGAAGATCGACGAGCCGTTCATCGACAAGACGATCGACAGCTGGTACGCCGCGCAGACGCTGGAGGCCGACGCGATCCGCCTCGAGCTCTACGAGAAGGGCACCACGGCGAAGCTCAAGGCGTCCAAGGATCCGTTCGTCAAGGCGGCGCTCCGCGTGTGGCCGATCGTGAAGACTGAAGAGAAGAAGACCGACGCGATCAAGGGCGAGATGCTGCTCGTCGCGCCGGCGTATGTCGAGGGTATGAAGCAGGTGCTCGGCGGCCAGCTTGCGCCCGACGCGAACAGCTCGCTGCGCATCACGTACGGAACGGTGAAGTCGTTCAAGCCGGGCTCGAGGGAGCAGGCGGACTGGCCGTTTACGACGGCGACGCAGATCCTCGCGAAGGACACCGGCAAGCAGCCGTTCGACCTGCCGAAGAAGGCGCTCGACGCGATCCGCGCGAAGAAGTACGGCCCGTATGCCGACGCCGCACTCGGTGGCGAGCTGCCGGTCGACTTCCTCTCGGACCTCGACATCACCGGCGGCAACTCCGGCTCGCCCACGCTCAACGAGCGCGGCGAGCTCGTCGGTCTCGCGTTCGACGGTACGACCGAGGGCCTGGCGTCCGACGTCGTGTTCAACGGTGCGACGACACGCGTGATCCACGTCGACGCGCGCTACATGCTGTGGAACATGGACCTGCTCGACGGCGCGGACCATCTCATCACCGAGATGGGCCTGACGCCTCGCCTCTGAACCCAGAACCCGGAACATCGAGTTTCGAACCGACCCGCGAGACCCACGAGGACTGAAACCTCGTGGGTCTCGACCGTCTGGAACCAAGCGTGCGACGGTTCGCTTGTCGCTGTCGCCACGGGGAGCACGAGCGCTGAGGCGGTGACCTCAGGTCACCGTACGAGCGAGTCGGTCGCGGGCCAGTCCGACGTAACGCGCGTCGGCGTCGCCGGCGATCCAGCGACGGCCCAGCTTGGCCGCGACCACTGCGGTCGTGCCCGAGCCGACGAACGGATCTACGACGAGCTGCCCGGGCGCACTCGACGCGAGGACGAGCTTCTCGATCAGCGCCTCGGGCTTCTGCGTCGCATGTGGAGTCTTCTCTTCCATGCCGTTGCAGATCACGGGCACCTCGAGCACGTCGCGCGGCTTCGCACCGAGTGGATGCGGCTCCCACTTGTCGCGCCGCACACCGCCCCCGTATTGCGACGAGACCGCCTGGATGCGCGTCGGGTACCGCGTGGTGTGCCCGTTGTACGGAACGCGGACCGCGTCGACATCGATGCGTGCGTCCTCCTTGCGCAGGTGGAGGATCGACTCGTGCGAGCGTCCCCAGTCCTTTCCGAGGTTCGCCTTGTTGCGATAGGTCCACACGAGCCAGCGACACGCATCGAAGCGACGCGCGCTGCGGACCTTCACGTCGGCGAGGATCTCCGAGAAGCCACACACGTACGCGGATCCGTGCGGGGCGAGGACGCGTGCGACCTCTGCGAGCCACGAGTCACACCAGTCGACGTACGCCTCGAGCGACTCGAACTCGTCCCACTCGGCCTTCGCGATCGCGTAGGGCGGATCCGTGACGACGAGGTCGACGAATCCGTCGGCGAGCGTGCCGAGCAACGCGAGCGCGTCGGAGTGCCATAGCTCGCCGCCGTTGCCGTGGTGTGCGCGGGTCGGTCCGGGGCCGCGTAGATCGCGGGGAACGGGCAACTCGCGGGTGACACGCGGTGGACGCTTGGGCACGACGCGCGCATCCTACTCGCGATGGCGGATCCGGACCAGTTGATTCACGACACGGCGATCGTCGAGCACGGCGCACACGTCGGCGCCGAGACTCGCATCTGGCATTGGGTCCACGTGATGGCGAGCGCGCATATCGGAGACCGGTGTTCGATCGGCCAGGGCTGCTTCGTAGGCAACGTCGTGATCGGAGATGGTTGTCGTGTTCAGAACAACGTGTCGATCTACGACGGCGTGACGCTCGAGCCGGAAGTGTTTGTCGGCCCGAGCGCCGTGTTCACCAACGTCATGCACCCGCGCGCGCACGTGCCGCGTAAGGATAGCTACGAGCCGACGCGGATCTGTCGCGGAGCGAGCATCGGCGCAAACGCGACGATCCTGTGCGGCGTGGTCGTCGGCGCGTACGCGATGGTGGGCGCGGGCGCGGTCGTTGTCGACGACGTGAAGCCACACGCCGTCGTCGTCGGCGTGCCGGCGAAGCAGATCAGCTGGGCGTGTTCGTGCGGCGAGACGCTGTTCGCGGACTTCACGTGTGGACGCTGCGCGGCGCGCTACGCCGTCGACGACGGCGAGCTCGCGCAGGTCAACGCCGATAGAACTGCTTGAGCTGCGACCAGAGCTCGATCGGGTCGAATCCGAGCGCTGCGAACGGCCCGGAGTGCATCGCGACGTCGCGTGCCTTGCTCGCGATCGCCGAGGCACGATCGCGCGCGGCTTGCGGCAACATGCTCGCGAGCGCGCTCGCCGCGCGACCGGCCACCGCCGCGACGGCAGCGCCGCCGAGCAACGTCAGGAGCCATGCGGGAGCCGGGTCCACGATCATGCGCTTCGCGTTGATCTCCCTCGCGAGCTGATCGCTCGGGCCTGTCATCACGTCGAGCACCGCCTTCTTCTCGGCGACGGCGACGAGGCTCGGTTTCGCGAAGCGCTCCTCGATCGCCGAGACCAAGCGCGCTTGTCCCTTGTGCCAGTCACGGGCGTACGCCACCTCGGGCACGAGGTCGTCGATGGCGCGATGCGTGGCCGCGCGTACGATTCGGCCGCCGTCCTTCACCGCGATGATCGACGAGTGAATGCGCGAGCGATCATCCTCGATCACGTACGCGACGAGCGCCGAGCGATCGGGGATCAACAGATCGAACGTGCGCTGGATCGGATCGATCGTCGGAGCGGGCAAGACGTCGAGGAGCGCGGGCTCCATCCACACGCCGTGCCCGGCTCGCTTCTTCAGCGCCTTCAGCGCGACGAGGCCCTGCGCGACGAGATCCATGTCGAGCCGCAGCGCGCCTTCGATCTCCGCCGACAGCTCGCCGAGGACATCGCGCTCGATGGCGATCACGGCGCCCACGCCGAGTTTCTGTGTCCAGCCGCGAACCGGCAGCTGCACGCTATCCGGATCGATCGATCCTCGCGCGGCGTCTCCCCCGATCACGATGTGGACTACGCGGCCTTCATCGAGGATCGCGAGCGCCCAGCGCGGGCGATCGAGCGCGCGCGGCGGCGCGAGGAGGCGCCACCAGTTATTCCAGTGGCGCGCATCGAGATCCGCGAGCTCGAGCTCGGGTGACAGCACGCGCTGAAGCTACCACTCGACTTGCACTCCGCGGCGCTTCGTACCAGCATGCAACGCATGACAAAGCACACCTTGCTCGCGAGCAGTATCGTTCTCGCTATGGCCGGCACCGCAACGGCCGGCGGCTCTACGGGCTCCATCGGCGTCGGCTTCGAGTCGCAGCTCAACAGCGTGTTGAACGGAGTCTCCGCGAACTACGACATGGGCGAGTTTCACCTCGGCGGCTTCCTCGGATTCGCCGACGGTGGTGGCGACGACGACACGGAGATCACCTTCGGCGGTCGCTTCTACTATCACGTGCACTCCACGGCGATGGCGGACTTCGGCATCGGTGGCTCGTTCGGCGTTGGCATCCTCCCGCCTATTTCGCCGGGTATCGACGAGAAACCGACGGTCGTGTACATCGAGCCGGGGTTCCAGATCCGCGCGTTTGTCGCGTCGAACGTCGCGCTCAGCTTCAGCGGTGGTCTCTCGCTCGGCGTCGCGGACGCGGAAGGCGTCGAGGTGACCGGCCAGCTCACTGGGTTGGCCGGCATTCACTACTACTTCTTCTAGACCGTCAAGGCCGCTACTCGTCGCTGCCACCGACCGCGGCGGCGATCGCGACGTCCTGTGCCTTCACCTTCGATGGATCGAACTTCTTCGCGCCGTCGATCATCTTGTCGATGGTCTTGTCGAAGTCGGGACGCGCATCGTCCTTGCCCGGCTTCGCGAACCGCAATGGGTTCACGCGAGCGACGACGATGGGCTTCAAGTAGCCGCTGGTGAAGCCCGATGCCTTGAGGCGATTCACCGCTTCGCCAACGGCCTCGTCGAGCTCGAGGAGCTTGTCCGCGTGCGCTTCGCGCAACACGAGGCTCTTCTTCATCGGGTCCGTCGAGAACGCCTCCGTCTTCGAGACGACGGAGTTGTACGCACCACCGCTGAATCGCGAGTTCTTCTCGTAGCAGACGCCGAGGGTCACCAGAGACGCCTGCTCGAGCTCGAACGCGACGTCGTTTTCGCTCTGGCCCACGCGCTTCGGATCGGCCGCGATCGCACGCGCCATGCGAATGACCTCGATGGCCTTGTCCTTGAGCGTATGCGCCTTCTCCGTGTTGAGCGCGAGGATGCGGAATGCGATCTCGGGCTCCGGCATCACGAGCGCGATGACGGTCTTCACGCCGAGCGTCGTCAGCGCCTGCAAACGGTGCATGCCGTTCGGTGAGATGAAGATGTCTCCGTCCGGAACCGCGATCACCGGATCGAGGAAGCGGCCGACCTTGGGGATCACGGCGGCGAGCCTGTCCGCGTGCGTCTTCGACAGCTCGCGCTGGTACGGCGTGGGCTTCACCTTGTCGAGCGGAAGTGCGGCGAGCGCGACCCAGTTGCCGCCGAATGGCTCGCGATACGACACGAGCGTCTGACCACCCGCATCGTCGATCGCTTTCTCGAGCTTTGTCATCTCGCTGGACTTGGACCCCGAGGCGACCTCATCCGGACCGAGTCCTACGGAACCGGCCGCGGCCTTGACCTTCTTCGTACGGGGCTTGGAGGGCTTTTTCGGGGTGGCGGACTTAGCCTTTGCCATGGGGCGCAGTGTAGTAGGGTGAGGACGTGAAGTGGCAGCGAGGCACGAAGAACGATGATGTGATCGACGCTCGCGGGCGAAAGGCCCCGAAGGTCGCGGCGGGCGGCATCGGCGTGGTGATCGTCGTGTTCGTCGTCGCGAAGCTGTTCAACGTCGACATCAGCGGCCTCCTCGGAGGATCGTCGTCGAGCTCCAGTTCCACGACGACGACATCCTCCTCGAGCTCGTCATCGACGAAGCACGAGGCCGAGCCGCCCAAGGGACCCGATCCCGACGCGGAGCTCGTCGACTTCATTCGCTTCGTGATGAAGGACATCCAGGACACGTTCGACGGCGTCTTCAAAGCCGACGGCAAGCAGTACGAGCGCGCGAAGCTGATCATCTTCACCGACGCGATCGACACGAAGTGTGGTCGCTCCTCCTCGGCAATCGGGCCGTTTTATTGCCCCGGGGACTCGAACGCGTACATCGATCTCTCGTTCTACAAGGACCTGCGCACGAAGCTCGGTGCGCCGGGGGATTTCGCGCAGGCGTACGTCCTCGCACACGAGATCGGCCACCACCTGCAGAACATCTTCAATGTCGATCAGGATCGCTCCAAGCTGAACAAGAGCCGCACGCGCAACGAGCACTCGGTTCGCGTCGAGCTGCAGGCGGACTGCTACGCCGGCGTATGGGCGCACCACGCAGCCGGCAAGAATCTCCTCGAGATCGGCGACCTCGAGGAGGCGATGACCGCTGCGAAGGAGATCGGCGACGATCGCCTGGCAAAGAAGGCGGGCGTCGATGAGGTCAACCCGGAGACCTTCACGCACGGCACATCGGCGCAGCGCATGAAGTGGTTTCGCGTCGGGTTCGACCGCGGAACGCTCTCCGCGTGTGACACGTTCTCCGTCGCGCCGTAGCAATTCCTATGACCACTACGTCCTTTCCCAAAGGCGAGATCAAGATCCTCCTCCTCGAGAACATCCACGCGGTCGCCGCCGAGGCGTTTCGTGCGGAGGGCTTCCAGGTCGAACAAGTGAAGGGCGCGCTGCCCGAGGCCGAGCTGATGCAGCGGATCAAGGACGTCCACGTCCTCGGGATTCGCAGCAAGACGCAGGTCACCGAGCGAGTTCTCGACGAGGCGCGACGCCTCCTGTCGATCGGCGCGTTCTGCATCGGGACCAATCAGATCCGCAACACGTACGCGAACAATCGCGGCGTTCCGGCCTTCAACGCGCCGTTCTCGAACACGCGCTCGGTCGCCGAGCTGATCCTCGCCGAGGTGGTGATGCTGTCGCGCCACCTCGGTGATCGTTCACGCGAAGTTCACGAGGGTCGCTGGACCAAGTCCGCCGCCGGCGCGCACGAGGTCCGCGGCAAGACGCTCGGCATCGTCGGCTACGGTCACATCGGTAGTCAGGTCGGCGTACTCGCCGAGGCGTTCGGCATGCGCGTGGTGTTCTTCGACATCCTCGCGAAGTTGCCGATGGGCAACAATCGCTCGTGCCGCAGGCTCGAGGACGTCCTCGCGGATGCCGACTTCGTCACGCTGCACGTACCGGAGACGCCGCAGACCAAGAACATGATCGGGGCTGCAGAGCTCGCGCGCATGAAGCCGGGCGCGTGTCTGCTCAATGCGTCCCGCGGCACCGTGGTCGAGATCGACGCGCTCGCCGCCGCTATCAAGAGCGGTCACGTCGGTGGCTGCGCCGTCGACGTGTACCCCGACGAGCCCGAGACCAACAGTGAGGGCTTTGCGTCGGCGTTGCGCGGCCTGCGCAACACGATCCTCACACCGCACATCGGTGGCTCGACGGAAGAGGCGCAGGAGGCCATCGGCCGCGAGGTCAGCGCCGCGCTGACGAAGTTCATCAACTCGGGCGCGACCACAGGCGCGGTGAACTTTCCGCACATCGAGGTCCCGATGGCCAAGGGCGCGCATCGCATCTTGAACGTGCACAAGAACGTCCCCGGCGTGCTTCGCGACATCAACAAGATCGTCTCGGACCACAACGCGAACATCCGTGCGCAGGTGCTCGCCACCGACGCGGACATCGGCTACCTCGTGATGGATCTCGATCAGGACGTCTCGGCCGACGTGAAGCGCGACATCGCGGCGCTCGAGACCAGTATCAAGACGCGCATCCTGTTCTAGCCAGTAGCAACTAAATTGCAACTGGATACAGTGCACCGATGCACGATGTCGCGATCATCGGTGGTGGCCCAGCAGGACTGACCGCGGCGTTGCGACAAACGAAGGAGCCAGATTCGGCGACCAGGGTCGAAGAGGGGGCCGCCAAACACCGCCGAGCGCCAGAGCAGACATTCGACCGATCGCTGCGTGAGATCACGAATCGTATGCCAGCCGGGCCGATCCGGTACACTTCTCGAACCCGTGCACATCAGCGTGTTCGACATCTTCAAGATCGGCATCGGTCCGTCGAGCTCGCACACCGTGGGACCGATGCGCGCGGCGAAGCGCTTCGTCGAGAGGCTCGTAGCGGATGACCAACTCGATCAGACGACGTCCGTGAAGGTCGAGCTGTTCGGCTCTCTCGGCTTCACCGGCAAGGGACACGGGAGCGATCGCGCGATCATCCTCGGGCTCGAGGGCGACGAGCCGGCGACGGTCGACATCGAGACCGTCGACAAGCGCGTCGCGAAGGTCGCCGCGCAGAAGCGCATCTTGCTGCTCGGGACGCGCGAGGTGGCGCTCGACGTCGAGCAGTCCCTGATCTTCCATCGCCGCGACAAGCTACCGCTCCATGCCAACGGCATGCGGTTCACGGCATTCGCGAGCGAAGCCAAGCTCGTCGAGCGCATCTACTACAGCGTTGGAGGCGGATTCGTCGTCGACCACGCCGGATCGCCCGCCGACGGCAGCACGCCCGCCGATCAGATCACGGTGCCGTATCCGTTCAACTCCGCGGACGAGCTGCTGCGTAACGCTGTGGAGCATGGCATGGCGATCTCGACGCTGATGCTCGAGAACGAGAAGGCGCACCTGCCAGAGGCCGACATCCGCACGCGCATCGATCAGATCTGGCGGGCGATGGACGCATGCGTGAAGCGCGGCTGCGAGCGCGAGGGCATTCTGCCCGGCGGGCTCAAGGTCAAGCGACGCGCTGCAGCGCTGCACCGCAAGATGAAGAGCGACCCCGCGGGCGGCAGCGATCCTCTTGTCATCATGGACTGGGTCAACCTGTTCGCGCTCGCAGTCAACGAAGAGAACGCCGCCGGCGGACGGGTGGTCACGGCTCCGACGAACGGCGCGGCGGGCATCATCCCTGCAGTGATCATGTATTACCGGCGGTTTCTGCCGAACGCCGACGACGAAGGCACGATGCGCTTCCTTCTCACGGCGGCTGCGATCGGCGCGTTGTACAAGAAGAACGCGTCGATCAGCGGCGCCGAGGTCGGCTGTCAGGGCGAGGTTGGTGTCGCGTGCTCGATGGCCGCGGGTGCGCTCGCCGAGGTGATGGGCGGAACACCGGCACAGGTCGAGAACGCGGCGGAGATCGGGATGGAGCACAACCTCGGCCTCACGTGCGATCCGATCGGCGGGCTCGTGCAGGTGCCGTGCATCGAGCGCAACGCGATGGGCGCCGTGAAGGCGATCAACGCGGCACGGCTCGCGCTTCAAGGCGACGGAACTCACAAGGTATCGCTCGACAAGGTGATCAAGACGATGTGGCGCACCGGCGCGGACATGAGCAGCAAGTACAAGGAGACCGCGCGGGGTGGTCTCGCGGTCAACATCATCGAGTGTTGATCGGGTACGCTGGAAGCAGTGGAGCTGATCGGCCTCGAGCCGCGGCGTAGTGATCTCGCACGAGGGATCGTGGTCGCGCGAAGCGCTCGACCGCTCGACCCGGCGGCGCAGCGTGCGCTATGGGAGTTGCTCGCGAAGGCCGGCGTGACCGAGGCTGAAGAGACGCGCGAGCGAACCGACGAGGAGCGCGAGCTCGACGAGGTCGAACGACAGTGGCTCGCCGCGCCGTGGATGCCGCCGTCCGCGACGGAGGTCGACGCGCAGCGCGCCGCGTTCGAACAGGCGGCCGCCGAGCACGGACTCGAAGTGATCTGGTGCGTGAAGATCGAGACCGGTATCGATGGTGTCGCGTGGCTCGAGCTCGCGGAGACCGAGCCGATCGAGGAGACCGACGAGACGGAGCCCGAGCCCGGCGACGCGCCCGAGATCGTGGACGGGATCTTCGACGAGAAGGCCGAGGTACTGTATTCGGCGCCCGACGCGCCTGCGCCGCCGCCCGACGCCGACGATCCCGAGGCCGAGGATCTGCCCGACGACGACGAGCTCGAGGAGGAGCTACAGGAGGCTGACATCTCGGGGGTGATCGAGAGCCACTGGCGCAACGGCACGCCGCCGTTCGAGCACAACGTGCCGTTTCCTGTCGAGCGCTTCCCCGAGATGATCGACGACTACGACTGGGAGAGCTTCGGTATTGCGGTCAAGCTGTCGGGGCCACAGCTGCCCGGCGAGGAGTCGGTGGTCAACGCCTTCTTCGCACTGTGGTTGTCCGCATATCAGGACGAGCGCGCGGACGAGTTCGAGCCGTTCCAGCGCGCCGACGTCGTGCACGATCGCAAGCACCGCTCTGCGCTGATGTGGGCCGAGCGCTTCGCGGTCCCCGCGACCGCGACGGACCAGGTGCACTTCTTGTTGTGGATCGTCGCGCGCGTCAACGACATCTTGCCGCTCACGTGGGCGCGCTTCGACTCCGTCGACGACGCGGTGAAGTCGCGCGCCATCACCGACGACGGCTCGCCACCCTTCATCCTCGCGGGCAATCCGTTCGCCGAGCGATTCCGCCGCCATGGCGAAGAAGCCGCCCTTGCGTGGGCCGTGGGCCAGAGTGCGTGGAGTCGGCGTGAGCTCGCGGGCATGCTGATCGAGGTCGCTCTCGAGCACGATCCCGACGAAGCCGAGACTGCGGTCGTCGCCGAGCGCCTGCTTCGCCGCGCGCTGTCGTTCGATTCCGCATCCGACGCGACCGGCTACCTCGGCATCGTGCTGGTGCGGCAGCAGCGCACCGAAGAAGCGGTGACTCTCGCGCGCGAAGCGACGCGGCGCGACGTGCGCCTACTCGTCGTCGGAGAGAGTGCGGAGCACGCACCGGACGGGCTCGGCGCCGCGCTCGAGCTGCTCGATGACGAGACGCTACGCGGCACAGATCCCGAGGAGGTGGCCGAGCTCGTCGGATCGATCGCGCGGCACGCTCCCGACGAGCTCGACGCCGTGCTCGCGCGATTGCCCGACATCGACACGCTCGTCCCGTACCTGTACAACACGAGCTTCACCGTCGAGCGCACCGAGGCGCTCGCGATCCTTCGTCGGGTTCTCGCGCTTCCGGTTCCGACACGCGAAGCTGGCGAGGCGCGCACCGCACTCGTGATGGCGTGGAACAACGCCTGTATTCACGCGCACGCGCTGGGCAACTATCGCCTCGCGGTCGACCTCGCCGACGGTGGTCAGCCCTACGCGACCGAAAACCCGTACATCTATCACTCGGCTGCCTGCGCGTACGCGGCGGTCGGCGAGATCGATCGCGCGATCGAGCAGGTCGAGCTCGCGATCGAACACGAGTACGAGCACAGCGAGAAGATGGAGACCGACTCGGATCTGGCACCCCTCCAGAGCGATCCGCGATTCAGCCAGCTGTTCCGCGAGTGGCGAACGCGGCGCGCAGATCTCAATTGATCGGGTTCGTACAGCCTTCGCGAATCGCTCAGCTGGGTCTGAGCACAGCTCCGCTGACCTCTGCCGTGGCGTGACGCGTCGCTTCGTCGTAGTGCGCCCAACAAACCGGTGCGTAGCTCTCGTCGGCGCCGAGCTGGATCTGAGGCCCGCGAACAGTGGGTGTTCCGTTGACGAAGCGCAGGTTGCAGATCGCCTTCTTCGCACAGTACTGGCAGGTGACCTTCACCTCTTCGATGCGATCGGCGAGCTCCATCAGACGTTGCGCCCCGGGGAAGAGCTTCGTGCGGAAGTCCGTACGGAGCCCGTAGCAGATCACCGGGATGCCCGGATCGACGGTGATGCGCCGGAGATCCTCGATCACCTGCGGTGGCAAGAACTGCGCTTCGTCCACGAGGATACAGTCGAGGTTCGCGAAGTCGCGTGGATCGAGCGTGGTCTCTTCATCGATCATCAGGTCCGCATCGGCTTCGAGGCCCGCGCGAGACGAGATCTTCTGGGTACCGAATCGCGTGTCGAGGCGTGGCTTCACGAGCAGAACGCGCTTGCCCTGCTTGCGATAGTTGTGCGCCACCGCGAGCAAGTTGAGCGACTTCGCCGAATCCATCGTCCCGTATCGGAAGTAGAGCTTGGCCACGGCCGGACCCTACCCGTGGGGGCTGACAACGAGCCGCAGGCACTAGGTCGGCCAGGACCTGAATTCCCCTGAATTCCGATGTGGCCGGTTTGTTTAGTAGGCGCCGAGCGCTCGCGCCGTGAGGACACAACCCGCGCCGATAAGGCCCGCCGCCGGGATCGTGAGGATCCACGCGTAGACGATGCGAGCCGCGAGCGCCCAGCGGATGCCGCGCGCGTTGGTGATCGAGCCGACTCCGACGATGGCACCGGTGATCGTGTGCGTCGTGGACACCGGAATCTTGAAGTGGGTCGCGACGAACAGCGTGATCGCGCCCGCGACCTCTGCGCAGAACCGTCCGACCGGCTTTAGGTGCGTGAGTCCCATGCCCATCGTCTTCACGATGCGCCATCCGCCGATGGCGGTACCGAACGCCATCGCGCCGTAGGAGGCGACGAAGATCCAGTATGGTGCGGCCTCGCCGGGAGCTAACATTCCGCCCGCGATCATGACGACCCAGATCACACCGGCAGTCTTCTGAGCGTCGTTGCCTCCGTGACCGATCGAGTACAGACCCGCGGAGAACAGCTGCCCGATGCGAAACAGGCGATCGACTTTCTGCGGGCGGAACTTGCGAAACGTCCAGTACACGATGAGCATCATCAGGCTGCCGATGAGGAGCCCCATCAGCGGCGCGAGCGGAATGAAGTAGAGCGTCCTCGCGATCTTGTCGAGCTGCAGAGTCTCGACACCACCGAACGCGATGCCTGCACCGGCAAGGCCGCCGATCAAGGCATGCGAGCTCGACGACGGGAGCCCCAGGGCCCACGTGAACAGGTTCCACACGATCGCACCTGCGAGGCCGCAGATCACGACCCAGACGTACGCGTGACTCGAGCCGCTGACATGGATCGTCTTCGAGATCGTGTCGGCGACGCCCTGGTGGAAAATGAAGAGCGCGATGAAGTTGAAGAACGCGGCCCAGAGCACCGCCGCACGCGGTGAGAGCACGCGCGTCGAGACGACCGTCGCGATCGAGTTTGCGGCGTCATGGAATCCGTTGATCACGTCGAACAGCAGCGCTGCAGCGATCGTGACGATGACGAGAGTCGTATCGTCCATCAACTAGGCGTGCTCGAGGATCACGCCCTCGATGATGTTCGCGACGTCTTCGCAACGATCCGTTGCGGACTCGAGGTTCTCGTAGACCTCTTTCCACTTGATGACGAGGATCGGGTCCTTTTCTTCCTTGAACAGTCGCGCCACGGCGCGCCGGAGGATCGCGTCGGCCTCGTTCTCGAGGCGATTGATGTCGATGCACAGCTTCAGCGTCGCCTGAGCGTTTTTCAGCTCGCGAAGGCCGCGGACTGCAGCCTCGACCTGAAGCGCGGCGCGGTGGAGCGCGTCGGCGAGGTCACGCACATCGGCGGTCATCACCGTGAGCTCGTAGAGCTCGATGCGCTCGGCCGCGGCCTCGACGAAGTCCATGACATCGTCCATGCGGGTGATCAGGCGATGGATCGAGTCGCGATCGATCGGCGTGATGAACGTCTTGTGCAGCGCCTCGACGCAGCGGTGTGTGATGGTGTCCGTCTCGTGTTCGATGTCCGAGATGCGGCGGCACTTGGCCGGCACGTTTGCGCCCGTCGTGACTAGGGAGAGAAACTCCTTGGTCCCCTCGATGGTCAGTTGTGCGTGCTGCTCGAAGAAATCGAAGAAGCTGGTCTCGCGGGGAAGGAAGCGACCAAACATGCAAGCCCGTAACATACGCGCGAAAGGCCTGTCACATTGCTGGAAATGCGCCTTCATTCAAGTAGCTGACGGCAAATCGAAGCACCTTCGCGTCGTTCATGATCCACGTGTGCGTGGCATCGACCTCCGCGAAGTCGGTCATGCCGTCGAGCTTGGTTTCCTCGACCGCGACCGTTCCGTCGTTGGGAGTCGTGGGTGAGAAGCGGCGGCCGACCGTCCAGCTCGTCGGGTTGGTCATCGCGAAGCTGCGCGTCCCGGCGATCACCCCGAACGGCGCCGGCGGTGCAGGCCAGCGCGAGCCGTCCGCGAGCTCGAGCCCGGCGGGACCGTAGTACCAGCGGAAGATCGGATTGCGCGCGAGGCCGGCGGCGAGCTGACTGCCGCGGTTCGGCGGCGCGAGCATCACGATGCGATGCCAGCGGATCCGCGGATCGTGAAGATGGCGGACGATCACGCCGCCCATCGAATGCGTGACGGCACAGACGGGGCGCTCGCGCGCATGCTCGACGATCCAGTTGGACACCTCGTTCGCGAGGTAGCTGATCGAGTGACGCCGCGACGGATACGTGCGGCCGAGTGTGTCGAACCCGTGCGATCGAAGGCCGTTGCCGAGACGCGCCATCGAGCCGTGTCCGCGGGCGAGTCCGTGCAACAGCACCACGAGCGGGCGAGCTGTCGCCGCCGATGCGAGGACGGCACGATCGTTCGCGCTCATCCGTCGCGGCTCTCTCGTTCTTGCTCCGCCCGCTCCTCTGCTGCATCGCGATCCAGCTCCGCGTCGAGGTCCGCGTTGCGGCGAGCACGCCAGCTCTCCTCGAGCTCGTCCTCGGGCTTGCGCCGAGGATCGTCCGGCGGAAACAGCGCCTGCAGATCAGCGGGCTTGATCTCGGTCACGACGCGCACGACGTCCTCGGACAGCTTCCGTCGCTCCGCGCGGAGCGCTTTCACTTCTGTGCGGAAGCGCATCTGCCGCAACAAGACGCCGACAGCGCGCCGCACCAGACGCAATCGATCGAGGACGCGCAACGTGGCCCAGCCGCTGAGCGGCAGGATGATCGCGGCGGCGAGCGCCCAGCGCCAGTTCATCTGGATCGCGAAGAACGTCACCGCGGCGCCGTAACTTAGCAGCACGAGCAACATGCCGATGACGAGCTTCGTCGTCGCGACGACATCCTTGCGCGGCGTGAGCCTGGGGCCCGCGAGACGCGCGAAGGCCACCGTCGGGAGGTGCAGCGGCGCGCCGGGCGCGGTCAGCGGCAGCCAGAACATGACGAGGATGAGGTGTCGGAGCATGCGTCCGCTGATCTCGACCTTGCTGAGGTCGCGCGCGAGCTCGCGATCGGTGAGCCCGAGCTCGTCGAGCTTCTGCTGATACGCGCGCACGCGGGCCATCACCGACAGCACGCGTGGATCGGCGGCGACCGAGCCGTAGTATTGGTTGAAGCGCCTCGCGAGCTCGACGCGATCCTCGATGCTGATCTCCTGCGGCTGATACAGGCGGCGCACGACGTCGAGCGCGCGCACCGTGTCCCAGTCGGGAGCGTTGATCGTCAGGCGGCGGATCGCGCCATCGAGATCGCCAGTGACCGCCGCGACGATGTCTTTGTCGGTACCCTTGCCGGGCTCGACCACGATCGGTGTGCCGTATTGCACGAGCACGCGGCTGCGAAAGCGCTTCGGATGGATGAACGTCAGGCCGCACGGCACGATCGTGACGGGCTGCTCGTTCTTCGTCGCACCGCCGAGCGCGAGCCGCGCAGCGCCGGTCTTCAGCTTCGCGAGTTGGCTCTCGTCGTGCGAAAGGCCCTCGGGAAAGATGCCGATCGCACCGCCGTCGCCGAGCACGCGGAACATGTTGTCGAACGCGGCGTCGTTAGCGGACTTGCGCTCGCCGGCGTCGCGCTCCGTCTTCGGCGTGGCGCTCGCACGCGTGCCGTCGTGATCGTCTTTGCGTGCGACCGGCACGGCGCCGAGCCCGTTCAGTATGGCCCGCATGATGCGGCCCTTGAACAAGCTATCTTTTGCGGCGAAGTGAACCTTTCGCCCGCACGTCGTGATGATGAGGATCGGATCGATCAGCGAGTTGGGATGATTCCCCGCGAACAGCACGGGGCCCTTGACTGGAACGTTCTCGAGCCCCGCGATCTCGATCTGACGAAAGAACACGCGCGTCACGAGGCGGAGGAACCACGCGAGGACCCGATACGCCACGAGCCCATCGTACCCTCACCTCGAGCCCGATCGTCGAACACCCCGAAAATAGAACCGGCCGCGGCAGAATTACCGCGGCCGGCCAGCCATCCTCGAATACACGGTCTCACCAACCGTGCACCCGAACCGTTTAGCGTCGTCAGGCGCTGGAACTGACGATGCTGCAGCGCGTGACTACTCGCGTAGCCGTTACTGATTGCTGCATGCCCGATCGAGGTGCACCGTGAATGCCAGCAGCCGCATGGCAAATTTCAGGGCGTTGCGATCTGCGAGCTGGGACCGGCGACGCCGCTAGCCGGCTACTTCGAACGTGAGCCCGATGCGACGCAGTCGATCAAACAGGAACTGTCCCATCGCGACAGATGGAGTTGTCACGCCTCCGGATGACGTCAGCGGATCGAGAGCGAGTGATAGTGCACTTTCACCGAGCATCTTCGCGGTCGACGCGTAGCCGGGATCGCCGTGGCTGTCGCCCACGACGTAGATCAACTTGTTCGATCCGTTCGTCGCGACGAAGCGAACCTTCCAGTGACCGCGCGCGCGGCGCTCCGCGCTCGGACCTTCACCGGGCTTCGGTGCGCGCTTCTCGAGCAACGCGCGCAGGCGCGGGTTCTTCATCGACACGGCGATTCCCGCGAGTGCGCCCGTGATGCCGACCGCCATCACGAGCCCGCGTGGTGAGCCCGGCGTCGACATCACCTCCCGATAGACGAAGTCCTCGCCGTACGGAAAGCCAGCGAGCGCGTGTGCGCGACGGACAACACGCGTGTTGATGCCCGCCATGAGGAACGGGACCGTGAACACCTTCAGATCTGCATTCCAGCCGATCCGCGCCTCGTCGGGCGCGGGTGGGCGCGGCGCCTTCGGATCCGGATCGAGTCCGTAGGGGTTCGCGAGGACCTTGCGCACCTCGCGCGACTTCTCGCCCTCGCGCGCGGTCTCCATGCCGCTCGCGACCGTGCCGCCGGAGACGGTGCCGCTCGACTCGCCAAACAACGCGGTGACGCGGCTCGCGGGCTTGCCGAACCTCGCACGAAACTCGCGCTGGACGGCCCACGTGCCGAGATCCGACGGGATCGAATCGAATCCGCAGGTGTGTACGATGCGCGCTCCGGTCGTCTTCGCGCGAGCGTGATGTGCGTCGATCATGCGCCGCATCCACTGCGGCTCGCCCGAGAGATCGGCGTAGTGCGTGCCGTTCTCGGCGCACGCGGCGACCACTTCGTTGCCGTACTTCGCGTAGGGTCCGACCGTCGTGCAGATGACCTTCGTGCGCTTCGCGACGCCGTCTATCGCGAGAGCGTCGAGTGCATCGGCGACGACGAGCGGCACGTCGAGCCCGAGTGCCTTCAGTTTGTCCGCGCTGCGACCCGCGATCGCCCAGCGCACGTTCTCGCCGCTCGCGGCGAGGTACTCCGCGACGAGCTTGCCGGTGAAGCCCGTGGCGCCGAACAGGACGAGATCGAATTCGCGAGATGCCATCGTGTGGCGCCGACTCTACCCGTACAACGAAACCGCCGTATGCTGCGCGCGTGTCGTTGATCGAGCAGTTGGCTGACAAGCTCACTCCCGGTGAGCCGCCGTCGCCGCTCGATGGAAAGCGAAGCGCTGCGGTCGCCGTGCTGCTGCACGACATCCACGTCGGTGGGCGCGATGTCCCCGACGATCCGCGCGTGTTGCTGATGAAGCGCGCCGAGCGCATTGGTGATCCGTGGTCCGGTCACATCTCGCTGCCCGGCGGGCGCTATGAGGGAAGCGATCGCGATCTTCTCCAGACCGCGATTCGCGAGACGCGCGAGGAGCTGAACATCGACCTCGCGGGCGCGCGCCTGCTCGGGCACCTCGCGCCGCTGCACCCGCGCACGAGCGGTCCGCTCGGGATCGAAGTCACGCCGTTCGTGTTTGTCACCGAGGTTGCCGTCGAGCCGACGCCGGGACCCGAGGCGCTCGCGGCGTTCTGGTTGCCGCTCGCGACAGCGTCGTCGGGTGCACTCGACGGCACGTACGCGTACCCGAGCTCGCACATGACGTTTCCGAGCTGGAACTTCGAGGGCCACGTGATCTGGGGACTCACGTGGCGCATTCTCGGTGATCTGCTCGCACTCGTCGCTACGAAGCCATGATCGACGAGAGCGTCACCGCCGCGAACGCGCGAGCGGGCCTCGCGAGCAAGTAGCCCTGGATCAGCTCGACACCACAACCGACGATCACGTTGTACTCCTCGCGCGTCTCGACGCCCTCGGCGACAACCCTGCTGCCGAGCTCGCGGCACAGTGTGGAGATGGCGTCGACGACGCGTCGCTTCGTCGGATGGCGATCGAGATCTCGTATCAGCGACATGTCGAGCTTGACGATTTCGGGCTCGAGCGTTGCGAGCGCACCGAGCGCGGCATATCCCGCGCCGAGATCATCGACGGCGATGCGAAAGCCGAGCTTGCGCAGCATCTCGACGCGCGTCTGCCCGCCGAGCGCATCGATTCCGACGCGCTCCGTGATCTCGAGGACGATGCGTGGTGCATGTTCGACGAGCGGATTGTTCCCATCGAACAACGCCTCGTCGGTGAGCTCGAGACCGTGCACGTTGACGAACAGGAGCGCGTCGCCCGGTGCGTGCGGGATCGCCTTCGCGACCGCGCCGCGTACCTTGCGCCCGAGCTGATGGATCCGGTCGAGGCGCTCAGCGGCGCCGATGAGCACGTCGGGTCGAGCGAGGGTGGGCTCGTCGGTGCGAAGCAGCGCCTCGTACGCGTAGACCTGCTGGGTCGTCACGTCGACGATCGGCTGGAACGCGAGCCACAGGCTGTCGAGCGCAGCGTCTACCCTGCTCGAGAGCTCCTCGAGCTTCGAGGCCGCGCGCGTCGAGTCCGCGCGCCGTCGCATGCGCGCGACGCCGTGGCGACGTGCGGCCCGAGCGACCGCGGTGACGAGCATCTCCTGATCGAAGGGCTTGGACAGGTACGACACGGCGCCCGTGTCGATCGCGCGCACGGCACCGTCCAGCGTGGGATCGCCGGTCATCAACAACACGGGCAGATCGTTGTCGTACTTCCGGATCGCGGCGATCAGTTCGAACCCGTCGAGCTCCGGCATGTTCACGTCCGAGACGACGCAATCGAAGCCGGCCTTTGCTTCGCGCACGGCGTCGATCGCGTGCCTGCCGTCCGCCGCGAGTGTGACCTCCCAACCTTCGAGGGTCAGAGCGCGCGCGCACACGCGGCGCATGTATTCGTCGTCGTCGGTGACGAGCACGCGACCGAGGACGACCTTCTGCTTCCCACCCGTCACGTTGCCCCCTGCACCGGCGGGCGGGCTCGAAGTGCGAGCACGAGCGCATCGCGCAGCATGTCGGCGTCGAACGGCTTCTGGAAGAAGCGATGTGCGGCCCCGTCGTTGACGGCCTTCACCACGACCTCGAGCTCCTGGCCGCTTACGAGAAATCGGATCGTCGCCGGATAGGCACTCCGTACGAACAGGAGCACGTCGATCCCACACGCGACGATCACGTCGAACGCTCGACCCTCGAGTGCATCGCGTGCCGCATTCTCCGAGGCGACCTCGACCACCTCGAACTCGTGAAGTGACTCCCGCATCACGGTCCGGTCGGCCCGGTTGTCGTCACAGAGAAGCACTGCATACGACATCGACCGCATCGTGACACGATCGAGGTGTCTGGGGCGCGCGTAACCGGTTACGCGCGGCCGGGCCCCGCGCCGGGGAAATAGCGCCGCGTCAGACCTCCGA
>JBJXGN010000120.1:0-8965 GCA_046160585.1 Kofleriaceae bacterium
AATGCCTCATCACGTCCAACAACGACCGCCCGTAAGCCGTGTGCCGGAAATCGGCATGCACGGTTTGAAAGGGGTCCTTGCCCCAACCCACCACTCGGTGGCGGAAGGCTAGGTTTCTACCAATGAAGCACGTCCTCGTGACGCGGGTCGCCGGGCCCGCCAGCATCAGCTCGCGACAAACACCGGCATGGTCCGGCACGAAGTCGCGATCGACGCCGCCAACGAGCTGTTCGGCGAGGCTCTCGCGACGAAATCTGCGTCGCGGCGTGATAGGTTCCGCAGCCCGCCGTCTATAGACGGCCAAGCGCCATGAAACTCGCTGTTGTGTCGATCGTTGCCTTGTCCGGATGTCTCACCGTCGGCGGCAACACCGCGGTCAACGTCGCTCTCAACGACTCGCCGCTCCGCAGGATCGGCGGCGCGTACGAGATCGGCAACCTCGTCGAGATCGTCGAGGACGAGCTCGCCGGTCAGCTGTTCTACGCGCGCGAAAAGGGCCCGCTCCGCTCGCGGGCGCTCGGCACGTGGGGAGGCCGGCTGACGAGCACGCAGCGAAGCAACCTCCCGGGGCTCTTCCTCCAGGGCTCGTACGGGCAGAACGACGAGATGCAGTTTCCCGCGCAGCTCGTCATGATCGGCGCCGGCGTCGCATACGTGCGTCACTATCCTGCGTGGCGCGGGCGGCTGTGGACCGCGTTCCACGCCGGCGTCGTCTATCACCGTCAACGGCAGGTATCGACGAACTCCAACGCGGTCGGACACTTTGTCGGGTTCGAGCTCGCGCTCCACGTCGGCTTCGATCTGATCGGACCGATGTACTAGACCACGATGGTCGATTGCACTCAGTCACGCCTTGCCCGCGTGATCCACGGTCACGATCGGCACGTGCGGTTACGGAAATACGGTCGGTCCCGCCGACCCATTCGACTTCAAGAAGAACGCACCGAGACCGAGAAACGGACAGCAGGACCGATCGACTGTGACAAGCGTTGTGCAGATTGCTCGTCGCAGGATCGGTCGCGTCATACGGTGGGGCGCGGTCGGCATCTCTCCTTTCCGGGACATCTCGACGAGTCGACCCACCGACCGGGATTTTCATGGGAGGCGATGTGACCTAGCGGCGGATCCGGTGTTCCCGGATGTAGGATGACCGCCCATGAAGGTCCTCGTCGTCAACGTCGGCTCTACCTCGGTCAAGTACAACCTGTACGAGATGGACACGGAGGCGCGCCTCGCCGTCGGCAAGGCCGAGCGGATGGGCACGAAGGACGCCGTACACGTTCACGAGTCGGGACAGGAGCTCGTCGACGGGACGAGCGTCGCGAATGCGTTGCGGGCGATCCTCGCGCACCTCACACGCGCGGGCGGTCCGCTCACGGATCCCTCGCAGCTTGGCTGTGTCGGTCATCGCGTCGTACACGGCGGTGAGCGGTTGATCGCGCCGACGCGCATCGACGACAAGGCGCTCGCGATCATCGACGAGTGCTCGGTGTTCGCGCCGCTGCACAATCCGGTGAACGTCGCCGGCATTCGCGCGGCGCGCGAGGTGTTCCCGGACATCCCTCACGTCGCGGTGTTCGACACCGCGTTTCACGCGCAGCTTCCAGCGCACGCGTACACGTACGCGGTTCCGCACGAGCTCTATCTGCAGAAAGGCATACGCCGCTACGGCTTTCACGGACCGAGCCACCAGTTCATGGCGTTGTCCGCGGCCGAATACCTGAAGACGGATCTCTCGCGACTCAAGCTCGTCACGTGTCACCTCGGCGGTGGCGCGAGCGTGGCGGCGATCGACGGCGGTGTCTCCGTCGAGACGTCGATGGGCATGACGCCACTCGAAGGACTCGTGATGGGTACGCGCTCCGGTGATCTCGATCCGCAGATCCCGCTCCTGCTCGCGCGCGACGGGATGTCGTTCGATGCGATCGACAAGCTGCTCAATCGCGAGTCGGGCCTCGCCGGACTCTCGGGTCTCGGCGCCGACTTCCGCGACATCCAGACCGCGGCCGAGAAGGGCGACGTGCGAGCACGTCTCGCGATCGACGTGTTCGTGCATCGCATTCGCAAGTACGTCGGCGCATACGCCGCGGTGCTCGGCGGCGCGGATGCACTCGTATTCACCGGGGGCATCGGCGAGAACAGCGCACTCGTACGCTCCCGCGTCACAGAAGGGCTCACGTACATGGGCATCGCTCTCGACGATCAGGCGAACGCGACGCTGCGCGCCGAGGATCGCGGCGGCATCGTCGAGGTCTCGGAGAAGCGCTCCCCGACCAAGGTGCTCGTCGTGCGCACCGACGAGGAGCGCATGATCGCGCGCGAGGCGATGCGCTGCGTGGTCGGCGCGTCGGGTGCGATCCGCAGCGTGCGCGCGCGGCCGATCCCGGTCGGTGTCAGCGTGCGCCACGTGCACCTCTCGCGCGAGGACGCGGACGCGTTGTTCGGCAAGGGCTACGAGCTGACGAAGAAGCGCGACGTCACGCAGCCGGGGCAATTCGTCACGCGCGAGTCGGTCGACCTCGTCGGACCGAAGGGCGAGATCCGTGCGGTCGCGATCATCGCGCCGCTGCGCAAGGCGACGCAGGTCGAGCTCGCGAAGACCGACGCGTTCGCGCTCGGCGTGGCACCGCCGCTGCGCGAGAGCGGCAAGCTCGACGGAACACCGGGCATCACGCTGCGCGGCCCCGCCGGGACGATCACCACGACGAGCGGCGTGATCCTCGCGCATCGCCACGTGCACATGAACCCCACACAGGCGAAGGACTACGGCGTCGCCGACAAGGACATGATCAAGGTCCGTGTCGAGGGCGCTCGCGAGATGACGATGGGTGACGTGATCGTGCGGGTGCATCCCGAATACGACCTCGACATGCACATCGACACCGACGAGGCGAACGCGGCTGGACTGTCGAACGACTCCGTCGTGGCCTTCGACGGCGCCCAGTAGGGAAAGCTCTTCCTGAACTGCGGACACGGTCGGCGTGTCTTGCCGGCAACGCGTGAGGTAACCCGGCACAATGTCTTGGAGTCGAGCGAGGCCTGCAGCTTGCAATTCCCTGGCGAATGCCGCTTCGCCCCGGGATCGCTGCTCCTACCCACATCTCTCGGCTCTCGGCCATCGGCCTCGCCTTTGCGGGCGCTGGGTTGTTCGCGATCGCCAAGCCGGTGCTCGAAGCGCCGGTCCATCAGGGCACACCGACGATCCAGACGCCCACCCCCGTGGACACGATCACGCTCGAAGTCCCCGTCGCCGCGCAGACCGAGGCGCCGCCCGTGTCGCGCGAGAGCTCGCGCACGGTCGCGATGGTGTTCACGGCGCAGGGCGCGACGTGGATGAAGCTGGAGAGCCTGCGGGTGCTTGGCGAGGACACCGGCATGGATGGCGTTCCGCGCGCCGCGTTCCCGAAGCACGGAACGATCCGCCACACGACCGAGGACTACGTCGAAATCGCGACGGCACCGATCGCGATCGACGACGTGCCGCCCGCGCATCGCGATCGCCTCGGGGACAAGATCATCGTCGATGGATCGTGCGTGGCGTACATCACCGGCTTTTACGTGGTGGCGCGTCTCACCGGTAGCCCGGGCTACGCAGGCGACGATGTGGACGCTGATTGGTCGGGCAAGTCCATCATGCGCTACGGCGCGCCGATGATCGCTGCGAAGCTCGACACGTGTCAGGGCACGCTCGCACGCGACGCGCAGCTGCCTCCTGCGGCGGAGGCCGAGTTGAAAGAGAACGAGAAGGCAATCGTCGCGAAGGCGAAGCACTTGCTCGTTCGCTCGAAGGAAGCGCACGCGGCCACCAAGGAATGGAACAGCCACTACGAGAACGCCGCCGAGGAGTGGACCAAGGGCTGGGCGGCGCATCCGTCGACGGACTGGAAGGCGCAGATGTTCACGCACCCCGTCACGCACGAGACGTGGATCTCGATTCACGCGAACCAGCTCGAGGGCTGCGGCTCGCCGCACGTGAACGTGTGGGGTCTCTACCGCGTGGAGTTGGACGGAACGCTGACGTCGTTCGACGCGAAGCTGGGTGACATCCGGACGATCGACAAGTTGATCGATCTCGACGGCGATGGCGTCGTCGAGGTCGTCGGTAAGGCCTGGCTCGGTGACACGCTCGTGAACGACGTGAACGGCACGACACTCGAAACGCTCGACCTCCCGTTCTACGGCTGCCCTTGCTAGAACGGATCTGAAGAACGGATCTGAAGTTCACGTTCTCTGTTCACATTCCCTATCGTCGGGCGGCGACGCCTTGCCTGTCGTGTCGGCCCCGTCAGCGAACCGACAGCCTGAGTTTCAGGACCCGTCGTTAGTAGTGCGGCGGCTTCTCGGTCGCCGGACCCATCGGCACTTCGGGACTGCGGATGCTCGCCTTGAGCGCGTCGAGCTCGCGCTGCGTCGCGTCGAGTCGTGTCCCGAACTCGCGAACCAGGTTGTCGAGGTCTTTGATCAACCGGTCCTGGTACGCGAGCTTGACCTCGAGGTCGATGATCTGGTCGGCAAGCTGCGCTGGATCGGCCATCGCGATCTGTTATCACGAAGAATGCGCGCACTTCTCGTCGGGCTCGTTGTGGTCGCCGCGTGCGAGGTCCCGGCGAACACCGGTGCGGAGCCATCCGCGGCGGCGGACCCGGCCGGGCCGTCGCGTACTTCGTCGAAGATCTCCGCGAACGGCGTGGATTGCGCCGTGATCGGGCAGACCATCACGTCGCTGGAGATGGGCAACTACGCGGAGCTCGAGGTGCGCGCGCCGCGCGAGCGAGAGATCACCGCGCTGTGCCTGGCCGAGAACCCGACAAAGAGAGATGCGGCGTGCGTGCTCGCGGCGACGAGCACGGACGATCTCGCGTACTGCCCGAAGCCGCTCGTGATGAAGCAGGTCGTGCTGCCACTCATCGCGCCGGGTGATGTCTGCGAGCAGTACATGCGCACACTCGAGCGCATCGCTCGCTGCACGAAGGTCCCGCCGGACTCCGCGAAGGCGCTGCGCGGTCAACTCCCGACACTGCGGAAGATGTACGCGCAGTACGGTGTGCAGAAGCAGGTACAGGACAGCTGCCAGATGGCGCTCGACATGACCGAGAAGGCCTACAAGCCGATCGGCTGCTAGCTATCGCTCGACGAGGCGCGCCATCGGCAGTGGCGCGGGCGCGTTGTCGCGGCGCTCCTGTTCGAGCTTCGCCGCGTTCAGGTCAGCCGCATGTCGCGAGAGTGCGATAGCGCTTGCGACCGTGAACGCGATCGACGAACCGAGCCCGACAGTTGCACCCCACACAGCGCCGTTGTCGCTGGCGAGGAGCACGTACCAGATCGTCGAGAGCGAACCGTGGACGATGCCGCCGATCCACATGCCACGCGACGTGTACCTCTGACGATAGAACGCGATCGCGGCGAACACCGCGCCCGCGAGGCCGGCGACGATCACGAACAGCGAGGCGGTGGTGCTCCCGTCGGCGAGGATCATCGCGGCCCACGTGATCGCGGTGCCGAACCACAGGACGAACCACGCGGTGAAGAAGGCGCGGCGTGCGCGCAGCACGCGGATCACGGCGATCACGCCGAGGGCGAGCGCGCCGAGGTGCACGACGTACACCGGTGGAAACTGGTACGGCGCGATGGGATCGCTGCACACGCGGAGCGTCGGGAGGAACGCACATACGAAGAGGAGCCAGCCGGTCCCCGCGATCAGCGGCTTGCGTCGCTGGGGAAGCCGGTCGACTTCGTTCACCTCGCCGTCGAGACGCGACATGTCTCGATGCTACCACTCGACAGACCTCCTTCCAGCGAGGCACGTTGGTAGGGCATGCGGTCCACGATCTTGCTGCTAGTTGCCGTCGCCTACCCGGCGGTGGCCGACGCCGGTCCGTGCGCGATCCAGGCGCTCTCACCGCACCCCCTCGTCCAGGCAGCGATCGCGCCAGGCGGCGGTGTCATCGTCGGGCTGCTTCGCGGCGGCTTTGGCAAGGAGAGCGCGAGCTCGGCGATCGACAAGGCCTGGCGCTTCCGCGACGTCAACACGCTCGTCGAGCCATCCAGGACATCGCGCCGGGTCTCGCCGTGTACACGCTACCGGCGACCGAGCAGGCGCATGGATCCACGGAGAGATCCGCGGCGGTGACGAGCCGGTTGCCCGTCGCGATCGTCAGCGCGCCGCAGGCCCGTCGGTACCCGAGGCATCTTGCCCCGCGGGCGTGTTATCACGCGGCACTGCTTGCGATGGCGAACACGAGGAGGATTCGCGACTCCACTACGACGCATAGTATCCTGCGCGCATGGTTTTTCGCATCGTCTTCACCACCCTCGTGCTCGTCGTCACCGCGGGTCACGCGCGGGCGCAGGATGCGTTCGAGGTCTGTAAGGGAGAATCGAAGATGGCGGTCGCCGGAACCGGCAAGCCGACCATCGCGATGGTTTATCTGAACGACTTCCCCGTCACGACGACCCCGCAGATGCGCAATGCGGTCGCGGCGCAGATCGCGACGTTCGAGAAGGCGAAGATCGTCGCGGCCAAGGACGTCGAGGCGGCGAAGAAGCTCGTCGACGAGAAGAAGTGGGACGACAAGAGCGAGGCGTGCGGTCAGGCCCCGTCCCTGATCGCGGCGCTCGGTCAAAAGCACCCGAACCTCTCGACCGGCACGGTGACGGTCGCGTGTGAAGACACGGCGTGCGTGCTACACGTCGACCTCGAGCGCCACGGTCGACACAGCAAGGATCGCTGGGTCCGTTACACGGCGCCGCTCAAGGATCCGAAGGACAAGATCAAGGTCGCCACGATCCGGTCCGCGAAGCTCAAGGTGAACGGCGTCCCGCCGGACGCGCCGAAGGCGGGTCTCGAGGTCGGCGAGCTCGCGCCGGGAACGGTCACCGTGCGCAGCGACGTCGACGGCTCGCTCGAGTCGGATCGCATCATGGAGAACAGCCCTGCGTTCGCGGCGTGCTCGCCGAAGTCGGGGAAGAAGGTGATGCGCGGGTTCTGGGCGCAGTGGAAGCTGTCGGCCAAGGGCAATCCGTTCCAGATCCAGGTCAAGCCGTTCGCGGGTCGCGATCCACTCGACGCGCAAGCAGCGGAGTGTTTGAAGAAGGCGCTCGAAGCGACGCAGCTTCGCTGTCCACGTGATAGCAAGGTCGTCGACGTGAAGACCGCGATTTGTCTGTAGTGTCCGAAGGGCTGGTCGGGACGCAGGTCGGTCGGTATCGCCTCGAGAAGATCCTCGGCGAGGGCGGCATGGGTTGCGTCTATCTCGGCGTCGACGACGAGCGCGCGTCCCGCGTCGCGATCAAGGTGCTCTCGATGCAGACGCCCGAGTCGATGCAGCGATTTCGCGCGGAGGCACGCGCGGTCAGTCTGATCTCGCACTTCAACATCGTGAACCTCGTCGACGTCGCCGAGTTGCCGGACGGTCGCCCCTACATGGTGATGGAGCTCGTCGAGGGGCGGAGCCTGCGCGACGTCGCGCCGGGGGCATCGGTGGAGACCATCGTGCGGATCTGCGGCGAGGTGCTCGCGGCCCTCGAAGCAGCGCACGCGATCGGCATCGTCCATCGTGATCTCAAGCCCGACAACATCATGGTCACGCGCACGGGTCACGCGAAGGTGCTCGACTTCGGCGTCGCGAAGCTCGCGCCGGGTGTCGGCGGTGGAAACACGCCGCGAACGGCAGAGGGGCTGACGATGGGCACGCCGGCGTACATGGCGCCGGAGCAGGTCATCGGCGGCGCCGTCGACGCGCGCACCGACGTGTACACGATGGGTGTCGTGCTGTTCGAGGTGCTGACGGGGCAGCGCCCGTTCTCGGGTGGGAGCGATGTCGAGGTGATGCGTGCGCATCGGGATCGACCGCCTGCGCGCCCGCGCACCCTCGCGCCCGCGATCCCCGCGGCGGTCGAGCTCGTGATCTTGCGCGCGCTCGCGAAGGATCCGATGAAGCGCTTCCAGACCGCGCGCGCGATGGCCGCCGCGCTCGCCGACGCGATCGAGGGTCGTGGCCCGAAGAAGCTCGTGTCGTCCGACGAGACGCCGACGCCGCGTGAACGACCGGCCGCTCCCGCGCGGCGGTCCCGCGCGCCGGCGATGATCGCCGTGGTGGCGATCGCGATCGCAGCGACCGTCGCGTTCATGATCGCGCGCCTGCGGAGGAACGAACCTCCCGCGCCGTCGGTGGACACCGCGATCGTCGCGGACGCAGTTCCGCCGCCCGCCGATGCGAACATCGCGAACGTCCCGGTCGTCGTCGATGCCGCAACCGCCGACGACGCGGCGCTCGAGCCGACAAGAGATCCGGCGATCGATGCCGCGATCGCGGCGGATCCGGACGCGAAGCCAGACACGCGTGCGCCGACGAAGGCGACGCTGCCGTCGGCGATCACGCAGGCACCGGATTTCTCGACAGACGCGTTCGATCCGCTCGGTTACCTCGGCCGCGCGACGGAGCTCGCGAAGCAGGTCGCGTCCGACGCGCAGCTCGTGGAGCTCCAGGCCACGCCGATCGCGCCCACGAACGTCGTCGATCTCTCGCGCCAGCGTCGCCGCGTCGAGTATCGCTACTTCTCGGCGAGTGGTGCGAAGGCGCCGCCGATCGACGGCCGGCATCCGTGCGTCGTGGTGGTCAGCGTGTCACCCGCCGGCGCGCAGGCGCGCCTCGAGACCAACAAGCGCTGCGCGATGAAGCCGGTGCCGCCGCCGCGTTGCACGCTGAATCGCATCCGCGAGGCGGTCTCCACCTTCACGGCGGAGACGACCGACATCAGCGTCACCTTTCGCGGTCGGTGGACCGTGGTGGCGTACATCCCCGAAGACGATCCGCTGCGGATGGAAGTCCCTGACTGCTAGCTAGTTCAAATCCCAGATCGCTGTTCCTCGTCGAGGAATCGGCTGCGAGTCGGTGATTTCGCGGGCCTGGCGGGTCGCCGGGCCCGCGAGAATCGGCGAAACACGCGGCGAAATTGCTGCTCG
>JBJXGN010000121.1:0-3590 GCA_046160585.1 Kofleriaceae bacterium
CAATATACCCCTCGTGATGATCCCGGATAAGTATCCTCACCTCATCATCGCGAAGAGCGCGACCCTGTCGCTTTTTCAGAACACCGTCGATCAAGACGGCTTGCATGGGGCGTCGGCCGTAGACATAGGCCCCCGCATAGGTTGGGTTCTTGAGAATGTCATTAACGTACGCAGTCCATAGGCGGGCCCCCGGTTCCCGACCCGCGCTCCGCCGGAAATTTCATGTTTCAGGGTCGGCGGCGAGGGCCAACGTCGGCACGGTTTCAGGGCGCCGGTTCGCGGCTCCGAACGTGTTGGTTGCGATTGAGCGATGGCGATGTGGCCGAGATGCTGTTCACCTGCAGCGGTGCGCTGAGGATCTAAGACGTCGGCACGCGCTCGTGCGGGAGGCCCGCTACGACGCGGTTGATTCGCTCGAAGCTGAGCCGGCACGGAGTTTGGCTTCGGCCCATGCACGCGGAGTGAAACAATTGGGATGGTTCTTGATGTCGACGTCGCTGGTTCTCATGACAGAGACCAGGTATTCGTGAACGGGTACGCCGGCTGCGACCGCAGTCTGGAGAATCGTACGCACCACGTCGAGGACGAACCGGCCTTCGAGGCTGCACCGAAACATCGAACTGCCCTCGATGAGCTTCTCCAGGCGAAGCATTCTCTCTCGCATGTTGTTCGTAGGCTCGAGGCGGGGATCGCTCAGGTACGCCGTCAGCGCGTCGAAGTGATTGATGATGTAGCGAGCACCGGCACCAAGCTTGGTCGCCTTCGACCATTTGGCTTCCATCTTCTTCGCGAGCACCAGGATGTCGTTCCACGTCTGACGACTGTCGTTCTCACGCACGGCGAGAACGTTGTCGCGATTGCGGCCAAATACGTCGAGTTGTTGCTCGTGGATCGCCAACCCCAAGAATAGGTGGAGCATGTGCGCGCATGCGTCAGGATCGTCATCCTCGTGGACGGCGAACGGCCGTCTTGCGTGCGCAGAACAGCCGATCTGAAGGATGTCAAAGAGGGTGCGCATCTTTGGAGACGTCACGAGGTTGGTCGTGCTCATATCGCCTTGGAGTGTCACTTTCCTGAGCTTCGGATCGCGTTTCTTCAGAAGAGATTCGAGGAGATTGCCGCAGCTTCCGATGTGGCTGCGATAGAAGACGATCAAGCTCTGTGGATCCTCGGCGACGCTGCGTCCCGAGATGACAGAGATATGCAGCGCCTCCTTCGGACCGTCGCCGTTGCGACGCGGCGACTCAAAACCGAATCTACAACCGAGAAGCGCACCGAGCGACGGCGTCTCCTGCGACGTTCGGACCGCGCTGCGGTCTCCCTCGTCTCTCCGCTTCATTCGGTCCACCCGCGTTTTCTCGCACAGCTCGATAGTCTTTTCGGCAGCGCTCGGCGTCCGATAGGCATCCCATGGCCGCGGGTCGGTTGGGGCAGGCGATGCCGCAAAGTACCTCGACACCTCCAGTACTCGGCAGGAGGTGTCATCGCCGGCCAAGATCTCGCTGTTCGCGAGCTGGTTTGCGAGCTCCAAGTAGACCGGCATGAAACGCCGCGCCACGTAGTGCAGCATCCTGGCCAAAGCACCGGCGGTGAACCGCTTCGCCGGGGTCGAGAACATCGTGGCGAGCCGGTTGAACGGGATCGCGAACTGCGCAACGAGGGTCGCAAGCGTCGCCATTGCGTCCCACGTCACCGCATACTGCGGCGGGCCGTACTCCGACGTAGACGGAACGATCACGTGGCGCTCGCCCTTGTCGTCCACGACGACCTTTTTCTCGACCTCAAGCTCAACGCGAGTGACCGCGACGGCGAAGTCGTAGCGTACGCGCGTCTCGCTGAGCGTCTTGACCACCGTAGCTTCGGCGAGGTTCTCCGGGATCTCTGCGGGAAGGTGTACCTGCGTTGCGCTGACAAGTACGGCGCCGCCGGGCATCAGCGTTTCGTTCACCGACTTCATCGATGGGTCCGCACCATCTCCTGCCAGCAGATACTCGACGAATGCGTCGCCTCTCGCTTTGGCGCGTGCGCGCTCCTCTTCCGTGAGCTCGATCTCCTCCACCGGGGGAATGATGTCGTCGTCCTCCTCACTCGCCACTTTATCCGCTCCTTCATTCCTCGGCTGCTTCGTCGACATCTTGGCTAGCTTGTCCTCGAGGCGTTTGGCCCGCCTATCGTGCTGATCCCTCAGCGCGTCATGCCATTGCCTCAGACGACGTGACTGAATCGCCTGGTCCTCGAGTGTCTTTGGACCCTTTGTGGCGTTCGGTTTCGAGCGAGGGACGTCCGCGAGCGGAGATCCGCTCGAACGCCGCCTTTCGCTCGAGGGCGTGATATGCAGGGCGCGGCGCAGCTCTTGCCACGCAGCGTGAAGGGCCTTGCTCGGATCGCCTCCCGCTTTCAGATACGGGTGATGGATCTGAAGAAACGTCCGGACCGCATCGGGGAGGTTGACGCTATTCGTCTCGATCCACGCGGCGACTTCCTGGCGCTCCGCGGCGCTCAAATCGGGATTCGCGCGCGGACTCAACACCGAGGCATAGATCAGAGACAGGATCCGCAGTCAAGCCGTTCACGCGCGCGGCGTGTCTTCGCGAGGTGTGATGCGCCACGCATTGGCTCTCTTGTGGACAGTGAAGCTGGAGCCCTCCATCAACAACGATAGCTCACCGGTTGAGATCGTTCTCTTGCCCGGCCGCTCCGTAAACTCGAGGAGCTTGCTCAGACGGCCGCCTTCGAACCGACGACTGACGAGGTACAGGCCGAAGGCATCGCCGACCAGGGCGCGAATTTGAGTGCGGTCCTTCTTGATAAACACTACGCAATCGCCTTCGTAAGGCTCGCATCCCAAGCGATACGTTTCAGCAAGTAGCCCATCAAACCCCTTCCTGAAGTCTACGCGGTGCTCTGCGAGGAAGACCCGTCGCACGGTCACGGGAAGCATGGTCAGCCTCGTCCCGCTCGCGTGGACGACGCGAGTCCCACGCTCACCGACCAAGGTCCGAGTTGCAGCACGAGCTCGTGACCCGCCAAGGCCGCAGTCCCGTGCGGAGGAACCGGGACCTCGTCGACGACCGAGAACACGCGCACGTTCTCGGCCGCAGTACGGCGACGTTTGGCCGAAGCCGAGCGAGGCATCGCCTGCTGCCAAGCAGCGATCTGACTCCTTGAGACGCCGCAGGCGCGCTGCAGCTGACCTGCCGTGACTCCCTTACGCAAGGCGGCCAGAATGGCCTCACGCAAATCCGTGGGCACGCGAGTTCTTTGCGGGTGTTCACGCCGGAATCGAGCGAACCGCTCCGCGATCCCGGACAATGCAGGCGGCACGGGCATCCGTGGCCTGCCGCGCCGCGATGGAGCCGGGATTGGTTGTGACTGAGTTGCTCTGAGCATAGACGGACCTCCTGCGAACGAATGCGTTCGACGAGATCGGGTCTACGTCGTCAGCCGTGAGCCGTCAGGGGCCCGTCTATGGACTGCGTACCCTATAACCTTCGACGAGACCTCGACAACGCGAAGCGTGAACTCGCGACATACAAGGACTCCCAGACGATCATTGGTCGCGCACCGCTCATGACGCGGCTCGCGAATCG
>JBJXGN010000122.1:0-52300 GCA_046160585.1 Kofleriaceae bacterium
GGTCCAACGAAACGGGGACGTGGGTGTCGTGGGCGCAGGTCCCGCTCACCGGCGTGTCGATGTGGGTGGCTCCCACCGGCGTGATCTTCGTCGGTGGCGATGATGGATTGATCTGGCGCTACGACCAGGGGCAGTGGGCGCCGCTACCCACCGAGACCCACGAGCGCATCCAGTCGATCCACGGCTCGTCCGCGACCGACGTGTTCGCCACCACGCTGACGTCGGTCCAGCATTTCGACGGCACGCGATGGTCGCCGGTCCGGAGCCACCCCGACGGTGTCGGCTCGGTGTGGACCACCGATCGCGACGCCTACTTCGCGAAGGGCGGGAGCTTCCGCCGCCTCCAACGACCGACGCCCTGGTAGGCGAAAGCGCGCTACGACCGAGCGAACGTGCCGTGAAACGTGATCGGCACGTGGTGATCGATCCAGATCTTCGCGACCGGCCCCTCGGAGATGCGGTTCGCGTCGAAGACCGCGACGTATGCGCGATCCGGGAGGTGGCAAAGCGACAGGAGGTAGCCATCGGCCCACACCGGCTCGGTGCCCTTCACGCCCGTGGGGAACGCGTGCGAGCGGATCGTGCCCTTCGCGTCGATCGATCCGATCGCGCCGAGGTTGTCGAACGCGACATACGTGATCGCGTGCTCGCGGCCCTCGAAGCCGCTCGCGATCGTCGGGAACTCGCAGTCGCGCTCCGCGGTCGGTTCGCTACGCAGCGTCTTGGCCGCGAGGTCGATCGTCGCGCGGTGGAACTGGCCCCGATCGAGGCCATCACTCTTGCCGCCGTTCGCGAGCGCGCCGATGGAGTAGAACGAGTCGAAGTTCGGATACCGGATGTAGTCGACGACGAGCTCGTGGCCGCGCGTGAACGCGTTCGCGAAGTGCCACTGGTAGAACGCCTCGGTGGTGAACCGGACCACCTCGGTCGGCCGATCGATGGGCACGCAGATCACCTCGGTGCCGAGCTCGGGCTTCCACTGGAACATCTCGGCGAAGCCGCCGATCTGCAGCATCATCCGCGGGACATCGATCCGTGTCGGCGACACGAAGAACACGAGGTGCGTGTCGGTCGCGATGAAGTCGTGCAGCATCGGCGCAGCGCCGAGCGTGACCTCCCCGAGCTTGCGCGCTGCACCGGTGTCGGGCAGCTCGTAGAGGAACAGCTTCGTGAACCGCCCGTACTCGACGCCGAAGTTGTAGATCGCCTTGCGCGACTCGACACGATGCGGATGCGCGCTGAACGCGCGCGCGACGACCCCGAGGTCGGTCTCGCCGATCGTCGAGAGATCGCGCGGGTCGATCTCGGTGGGGCGGGACGACTCGACCATCGCGAACACGCGCCCCTGCCACGTCATCACGTTGGTGTTCGCCGTGTTCTTGACGCGCCCGCGCCACATGTTCGAGAGGCGGCGCGGCCACGACGCCGAGAAGTTGTAGAGGATCTTGCCGGCGGCGCGCTCTTCGACGAGCCCGGCGGTCGCGTGCAGCTTCGACGCGCCCGTCGCCTTGCCACCTTCGATGCGCACGGCGGTGGTGTGGCCATCGCCTTCGAACGGGTGTTTGTACCGCGTCCCGAACTGGCCGAACTGACCCGGTCCGTTGCGGTACAGCGTGCCGCGGAGACTGGGCGGCAGCGTGCCCTCGACGACGAGCGGCTCGAAGCCGTGCTCGCGGCCGAGGTCCTTGGTCCAGATCGCGTCGGATGCGGAGGTGGCGGTAGGCGTGGAGACGGGGAGGGGTTTGGCTGCAACCATGTGAACGTTGTAAACATATACCGTTTGACAGGCAAGTGAAAAAGTGAACAATGTAAACATTGTCGACCAAGGCCGCTTACCACCACGGGAATCTCAAGGCCGCGCTGATCGCAGCGGGGCTCAAGGAGATCACGCAGCACGGCATCGAGGGGTTCTCGCTGCGCGGAGTTGCTCGGCGTGCGGGAGTGTCCGCCCCCGCGGTGTACCGGCACTTCGCCGACAAGGATGACCTCGTCGCCGCGATGGCGATGGAAGCGTGGGAGCGCCTCATGACGATGATCGCGGATGGCGTCGCGAAGGCACCTCCCGCGCCGCTCGAGCAGTTCCGGGCAAACGGTGTGGCGATCGTGCGCTTCGCCGTCGCGCATCCAGAGCACTTCCGCGTGATCTGCATCCCGTACGCGTTCGACCGCGCGCCCGCCGACTTTCGCGCCAAGTGGAAAGCGGCCGAAGAGGGCAACCGGCAGGCGCTCGCGGACGCGCAGGCGCAAGGGGTGATCGCGCAGTTGCCGCTCGAGCAGCTCATGCTCGCGGCGAACGCGCTCGTGATGGGCTTGGCGCACCAGATCATCGAAGGCCGCCTGGGAAACGTCGATGACAAGCGCGCCACCGAGCTCGCGAACGCGGTGACGCAGGTGCTCGGCGTGGGCCTGATTCCGCGCGAGGGCGACACCTTCGATCCAACGCTCGGCAAGGTGGTGAAGGGGACGAAGAAGAAGCGCTGACGAGAGTCGTCGGAACGGCGCGCGACGCATCGGGCGGCCGATCGCGAACAAGTTCCCCGTTAGTCGGCGATCGGATCGAACGGCACGCGCAGCTCGGCGCCGTTCCACGCGATCACGATCGTCGTGGGTTCGAGCGCGCGCCCTTCGGCGAAGTCGAAGCGCAGCACGCAGAACGGTTCGCGGTCGGTCTCGACGCGCGATGCGCGGACAACCCCCTTCTCGTCGGTCACCGTCGGACCCTCCGCCGGACAGCCAGCGATGTAGCGACCATTCGCGTCGCGCGGAACCACGGTGAAGTAGAAGCGGTCGTAGCTGTACTCGTCGAGTGGTTCGCCGGTGTACGTGCCGAGGCTCGCGATCGCGGTCGCATCGACGACGTCGACGACGAGCTTGCCGCCCGCGGTCGTGGTGACGATCGCCGTTCCGAGCTCGTCCCCCGTCTGGAGCGCAATGCGCGGAAACCGAGTCAACGAGGTGATCGCGTCCCAGTTCGGCATCGGCACGATCGCCGCGCCGGTTCGTCCGTCGAGCATGTACTCCGCGTGACCGTCGAGAATGAAGTCTCCGCGATAATGCTTCGGCCAGCGTGCGAGCTCCGCGAGTGGCTCGCGGTAGTGATCCTGCGAGAGCTCGATCGTCGTACGGGCAAACGCGGGCCCCAATCGATCGATCGGAGCGCTGTCGTTGAACGGCGCGTACGAGAAATAGCGATCCATCCACGTGATCGTCGAGTGTCGAATCGGAAGCACCTCGATGTCGTACGAGTCCACGAGCTCCTCGCGCGTGGACACCGTCACCGAGCCAACTCCTGGCCCTTTGTCGGTCGCGCGAAATCGATAGCCACCAGCCGAGGTGATGTTCACCGGGCCGCTCGCTTCGACGTTCGTGAGCGTGGCCCACGAGAATTCGCAGCCCGCTGGATATACGTCGCCCGGATCGCACGTGCGGATCGCCACGTCGAACACGGCTTCGAGGCCCACACCGATCGTCGGCGTCGCACCGCGCGCGGGCATCAGATCGAGAAACTCGTGGGTGCAACCGCCGAGCAGTGCCGCGCCGAGGAGGATCGGTTTCATGAACCGGGGCGTACCACTCGCAACCGTGCTGCTCGTCGCCGTTCACGCGCGGTTCACGTGCGCCAAGTGTGCGGATTCGCCCGCCGACGACCGGATCCACGAACCAAGCGATGGCAGCCGCCGAGGCTGAACAGGCTATCCTCGGCTCGATGGTGAGGGTCGTGATTCTATTTCTCCTCGGTAGTTGTCTGATCTCCCCGGTGATGACGTTCGGCAGCGGGAAGACGGCGAAGGAGGCACAACGAGACACGATGGGCGACCTCATGCCCCCACAGCTCGACGTCGAAGGAGCGTGGTCCGGGAAGGTCGAGACCGTGACGATTCGCGTGTGGGCCGACGACACCTACCGCGCGCAGAACGTCCATTGGCAGCGCACCTTCGAGGAGCAGCTCGCCTACGCGAATGCCGTCCTAGGTCCTCGGTTTGGCCTCCAGCTGCGCGCCGACTATCACCCGTGGAATCGCCACCCCGGTGCGGGCCGCCTCGAAGACGATCTGCGCGCTCTCGCCACGCACGATCCCGGTGACCGCATGTTCGCTGTCGTCGGACTGACCTCGGCGCTCGGGCTCGTCTCCGCGACGTTCGACGAGCTCGGAATGGCGACAATCGGCGGCAAGCACCTCGTGATGCGCGGCTACGCCGACCTCGAAGAGCGGACGGCCTTCGACCGCGCGTTCCCCGATCTCGAGAAGTCCGAGCGCGAATCCGTGCTGGTCGCGCGCCGTGCCCACAAGCTCGCGACGGTGCTTCTGCACGAGCTCGGTCACAACCTTGGCTGCGAGCACGATCCACACCGCGACACGATCATGGCGCAGTACTACTCGCATCGCACCGTGAAGTTCACCGACGACAACCGCGCGACCATCCTCGCGACGATCGATCAGCGTCTCGGCCGGTCCGCGCCCGATACGTCCACCGAAGGAACGGTCGCGACATCATCGCCGGCGACGAACCGGCCGCTCACGATCTTCGTGACCGACGCAGGTGAGTGGGTCGTCGACGGCAAATACGTCGACACCCACGGCCTCGACAACGCCCTCGCCGACGCGGCCACAAGGGACAAGGGCACCGAGCTCGTCATCAAGCGCGGCAAGAAGGCGCCTGCCGACAAGCTCGTCGATCTTCTCGATCGCGCCAAGGGCGTCGGTCTCTCGAACTTCACGCTTGGCATGAACTGATCGTCCGTTCGAGCCGATCCATCGGCGGCCGTGCCGTTAACGTCGCCCGGCGCAACGAGCGTAGCGCTACAATCGTTCACGATGATCACGCGCGTCGCGTTCCTCCTGGCATTTGCTGCGTGCGGAGCTTCCTCCAAGCCGAACGCGCCCGCGCCGGCCGAATCTGCTCCGCAGTTGTTCACCATCGAGCAGCTGCGCGATGGCATCCCTGCGGGACGCGTGATCGAGTTGCGGATGGAGCTCGAAGGGAAGCCAGCGACGACAGAGCACTGGGAGTTCACGAAGGTCGATGCGAACGGCGCGACGATTCACTCCGTGACGCGCGACGATGCGGGGACGATCGTCGCGGACCAAACGGGCACGTCGGCGTGGGCAGAGCTGCACTCGCACGCGAAGTTTCCGGCGGCAGCGACGACGATCGAGGATAACGTTACGCTCACCGTTCCTGCCGGCACCTTCACGACGCGCCTCTATAAGGTAAAGGTAGAAGGCGCGACGCGACGGTTCTGGTTCGCGGTGGATCTACCGGGACCGCCCGTGCAGTTCACGACCGAGAAGGAGGGCAAGGTCGTCATGCGCGCCGTGATGCTGCGCGTGCGGTAGCGCGGAGGCGGCGGGCAGCACCGCCACGATCACGGCGAGAATCGGAAGCACGATCGACACGTGGTCGAGTAGACTGCTCGCGTCATGTCGTGGCGACGGCTCGCGTGGCTGTCAGTGTTCGCTCTGGCGGTGGCATGTGTGGACGAGCCTCCGCTGCGTACTTCCGCTTTCGAAGATGTACGGCGAGTCGTGGCGGTTCTCGACGAGATCGCGGGCGAGTGGCCGCGGGCCGTGCAGGCAGGCCGGATCACGAACCCGACCCGAGTGCGCATCATCCACGAACAACTTCACGACGCCGCACGCTATGCCCAACACCTGGAGCCGGAGGAACGGGAGCGGATCGCGGTGCTCGATCGCCAGGTGGCGGCACTCGCACCCGCACCGGTGGTCATCGCGCTCGCCACGCGGTTGCGCCACGATCTCCTGCTCGCACGGCGGCTCGTGCTTGCCCCGCCCGGTGCGCTCGAACGGGAACGCGCGCGACTACAATGGACGATGCAGTGCGAGGCCTGCCACGGGGCAACCGGGTTCGGTGACGGACTCCAAGGGCTCGCCATGGATCCGAGCCCGAAGGACTTCCACCAGTGGCAGAACATGGCGCACATGTCGCCGGCTCGCGCGTTCAGCGGGATCTCCGATGGCGTGCGTGGGACCGCGATGCCGGCGTGGGGGCTGTTCACGACCTCCGAGCGATGGAGCCTCGCTCATCTGATCGTGGGGTTCCGATTCTCGGACGAGGACATCGCACGTGGCAGGCACGTTCTCGCGGGACGCCCGATTCCGGTCTCGTCACTCGCGGATCGCACCGACGCCTCGATCGTCGAACTGCTCGAGAGCGAGGGTCTGAATCATGCGGACGCACTAGCGGCGCTGGCGTACCTTCGCGCCGCTGCGCCGTTCGAGCCAGCGGTAGGTCCCCTTGCAGCCGCTCGAACCGCGTTGTGGTCTGCCGAGCGTCATCGTGATCGCACAGCGGTTCGCGTGGCTCTCGAGACCGCTCGGTCCCAGCTCGAGCCGTTGCGACTGCGTCTGCGAGCGTCGGACCGGGCGATCGGGCGACGGCTCGACCGCGAGCTGTTCCTCGCCCTCCAGGCTGGGGGCGGCCTCGACGAGGATCGGCACCGCCACCTGGCCGCCATCGGCGTCCTCATCGACACGGCCGAGAGCGCTCTTTTGTCACCGCGGATCGAGTCCATGTTGATGTTCGCGGGGGAGATCTTGCTCGCGCCGTTCCTCGCGCTCGGGGTCGCCATCTCGTGGACCCGGCGCCGAAGCCGTCGTCTGTTCTGGTCGTGCGTAGCGCTCGCTGCAGTGGGCGGAGTGCTCGGTGGATGGGCGGCATCCGTGGTGGCCCCTCTGCCATCGCTGATCCTCGCCGGTGCGATGCTCGGAGGGGTGTTGCTCGGTCGGAGGAGCGTAGGTCCCTTCGTCCTCGCTGCTGCGCTCGGGCTCGCGTCGGGTGCCCTGATCGCGAGCGCGGCTCCGGCCGCTTGGCACGCGGGAGCATATGTGGCGATGGCCGCGCTTGCCGTCGCGGTCGGGGCGCGTGGACTGCCCGCGTGGCTCGCCGCGACCGCGGTCGCGCTCGCGATCGGTGGCATGGCAGCGCGCGGGACGAGCGTCGTCGAGCTCGGCTCGCCGCGGTTCGACATCTTCGGCGGTTGGACGTCACCAGCGGGCGCGTTGATCACCCTCGTGGCAGCTACGATCGGGTGGCTCGGGGTCTACGCGGCGTGCCGCCCACGTGATCCATAACCGCAGCCGCACCACGCCAGCGTCGACGTACCCGAACGTGCCCGGTTACCCGATCGTGCGGTTCGAGAGCCACCTCGGCGTCGATGCCAAGCGAGTACCGTACGCGATCGTCGGTTTCGATCGGTCGACCGCGATGATCCTGGAGTGGTCGTGAGCCGTCGCGTCGCGAGCAAGACGAGTCCGCGTTATTCGCGCTCGCGCACCGAGTACTCGAGCTTCCACCGGCCGCGGCCGTCGCGCGCGACGCACCACAGCTCGAGTGTGCCGAGCTCGGTCACCCGCGCTTCGAGGCGCACGGGCACGAGGTCGCCCGCGTTGCGCTCGGCGTCCGCGTCGACGAGCTTCTCGACGGGATCGAGCTCCGTGATGCCATCCGCGTCCGCCTCGACGAGTGCACCGGCAGTGTCCTCCTTGCGCGTCGCCGCGGCGAAGAAGCGGAAGTTGGAGGTCTCGCCGACGACGAGGCCGAGCTCGTCATCGGGCAGCTCGACGGTGGAGCCTTCCTCGAGACCCTGCGGCGCGACACACAGCGCCTTGACGGGTGGCGCGAAGCCGGGAATCGCGGGCATCGCGGACTCGATGCCGATGTAATAAGCGCGCGCGGTGCCGCCGCGGATGCGCACACCCTTGCCGCGGCGCACGTTGCCGAAGTGTGCGGCGCCGAGCGCGACGGCGAGATCGAGGTCCGCGCCCGCGAGCACCACGACGTCTCGGCCAGCCCACGTGCGCAGAAGCGAAACGATGCGCTGCTGGAGCTGCGTCGCCTTCATCACGCCGCCGTTGAACAGGACGGCGGTCGGCATGCGCCCGAAGCGTCCGAGGAACTCCGCGAGGTGTCGCGTGACCGCGGGATCGTGCGCGTAGGGCAGGCCCATCTCGCGCAGGCCGGCGGCGCGGCGCTTCTGCGCGTGTGCGTCGGCGTCGACGACGGGGAAGAAGCCGTCGACGAGCATCGCCTCGGCTTGCTCGCGTGTGACGTCGGCTTTCATCGTGCCGCCGATCAGCTTCGATCCGCGCCCCAGCACGCTGATCGCGACGGACTTTGGCGGCTTGTCGCCGAGCAGCTGCTCCTTCGCACGACGCGCGGCGTGCACGAGCGCGCGCTGCTGCATCGCATCGAGAGTCTTGCCGGCGTCGGTGAGCTGCTTCTGCGCGATCGCGGCGAGCGCGAGATCCATGTTGTCGCCGCCGAGCAGGATGTGATCGCCGACGGCAATGCGCTCGAGCGCGAGCACGCCATCCACCTGGGCGACCTCGATCAGCGAGAAGTCGGTGGTGCCGCCGCCGACGTCGCAGACAAGGACGACGTCGCCGGGCGCGAGGTCCTTGCGCCAGGAATCGCCGCGCGCGGCGAGGTATGCGTAGAACGCGGCCTGTGGCTCCTCGAGGAGCGTGACCTTGTCGAAGCCGGCTTCGCGCGCCGCGACGACGGTGAGCTCGCGTGCGACGGGATCGAAGGACGCGGGCACCGTGACGAGGACCTCTTGTTCGTCGGCGGGATCGTCCGGGTTCGCGTCGTCCCACGCGGCGCGAAGGTGCGCGAGGTAACGCGCACTCGCGTTGACGGGGGACACGCGCTCGCCACCTTCCATCTCCTTGTCGAGCTCGCGCTGCGCGCCCTTGAACGGCAGGACCTGCGCGGTGCGATCGATCGACGGATTGCACAGCCACGACTTCGCACTCGACACGAGTCGATGCGGCAGCTCGGCGCCGCGCTCCCGCGCGAACGTTCCGACTGCGTAGCGGAGCGGGCCGCTCCACGGCAGCTGCAGTTGCGCGCTCGGAACTTCGAGCTCGTTGGGCAGCAGCAGGAACGAGGGTAGCGTGGGACGCGCCGCGACCTCGCCGGGGCCGACGACCTGCGTGATGTCGACGGTGCGCGTGCCGCTTTCGTCGGCGATCGCGATCGCGCTGTTCGTGGTGCCGAGATCGATGCCCAGGATCTTCACGCGCCGAGCTCGACTTCCGCAGGTGCGATCACCGCGCGGTCCACACCTTCGGTAAGCGCGGGCAGCTTGGTCTCCGTCACGCGCCACCCGTGATGGCGGAGCGTGCCCTTGAACGGAGGCTCGCCCTTTGCTTCACCGATGAGGCGGATCTCGGCGGGGTCGAAGCCCTTCGGCACGCTGACCTTCGCTTCTTCTTCACCCGGCATCACCGCCTCCATCGCGAGGTGCTGCTCGAGCACCTTCTTGCAGCCGCGATGAACGTCGCGCGCGGCGGCGCCGATGTCGGAGTCGCTGAAGCCGTCGAGCGGCTCGCGGAGGAAGTCCACGAGGCGACCCTCGCGCTGCAGGAGTGCGAGAAGTGCGAGCGCGCCATCGCGGTGGTGCGTCGCGCGCTTGTCTTCACGCGCGTCCGGCTTCTTCTCGACGACGCGCTCGACCACCGTCTCGACGACCTCGGTCTTCGCGGGCAGCTGTTTGGGCATCGCGTCGTCGGGTAGGAACTTCACCGCGTCCGCGGGCAGCTTCCGGCCAAACAGCATCCGGAAGAAGTAGACGAAGGCGAGGATGGGGTGCATCGGGCGGATCTAATGAGGCGACGCACCGTGGCACAAGGCGCCTGGATCGCAAAAACTGCCAGGATTTTGCGCAGTCACACGACGTGATCTCCTCGAAAAACTGATGTTCGTCCGCGCAAGTACGCAGACTGGTTGACCCTTGTCCGTGGCGCAGCCCTTGCTGCACGGGTCCGTGATGCGCCTCGTCCTCGCCCTCGCTCTCGCCACGCTCGCCTCGGGCTGTCAGCTGTACTTCGGTGGAGACGACGAGCCACCCGTCACCTGCGGGTACGGCGGCTACGGGGGTGCGCCGGAGCCGGATCCCGGGGTCCCCTCGCAGCTACTGCGCAACCCGCAGACCGGCGACTGCGAGGTCTTCGGCGGGTATGGCGGTGGCGGCGGTTGGGGCAACTGCTTCTACGACGAGGACTACGACCAGTGCGTCTGCGATGACGTTGCGGAGCCGACGGCCCCGCCCGCGCCGAACTGGCCGGCGTGCGAGTCATCGTGCTCGATTCTCGACGAAGAAACGTGTCTCTCCGAGCCCGGTTGCCAAGTCGCCTACTGGGAAGAGGAGATGTACGACTTGCTCCCGCCCGCACCGCTGTTCCGAGGCTGCTACGCCACGCTCGGCGGCCCCGATATCTACACGTCGTGCTTCAACCTCGACGCGTACGAGTGCGCGCAACAGGATAGCTGCTCGATCTTCTACACCGCGAACTACGATCACCCGCCACCGCTCGGCGGCGGCGGAATGACGCCGAACGACTCGTACGCCCAATTCACGCAATGCCGCCCCGAGCCGACGAACGCCGGCTGCGCCGCGGTCGATTGCGGGCCCGGTTACCACTGCGAGGATTCCTGCTATCCGACGCCCGGCGGCGGCTCGCAGTGCACCCCGATGTGCGTGCCGGACCAAGGCCATGGCTGCGCGAACATCGATTGCGGTCCGGGGTACGAGTGCGTCGAGACCTGCGACACGATGGAGCCGACGCCGATCGGCGGTTGCTTCCCGGGTCAATGCTACGGCACGTGTGTCCCGACGACCGCCTGCGAGTCGCTGACGACCGAGAGCGCGTGCAACGCGCGGACGGACTGCACGTCCGTCTACAACGGCGACGACTGCACCTGTTATCCGGGCGGCTTCTGCGAGTGCGAGATCCTCACCTGGGATCACTGCGAGTCCCTCGGTGCGGTTCCCATGCCGTTCTGAGCCTCTATAAGTAGCAAGCTCGCCAGCACCCAGATCAGGGCGCTACAATTTCGGTCGTGGGTGATCGTGTGTTCGACGACGACCGGCCGACGGTCGATCTAGGACCCGGCGTTCTCGCGAAAGCGACGGGCGACGAGCTCACGACCGACGATTTGGGTCCGGGCGACGACGGCGACGATACGCGCGGTGACGAGAACCCGTTCGAGCCGATGGCGTCGACGCCGGGCAGGCTCAGCCGCTTGACGCCCGCCGAGCCCGGCACGATGAAGACGCCGCCGGTCGATCCGGTGCATCACCTGCCGACACAGCAACTGTCGTCGCCGCAGACCGGTTCGAAGCGGGGGCGCCCGGCCACCGGCGGCTCGGTCTCGCGAGCGTTCGACAGCAAGACGGGCTCTTCGTCGCCGGTGGAAGCGCTGCGCCACGACGAGGTCGAGCGTTCGCGCGTGTTCTTGAAGGTCGCGCTGTTCCTTTCGCTGAGCGGCGCGATCGCCGCATATATCACGCCGGGCGATCCGATCGCGAAGCAGGTGGTCGCCATCGGCTCGGTGCTCGGTGCGATCGGCTCGATCTGGCTGCTCCTCCGCCTGCGCGACTCGACGAACTACGGCGCGGGCATCTGGTTGTCGCCGGGCCTGCTGCTCATCGCGGGCGCGTTCACCGGTCTCTATTACTGGGGCATGGCCTCGCCCGTTTCGGGGATGCTGGTGTACGGCATCTACTTCTTCAGCCTCGGCTCCAGTCGAAGCATGACGATCGCGATGTACGCGATCGTCGCGATCGGACACCTGCTGCTCGGCCTCGCGATCATCCTCGGGGTCATCGCCGATCGCGGCATCATCAATGTCTCCTCGCTGCGTCATCTCGAGCAGGTCGCAATCCTCGTCATCATCGAGGCGCTGTACTTCCTCGCGTACATCACGGCGCGCATCTCGCAGCGCGTGACGCTCGACGCGATGCAGAAGCTCGAGACTGCTGCCCGGCAAATGGCCCAGCGCGATGCACTCCTCGCGGAGGCTCGCGCCGAGCTCGATCGCGCGTTGAAGATCGGCGGGCCGGGTCGATTCACGGAGCAGGTCGTCGGTTCGTTCCGCCTGGGCGTGTTGATCGGCCGAGGTGGCATGGGCGAGGTCTACGAGGCGCACGGCACGACCGACCAACGCGAGGCCGCGGTGAAGCTGCTGCACCCCGGGACGCTCGCCGACCCGACGAGCGTCGCGCGCTTCATCCGCGAGGCGCAGACCGCGTCGAAGCTCGACACGCCCTACGTGGTGCGCGTGCTCGAGGTCGGGACCACCACGGGCGAGATCCCGTTCCTCGCGATGGAGCGGCTGCGCGGCCACGACCTGGCGCATCAGCTTCGGCGCCAGCGCCGCCTCCAGCCGAACCAGGCCGCCGTCGTCGTCGAGCACGTCGCGCAGGGGCTCGAGGCCGCGCGCCTCGCCGGCATCGTCCACCGCGATCTCAAGCCGCACAACGTGTTCATGGCGGAGCAGGGCAAGCAGCGAACGTGGAAGATCCTCGACTTCGGCGTGTCCAAGTCGGGCGGATCGGGCACGCTGACCAAGGGCCACGTCGTCGGCACGCCCGCCTACATGGCGCCCGAGCAGGCGCGCGGAGAAGACGTCGACCACCGCGCCGACGTGTATTCGCTCGCGGCGATCCTCTACCGCTCGGTCACCGGCCACCCGGCGTTCACGGGCAAAGACGTTCCGACGACGCTCTACGACGTGGTCTTCCGCGTTCCGACGCAACCGTCGATGCTCGCGCCACTGCCCGCTGACATCGATCGCGTGCTCGCGATCGGGCTCGCGAAGAACATCGCCGACCGTTTCGACAACGCACTGCAACTCTCGCAGTGGTTCGCTCACGCGATCGAGAGCAAGCTGTCGCCCGAGCAACGCGAGCGCGCGGACGAGCTGATCGCTCGGCAGCCGTGGGGTACGCGATCGGCCGCGATCGGTGCTGCAGGCGTGACAGCGCCCGCGAAGTAAGGTACGTCTGAGATCGGATCGTCGTGAGCGCTCGCGTTCTGATCTTGTGGAACCAGGTCGATGATGACGTGTACTCGCACTTTCGTCGCGAGGACCGTCGCTCCGTCGATTGGAACCCCGATCTCGAGATCGAACCGTGGGAGACGGTCGAAGAGGAGATGCAGCTGATCCAGCGCAGCGTCGAGAGCGCCGGGCACACGGTCTCGATGGTCAACGTTCGCGACAACTTCGACGTCATGCTCGACGCGCTCCGCACGTTCCAGCCGGACGTCGTCGTCAACCTCGTCGAGTTCTTCCGCGACGACGCCGAGCTCGAGCACGACGTGCCCGCCCTGTTCGAGCTCCTCGGCCTCGAATACACGGGCAACCGCCCGCTCGCGCTCTCGCTCTGCCAGAAGAAGCCGCAGGCCAAGGCGCTGCTCATGGCCCATGGCCTCCCGGTCCCCAAGGGCGTCGTCGTCGACGAGCTCTCGCAGATCGGCGGCGTCACCACGACCCACGGTCTGAAGTTCCCGATCATGGTCAAGCCCGCCTACGACGACGCGTCGGGCGGCATCGACACGGGCTCCGTCGTGCACGACGTCGCGGCGCTCACCGCGCGTATCACCAAGATGCTCACGGAGCACAAGCAGGCCGCGCTCGTCGAGGAGTACATCGACGGCCGCGAGATCCACTGCGCCATCCTCGGCGACAAGCCGCTCCCGCTCTACGAGATGCAGTTCAAGGGCGGCACCGACGAGCACGGCACGCCACTCCCTCGCATCATCACGTACCGCGCGAAGTGGGACCCGTATTCGCGCGATCACCACGCGGTCGAGGGCGTATGCCCGGTCCCGGACCTCGAGCCGGAGACCGTCAAGTACATCGAGAGCGTCGCGCTCCGCGCCTACCGCGCGCTCAACTGCCGCGACTACGCGCGCGTGGACATGCGCCTCGATCCGAAGACCGGCGAGCCGTACATCCTCGAGGTCAACCCGAACCCGGACCTCGCCGAGTCGTGCGCGTTCAACGCCTCGTCGCTCGCGAGCGGCCGCACGTACGCGCAGATGATTTGCGAGATCGTCGAGCTCGCGCTCGCTCGCAAGCGCGGCCCCCGCAAAGTCGTCACGGGCGTCGACGCGCTCCTCAACGAGTACAAGGCGAAGACGGCGAAGAAAGCCTAGCCGTTCGCGTTTGCGTTCGCGTTCGCGTTCGCGTTCGCGCTCGCCTTCGCCTTCGCCTTCGCCTTCGCCTTGGTGTTCGCCTTCGCCTTCGCCTTCGCCTTTGCCTTCGCCTCTCTGGCTGCGAGGCGCTTTGCGACGAACGGCCGCTTCAGATCGCGCACGACGTCATTGCCTACCCAGCGCTCGGTCGCATGGCTGCTCTTCGCGAGCCTCTTGCCGCTCGCGAGCGCCTTCGCGTGCAGGGCACCACTACGCATGCCGATCGTGCGCAGCGCCCAGCTCACGCCTTTCTTTACGAAGTTGCGCCCATCGCTCGCTGCGTCCTCGCACAACCCGATCGCCTTCGCACACCGATCGTCGATGTCACTCTTGTCGTGCAGCGCCACGCTCGCGAGCAACGCGAACGCGGCGCGCTTCACGAACTCCTCGTCCCGCGAAGCCCACGTGTCGATCTTCGCCCACGCCAGCGGCACGCGATCCCACAGCGCGAAACACACGGTGTCGCAAACGGCCCAGTTGTCGAACGACTCGCACCACGCATCCATCTGGGCGCTCGTCACCTTCTCCGCTTCGGCGACATAGCTCGCCAACATGCGCGCGTCGTACACGCCGCTGCTCCACAGCTGCTCCGCCAGCGCGTGGTCCTTGCCGATGGTCTTGCCAAGCTTCTGGATCGCGCCCATCCGCACTCCGAACGTCTTCACCGTGCCGATGCCGAACCGCTGCATTCCATCGGCGTGCTTCTTGGACCCGGCCTTCTGCAGCGCAGCTAGCGCTGTTTTCAGTGTCCACACGGTGGCCTTTGCCTTGCCCGTCGGGGCTTTCGCGCTCTTCGCCGCCACTCGCGGAGCCTATCCGCCTTGACGATCCAGGGGTGCGTCTGGCATCTATCTAGTCCCCATTCCGGAGTAGCTCAGGGGTAGAGCAGGCGGCTGTTAACCGCCGGGTCGGGGGTTCGAAGCCCTCCTCCGGAGCCAAGAAGTAGAAGAGACACCCGAGGATTTCTCGGACTGCACCAAGAGTGCACCAACGTCGACGTCATCGGTCGTCGGTGGCGCACCAGCGACCGCGCGCATGGGAAGCGCGATCACGTTGTCGTTCGCATCCCGCCGGCGCGCGATCTTCAGCTTCGCGACCTCGCGACACGTCTCGAGCCAGTGGTCGCCGCGATCGTAGTAGTCGAACCCGTCGCGCCGTGGCTTCGTGTGCGTCACGCGATCGCGGATCACGATCGCGCTCGCGCCGTCGTCGACCGCGAGCGTGACGAACGTGGCGCGCGTGTCGTAGTGCCGCCGGTGTCGCCATCCGAGCGCGGGGAGGTCCTCGTCGACCCATCGGCGCCGCGCGTAGTAGTCCGGGCGAAACGGCTCGCCGGTCTTGCTCGTGCGCGCGTTCGCGTCCGCCGGCGGCAAGGGGATGATCAAGTCGTCGGGATCCGGCGCGTGACCGAACGTTCGCTCCCACCCGGAGAGACGCCACTCGGCGAGGATCGCCGCAAGCGTCGGGTGCACGGGGACTGTCTTGATCGCGCCGGTCTTTGTTCCCTTTTCGCGTGCGTCTCGACCGCTGTACGAACGCGCGATGCGGAGGCTCCCGAGCGGTTGGCGGGTGGAGTCGTAGTTGCTCCATCGCAGGGCGGCGGCCTCTCCCGGTCGCGCACCGGCGAGGAGCTCGATCGCGTAGGCGACGCGTCGATCCCACGGGATCAGCGGAGACGAGATCAGGATCTCGACCTCGTCGCGCGTGAACAGCGCAGCGTGCCGCCACTCGGGATCCGCGTCCGCCTTGCGGCCGAGCTGCCGCTCGTCGAGCGACTCGGGGGCATGATCGAGGTGGCCGGCGAGAACCGCGTCTCGAAACATCACGCGGACGACACCGTGGATGTTGTGGAGGGTTCGCGCGGCACGGACCTCGCCGGTTGCTTCGCTCGGTGTCGCTCGGATCCTCCGGAACATCGCGACGACGTGAGGCGTCCGCACGTCGCACACGAGCACGTCTCCGATCTCGGGCACGACGAGGTCGACGAGCCACGCCTTATTACGCTTCCAGTCGACGACTCCGCGCTCGCGTTGCTCCTCTGACCATGTCTCCACCCATCGGCGAACGGTGAGCGGAGCAGACGCACCGCCGAGCTCCGAGCGAGCCGCGGAAACCTTCCGCTCTTGATCGCGGACCCATGCGATCGCGCGTTCTTCTTCGCCGACTGAGAAGCCCGTCGCGACCTGAACCCATTCGCCGTCAACCGATTTGACCTTGGCGTAGAGACGACGTCCCCGCGCGAACACCGACGCCACTACGCACCTCTCTTCGTGTGGGCGTTGTCGAGAATCTCGAGCACGACGTCCGCCAACCGGCGGAAGCGTCGATCGTCGCGAGCCCGCTCGACCTCGAGCGACACGAGCTCTCCGATCGTCACGAGCGAGAGTCCGGCCGGAGACGATCGATCTCGCGGCGCGAGCTCGCGTACGTGTGCGGCGAAGTCGATCACGCTGCGTCCGCCTTTGCGCTCGACCAATCGGCGACGCGTCGGCGTGCACCGTTCTCGAGGTGTCCCTCGATCTCGGTCGCGAGTCCGGCGTGCGCCATCGCGATGATCATCGACTCGGACAACGCGACCGCGAGCGCGCGAAGATCGGATCGGAGCTTCGTGTCTACCTCGTCGCCGTCGCTCTCCGTTGCGAGGATGATCGCGGCGAAATCCTGGAGTCCGTTGTACAGCTCTAAGGCGCTAGCGCCTTGGCCGAGCTCGAGGCGATAGGCGGCGAGGAGTTTCTCGATGGTGCGTGTGGACGTGCGTGTGGACATGATGATCCTCCGGACAGGTCCCCGCCCGACCTAGCCGTCGACACGACGGCGGCCAGCTCGGTTATTCACGCCGAACACCTGCAACCGGAGTTCAGTCGGACGAGGACGATCGTGTGATGGGGGCTTGGCGCTAGGGACTCCGGCGGCTAGGTGTTCGGCGTTCCTGGCAGGATGCCGCAGCACCCGGGCGGGGTCAACGTTGGCTAGCCCGGTGCAGCGAAATGCGGCGGCCCGCGCGACCCGACCGCTACCCGTTGTGTGTGCGACGATCGCCGCATGCGTACGGCGGTTGGTCTGCTCGCCCTCACGGCGAGATGCTCGATGGGGATGAAGGTGTTGCCGTCCGACTACGACGAGCGAACGATCCCTCGCTGCGAAACGACAACGCTCTATCCGGTGGGTGATGCGCTGATGACGGTCCTGCTCGGTGTGACAGCGGTGGTTGCTCTCACAACCGATCCGCCGGACAGCGCGCCGAACGGAGATGTTGCTCTCGCAGTAGGCTCGATCATGTTGGGCCTCGGATTCGGGCTCTCTGCCACATACGGGTTTCGCGAGGACAGCAAGTGCCAGGACGCGATCGCGCAGTGGGACAAGCGCCAGATCGAGCAGGACGAGCTCGTTCAAGAGAGAAAGCGCGAACGTCGCCGGGCTGAGGAGAAGGAGTTTCCGAAGATGAAGCCTGCCAAGAAGCCCGACGAGAAGGTCGTGCCTCGTGGCTTCTTCTGTTCGACGAGCGCGACGACGTCCGCGGCAGGGCTGTGTGCGCGCCAGAAGGTCGATTGCGCTCGGTCGCGTGACGCGGCCTCCGCCGTCGTCGCCGATCTCACCGAGTGCACGCTGGTTGAGACCGCGTGGTGCGCACAGATCGCGGCCGGCGATGATCGATGCTTTCCCGCAGAGGACGTTTGCGAGAACGGGCGCGCTCGCCTCGCTGTTGAGGCTACGTGTCGTGAGGTGCGTTGATCTGAGCATGTGAGGATCGCCGGCAGGAGGCGCGGATATCGCGATCAACTTGACCGAGGTAGCTCGCCAAGGATCTCGCGTGCGGCATCGACGAGGGACGAGCAACCGTCGCTCGCTTGCCCGACGAGATCGATCATCTCGCGGAGCCTTGCCTCGACTGTCGGCGCGACGGCCGCGAACGCTTTCGCGTCGATCTCGTTCGGAGGGAGCGCGGCGAGCGCGGAGGTTCGTGTCGCGAGAGTGGTCGGGAAGTCTCGCCCCAACCACTCGACGAATCCGGCGAGGCGTCCGCATGATGCGCCGAGCTCGAGCACGAGCGCCGCGATGCGCGTCGGGTTCGCGGGCATTTATCGCCTCCCTTGTCGATGGACCGGGGCTTGGTCGACCTTCTTCGCGACGTTCGAGCCGTCGAGGTTCACCTGGATATTCGCCTTCGCTAGAGCCTCGGTGAGCTGCCGCGTGATGCCCGCGACGAGCGCGGCCCCCTCGCGCCCCTGCCCCGCGCGGATCGACTCCTGGAGGGCCATGCCGCGACGGATCTCTTCCGAAAAGTCGAGCGCCTCGGTGAAGAGACGGGAGACCGCCTGATCGCGCTGCTCGCGGGTGAAACCGCCGGACTCGAGCCGAGCGTCGCTCGCGCCCGCGAGGTCGACCGCGCGCGCTAGCTGTTGCTTTCGCGTCGAGACGTCGTTCCCCTGCGAATCCTTCACGGCGAGAGCGTTCGCGCGGAGAGAGTCCATATCGATCGGGGCGAACACCTCGGAGATCCCCTCGACGATGTCCGACACGAGTCCGAGAATCTTCACGAGTGCATTCGCGAATTTCTCGATCCGCTCCGGGGTGAACGCTTCCGCGAGGGAGATCTTCGCCGCGTTGAAAGCCTTCTCGATCTTGCCCGCGGCCGAGGTCTGGAAGGTGAGGTAGTCGCGCTCGACCGCGTTCCGATCCTGCCCGGCTGTCACGAGGTCGTCGAGGAGTGCTCGATTCTTCGTGAGCATGTCGAAGGTCTGCGAGGCTTCCTTCGATCCCATCGCCTTTGCGAGGAGCGTCGGATCTTTCGCGAGGCGCGAGCGGCCGATCGAGTCGACGATTGCCGCGAACCCGCGGAAGGTCTTTCGGCCGTCCTTTCCGACGTTGAAGATCTTCACGCCGGCCGCCTGGAACTTCGCCGAGTTTTGCGCGAGCGCACCCATCAACGCCTCGAGGCCGGTCGCCGCCTCGGATGCGGAGCCGAAACCTTGTCGCGCGACCTGGAGAGCCGCGCCGAGACTCGCGACGCCCTCGACGCCGGTAAGGCCGAATTTCGCGAAGCGCGGAGCCACCGACGAGAGCTCGCCGGCGAGGTCTTTCAGACTCACGGCGCCGGCCTTGCCTTGGGCAATGAGGCCCGAGAACGCCGCGGTGATGTCGCCGGACTCCAGGCCGAGGGATTGTTGTAGCGCTGCGGCGGCCGTCGCGATGTCTCCCATCGATGCGCCAGATGCGACGGAGATCTTCGAGAACGATCGCATCGCCGTCTCGGCTCCCTTCACATCGCCGGTCAGGTCGACGTAGGTCTGTGCACCGGCGAGGATCTGATCGCGCCCGACGCCTGTCTCTCGCGACACGCGATTGATCTCCTCGCGTAGGAGGTTGACCTGATTCGCGGTCTTGCCGCTCGCGATCTGGAATCGCGTCAGACCCTTCTCGAACGCGAGCATATCTCCTGCGAAGTCACCGAGCGCACCTCCTGCCGCGAAGCCCGCGCCGAGGAGCCCGCCGCCGAGGAGCATCTTTCCGCCGGAGCCGATCGCGCCGAGTCCCTTCCCGAGGAGCTTCTTCGAGTCGCCGCCGAACCCGCGGAGCTTACGCTTCGCCGCGTTGAGATCGCCGCCGAGCTTCGACGAGTCGGCGCCGATTGCGATCAGTGCGCGGGCCTTGCGGACGTTCATCTGCCTTGCTCCTGGAGAAAGTGTCGGACTCGGGGCCTCGATGTGTTCAGGTCGAGAGCGCCTACTGATTCAAGAGGCACGTAGCGCTGATCAAACCCCGTCGATCAAACCCTGCCGGAGATCTCCCCCGGCAACACAACGGCGCGGCTGCCCCGAGTCCGACGAAAGAGGACTACAGCGCCGATCCGACGATCAGGCGATGGTCGAGACCGCCGACCGCGTATCGAGCCTGCGCTCCGAACCGGTACTCGTTGCGAGCGAACACGCCGTCGGACTCGGGCGCGATCTGCGCGCTCGTGCTGATCTCCTCGCGCATCTGGAGACGCAGCGGCTTGATCGGATTCGAGAGGTCCGCAAGGAACCAATAGTCGTCGTACGTGCCGCGGAGACGCGGCGACACGATCAGCGTGTAGCGTCCGCGGTTGACGTTCGACTCCCCGCTCGAGAGTCGCTCCTGCTCGAGGAGCTTCTCGGCGACCGGGCGAAGCTTCGGGCCGACGATCAGGTGCGTCGGCTGAACGATCAGCGGATCGATCCCGTCGAACGTGGTCTGACTCTCGAGGAGGAGCTCGGCCGCGGCGAGTCCCGCGGCGTCGAGCGCGACGGTCAGCTTGTTCGATCCCGTCGCGTGCGTCGTCGCGAAAAAGAAGGCACCGTCGTACGAGAGTCCGTTGCCGACCTCGGGGTACGCGTTGCCCGCGAAGCCGTTGATCAACCATCGCGCCGCGAGGTCCCCGCGATGGACGCGCGCCTTCTTCGCGAGCCCTTCGACCTGCGCGGGGATCAGGCCGAGGTTGTCGTCCTTGATGTCGTTCGCCTTGATCCGGATGCCGTTGGACCAATCGCTGTTTGTCAGCGATGGGAGCTTGTAGGCGTCGAGGCCGGCGAGCTTGCGCTCCCCCTTCCATTCCTCGAGTGCGGGCAAGTCGCCGGCGAACGGGGTCTCCTCCGTCCGCGACCTCGACGGGATTTCGGTCATGAGGAGCTCGATCGGGTCGGGCTCCGTCGCGACCATATCCTGCGCGAACGCCGCGGAGAATCCGACGCGCATGGGCTCGAGGTTCGCGTTGCCGCCGATCGTCGTCGCGGCGAGCTCGGCGCGAATCTCCTCACGCGGCAGGCGGCGGTCGAGGCGCGCACCGAACACGATCGCCCACGCGGCCTCTTCGTGGCGGAGCGCTTGCGCATCGGCGATCGTCACGCGATCAATGCCGGCGCGCTCGGCCGCGCGCGCGAAGTCGACGGCCGACAGGCCACCTTCGAGGTGAAGTGCGAACGTCTTGAAGCGGGACACGGGAGAGCCTTTCGTCGAGAGGTGGCGCGCCTCGGAGGGCGGCGAGGGATCGAAGCGAGATCAGGTTTGTTGGGGAGCGGTGGTCGCCGCGGGCTTCGCGACGTCGATCGAGATGCCGAGCACGCGGCACGCGGCGAGAGCACGAAGCGCGTCAGTGCGCCGTCCGGGCTCGTCGTTTACGCAGCGGCGGAGATCACGCACCCAGGACCACGGGATACCGAGTGGAGTCTTCGCGAGAGCGACGTCGATCGCCGCGACGATATCCGCGCGTTGCTTTGTGAGCGCGGTCCGGTACCTCTTCAGCGTGTCGTGGTTCGCTTTGCGCGAGGCCTCGAGCTCGATCTCCAGTGCGCGAGTAGCGTACTCGCGCGAGCGCTCCTCGGAGTTGCGACCGAATCCGCCCGCACGTCTGCGCTCCTCGATGCGCGAAGCGATCATCTCGGATGATTCGCCGAATTCGCGATCGATCACTGGGAGTCCGAGCGAGCGCACGAGTTGATCCCACTCGAGCGTCTGCACGGGCGCCTCCGTGCGTACCGCCGGCAAGTCGCGGAGCGAGCGCACCTCGCCGAACACCGACCGTTTCTCGAGCGGCGGCAGGATGCCCTCCGCAGCGAGCACGTGAACCGCTTCTTTGACGGCGCGGACGTCCACATCCTCCGGAGCCGGCCGCAAGAGCGACGCGAGCACATCGAACGCGACGCCAGCGGAGCGCTTCGCGTCGGCGCGGAGAAAGGATAGCGCGTCGGCGAGTCCGCCCTGATCGACACCGAGGAGAGCGGCGAGCGCATCCCTCAGGGAGCCGACCGCGTCCGCATGCGCGCGAGCATCCTCTGCGCGCGCTTGACGATCGGCGAGCTGCTCGGCGCGCTCGGCTTCCTCGTCCGCGAGACTGGCCGCGATCGAGGCCTCGAGATCGTCGAGGGTCTTCAGCTTGGCGATCGGCGTCGGACGGATCGCGGAGGTGATCGCAGCGCCGATGCCTGCGAGGGTTGGCTTGTTCATCGTGGCTCCGTGGTCGTGTTGGCGGTGACGGCGCGGTCGTCGTCCGCCTCGGTGTCGTCGAGGCCGGCGGCGGCGAGGTCCGCGATGGATGCCGCGTTGCGGACGAGGAGGTCTTCGCGGACCACTCGCCACTCTCCGCCGATCCGCAGTCCGCGCACCTTGCCGGCCTTGAGCCAGCGTCGGACGGTTTTTGCAGACGTCTCGGTGCACCGGGCGGCTTCTCGAACGGAGAGCAGTTCGCTCATGCGTTCGTTCTCGGGTGTCCAGGGGTGGCGCCCAAGTTCCGCGACGTGGCTTTTTGGGTGGACATCGGGTGCACTGACGGCGACGACCGTCCTGGGGTGGACATCGACCTCCCGTCGCTGGCTTGCGCTCTGCGGTGTCGATCCCCGGGGGGGCGATCAGACTGCGGACAGACCGCGATCGTTTCACCACGGCCACGGCGCGGGCCTTCTCGCGTGTCGCGTTGGCGTTATCGATCGACCCGCAGCTCCGAGCCCTCGTCCCCCGAATCGGACAGCTCGAGCTTGGGCCCGCCGTCCTCGTCGTCCTGGTCCTCGTCGTCCTCATCGGGAACTGTCGCGAGGTTCCGGCGGAGCTCACCGCATGTCGCTCGAAGCGTCGCCGCGAGCGTGGCGCCGATCTCGCCCTTGGCCACGCACCAAGAGACCTCGGCGAGCACGCGACGAGTCCAAAGGTCGAGTGCCTCGGCTGTGGCAGGTGGCGGTCCGAGCTTCTCGAGAACGGCCTGCGGAAACTGATCGCGAGCCGGCCCCGAGTTGGGCCGAGCTCCTCCGCGTCGAGATGTCTTCGTCGTCGTCGTCGTCTTCTTCTTCGGCTTCGCCATGATCACTTGTCTCCCGGGGATTGAACCGCAGGCCGAAAAACCTCATCGAGAGTCGTGTTCGTAGCCGGGTGGCTGTCCCGTCGGAGCCCTATTACTTTCAGACTTTGGCGCCTCGACCCTCGCGGTGACGCGTTCCGCGATGAGTCCGATCCGCAGCGGCCGCACGTCTTCCCAGCGTGGGCGGATCAAGACGCGCGCTCCGAACTTGAGCTCGGGAGGCGCATCGCCCCATAGCCAGGACTCGATCACCGTCGTGTGCACGAGGCGGAACCAGACCTCGTCGGCGCGCTCGAGGGAGATCGGCATCGACTCGACGGCCACAACCTCGTCGGACCTCGTCAGGAAGTACGCTCGCACTACGGCTTTGTCTGCCATCGTCTGGGTCCTCCGTTTGGCTTTGCCTCTGGCGGCGTGCACGCATTCACCATCTCGGTCTTCGTCGGCATCTCGTAGGTCACGAACGCCATGTCCGGCGAGAGCGGGCCCGAGCACGCATGCACATCGATCTCCGCGATGGCGCGCCTCAAACCGCCGTGGGCTTTGCACCTCCGCACTACCGCCGCGCACGTCGGGCAGTAGCGGAGCACCACCACGCCGGCGCACGGATCGCGGGACAGGTTCGCGGCGTCGCAGGTGGACGGCTGCTCTATCTGCGCCGTGGCGAGTCGCGCGTAGGCGAGCCGCACCGCCGCGAGCTCGGAACGGCGCGCATCGATCGCGACCTCGAGCGATGCGAGCGCGGCGAGGGCGGTCGCGCGGGTCGCGGGTGCGGTCATGGCTTTTCATCCGCGATGATGACGGTGCCCTGACCGTTGATCGATCCCGCACGCTCGATCTTGGTGCCCTCTGATTTGAGCTCTGTGAGTAGGCTCGCAGATCGCAGACGAATAGGTTTGCGGCCATCGAACTCGGCCCACCTGAAGCTGTTGTCGTTCGGATTGAAAGCTGACAGCGAGACCCACCATCTACCCGATGGGGCGCTGAATTCCTCAGGGAGAACGATCGCGGATAACCCCGTTTGGCTAAACACACCCGGGGACGGCTTCTTCTTCGAGGCCGAGGGTGATTCTCGTCGTTCGTTCTTCGGCGCGTTCTTCTTCGATCGACCGATGTGCGGTGACCGTTCCTTCCGGAGCCACGAAGCGAGGTGAGCGTCGATGTCTCTCGGCTGATCCTTCGCGTTCGGTAGCCAGTCTTTCCACTTCGCGATCGATCCGGAGACGTCCACTCCGCGCTTGAGCGCATCGGAGATCGCAGTCTCAGCCCTCCCGCCAGGCGGCGGCGTCCAGCCGTCCGCCGTCGGCGCACCGAAGAGTGAGAGTCCAGTCCCAGCTAGGCTGGGCTGGACTGGCTGGACTGGAGTGACAGAAAGGCCGGTTTCGGTCACGAATCGTGACGGGTCCCCGGGGTTCGCGTCACGATTCGTGACATTCGGGGGTGGTTGCGGGTTGGGGCCCGAGCCAGTTCCGGAACCAGCGAAACCGAGCGCTTTCGCCCGTCGTCGCTCGCGGGACTCGCGCTGGCGTTGTGCGTCGCTCTGCCTTGCCTCCTGGGCATCCATGAACTTCGGGAGCACATACTGCGTCTCCCCCTTCACGACCGTTCCTCGCTTCAGGAGCTGGGAGAGTCCTCGTTCGACGATGTCGATCGGGACCTCGAGGTGCGCGGCGAGTCCATCGATCCCATCGGCGCCGACGTCCAGCACGCCGGCGCGATCGACCTTTCGCAGTAGGAACATGAGAACCGCTCGCGCTTGCCAGTCGATCACCTTCCACGTCGTGGAGTCCCGCGTGTAGAGGCGCACGTACTTCTCGTTTTCCCAGTCCATCACACGCCTCCCGCGCGGCCGCGCACGATGCCGAGTCGACGGTCCGCGATCGCGGTGATGTCGTCGGCGCCGTCGGTGGCCTTGCTCGCGATCTCTGCGTTCGCTTCGATCCGAACCGCGCGCCCGATCTTCTTCGAGGCGAGTCGACCCTCGCGGATGCACGCGCGGACGTAGCTCTCGCTGATCGCACGAGAGCGCGCGTACTCCGCGACCGTGACGAGGCCGAGCGATCCGGTTCGGACGCCGGCCCCCATCTCACGAGCCGTGTCTAGCATCAGGCGGAGGACGCGCTCGCTGCCCATCTCGCGGACCACGGCGCGAAGTAGATCGCAGAGGAGCTGCTCGACCTCGCCGCTCACGCTGCACCTCCGACGCTTACGGCCCGTCGGAGGATGGGCCTTGGAGGTTCTGGGTCAGGGTCGGATGATGGCGCCGCGATCGTCGTGGTCCGCGAGGACGTCGATCGAACGCGAGATCCGAACGGCCTCGAGCATCGCGTGACAGGCCGGCGGACTCGGAGGTGGAGCGATCCGCGGTTGGCCCTTCGGTTGATGCGCCTCGATGCTTCCACGTGGCGGTACCGCGCAACGGTGAGGTGTTGGCGCGGAGCGAGCCCGGCCTCGACGAGAAGGCCGACCCTCCACCGGCGATCGTTGGAGCGCCAGAAGCGAGCCTCGTCGAGATCCGCGGCGCAACGGGACTCGATGGCGGCAAGCCCTTCGTGAGCCAGGGCGTTCGCCTCCTCGATCTCCGCGTCGGTTGGACCGAGGGAGTCGCCTCGGTCGTGGGCCATGTCGGCCGGGTGTCGGACGTACGTGCTAGCGTTGCTCATCGGTCGAGTTGCTCCTCGGCTGGTCTGGCCCTCGGCGTTGGTAGCGCGCGAGGGTCATTTCTTTTCGGTTCGTGGTCATCGTGGCACGGCGGTACGACATCGGTTGCTGCTCGGTCACCCCTCGACATCCGCGAGAAGATCTCGAAGTGCGGCCGCGAGCTCGGCGCGGTCCCGCGAGGAGCGCCACCGATTCGCGGCGGACTCCAGCGCGATCGCGACGGGGTCGGGGGCTGCACCAAGGCTTGGTGCAGAGGACTCGGGCCCGGAGTCACTCGGTAGCACTCGAAGCGCTCCAACCGCTGGAGTACTCTCATCTCCAGCGTCTCCACGCGCCGTGGCACCGTCCTTCGAAGCCCTCCTCCGGAGCCAACAACGAAGCGCGATGTCACATCGGTGGCGCCGCCTTCCGGAGAAGCAACTATGGGTTGGGCAGATGGTCACATCGCGCGCCTCGCGCAAGGCGAGACGGTTCAGTTCCGTCCACGCGGACATTCCATGACCGGCAAGGTCAACGACGGACAGCTGTGCACGGTCACGCCGCTCGTGGGCGATCACGTGCTCGCGGTGGATGACATCGTGCTGTGCCGCGTGAAGGGCTCGCAGTACTTGCACCTCGTGAAAGCGATCCAAGGGGAGCGGTTTCAGATCGGCAACAACCGCGGCGGCATCAACGGCTGGATCACCCGACGCCAGATCTTCGGTCGCCTGATCGCGGTGGACCCGTGACGAAACGGAAGGACCGTGTCGAGCCGATGCACTTCCAGAACATCGACCTCGAGATTGGTTCGAAGCGTTCGCTCGCGCCGTTGATCGCCGAGCTCGGTGCGAAGAGTCCCAACGTGTCCGTGATGTACGTCGGTCGTTTCGGTGGGCTCGCACGCGCCCACTACGAGGTGAACCTGAACACACCCGATGCCAACAAGATCGCAATGGCGCTTGTGCGTCTGGTCAAAGGGCTATCCGCACCAGCGATGACAGAGTGGCGCAACGCGAAGGTCCGCGACTTCAACATCGGCATCCAGTCCAGCACCACCCCGCACTCGTTCGAGGTTTCGCTGGCCGCGAAGACGGTCGCTTCGATCGGCGCCATCGGCGCGCGCATCGTGCACGAAGCGCTCGGGATGCGCGACGTGAGCAGCAGCGAGGACGACGGCGCGTTCGTCGACGCGCTGTTGGGCACGACCGTAGTGGACGTCGTTGGGCGTCTGGAGCCCGATGCCGCTGTGGTAGTGCTCGCCCTTGTACCAGTCGAAGAAGTCGACGCAGTACGCACGTGCGTCCTCGATGCAGCCGAATCGCTCGGGGAAATCAGGCCGGTACTTGAGGGTCTTGAAGGCGGCCTCGGAGAACGGGTTGTCGTTGGACACGTGCGGGCGCGAGTGGGTCTTCGTCACGCCGAGGTCGGCAAGCAGCTGCGCGACGAGCTTGGAGCGCATCGAGCTGCCACGGTCCGCATGAATCGTGAGCTGGCCGGGCTCGACACCGTGCCGCTCGCAGGTCTCCTCGATGAGCTTCTCGGCGAGCGTCGCGCTCTCGTTCGGCGCGAGCATCCAGCCGACGACGCAGCGGCTGAATACGTCGATGATCACGTACAGGTAGAGTACGACCAGGTCGTCGGGCCCTTGAGCTTCGTGATGTCCCACGACCAGAGTTGGTTGGGTTTCGTGGCGAGGAGCTCGGGTGCCGAGTAGCGCGGATGCATGAGCTGCGCGCGCCGTTCGCGAACTTCGTGGTTCGCGGTGAGTACGCGGTACATCGTGCGCTCCGAGCAAATGTATCGGCCCTCGTCGAGCAGCGTGGCGTAGACCTGCGCTGGCGCGAGATCGGCGAAGCGCTCCTCGTGGAACAGGTCGAGCACCGCCTGCTTTTCGTCGGGAAGCAGCGAGCGAGGACACGGCATCTGATAGCGCGGGCCGTACACCCGAGGCTGACGCGATCGGTAGTAGCTCGCACGGCAGACGCCGAGGGCATCGCAAGTCGCGTCGATGCCGTCGGGGTCACTCGTCTCGTCGACGATCTTCATCATGGCTTCGTCTCGTCCTCGGTCTCGAGCGGGATCCCGAACAGCTCCGATACTTTTTTCTGGAGAGCGCACAGCCGCTCGTACCGGTCGCCTCGTGCTTCGGCCCGACGAAGGCGGCGCTCGAGCTCGATGATCTTCTCGTCGCGAGGGTCCGGGGACGTCGCGACGGGGCCGCGCCTCTTCGGCGTCTTCCCGAACTGGCCCGCATCGCGCTGCTTGCGCCAACTCGTCAGGTGCGACGAGTAAATCCCCTCACGCCGCAGCCGCGCGCCCGTCGCACCCCGCTCGTGAGCGCACGCGTCGGCCTCGCGCAGGATCCTGATCTTCTCCGCCGTCGTGAACCGACGCCGGCGTGCCTTGGACGACACCTCGGTCGGCTTCACCATCAGATTTATCATCGTGCATTCCTCGGTCGCCCTGGCCTCCCCGAAGTTCAATGTCGAGTGTCTCAGCTACGTTGGCAGAGAGGGGCAACGTGCTGCGCGCGCCACGTCACGAACCGTGGAGGTCGCGGGCTCGAAGCGAGGACATATCAATGCGTCCGCCGCGAAACCGATGGCGAAGAAACTACGACATCAAGTCCGAGCCCCTACAGTTTTCGAGGGTCAGCCACTTGCTCGACCTCTCGTCACCACTACATCCGTTCTTCCCTACAGGACAACTGACCCGGGACGGGTGTCCCTGGCAAGTCGCGCTTCGCCGGACCTGGACAGAGAGACGCTCGGTTACGGTGGCGTGGTCCGTGCAATCGAGTCGCTCATGCGGTTCGTCCTCCTGATCCTTGCGGCCACCGGGTGTGGGTTGACGAAGCTGGCAGCCGAGATGAACGAGATGAACGCGCCCCCACCTTCGCAACCACCGGTGGCAGTCGTCGAGTACCGCGACTACAGCGCGGGTTACACGCTCGAGACGCTGGTTCGCAGGGAGCTGACACGGGTGGGGGCCGATGAGCCCAAGTCGCTGGCCCGGACGTGTGAGGGTGGTGCCGCGAAGGGCGCGCTATTCGCGATCGAGACCGATGTCGAGGAGCAAACCAGCCGGCGATTCGAGGTCTCGAACTGCAGGAAGAAGTCCCTCGGGCAGAGACTGATCGAAGGCGTGGATGAGCCAATGACGACGCGCGATGACACCCACGATGCAAGCCCGCCTCGCAGCAACGTGACGTGTGATCATCTTCTCGAATACAACGCGCGTGTCGACGGAGAGATTCGTCTCGTCGATGTTCGGCGTTGCGTGGTCCTGCGAACCTGGAGAGTCGCCGGTGCCGCCGTCGACGTGAACCAGGACGCCGACAACACGGCAACGCGCGATGCATGGCACGCGGCCCTTACACCCCTCGAGGCCGAGGTGCGGAGTCTGGTGCGGCCTCGGTCGATGTAGCCCTGGCGTCCCGGATCCCGTCCGAGTGCGAGCGGGACGCGGGAGCTCGTGTCCGACCGAGTCAGAGTGTACTGGTTCGGCGTGAACGAGACCGCCAGACGATCCTGCCCCCACGCGCGGCATACTGCTGACGCTCCTTGTCAGCGCCGTTGCGAAGTTTGGTAACGGTAGCGGCCAGCTCTTCAACGAAAGCTTTGGCGCCTTGTCGCGATGCTGTTCCCACCACGCCCGCCTTTCCCGAACCGCGATTCGGGCCTCCGGCGTGAAGCGTACTCTCACAAACGCTGGAGCTCAGCCAGCACTTCGTCGGCCTCGATCAGCTCGCCGGCATCTGCCTGCGCAAGGCTGCGCTCTAGCGCCCGCTCGAGAGCCGCTCTCTCCGCGGCGCTCATGCCGTCGGCCGATGCATCGTACAACCAGACTCGAAGCTCGGCGCCGTCCGGTAGATCGACGGGTTCGTCGATCACGATCCGGCCATTCACTACGTGAGCTTTGAGCGCCGTCACGCGTAGAGGATACACGATCGAAGCTGCGCGACACTCTGCCAATCCTCTGCGAGACCGTACGGAATCCAGAGGAAGGCTTCGTTATTAGGCTGAACACAAGTTGGTAAGAACGCAGCAAGGGCTCGTCATCAGATGTGTTCCGTCACAATTCGAAGCCCTCCTCCGGAGCCCATCAACTAGCGAATCAAGCAGCTTTTCCGTCTTGCGAAGCGCGTCGTACAGCACGTTCGTCATCGGCACGCGGCGCGTGCGGCCCTTCGGCGTGGTGACTTCCTCCTTACACACCTGACGGTTCACGGTGATGGTCTTCGCGATCATGTCGACGTCCTCGCGCCACCGCAGCTCCTTCACTTTGCCAACGCGAAGCCCGGCTTCCCCAGCCAGTAGCACGGCGACGTGCCACGTCTCGCCTTCCGCCTTGGCGGCGGCGACGAGACGCGCGTACTGCTCGAAGTCCTCGACCTTGAACAGTCCCAGCTTGGGAACCTTGGTGATCGACTCGCAGGTCGAGCGCGCAGCGCCTTCGAGAGCACGAGGAGGATGTTGTTGATTCGCTTCTCGCCGAGTTTCTTGTCGATCAGCTTTCCGCGGAATCGCGCAGCTGCTCCCACTCGACGACGTGATGCAGGACGTATTCGTCCGCATGCAGCGCGGGCTGCCGACATTGCGCGACGAGGAGCGCTTCACGTCGTGGTTGTTCCAGATCGCGCGCAACTCCGTCGCAGACCACATGCGCACACGCGCGCATCATCCGCTTCCGGGTGGCGAGGAGCCCGACGACCGGCCGCGGAATCTGACGACGAAGACGACCGTGAGGGCCCGTTCGCTGTCCGGCTGTGTCTAGGAAGCTGCCGACGCCGTATCGGGAAGCGGTCACGCTTGTCGAGCTTGAAGGCCTCACGACCCGCGAGGCCGCTGATATGGTCGGCGTGTCGTTGTCCGGAATGAAGTCACGCGTGCAGCGCGGTCGCGACCAGCTACGAACGCTGTTCGATGACTGCTGCGAGATCGCGTTGGACGCCCGCGGCAAGGTGACCGACTTCACCCCGCGACCGAAGGCTTGCTGACGAGCTCGGCCGACGGCTACTTCACCCGGCACGGATTCGCGCCGGTCGCGCGCGATGCGGTTCCACCGAGCATTCGCGACACCGCGCAGTTCGCGACCCTGTGCCCCTCGTCGGCGCGCGTGATGCGGCGGTAGGCTTTCACCATGCACTTCGACGTCATCCAGGTTGGGGCACACATCGGCAAGGGCGACCGGATCTACGAGGAAGTGCAGACCGGCAGGATGCGCTCGGGCATCTTGCTCGAGCCGATTCCCGAGCTCCACGCCGAGCTGACGAACAACTATTCGAGGTTCGCCGGCGACTTCAGGGTGATCCGGGCGGCACTTCACCCGTCGCTGCCGGAAGCCACCCTGAGCTATGTCGCGGACGTTCAGGGCCTGCCGGCGTGGAGCTGCGCGATCGGATCGATCGTGCCCGACGTCACCGAGAAACACGCTCGATGGATTCGCGAGCTCTCCGGCCGAGATCCGGTCTTCGTGTCGATCACCGTTCCGTGCATCACGTTCCATAACCTGTTCGAAGAACATCAGGTGGAATCGGTGGGGACGCTGTGCATCGACGCGGAGGGGATGGACAAGGACATCCTCCTCAGCTTTCCGTTCGAGCGGTGTCGCCCTCAGCGCATCATTTTCGAAACTCACCACCTTGCCGATCCGGATCGAACCGAGGCGGTCGCGTACCTGAGCGAGCGGGGATACAGAGGATATGACGACGGCATCGACTACGTGGCGGACCTCGAGATGAGTGCCGTCGATCGCTCGGGTCACGAGACAGCCATGCGGATTCGCGGCGTCGTACTGCCCGACAAGCAAGAGAACATCATGACGATCTCGAACCGCTTCAAGCGGGACGTGATCGACTTCTTCGACGAGAACGGGCGCCGAGATTGCGTCGTCGAGATCGGGTCCTACCTCGGATACTCGACCCGTTTTCTGGCGAGCCTGTTCTCGCAGGTCGTCAGCGTCGACGTGAACATCGATGTGCTCTCCTACAACCGACATTTGAACTCCGATCTCGACAACATTGACTACGTGCACATGGACGTCTACGGCGGCGACTGGTCGACGCTCGCGATCTACGCCGCAGACGTGGTGATGATCGATGCCAATCACGAGTATCGGTGTGTGGCGAGCGACATCGAAAGATCGATCGCCACGTTCGGCAAGCCGATCCTGATCCTCGATGACTACGGCGCGTGGCCGGGCGTCAAGCAAGCCGTCGACGAACGCATCGGATCAGGGCGCCTTCAGGTACTGCGGTACGTCGGTCACCCGCCTGGTTGGCACATCAAGACTTTCGGGGACACTGTCGATTGGGAAGGGATCATTTGTCGCGTGGTCTGACTCGCCTTCGTGCCGCCGATACCACCAGCCGTCGACGCCGAACCACGAGCTCTTGACGCGCCCATCGGCCCGGCATTCGACCCAGCCGTTGATGGCTGCACCGTCGTGTCGCCATTTCCAGAATCCCTCGTCACTCGCCGCATCGCCGTGCTTGCTGCAGGTCGTGAGCGGAAATCGAAGCGGCCACCGCAGCACGTGGTCGTTCGAGCTCTTCTTGCGCACGAGCTCGTGATACTCGCCGCCGAACTGCAAACACAGGGTGCTGGAGTGATCCGCTCGAAACAGGTCATACGCTGCATCGACGCGAGGCCGCAAATGCACGGGGAAGTGCTTGATGAATCCGGCTGCGTCGAAGTCGTAACTGACAAATAGGTTGCCGAGGATTCGTACGTGCTCTCGACACTCCGGATGTCCGAGTATCTGCCGGTTGAACGCTCCTTGTTCGTAGGCGGGACCTGCCCACGGTCCGGGGGTCGACCAAACTCCATCTTGCAGAAACCACACCGTCGGCTCGAAGCACTCGACCCACGCATTCATGATCGCGCGGCCAACGTCCGTGGCTCGGACCGCGAACACGCCGGTGTTCACGTTGCCGTCACGCCCGAGTGGATCGTTGCCGCCGATGAAGTGGCACGACGCTGGCACGGACGCCAACAGGGCGGCGATCGGCAGGTGTTCTCGCCGAAGAAAGCTGTCGGAGTCCAACCACAGAAACCATTCATCCTTGCTCTGCGCCTGTCGAACGTAGTCGTTCAGCAGAAAGACCTTCACCCACCACGGAGGCACGTCGCGCTCGTAGGTGCGATGTGTCTCGAAGCGATAACCGTGATGTGTGCAGTACGCGGTGTTGATCTCCCATCCCATGTCGACATGCCGCGCTGCTCTGTTGTCATAGGAGACGACCGTCAGGCTCATATTCGCGTGCGCATGATCGCATGGGTGTCGCGTTGTTGTGGCAACTGGTCTCGGGTATCGTCGCGACCGCTCGCGGTGTGTGGGAGCAACGGTGGTAGACGAGTTCCGACTCAGTCCTGTTCGTCGCGTTAGTCTTGTCGTCGACAAGCTGCGCTCCTATGCGAGCCGTCTCTCGCGGGCAGGGGAGGATGCGCGGTCGGTCGCGTTCATCGCGGACGCAATCGTCGAGGATCTCGTCCAGCTCGATCGTGCACTCGCTCCCCTCGTCCCGGACGGGCTTCCGCCGCAGGCACGCACAGAGGCCGAGCGCCTGCTCGCGGGAGTCGACGCGATCAGCTACGCACTGGATCACGAGCCCGTACGATCGATTCCGAGCTTTCCAATCGAGAACGCGGTGGTCGCAGCGGGTCGGTCAGGTAGCGTCGAGCAACTGTCCGGAGCGATCGATGGTCTGGTGCTCGCGACCGGTGGTCCGCTTTCCGCTGGCTCGATCGGATTTCTCGCGCCTGTCCTCCACTCGGTGATCGGGACCATGGTCCCGGTCGTTGTGCTGCTGAAGCTCGCGGTGCTCGTGTTTCTGCAGTGGCTCGTCACCGAGCTGCGCAGGATGTTGGCGATGTCCGGCGGCGAGGTGGTTACGCACCCCTACGAACCGGTGCTCTCTCTTGCCTCCGGTGGGATTGGTCGAATCGGGGAATGGCTGACCGAGCTCGACGCGCTGCTGGTCGGGCTCACCAGCGGTCCGGGTGGTGGCATCTCGATCGGGACATCCACCTCGACGGGCGGCTCGTCGTCGTCCACCGGCGGCTCGTCGTCCACCGGCGGCTCCTCGTCGACGATCGGCCGTTCGTCCAACGGTGGCTCTTCGTCCTCGTCGCGGGCGAGATGCACGAATCCTGGCTCCCACGAGGAAACGAACACCGAGCTCGGGGAGTTGTTCGTCGGCAACTTCGACATCAAGTATCTCGAAGACCCCTGTCGGCTCGTCATCCGGATCCGCGTGAAGTACGAGTTCGAGTCCGGCGTACCCGGTCTGGATCAAACCGCGACGATCCAGCTCCTCAACCGGGCCGCCAGTCATTGGGACCGTGCGGCGGAGCTCCGGTGTGTCTCCGGGAGCTCCTGCGAGTGCTGTTGTCACCATGTTCCGATCGAGGTTCGCCTGTATCGCGTGAGCTCGAACGAGCACAAGGTGGTCGAGGTCACCGTAGATCGGCGGCGCGCCAGCGTGATCGACGAGATCAACCTCTATGTCCCCGCACCGGTCGCTGCGATGGTGCCGGCCATCACACCTGCTGGAGCGCCGCCACCAACCCTCGCAGCGGTGAGGGCGTGGAACGCCTACCGGGAAGACGAGATCATCTTCACGCACGAGCTCGGTCACGTTCTCGGCCTGTACGACGAGTACGATGACTCGCTGCCCGACTCGCTCGTCTCCTGGATCTGGCACAACAACGATCCGGCGATCGAAGCAGACACGATGGCCCTGATGAACTCCCACGGCGCGGGCTGGTTCTACGCACCGAACGGAGTGTTGGTGTTCACGGGGACGGAGTTCCGGGAGCGCTACTTCCAGCACATCGCGGATTGGGTCAATCGCGTCCAACCCGCGGGACGATGCAGGATGCAGGTGCATCTCCTCAAGGCGGGAATCTGAAGAGGTGAGCCAATGAAGCGAAACTTGCTCGTTCACATCGCGCTCGCCATCGGAGCCGCCCTCGGTGCCTGCAAGACCGCGCCGGTCGCTAATCTGGGACCGGTCCAGGGGAGACCGGTGGTCACGCTCGAGCTCGAGGTGCCGGAGAGCAATCTGGAAGCAGTCCTCGCAAACCTCGTCCGCTGCACCGCTCAGGTGTTCGGTCCTTTCAACGAAGATCCGAGCAATCCGTCGTCGCCCGCGTTCTCGATTCGTTGTCACGTCACCCAGACCTACCGCGACGGGCTGGACTTCAACTGCACCACCCAGCCGAACAACTCGAGTTGTTCGCTCAATGCGCTGTACGACGAGCGGATCGAGTCCACCTGCAAAACTCCCGGTGGCAGAGCCATCTGGTTCCGCGTCGGACCATGACGCTACGTCACGACCTCGGTGCTGCGTTGCGCGTGCTCGTCGCGTCGATACGCGCGTGCAAGTCACCGCGCACGACGGTGGGGCTGGTCGCGATGAGCTTCTTCCACGATCGCCACTACCACCGGCCGAAGCCGAGGGAAGGATCGCGAGACCTGATCGGCCCCTTGGTCCCGGCGTCCGCCCTCGTCGCGATCGAAATCGAGCTCGTCGAGACCGGACTGCAGGTGCGGCGCAGCGGGCTCAGCCGTGGCAGTCGCGTGCAGATTCGCGATTTACCCGAGGACATCACCAATCCGCAAGGGCCACGATTCAGCCTCTCGCTCACCGTCGAGCGCGTCGGAATCGGCGGGGCCGCGCTGCGCATCGAGTCCGGTAGCGACCAACGGGATGTGGAGGTCGTCTACGGCGAGCACCTCGACTCCGGTCTGCGAACGCCGTCTCGCTACACGATCGCGCTCGGCGTGACGCGACTCGCCTGATCGCAGGATCTGGTTCCAGCCGGCCCAGCATCGCTCCGGGCGCGAGAGGTTCGCGAGATGCTCGCGCCCTTGCCGGGCGATCCGGCGGTGGAGAGCAGGCTCGTGCGCCAGCATGCTCGCGTAGTCGATCATCTCCCCGGAGGTGCGAGCCATGAAGCCGGTCTCGCCGTGCATGATCAACTCGGGAAACGCATAGTCGGCCTCGACGACGGGGACCACCGCGTGTGCGTACGCTTCGATCACGGCGCGGCAATACGACTCGCGAGATCCACCGGTCTTGTGGACGAGCGTGTCGACCTCGGCGAAGAAGCAATCCGCGGGAAGCGTGTCGGGTGGCCAGATCTCGACGTCGAGCGCCGGTGGTGGCGGACCGATGCGCGTTGTCGCGTCAGCTCCGAGACCCACGACCACGACGCGCTTGGCGAGCTCGCGTGGAACCCGGATCGCGTCGAAGATGTGCCACGTGTCCGGCGCGAACTTCGCCGGGTCGTCGCGCGAGATCCGTCCGACCTGGTAGCTGCCGCCCCACGGTCGGTATTCCGACTCGACGCGATCGAGGTTGAAGAACGGTCGATAGTCGAACGTTCGCACCGGTCCGATGCGCGTCAGCTCGGGCATCAACAAGTCGCGCTGGTATCGACTCACGAACCCGAACACGTCGATCCATCCACGTGCGTGGGCGTCTCGCTCTCGATCGAACAGCCACGTCATGCAGTTGAACCACACGACGCGCGCCGGTCGACCCGCGTGCATGATCCTGGGCAGCCGATCGAGGAACGTGCCGTTGCACCAGCTGAGCACCGTCCTCCCGGCGAAGACGTCGTTGCGATACGGATGGACGTGACAGCCTCGCGCGACAACGCTCTCCATCATCGCGTCGTCGGTCGACGTCATCGGCACGAGATGCACATCGACGTCGAACCGGCGCAGCAGATCGATCTGATGATCCAGCTCGGTATCTGCGCCACCGTAGCGCGACGGGAATCCAGCGATCCAGACCTCCACCCGGGGCATGCGCTCCGACCCTATCATTCGTCCCCGACGGCTTGAAAACGCATCGAGCAAATCGCTGCCGATCTGCTCGATGCTTCTCGGTGCAGCCAAACGGCACCAGGCGGGCTAGCTTAGTAGCAAGTGCTGCGGCCACGTGGCTGCCACGCTGCACGGAAAACAGAGGGAGACGGAGGGAGGAATCGGAATCTCATCGCCGCGCATGTCTGTGTGGTCGCTGCAAGATCGCGAATCAGTTGTTGATCTCGATCTGCGCGCGTGGGATTCGAAGCCCTCCTCCGGAGCCAACAACAAAGCAGCGGTCACGCAGGTGGCCGCTGACTTCCGGAGAAGTCGAATGGGTTGGGCAGATGGTCACATCGCGCGTCTCGCACAAGGCGAGACGGTTCAGTTCCGTCCTCGCGGACACTCGATGACCGGCAAGGTCAACGACGGACAGCTGTGCACGGTCGCGCCGCTCGTGGGTGATCACGATCTCGCGGTGGATGACATCGTGCTGTGCCGCGTGAAGGGCTCGCAGTATTTGCACCTGATCAAGGCGATGCAGGGCGAACGGATTCAGATCGGCAACAATCGCGGCGGAATCAACGGCTGGATCACGCGTCGTCAGATCTTCGGTCGCCTGATCGCGGTGGATCCATGAAGGACTTCGAAGAAGAGACCAAAGGTCTGTCGGCGGCACAGCTGCGCGCTGTTCTCGAGACCGGTGATGCGCGCGAGCGCGCGTTGGTCTCAGAGAGAGAGGCCAAGCGACAGATTTAGCCCAAACGCCTTTCCACCCGGAACGAAGACAAGATCCAGAAACCCACCGAGCTTCAGATAGGCGCGGCGGTGTTCGTTAAGACGGAACAGCACAACCTTCGCGCCGAGCCCAGCCTTCATCACAACAGCAACCTCCGTGCGGTCGATCCATGCTGCCCCGAGGTTCAAGTCGAGGTATCCGCCGATGGGCCTGTCGGGGTTGGTTTCGCTTCCGAAGCCGGCCATGAAGAGCATCGTGCCGTCGTGTTGAAGATGATACGAACCCTGATACGTGAGGCGTTCACCGCGTACAAGCGAGCTACCGCCGACCTCCACAGCCAACTCCGCGACATTTCGCGCGGCCGATGGCCCGGTGCCATCGCCGTGACAATGTCGGATCCCAGTTGACGATTGCACGTGACATCCGTTGTCGTCGGTCCCGCCCGGATGGGTCATCCCAGGGGAAGGCAGTCCGGCAATGGCGAACAGCCACACGTAACGCACCACTTCACCAGTAACACGAACGCTCGACGTAGCGATACGCGGTCGTGGGATCCGCGAGTGTGTGTGGCAGTTACGAAGCCGGCAGAAGTCTCGACGTAGCGACGTCGATGATCTTCGTCGGGTCGGAGCCCGAGCCGAGCACGACACTCCTGTTGAGCGATAGCGCAGTTGCCACCTCCGGACCGCTCGAGGGGATTGGGGACGCTGGAAGTGCAGCTGTAGCGAGGCGGGCTAAGTGATCGCGGTGGAGGTAGCCAAAGTGATCGCGCAGGGGCGGCCAAAGTGATCGCCCGAGTGGAACAATCGTAACCGGTGCGTGAGTCCCATCCTTGACGAAGGATCGTAGTGCTACGCTGAGGCGCGCGCGGCGGTCGAGGTCGATAGCGTGACGACGCGATCAGCGAGAGCAGATTGCCAGTCGCCTGCCCGTAATCGTCGCTGCCGACGAAGAGCCATGCGTTACGTCCGGTGGCCCCACTACGGCTGATCGCTGAATCAGTCGCGCAGCAGCTCTTGGACGAGCATCTCCAATCCGGTCCGGTCGACGATGAAGCGAACGATCCCTTCTTGTCGATCACGATGGTGGTCATCGGAGAGACAACGAAGAATGCGTTCGCGATCTTCGCGTTCTCGTCGTGAGCGAGCGGATAGCGAAGTCCAAGCTCCGTGGAGGCCTTCTGCAACGCAGAGGCGCTCTCCGTAGAAACACCGACGACCTGCAGGCCACGAGCACCGTACTTCTCCTGCAGCTTGTTCATGAAGGTGCCTTGAGGACTCTCGCAGTTCTCGCACCGGACGAAGCTGGGTGGCGTGAAGTCGAGCACGATGAGACGTCCGGCAAGTGTCGCGAGACTCGCTGGGGATGCACTGTTCACCGGCGTGACGGCGAACGACGGAGCGGTCTTCTCGAGGAGCGCCGTTTGTAGCCGGAAGTACCCGAGGCGATCCGTTAGCTCGGCTTTGACGACGCGTTGTGATCCAGCGCGCCGCACTTCGAGCGACACGGACGCACCGATGGAACGCTTACGGATCAGATCGATCACCGCCGATGCATCCGCTGTGGACGTTCCGTCCAACGAGAGAATCTCGTCGTCGACCTGTACTCCAGCGCTGTCCGCAGCGGCTCCCGGCAGCACTCGCGCAATGCGGGTACCTGTCTCGGCGAACATCACACCTAGCCATGCCTCGGTGCGAGGTGGTGGAATGCGCTTCGGCTCGGGGCCATGAAGCCGCGCTGCAGCGACCTGCTGGTTCAAGGTTGGCGCATACGTCGTCGTTGTTTCGGAATCGAACGGCGGGCTGTCGATCGATGCCTCGAAGTGCGTGCTCGCAACTGACTTGCGTAGGAGATAGTTGTCGCGATCGATCCACAGCACCAACCGCTCGCCTCGGGGCCACGTCCCCGCGACGACGTAGCAGCGAAGTCCATCGACATGCTCCGGTGCTCGGAGCTGCAATTGCGCGAGCTGATCGAAGTGATCAACGAAAAAAACTTGAGCGCGCCCGGACGTCGGGCGCAGGTCGCGTACGCCGAGAAGCGCGGCCTGTCGAAACGACGTGCGTGCGCGCTGCTGGACGTGGCTCGCTCGGGGCTCGACCACGAGTCCGTTCGCGACAAGGAGGACGCGCCGGTGATCGCGCGCATGTGCGAGCTCGCGGCGCAGTACCCACGCTACGGCTACCGGCGGATCCGGATCTTCATGGAGCGCGACGGATTCAAGATGAGCGTCGATCGTGCGCATCGGCTCTGGAAGAAGGCCAAGCTCCAGGTTCCGAGCAAGCGCCGTCGCCGCCGCATCGCGACGGGGCGACCTCGTCCGAAAGCACCGACGGCCCAGAATCACGTCTGGGCGATCGACTTCGCGTTCGATACCTGCGCCGATGGTCGCCAGCTCAAGTGCCTCACCGTGGTCGACGAGTGGACACGCGAGTCCCTCGCGATCGACGTCGCCGGTTCGATCCGGTCTCGCCGCGTCGTCGAGGTGCTCTCCCAACTCGTCAGCGTGCACGGTGCGCCGAGCTACCTGCGTTCGGAAACCGGACCCGAGTTCGTCAGCAAGGCGGTCCTCAAGTGGATCGTCGACGAGAAGATCGGCAGCGCCTTCATCGACCCAGGCAAGCCGTGGCAGAACGGAACGAACGAGAGCTTCAACGGCACGCTGCTGCGCGACGAGTGCCTCAGCCTCGAATGGTTTCGCAGCCGCGCCGAGGCCGTCGTCGTCATCGAGGCCTGGCGTCGTCACTACAACGAGGTGCGGCCACACTCGAGCCTTGGCTACTTGACACCGCACGAGTTCAAGCAGAAACAGAGTCCGAGACAATCAACCTGCGAGAGAGCGAGTTCCACGGAACTGCTGGTCCACTGAAAGCAGGCAGGTCAACTCCGTCGATGATCACGCTCACCTCGCTGTCGATCGGCAAGGAGCGGCCTATACGCTCGGCAACTGGCGTTCATATCGTTCCATCGTAACTCCTCGCGGTATCCCGTCCTGACCTGACTCGCGAGGCGTGCTGAGGTCCGCGGTTCAATCGTTGCAGGCGCTTGAGATTCTTGAGTTTCATGTCGCTAGAGCCCGCCCGGCACCTGGTGTTTCAAGCCGGGCGTCATGTGGTGAGTAACGAGGTTTCGGCAACAGGACAGGCATGCGATCGTGCACTGGATGACGACGAGTGCTCGTCGCAATCGCAAGGGTGCTCGAAGTCGCGCTGAGGCCTACCAGCAGCGGCGCGACAACGATCATCTGTACAAGCTGTCGCTGCTGCGCGAGTTCGTGTCAGAGCATGGCTGGAAGGAACTGCGGAACGGCACGTGCCACAAGGGCGTTGCGCTACACAACTGGGTGCACTTGCGTCGCACCGAGTACAAGACCGGCGAGATTCGTGACTTCCTGATCCCGCTCGTCGAAGCGATACCTGGTTGGTCGTGGGATCCCGTGCGCGATCGATATCGTCGCAACGTCGACAATCTTCGCGCGTTCGTTCGCGCGAACGGCTGGGGCGCGTTGACGTCTGGCACGAACGTCGAGGACGTGGCCCTCGCGCAATGGTGTGCGAATCGTCGGCAGGAGTATCGGCGCGGCACGTTACCCGCTTGGCTCGCAAGGGCGCTGGAAGCGATTCCGGGCTGGTCATGGGAACCGGCCGAAGAGCACTATGAAGATCGTCTTCGCGCGCTACGAGAGCACGTCGAGCGGCACGGCTGGGACGGCTTCCGCTTGGAAACGATCGACCGCCACGGCAATCGCCTCGGCCGCTGGGCGACCCACGTTCGCGTCTTACATCGCTCGGGTCGACTGCCGCAGTGGGTGCAGAAGGAGCTCGATGCGATCGAGGGCTGGACCTGGGAACCCCGTCTCGACCGCCAGGCTCGCAACCTCGATCATCTTCGGCGCTTCATCGCTCGGCACGGATGGGACGAACTGCACAAATCCACGGTTGTCGACGGTGTTCGACTTGGAACGTGGGTAGTCAACTGCCGCCATCGATACAAGCACGGCACGATCTCCGACAAGCTCAGGCGCTCGCTGGACAGCGTGCCCGGTTGGGTCTGGGGTGATGAGCGCCGGTAAGCGGATGGCGGAAGCGCGACAGCAGTGGACGGGGCAGACGATCATCGCCGCGATTCGTCGCCTTCGTCGCGAACGCAAGTCGCTCGCATGGTCCAAGGCTCCCCTATCTCTGCGCAAGGCCGCCGAGTACCACGTTGGATCGTGGCGCGCCGCGATCGAAGCCGCGGGCATCGACTACAAGACCGTATCGGATGGACATCGTCATACGGACGAAGAGCTCATCGCTTGGCTATCCGACATCGCACGTCGACAGCCGCAGATGACGTTGAGCGAGTTGGACAAGACCGGCCGCCTCGGAACGCTCAAGTCTCACTTCGGTTCGTGGCAACAAGCGGTCGCGCGCGCCGGTCTCCGTGATTGGCCAACGGTCGAGAAGCCTCGGTGGACGCCGGAGCAAGTTCTCGATCGGTTACGCGAGCTCTACGGCAGCGGCCGTACCGCCAACGACGATGAACGCGTCTACCGCGCGGCGAAGACGCACTTCGGCTCACTGGCTGCGGCTGCAAAGAGGGCTGGCATCGAGATCAACCTTCCCCGATTCTGGACGCGCGACGAGCTGATCGAGACTCTCGAGCGTATCGAGCGCAAGCACGGCGAGATCTCAGATGCGCTGCTCGCCCGAGCTCGTTGTCGCACCGCGGTTGCCACGTTCTTCGGTGGTCTCGACGGAGCAGCACGCGAGCTCGGCTTGACGTCGCACTCGATGCGACAGGCGAAGGAACGCGCTGCACTCGACGATCGACGCGAAACGCTCAAGCGATTGCGAGCGCTCGCCAAGCAGCTCGGACGTCCCGTGACCGCGATGGACATACCGGCAGGTCTGCGCGATGCACTCTTGCGCCGGTTCGGGACCGTGAAGAACGCTCGAGTCGCCGCCCGGCTCCCACATCCCACGCACAAGAAGTGGGACCGCGAGCGTGCAATCGCGGAGCTTCGCAACGAACACCAGCGCGGAACGCGGCTCACAGAACCAGGGCTCATGCGCGCGAAGCGAAAAGATCTCGTGCATGCGCTCCGCGAGCACATCGGTTCGCTGCCGCAAGCACGGCGCGTTGCCGGTGTTCCCGAACCGACGCCGCTCCCACGCAAGAAGGTTCCGTTCCAAAAGGAGTGGGACGCCGACCGGGTGCTCGACGAGATCCTTCGGCGCTCAGACGCCGGCGAGTCGCTGGCGCCGTCGCGCGTTCCGCAACCACTGTACGGCGCAGCGAGCCGGTACCTCGGAAGTTGGCGCGAGGCGATCGAAGCCGCGGGCTTCGAGTACAACGCCGTCGTCTTGAATCGTCCCTTCGATGACGGCGAGATGCTCGACATCTTGCGCCGGCTCTCCGTGGATAAGCCGAACATGACGTTCACCGAGCTTCAGCACGAACATCTCGCGACGTCGCTGCATCGTTGGTACGGCGGCGTAGCGAATGCCGTGCGACTCGCAGGCATCGAGAACTGGCCGGTGCGCATACACTACCCACGCATGACGCGCGACGAGGTGCGCCGCGCGCTTCAGCAGCGGCTCGCGAATGGCGATCGGATCGACCGCCCCTCCATCACCGCCGACGATCAAAATCTCGCGTACTCGGTCAAGATGATCCATCCCGACTGGACCGAGGCGATCTTACGTCTCGAGCTCGGCCAGCCGCGCGAACGGTCACGGAGATGACGATCATCGCGGGCCGTGACGCGATCTCTGCGCGAGTCAGCGGTGCCCATGGTTGGGAACCAGCTCTGGTATATCTTGTTGCTTCGTGGGTAAGCGACCCGAAGTCGATCACGAGCAGACGGCGCGCGACGTGCTCGCACGCCGCCTCGACGTTTCCGCCGGCCAGCTGGTCGAGCTCGTGCACGCGGTCAATCCGACGGGTCGCCTGTCGAGCAAAGCGGACGAACGTCGGCGCTACGATCTCAAGTCGCGTTTGCAGAGCTTGTTGATCGAGCGGTTCGCCGATGCCATCGAGGTGCGCGAGCAACCCGGCGGCATCGTAGCGATCCGTCACAAGTACGTCAGCCGGGACGCGTGTCACGCTCGGCTCGACGAGCTCGAACCCGAGGCACGTAGCACCGTGCGCAGGCTGCTCGATGCCGGCACGGACGATTCAACGCCGGCACCACAGCGTGCCAGCAAGTCGACCTCCACCGGGGCCCCGGGTGTTCTGGAACATGGACATCGGGCCCTCGCCGAATTCGACTACGAAACCGCGCGCACGTGTTTCGAGCAGGCCACCGACGCTGGCGACCTCGCGGGCGCGCGCGCATTGCTCGGTCTACTCGTCGATCACCTCGTCCTCGACGCCGACGCACTCGAAGTTGGCGACCGGTTGTCGCCCACAATCGTCGCCGACAGTGAAGTGCGCGCGTTGCTGGGGCTAGCGGCTGCGCGATCCAAACGCTGGAGCGACGCAACGGCGTTCCTTCGTGAGCTCCACGTCGTACGCGCGGCGGATGGTCGTGCGTTGCTGGCGCGCGCGGCTCTCGAACGTTGCTCGTGGGACGAGCTCGCGCTCGAGTTGCGCGCACTCGAGCGTTGCGATGCAGCGCATCCAGATCTTCACGCGCTGCGTGACGACGCGGCGCGCGCACGCGAAAGGGCGCGCAAGCCGGCGGAGGAGGAGCTGCTGCAGCTCTTGGAGCGCGACCCAGGCGCCGCGGAGATGGCTGCACGCGCCCTCGTCGAGCGCTGGCCCGACAGCGCTATCGCTGGACGTGTCCTGGGACGGATCCAGAGCGATCGCCGACAATCCGAGGGGGAGCGGTTGCGCGAGCTGGCGCTGCAAGAGCTCGCGGATGGTCAGCTGGCACGTGCAGGCGAGCTTGCGCGGCAAGCCGGTGCCTTGGGAGTCGCGGTGGACAGCGTGCTGGAGCAGATCCGCAGCACCGCTCTCGCCGCTCGCGCGGAGCGAGACTCCGCCGCGATTCAGCGGGCCCGCGATCTTCTCGGGATCGATCTCGGTAGTGGGCTACGGGCATACGCGGAGCTCGAGGCCGAGCTCCGTCGCCGCGTTCGGGAACACGAGACGCGACCGGAGCTACGGTGGCTCGACATCGTGGTCGATCATGCACGTCGAGCACGGTCGGGCGATGGAGCCGATGCGGTACTCGCGTTGACGCGGGCGCAGGTTGTCTCGGACGACGAGGCGGTGAAGCTGATGGCACCCTACGAGGAGCTCCTCGCACCGGTGCCGGTCGCGCGCGAGCTGCGCGCCGCGATCCAGCGCCGCGCCGCCGCCCGCCGCCGCTCAGCTGCCGCAGACGCGCTCACCGCCGCTGCCGAAGCACTGCGTGCGAGCGACTTCGCGCAGTGCGAGCAGCTGTGTGTCGCGATCGATCCCCGGGATCTGGAACCGGACGCGCAGGCTCGGCACGAGCAGATGGTCGAGATGTCCCGAGGTAAACGCGCGATCGATCATGCTCGCGTACACGCACACGAGCTCGCAGAGACGGGCGACTTCCTCGCTGCGCGCCGCGAGCTCGTGGCGCTGTTGTCCAATCCGATGCTCGACGAGGATTGTGCGGCGGACGTGCGCGAGCGCTTGGCAACCGTCCAGCGGCGCTTGCAAAGCGCCTGGCGCGTGCGATCGGTGCCATGCGCCCGCCCGCTCGACGACGGAGACCCCATCGGCGAGCTGCTCGGCCGTCTGCCGTACGAGGAGCACGTCATGCACTGGCTGACCGACGAGCGTGATCTCGTGGTCGTAGGGGCCTACGGGCGAGACATCCACATCATGTGGATCTCGGTGGAGCATCGCAGCGTGGTCCGCCGGGCCTACGTTCATGCACCGGAACGAATCGGCGAGCTCACGGCGATCTGCGTCGATCGCGACGAGCTCTGGCTGGCCGGTACATCGTTCTTGCTGCAGGTGGACATCGTGACTGCTGAACCACGCAGGTGGGAGTCGCTCGGGCGCTTTGTCGACGGCCGCGTCGAGCGAGTGTTCGCGTTGCCGGGTGCATCGCATCTTTGGATCGACGCATACGATCCGAAGCGTTCGACTCCATTCCGCATCGTCGACCTCAACCGATGGCAGGTCGTGCGCGAGGTTCCATCGGCGCGGTCGATGCATCCCGTCGTTGGCAACGGCAAGCTCGCGATGCTCGGGATTCCGTTCGACGGAGGCGCCGTTTTGCAGAGCGAGCGGGGAACGATTCTCGAGGCATTGCCAGCGTGCGATGGTCAACGCGTCTCCTTCGGCGCTTTCGATCCGCGAGGAAACCTCGTCGTGGGGGTCGGCGGGATCGACGATGACGATGCGGCCATCTACCTGCGCGGGATCACCGCAGGGCGTTTCACGTACGATTACCTGCTGCCAAACTCGCACCCCGATCTGCGGATCTCGGGCGCGACGGCGGCGCGCGAAGACATGATGTTCGTGTCCTACGCGACCACGCTCGAGGGGAGCTGTCTCGTGGGGCTGCGATTCGGCGATCGCACACTCGAGCCACTATGGAGCAGCACGGGCTCGGACGTCTTGTTGGTACAGGACGCGAGTGCACGCGAGGTCGTCTGCTTGGCGGAGACTCGAGCACGTGTCGAGCTTTTCGTGATGAGTGCCGAGCCACCAAGGTTGCCGGCTCTCGATCCGACCGCACCGCTCCCGAGCACAGCCGGCTATTTTTCTTGCTGTCCACACGACGAGTCAGAGGTGACTCGAGCCAATCGAGCCGCTCGCGAGGATGATTGGATCGCCGTGCGGAACCAACTGGAGCCGCTCGTCGTCGAATCGTTGTCGCCAGCCGAGGCCGCGCATCGTTACCATTTGCTCGGACTGGCATTGCTTCGCACGGGTGGCCTTCACGAGGACGTTCGAACGTTATGGACCCGAGGTGCCGAGCTCGACGGCGGAAGCGATCGCTACCTCGACTGTGGATTCGAATCGCTGCTGCAGCTGATCGACGAACCGGTCACGGAGGCACCGACACACGAGCTGCGCCGGTGCGTGGTGCGCGCGGATGAGCACTTCGGCCACGATCCGCGCGCCGCGCTGGCCGCCATCCGCCGCCGAGTCGTTACGCGACATCAAGAGCCCCAAAGCTTCGCGCGGCTCGTCGAAGCGTGGCTCGCTCTCGAAGCGCACGACGACGAACGATTCGACAAGGCGATAGCACTATCGCGTTACCTCGAATGTCGTCCCGGTCACGCGCTCCCCATCCCCGATGGATGGTCGGCGGCGCAATTGCACGCGCTTGGCGAGCGTGCTCGTGCGTGGCTCGAACGCTGGCGCGCGGATCCCGAGGCGGGATGAGCTTCACGGGTTCGCAGGGAGGGAATCCCTCCTCGCTCCCCAGATTCCCGACGACGAACTTCACGGGTTCGGACCGCTACGACAACGGAGCCAAGCCACGCTCGACTTCAAGTAGCTGGCGTTTCGTGAGGCATTCGCGGTCTGGCCGCCGTCGAGCACAAAGAGGCCACCGCTTGCCTTGCTCGGCCCGATTCCGCACTGACCATTTTCGTCGACGACGAAGGCTCCGTGGTCGGCGGCGCGTAGCAGGAACTCGAACCCCTGAGGCGTTCTCGGCGACGTAGTCAGCGGGGCTTCGGATCGGGCACGGTCTGCTATGATATTGCCGTGGGTGCTACGGACGTCCTGACAGAAATTCTTCGGCTCCCCACCGAAGAACGTGCACGCTTGGCCCTCGAGCTCCTCCGCAGCCTCGATGGTGAGCCCGACGCGGACGCGAGTGCGGCATGGGACGCCGAGATCGAACGTCGTGGTGCAGAGCTCGATGCCGGCACCGCCGAGACGATGACGCTCGATGAGTACCGAGCGCACGTCCGGGCTCGCCGAGCTGCTCGCGCTGCTCGATGAACCTACGGATTCACCGGCTGGCCGTCACGAGGTCGACTATTACGAATCGCGACAGCCTGGTCTCGGAGCCGAGCTCGAAGCTCGAAGCAGTCTTCTCCACGATTCTCCAGTTCCCGCAGGCAGCACCTCAGTGGAAGAACCGAGTCGATCGACGTGTCGCCGTCCTCGACCGGTTTCCGTTCACGCTGCCGTATCAGATCATCGGCGACGAGATCGTTGTTCTCGCGCTGGCACACACGAGCCGCAGACCAGGCTACTGGTCTCGACGGTGAGTCGCTCTGCCGTTTCTCTGCCAGACCCGGCGGAATCCAGAGGGACGCTTCGTCGTCAGGCGGAACTCATGTTGTTGAGAACGCAGCAAGGGCTCGTCATCACATGTGTCCCGCGATACTTCGAAGCCCTCCTCCGGAGCCAGACAACTAGCGAATCATGCAGCCTTCATCGGCTACGTGACCTCCGCCGCTGCCACGCCGCTGCCAAACGACCGTCGGCACCCCAGAGCGGGCTCCGAGCATCGCGGTAATTCGTCGGTCCGGATCGTCCACACCGCGCGACGCTTCCAGGATGTGCTCTGGGAGGTCGCGACGGTGCGTCTCGGCCACGTGGACGTAGAGCATCGTCTCGTCGATACGCTTGTGGCCGAGCCACGTCTGCAGTCGCCACGGGTTCACGCCGAACAGAGCGGCGTGGGTTCCGAACCGCGCGCGTCAACGAGTTTGAGACAGCGTTGGTGAGAATTTACTAAGCAGCGACCTCCAATGTGGCAATCGGATCGGAGGCGATCGTGATCTGGTCAGACTGATCCGCGTTCGTCATCGGCGGTTGCCGGCGCGGTGAAGCGTGGCGAAGGAAACGTCGAGAGCAGTGGTAGGGCGACGGCCGACGCCGACGAGCAGACCAAGAAGCAGCGCGCGTTGCTCAAGGCCGCAGGGAAGAAGGCGAGTGCAGCCGCGAACAAACTGCAGGGAGTCTCCGCGGACCTCGAGAAAGCGAAGGTGCAGCGAAAGAAATCCGACCTTCAGGGAGACTGGACGCGCTACAGGACAAGATCAACACGACCAAGGAGCATCAGCCTCACGCGCAACCTCGCCTCGGCGATCGCGTACATCTCGGTGGGCGACGTCGGCGACGCGGTCGGCGCCATCGGCGATATGATGAACGGGGCGATCGATCTCGTCTCGAAGGGTGAGATCACCGCCATCAAGGACAAGATCGCCGATGCAGAGCTCGACGAGGCTGACTTCGCGGAGATCGCGCTCAAGAAGCGGTACAAGGAGGCACTCGATGAGGTGGGTGCCGCGGCAGATACGATCGAGGCCAACCAGCACGGTCTCAATGCGAGCCACGGAGGCCGGCGCGAGGCGGACGACGAGTTCGCTCACAACGCCGCCACCGCATCGGGAGCAACAGGTCCATCGGCAGCGAAGCTCGAGTCGATGCTCTCGTCCATTCCGCTCGTGGAGGCGGCGATGATGAAAGCCCAGCAACTCGCCAACGCGAGTCAGCCGCTCCCGATGAGCGGGTCCGCGATGCGCGGATACGGGATGGCCAAGGCGAACGGACATCCGATCGCGGACGCGTTTGGCCAAGCCACCGACGAGCTAGTCGGCGTGCAGCGGATGGGGCAACAAGATCACGAGAAGTGGAAGTCTCGCCACGCAGAGCTGCAGAAGGTGAAGATGACCATCCTCGGACACCAGCCGGCGCAGAAGCCGTGAGATCTCGTCTAACGAAAGTGGGAAGACTCGATGAAGAAACTATTGTGTCTGGCTCTTCTCCTGGTGGTGGCCTGCAAGAAGGACGCGAAGCCGAAGCTCGGAGATCCGTGCGCGCGCGACGAGGACTGCCAGAACTCGCTTGCCTGTGGCTTCCGATTGGATCGCAGCCACCCCGAGTACGAGAAGCTTCGCCTCCTCGACGCGCCGGCGAGCGTCTGCGTCGACACGCGCGCATGCAAGCAAGACGACGAGTGCAGCCGATTCGGACCGAACGCGACGTGTGCACTCGTCGGCGTTTGCGTTCTCTCCTGTAAGCAAGACAGCGACTGTCCGGCGCAAACGTATTGCTACGAGAAGCGCTTCTGTACTCGGTGACTCATCGCGATCGTCGCGGCTTTGAACGGCGCCTCGTGCCCTTCGGTGCACCCCCAAGACCGACGATCGCCGTGAGACCTGCCGCTCGACACGCGGCCGAGTAGGAACCGAAGTACTTCTGGCACGCGTTCGCGAGCGCTCCGCCGGCTTCGCGTGCCGTCAGCCGATCGCGTCCGCGAGCAGCCTCCTTCAGGCGCGCGAGCACGAGCGAGGGCGTCCATCGCGTCAACGCCCACGGCGCGTCGGCGACGAGCTCGACTGCGCGTACGTAGCTTCCGAAGTACGCGAGCACCGACGAATGCAACCGACTGTCCTCGCGCTTCACGTCCTCGGGTTTCAGCGACAACCCCCTTCGATCGCGAACGCGAAGTGCATCGAGAAGCTTGTCGACGGTCCAGCTGCGGTTGTGCGAGTCGGTGTCCACTCCGGCGGCGTCGCAGAACCGTTGCCACTCACCGAAGTGGATGATCCCCGAGTGGTAGAGCACGTTCTGTTCTTCACGAACGGTCTCTCGGGCGGTCGACAGACCGTCTCGCTCGCGCTGACGAAGAGCAGCGAGCGCTTCTGACTTCGACAACGCACGCAGACGTTCACGCACGGGCCAGTCCTTAACGCGAGCGCGTTCGAGCGCGACATCGAGCGTGCCGAATAGCCGCAGAATCGTCGGGAAGAATCCCTTGTACCCGAGGTCGCTCAGGAGCATCTCCGGTTGATCCCGTGCGAGGTCTCGCAAGATCTCGAGCAGATCCTCCTCGGTGTAGGGCTCGTGCGCGAGCCGTACCTCGTCGTAGTTCAATCCGGCTGCCTCGATCGCGTTCTTCCAGCTTCCAAAGTAGCGCTTGCCTGCTTTGAGAAGCGGGTTGGGAACCTTCGAGTTGGCGACGGACTCGCCGCTGCGATGAAGTTCTTCGATCTCGGCGATCACACGCGCCTCGTCCCAGCGCTGTCGCTTCTTGACCAGCAGCGGAGCTGGCTCTGGTACCCGCGCCGCGCGGCGAGCAACGACGATGCTGCCGAAGTACTCGGTGATCGCGCCGAGGAGAGCGCCGTGTTCGTCCTTGAGGCCGAGGTTGGTGATCCTGACGCCCTTTCTGTGCAGGCGTACGATTTCCGCGGCGACGGTCTCTTTCGACCAACGGCGTGGGTGCTCGGGCCCTGCGACTCCGGCGGCGACGCGGGCATCATCGATCGAACCGAAGTAGCGGCGCAGCGCGTACCAGAGGCCCTGCGGCAGGTCGGTCGTCTTGAGCGGCTCCGATGACGCCGCCGCCAACCGGCGAAACGCTTTGACAGCGTTAGCGCGCGACATCGTGTTGAAGTCCTCGGCCGCCTCGCCCTGCGTGACGGTCTGCACGTATCGGGAGCGAGGACTCATGACCCGAGGAAGCTCGACCAGCTTCTCCATCCCGGCATTCGGTCGATCGTGAGCGGAATGTCTTTTGGGATCCGTCCTTCGTGCCAAGCTCGCATGAACTCGGCCTTCGTTCGGACGCCGAGCCCGCGCACGAATCGCTGCGCTTCGCGCATCGGTCGCCGCTCGTGACGAGCGGGATGAACGTTGTCGGTGCCAAAGAACTCGCCCCAGCTCACCCAACCTTTGTTCGCATAGACCTGGTCGGGCGCGCCCGGAATATCAGATGGCCGTTTGCCGGCCGCGCACCACTCGCGCCAGTCTTTGGCGTGGCGGAGCCCCTGGCTCCGCGCGTACGAGCGGGCAGCCGCGTACGAGCGGAACGTTCGATTGTAGAGCGCGACGGATCCAGTTCCGAAGAACTCACCCCAGCTGACCCAGCCCGTCTTCTTGTACGTGCGTTGCGGATTGCTCGGAACATCCACAGGGCGTGGCGTCGAGCGATAGATCTCACCGCGGCAGTAGGCTCGCCATTCTGGCTCCGTTTGGACGCCGAGCGCGCGAACGAACGCGCGGGCCTGCGCGTAGCTCCGGTACTTGATCCTCGATCCGTGAACGCGACCAGTACCAAACCAGTCGCCCCAGCTCACCCAACCCTGCTCGGCGTAGACGCGATCGGGCGCGGCGGGAATGTCCGGCGGCAGCAAGCGGCGGCTGCCGACCTTCTTGCGGCAGAGCTCGCGCCACTCCGACACGTTCGCGATCTCGAGCGCATGCACGTACGTGCGTGCACGCGCGAACGCCCGGTACTCGATCAGTTGACGTGCTCGGTTCGCGGTACCGAGGAAGTCGCCCCACTCCGTCCAACCCCTGTCCGCGTACGCGGCATACGGCGCGATTGGAATGTCGGCAGGGAGCTTGCCCCTCTCCGGCAAGCGTCCTCGCGCGAACGCGTACCACTCGACCTGCGCACGGAGATGAAGGCCTCGCGCGAAGGCGCGCGCCTGATCGAAGGGCCGCCATCGCGCGATGCGTGCGTTCGGTTCTTCAACCGCCGCGATCAAGCGGCCGGCAAGTCTGATCGCGGAACCATCGGCCGAGTATCCGAGCCGCGCGCACAAGCGTTTCAGATCGGTAGGGTTGACCCCACCAGCAAGCCCCCGTCGCAGAACGTCCACGGGAAGGGCAGCGAGATCGTCGATGAGGTCTTGCCGGTACGTGTTCGCACGAACGTCTGCTTCCACTGCTCGTGCGAGCGCGTAGAGCATCGGTCTCGACATCTCGTCGAGTAGCTGGCGTACACGCGTGTCGCGAAGATCGCGGTCCATCTCGCCCCGGATGATCGATTGATCCGCGATCATCGGAGAAGGTCAAGCGCGCTCAGGCACCTGACGTTGTGATTGCTTCTGCTAACGAACGGAGGCTCACGCGTCGAACCTGGAACGTACTTCGCGTGTGGCGGTGCCGCGTTTTGCGGCACAGTGGTCTTCGATCGATACCTGAAAGCTAACTCAACTTCGGCAGTGATTCGGTACCTTGTCCCCCTGTGCCAGGGTAGTTGTCGCATGACGCTGGTGGCCTGACCGCCCGCGTTCTTCACCACCGTTCGCACACGGGGGACCGAGGACCCATTGTCTCTCTACTCTGAAGGATTCCGAAACCGGATGGTCGAACGACTCTCCGGACCGCACGCACCGTCCGCGACCTCGCTCTCGGGTGAGACCGGCGTCTCACAGTCGACGCTCTCGAAATGGCTGAAGGCGGCAGGTACGGTCGCGCCCAAGATGGCCCGCCGTGACAAGCAGAAGACACCGCCGACTTCGCCGAAGCGGCCCCAAGATCTGACGGCCGAGGAGAAGGTGGCGTTGGTGCTCGAGGCTGCCGCCGTGCCCGAGGCCGAGCTCGGCGCGTTCCTCCGGCGCAAGGGCGTGCACGAGGCGCAGCTCGCCGAGTGGCGGCAGCAGGTCACGCA
>JBJXGN010000123.1:0-3864 GCA_046160585.1 Kofleriaceae bacterium
AGCGCGATCGCCCGCTCGAAGTGTGGCAGTGCTTTCGCGGGTTGTTTCGCGTCGAGGTACACGCCGCCGAGACCGAATTCCGCGTAGTAGTCGGCGTGCTCGTCGGGGGAGCGTTGCCCGATCGAACGCGCCTCGGTGAACGCCGCGATCGCATCGTCGAAGCGCTTGGCAGCCTGGTGCGCACGCCCGAGCCACTCGAGCGACATCGCGAGATCGCGCGAGTCGGGCGCGGAGAACTTGCGACGGATCGCGACGGCACGTTCGAGATCCGCGCGTGCACGATCGTGAATCCCGAGATCCGTAAGCGTGCCGCCGCGCATCTCTAGCATCGGAACGATCTGTCCGGTCTCACCCGTCGCTCGCTCGTAGATCGGTAGCGCGCGATCGATGAGCGCGAGTGCCTCGTCGTATTGCCCGAGCGAGGTGAGTGCGGTCCCGAGGATCGCCGCGCTATGCGAGATGCGCGCAGCATTGACGCCCGCCGATTCGACGGCGATCGCGAACGCGCGGCGCAGAACGTCGAGACTCTCGCTCGGTTTACCCGCGACGATCCGCGCGGAGCCAAGCATGTTGAGTGCGTCGACGAGCCCCGGGTGGGTGTCACCGAGGAGTCGCTCGCGCATCGCGACTGCGCGTTGCAACGTCTTGTCTCCCTCGGCATTGGCGCCTGCCTGCCACTGCAGCGTGCCGAGCCCGACGAGCGCGAGCGAGAGGTCGAGATCATCGCGTACGCCGACCACGCGCTCGCGCTCCGCGATCGCTCTCTTCATCAGCTCGATCGCGGGGGGATAGTCGCCGCGGCTCATCGCGACCATCGCCTCGGTGTAGACGAGATCGAATTTGAACCCCTCGTCGGCGATGCGCGGGGCGATCGCACGTGCTTGCGCGAGCCAGCGCGCGCCGTCCTCGCGCCGATCGATGTTGGACTCGGCTCGCGCGAGAGAGAGGTAGAGTCGTGCACGCAGTTCTTCGAGTCCCGCGGCTTCGGATGCGACGAGCGCCTTCTGCCACGCGTCACGAGCGGCTGCGAACTCGTGGCCTTCGTTTCGTGCATCACCCACGATCTTCCACGCGTGCGCTTCGATCGCGGGCAGCCCGGCCGTGTGCGCGACCCCCGCGACCTTCGTCGCTTTCGTGACCGCCGCGGCGAAGCGGCCGCTCGTCCTCTCGGCGGTCGCAGCGTCGAGCTCGAGGCGCAGCTCTCCGTAGCGTGCACGCAGCGCGGGCTCGGCGGGGACGCGGAACTGAACGAGGGACTCGCGCGGACCGGTGCACACCTCGAGATCGATCGCCTCGTCGGTGACCGACACCGCGCCCTCGACGAGAATCGGCGGCGGCCGCTCGAGCGCACGGACCAACGCGCCGACGCGGCGCGTGCTCTCCGCGAGACACGCCATGCGCAGATCGAACAGCTCCGGGGACTCGGAACGATCGACGCGCGCCGCCCGACATGTGCTGGCGCGGAGCGCACCGGCACGTTGCCGCCAGCCGACGAGCTTTGCGATCGTGCGCTCCGCGGTGGGAGCTGCGAACCCGAGCCTGGTCGCGTCGAACCCTGCGCGGATCGCGGCGTCGTCGGCGGGCGAGTAGCCGCCGGCCAACGGCTCGTCCGTCCCTGCACATGGATCGTCCGCCGCCCGCGTGGTGAACGCGAGCGTCAGAAGGGGTGCGGCGACCGCCAGTGCAGCCACACCAGCGACGATCACGCGCTTGCGGAATCGCGACGGTGCCGCGGCGAGCTCGTCGAGAAGCGCCTCGAGCGTGGACAGCCGCTGCTCGCGCTCGATCGCGAGTCCGCGACGCAGAAGGCCACGCAGCTTCGCGGGCAGTCGCGGCCGCACTGGCAGATCTGGCGCTTCGCGCATTCGCTCGAGCAGCGAGGCCGTGGTGGACGCGACGTACGGCCGTCGGCCGAACAGCGCCTCGCAGCACATCACGCAGAAACTGAAGACGTCGCTCGACGGATCGACATCGCCACCCACGAGTTGCTCGGGTGCGCAGTAGGCGGGCGTTCCGACCACTTTGCCGGTGAGCGCGAGCTGTTGCAGCGCGATCCCATCGAGGTTCGAACGCGACATTCGCTCCGAAATGCCGCGGGCGAGACCGAAGTCGACCACCTTCACCGCGCCGTCGTTCGCGATCATCACGTTCGCGGGTTTCACGTCGCGATGAACGAGTCCCGCTGCATGCGCCGCTGCGAGCCCGCGGCCCGCTCGCCCGAGCACTTTCACGATCTGCTGCCACGTGCGCGGCTGTCGTCGAACCCAGCGATCGAGCGACTCGCCGGCGACGAGCTCCATGGCGATGAACACCTCACCCTCGTGCGTCCCAACCTCGTACACGGTGACAACGTTCGGATGGTGGAGCTGCGCGAGTCCTTGTGCCTCGCGTAGGAGCAGTGCTTGCGAGACGTCGGCGTCGGGGCTACCGCGTTTCGCGAGCGGCACCGGGGCAACGCGCACGAGCTTGAGCGCCACGTCGCGGCGCAGCGTCGGATCGTGCGCCCGATAGACGATTCCCATCGCGCCCTCGGCGATCGATTCTGCGATCTCGAAGCGACCGACCTTCGCCCCGGCATCGATCGCGGGCGCGCCCTCCTCGTGAAAGCCGCCGGTCGCGAGTGCGAACGCGAGCTGGCGACAGTGATCGCAGTCGCCGAAGTGCGCCTCCAACCCGTGCGCTGCCTCGCGCGCGAGACGACCGCCCAGGAAACGGACGAGCTCGCTCTCGTCGGGACACGCCACACGGTGATTCTAGTATGGCGATGGAAGTCAGTCTCGCTGCGCCTGCGAGCGGAACGCCCGATCGCGCGTTTCGCAGTAGCGAACCTCGGCGTCGACGGAAGCTACGGCTTGTCGTCTTGGCGCGCCGGTGCCAGCTTGACCCACGGCACGAGGGTTCCGGCCGGCGTTTCGATCGGAGCGGGGGCGGCCGCATCGGGCGAGCGCGGGGCTTGGGGCGCCGTCGGATGCACGATCTCGTTCTCGTCGAACATCGTGAGCTGGCCGATCGTCACGTTCGGCGTTGACGAGAAGATGCTGCCGATGATCGCTGCGGTCGTGGCGGCCGCAGTCTCGACCTTCTTCTCCTTCTTCGTCTGGCCTTTTCGCAATTCGGGGCCAGGGGTCTGGCTCGCCTGGTCGAGGATCGCGTCGCGCTTGGTCGCGTCACCCGGAAGCTCGGACAACTTCGGCATCACGCTCGGCCGTGTCCTGCCGTCGTCGCTTCCCGTAAAGGCCGACAAGCAGCCGCTGCAAAGGAGCACGAGGGCGACGGTCCGCATGCTCTGACCGTACTGCTGGATCAGCGGGCGTGTGAGTATATTGATTGCCACAGGTCGCCCTGCACGTTCGCGGCATCGACAGATCCATAGGATGGCCCCACGCGTGCCCTCGCCGACCTGCTTCGCCCATGTCATGCGCGTCAGCGTTCGCGAGGCTAGAGTCGCCTCGTGATCATGCTACGACACGCCACGACGGCGGATATACCCATCCTCGAAGTTTGGGACCGCGAACCGCACGTGATCGCGGCGACGACCGATGATCCCGACGAGGACGTCGCGTTCGGCGAGCACGACTGGAACGACGAGCTCCAGCGTTTCGAGGAGAACGTCTGGGAGTACCTGATCGGGGAGCTCGACGGCCGGCCGATCGGCGCGATGCTGATGATCGATCCGCAGCGTGAAGCGACGCACTACTGGGGCGACATCGGGCCCCACCTACGGGCGCTGGACATCTGGATCGGCGACGCGGCGGATCACGGAAAAGGCTACGGCGAGATCATGATGCGCCTCGCGTTCCAGAAGTGCTTCGCGGCGAGCGACGTGACGGCGATCGTGATCGATCCCCTCGCGAGCAACACCCG
>JBJXGN010000124.1:0-4321 GCA_046160585.1 Kofleriaceae bacterium
GCGGGGGCGGCGGGGTTCGAGAAGATCGTCGTCGTCAAGCGGCTGCTGCCCGAGCTGGTCGCGTCGCAGGCCTACGTCTCGATGTTCCTCGACGAGGGCAAGCTCGTGTCGCGGCTCGATCACCCGAACGTCTGCGAGGTGCACGAGCTCGGTCGAGACGGCAACGAGTACTTCCTCGCGATGCCGTACCTCGACGGCGTGTCGGTGCACGATCTGATCTCGCGCCCGCGCGAAGCGGACCGCATCGAAGAGCTGCGCGTCGCGTGCGCGATCGTCGCGCAGGCCTGCGCCGGCCTCCACCACGCACACGAGTTGCGCGACGCCGACGGCGCTCCGGCGAACCTCGTGCATCGCGACATCTCACCGACAAACCTCTACGTCACGTCGGCGGGGCTCGTGAAGGTGCTCGACTTCGGCGTCGCCAAAGTGCGCGGCGCCACGGAGACCGAGGTCGGCACGATCAAGGGCAAGCAACAGTACATGGCGCCCGAGCAGCTCCTGGGCGAACCGCTCGATCGGCGCGCGGACATCTTCGCGCTCGGCATCGTGCTATTCGAGCTCGCGACGCACCAGCGCCTGTTCAAGCGCGCGAGCGACTACCTGACCGCGCGCGCGATCCTCGAGGAAGTGATCCCGCGCGCCGACACCATCGACCCTGCGATCCCCGCGAGCGTCGCAGACGTGATCGCGAAGGCACTCTCGCGCTCGGCGGCGGATCGCTACGCCACGGCAGACGAGCTCGCCAACGCGCTCGTCGTCGCGATGAACGAACACGGTGGGCTCGCGAAGCAGGCCACGATCGGCGCGGTCGTCGCGTCGACCGACGAGCTGAGCGCGCAGCGCACGCGGCAGGCGAAGGTCGTCGACGCCGCGCGCGCGCGATCGAACCTGTCGGCCATGGACACGAGCCTCTCGCCCACGCGCTCGCTGCGCGGCGAGAAGACGACGGTCGACGCGAACCCGGGCCGTGTGATGACCCGCGTCCTGCTCTCGTTCGCATTACTCGCGGCCGTGGTCGCGGCGGCGGTGATCGTGCATGTCGTTCGCAGACCCGAGGGTGCCGCGATTCAAACGGCCGCGCCCGCGATCGACGCGCAGGTGGAGGCGCGGAGCGCGGTGGCGGTGGACGCGACCGTCGAGCAGCCGGTCGAGCTGCCGGTCGAGCCGCCCGAGGTCGAGATGCCGCCCGACAACGCGCGCGTACCGAAAAAGCCCGGCACGATCAGCATCGACTCGACGCCGTTCGCGACGATCTACATCGACGGCAAGCGCATCGACGTCACGCCGCTGCTGAATCGCTCGCTGCCGGCAGGTCGTCACAAGATCCGCGCCGTACTCGCCGATGGACGTTCGAAGGAGCTCTCGGTCGACGTTCCCGCGGGCAGAGCGGCGAAGCCGATCACGCTGACGTGGTGAGCGTCCGACCCTGCTAAGCTCGCGGCGTGCGCGTCGCGCTCGTCGTAGCTGTCGCGGGGATCGCGAGCCTCGCGTACGCGGAGGACGTGGCGCACGATCTCGCCGAAGCGCGCAAGCTCGAGGCAGCACTCGACTACGCCGGCGCGTTGCGCCTCGTCGACACCGCGCTCGCGCGCGGCGGCAGCGACACGTTCCAGTACATCGAGCTGCATCTACTCGGTGGCAAGCTCGCCGCGGGACTCGACCGCGCGGCGGAGGCGGAGGCGCACTTCGCGCGCGTGCTCGCGCTGCGTCCCGGCACTGCACTGCCAGACGGCACGTCGCCGAAGATGACCGCGCCGTTCGACGCGGCGAAGGCGAAGAGCGTGCCGCTCGCGATTCGCGTGACCGACGTGCGCGGGCTCGTGACGCTCGTACCGTCGGCGGATCCGCTCGGGCTCGTCGCGGGGATCGCGGTCGCGGTCGTCGACAGCGCAGGTGCACATCGAGATGTCGTCGATCGGCGCTCGACGAGGATCGCGCTGCCCGCCGGTACGACGGCAATCGAGGTGACAGCGCTCGACGCCGACGGACATCGCATCTGGTCGGGCCCGCCGCCGAAGCCGGAGATCATCGGCGATCGACCGCCCGTGCCGAGCGAGCGATCGTGGATCGCGCGGTGGCCGACGTGGGCGATCGTCACCGGTGTCGCCCTCGGTGTTGGCGGCGTCGGCGCGTGGCGCGTGAAGGTCGCGCAAGACGACTTCGATCGCCTGCGCGCGGAGCCGGAGGAGCACGACTTCAGCGAGCTCGAAGCAATCGAGCGGCGCGGAGATCGCTGGGCGCTCGCGACGAACATCGCGTTCGGTGCGGCGATCGTGACCACCGTCGTGACGGCGATTCTCGTCGTGAGACGCGGCGAGTCCGCCGCGGTGGGAGTAACCGCGACCGGCTCGAGTGCAAGGGTTGGTGTGAGTGGTCGCTTCTAGCGGCGTCCCTTCGCGCGGGGCTACGTGCGGCGGCGGCGAAGCACGAGCACGACGCCGACTGCGAGGAGGATCGCCGTCGTACCGCCGCGGTGATTGCCAGCGACATCGAGCGAGCAACCCGGGAGCTCGTCGGTGCCGCCCGGGTTGTTGCGGCCGCCGGAGCCACTGCCGGGTCCCGGGACGGTCACGGTGATCGACGCGGTCGCTTCGTTGCCGCTCGCGTCGACGGCGGTCGCGACGATTACGTGCTCGCCGCCGCCGGTCGCGGTCCAGTTGAACTGGTACGGCGCGTCGACCACCTCGCCGATCTCGGTGCCGTCGATCGCCAGCGTCACGTGATCGACCGCGACGTCGTCGGAGGCCGAGACGACAACCGTCAACGCCCCGGTGACCTCGTCGCCGTCGCTCGGCGAGGTGATCACGACGGTCGGGTTCGTCGTGTCCGATCCGCCGGGACCCGGCCCGGGACCTGGGCCCGTGCCGCCGCTCGCGAGACCGAAGAACATCGCGGCGCGCACGGTCGCGCAGATGTTTCTGTTGGAGAAGTATGCGCCGACGGTGGTGGGGCACGCGCCGGCGGCGTCGGTGCCCGCCGCGACCGCGTGGCCGAGGCCGGGTACGCGATACGTCTCGACCATCACCGCACTGCCGGACATGTATGCGTTGCGCGTGGCGCCGTTGACGGTTTCGGTCTCATCCGCCGTCGTGTCGATGCCCATCGCATTCGTCCATTGCTTGACGAGCTCGTCGGCGTTCGCGGGCACGACCGTGGCGTCGGAGGCGCCGTGCCAGATCTGGATGCGCGGATACGGTCCCATCCGCGAGGCACGCACGAGATCGCCCCACTCCGCGGCGGTCTTCGTGACACCCGGTGTCTGACACGAATACGCGCCGTTCACCGTCGTCGCGCAGCGGTACGGAATGCCTGCCATGATCGACACGCCCGCAAAGCGATCGGGCCACGTCGCGGCGAGCACCGACGCGAACGCGCCGCCCGCCGAGAAGCCGACGGCGTAGACCTTGCTCGCATCGGCGGAGTGCGTAGCGATCGCGCGATCGATCATCTGGATGATCGATTGATTCTCGCCCTGCCCGCGCACGAGGTTCGCGGGGTCGCCGTATTCACCGGCCCAGTTGAAGCAGCGGATCGGGTTGTTGCTCGTCGACTGCTCGGGATAGATGACCGTGAACTTGTACGCGTCGGCGAGTGCGTTCCAGCCGGCGGCTTCCATGTTCGCGGCGGTCTGCGTGCAGCCGTGAAGCACGACGACGATCGGCCGCCCGGCGGTCAGCCCCGCGGGGACGTATTCGTACATCGAAAGTGCGCCCGGATTCGTTCCGAAGTTCGGGACGGCGGTGAGCGCTGCGTTCGCCGTCGAGGCAGCGAGCGTGGCGAGTGCGAAGATCAACGGACGCATCGACATGCGCATGCCGAGTGCAGCCACCGTGCCGTCACCGGCGCGTTCGCGCGACGCGCACTTCAACATCAAGCTGTTGGTGCCCCCCAACAGCGCGATGGCGCACGCCAACAGTTAGCGCCGGCGTCGCCGCCGCCGTCTGCGTGCAGCCGTGCAACACGACGACGAGTGGCGCGCCTCTCGGCAGATTCCCGGGCACGTGATCGAAGGCGTTCAGCGCGCCGGGGTTTCCCGAGAACGAGAGCATCGTGGACAGGATGGGTAACAGCATGGCTGCACGTCGCGTGCAGTCTGCGTGCCCACACGCGTGGGCCGGAGCCAACAGGCACGTCGTTTGCTCGGTGCGAACACGTGACCTGGTACGCTCGGCCGATGGATGACGTCCCGCGCACGCGGCTTCAGTCTCGCCCGGTGCGTATGGTGCACCGACTGCGCGTGATGGTCGAAGCCGGCGCGAATGCGGGCGCACATCTCTCGAGCGACGACGCGCTCGCGATCGGCACGAGCGAGGACAACAAC
>JBJXGN010000125.1:0-6516 GCA_046160585.1 Kofleriaceae bacterium
GTTTGACCGACGAGGTTGCCGACCGCGTCGAATGAGTACACGCGGCACCCACGATCCGGATCGCAGCTCTGCACCACGCGGCCGAGCGAGTCGAAGACTCGGGTCGTCGCGTTGCCGGCGGCGTCGATGATCCGCACCGGCCGCCCGAGCGCGTCGTACGCCGTCGTGGTCGTGTGCCATACGCCGCCGACGAGCTCGCGGAGCTTGACCTGGCGGCCGAGCGCATCGACGACCTCGGCGTGCTTGCCGCCACGCGGATCGACGGTGACGTGCTCGTTCGACGCATACGTGGTGGTCGTGACCTTGCCCTCGGGGCTGGTCCGCGAGATGACCCGGCCGAGTCCGTCGTACGCAAACGTCGTGTAGATCGGCGATGCGCTCGCCAGGCGCCAGGTCGACTGGCGTGTGATCCGGGTCGGATGAGTGGCCGAGTAGTCGGTGAGCTGGCGAGCGCCGCCTTCTCGGTCGACCTGGTAGACCCGATCGAGGCCGTCCCGATAGCTCCGGATCCAAAGCCCGTCGGCGCTGCCGTCCGACAGCTTGACCTGCGTGTACTGCGCGACAGGATTCCCGGTCGCGACATAGCTCACCTCCGACCAGCCGCCGCTCGGGAACGTGGTGCGGAGTGGCCGGCCGAGCGCGTCGTAGGTGAAGTGTGTCGTCATCGCATTCGCGTCGGTGTTGGACAGGACCACGCCGAGCGTGGCGTCCCAGACTCTTGTCGTGCAGTGAGCAAGTGCGTTGCACGTCGCGATCGGGCGCCCCATCGAGTCGTAGCTAACCGTCGTCGTACGGCCGAGCGGGTCGACCACGGCGATCAAGTCGCCGGCCGGGTTGTACGTGCGCCTTGTCCGCGCGACGGTGTAGCCGGTGCCGTCGTGCCACGCGTCGCTCGCGGTCACGTTGCCGCGAATCGGCGCGGCGCCGGCAGCACGACCGTCATACGCATGGGTCGTTCGCGCGAGCAGCGTGCCTGCGGTACCGATGCCGGCGTAGGTGCTGATCACCGAGGGCCGCGTGCCGATGAACGCCGACGCGTTCGCGACGTAGCTCGTCGTGGTGGTCGACTCGTCACCGGCGACCGCCAGATCGCCATAGCGATCGACGCGAGTCGCGACGCCATAGGTGACGTTCCACGTAGTCTCGGTCTGCGCCATCTTGCAGCCGGCCCCTGTCGCATCCCGGTTGCACGCGTAGCTGGTCTCGCCATCGATCAACGAGTAGCGCGGCCACGCGTCGTCTTTCTCGAGGAACGAGCGCTCGACCTGCGAGTAGATGAGCCCCGTCGCGTCGCTGATCGTCACCAGCTCGGCCGCGCCGGCGCTGGCTCGGGTCTGCCGGTACGAGGTCTCGGTCTTGGTGCCCGCGCCGTCGGTCTTGCTCGTGATCGAAAAGCCGAGAAATTCGCGATCGGCGTCGCTCCACAGACCACCTGCGTAGTCATAGCTGCTGGTGCTGCTGGTGCCGCGGCCGTCCGAGACGGTCAGCGTCTTGACGACGGGGATCGTGAAGCCGACCGGCAGATAGGTGTTCGCGAAGTCCGCCGAGCTCGCGTAGGTGACGCTCGTGACTTTGCCGGCCGCGGTGGTCACTTGGGAGAGCCTCGCCGGTGGAGCCATCGTGCCGAGGGCGACGCGCAGCGAGAGAGTGGTCGACCCTGCGGCGTACGTCGCGATGTCGAGCCGGCCGTCGCCGTCGAAATCGGCGACCATGGGCGCGCTTGCGAGGACCGTCGCAGAGTTGAAGTACGTGGGGAGGCCGGTCGTTCCGGTGGTCGTGATGTTGACGTACAGCTTGCGGCCAGGAATGTCGTAGAAGATCAGGTCGGCGTAGCCATCACCGTTCAAGTCGGCCGCAACGACGCCGCCGGTCGTGTATTGACCACCGGCATAGCCGCTGACCGTGAAGCGCTGCCAGACCTCGTTGCCTGGGCCATCGACACCCGCCGTCGAGTTGTAGGCGATGTTCGACGCGTACGTCGTGCTGCCGGAGACCGCCAACGGGATGTCGATGACGTCGTCGCCACCGTCACCGTTGATATCGGCCGCAAGGTACGTGCGGTTCGCGGCGTGCGGATAGATGTACACGCCGGCGTTGCTGCCGCTCGCGCGGAAGTCGCCGGCGAGCACGCGCTTGCCCGTGTAGTCGGACGTGTCGCTCGCGATCACGGCCGGTGGCGCGAGACTCCACGTGTCGCGCGCGCTCAGCGCGCGGATGCGGGTCATGCCGCTGGCGGCGAGCCGAGTGGCGAACAGGTCCTGCGTTCCATCGGTGTCTCCGTCGGCGATGGTCAATGCAAAGCCGGTGTAATCGGTCGGGCAACCCGTACAGCTGGGCATCGGAAGGTAGCTCGCGCCCGTCGTGAAGCCCCCCGCGCCGCTCGCGATCAAGCTGCGCACCATCCAACCCGTCGACCCCAAGGCGCTCAGCACGAGGTCCGAGCGGCCGTCGCCGTCGAGGTCGGCGACCCTGACCTCGTACGTCGAGAAGTCACCGGTAAGCGGAACCGTCGCAACCGGCGCGGCGAACTTGCCGGCGCCGGTCGCCAGCATCGTGCGAACGTCGAAACCGGTCGAGCTCGCCTTGGTCCACACCAGATCGGCATTGCCGTCTCCGTTGAAGTCGCCAGTCGCCGGTGTGAAGCCGCGATAGTCGGACGCCTGCGACGAGCTCACCGGCGTGAAAGCGGCCATGCCGGACCCGCCCTCGTACGTGAAGCGAGTCGGCGGCAAGCAGGTGCCCGTGACAAGGTGACCACCGTACGCGGTCGGATACACCGCGGCGTCGCGCCCACAGCTATCGATGCTGCTGAGCCGCGAGTCCCACGGTCCGAGACTGATGCTGTAGTTCAGCGACCACAGCGCACGCTGGGCGCCGCTGACCGCGACCCGAACGTGCTGCAACCGATACCGGACCTTGCCGAGCGTCGCTGCGCCGGTCTGAACGACGGCGCCGCCTGCGGGTTCGAAGCGCTCTTCGCGCACGAGGGTCACGACCACATCGCCGTAGCTGATCGTGTCGAGGTACGCGGTCTGCTGATCGACCACGTAGTTGTAGTCGACGACATTGCCGTTGCGATCACGTACGCGCCGGAGATCCCAGCTGAACGTGCCGCGCGGCGTGGTGACCGTCGGCCGATACTCGCGCACCGTGCCGTCGCCCGAGGTCACGAACCACGCGTCGCTGACGGTATCGCGCGCGATGCGCTCGAAGCGGTGGGTCTCGCCGACATGAGTTCCGCCGGTGCCGAGACAACGCGCGCCGCTGCACGGGTGCAGCAACGTACCGTCGAGCGAGTAGCTGTCGCTGCCGTCGTACCGTGGCACTCCGCCTTTGGGGGGCCGAGCGACGATGCGCGACTGACCGGTCAGGGTCCAGCCGACGCCGACGACGCCGTTCGCACGTGAGGCATCGTATGCGACGCCGAGCTTGGGCTCGAGGCCATGGAAGCTGGGAAGGTCGAACGCGACGTCGGTGCGAAAGCCGCCGTTCGCCGAGCTGACCTCGGTCGGTACGGTGTTGCTCGCAGCTGGTGCGGCCATCGCGCTGACAAGCACGAACGGCAGCCTAGCGGACCACGGGATCGGGCGTTTCTTGATCATGGGTAGCGGACAAGGACGCCACGCCATCGCGTCAGCCCACAAATTCACCTCGCGAAAGCGATCGACTTGCTACGATTGTCGCGATGCGTGCAGCCGGCTTGTGTCTTGTCGCCGCGATCGCGACCACGTTCGTGCAAGCCGCCGCAGCGAACGCGGGCGAATGCGCACCTCGGATCCTGACGTCGAGGATCGTTACCCCTGACAAAGCTACGATCCCCAACGGCGGCGGAATCGTCGTCCTGCAATCGGATGCCGACAACAAGGAGAGCGCCGTGACCGGGGCGATCAAGAGCTGGCGGTTCGTCGACAACCGGCGACGCGTCGCCCCGGTCGTGCGCGAGATTGCCCCTGGTCTCAGCGTGCTCGATCCAGTCGGCACGCGACTCGACAACGCCAAGCGCGGCAAGCTACGCGCGTTCACGCGCGGGACAGCTGCCGCGAGCCCGCTCGCGCCACCGAAGGTCAAGGCTGTCAAGCACGAGCTGTCGGCAGCGGGCCGCCGGATCAACACGTACGTCAGCGTCGAGCTCGATCAGCCGGCCACCGCGGATCAGTTTCTCGTGGTCTTCGACAAAGCCGGCAAGGTCGCTCGTTCGTTCGGAGCCGCCAAAACGGGTGACACCCGCGTCGTCATCTACACCGCGGGCGAGTGCATGCTAGTTCCCGACGGCACGCTGGCAACCGAGGCGCAAGACTCGATCACGCTCGCGTGGCTCGATACGACGGGCCAACTGTCCCCGCGCTCCGCAGTCGTGACAGTCACCAGCAAGCATAGTGACCGAGCGCCAGGGCCGTGAGCTGACGCCCCAGTGAGCTGCTGACCTGTTTGCTCCGCGCATGTCAGGCGGGTTTTCCAAACCCGCGTGCTTGCAGGAACTGTTCGAGATAACCGACGACCAGCTCGACCTCGCGCCGGGTTAGCGACAGCACACTGGCGACTTCCGGGTACGAGTGCCCGGCCAACACCAGGCGCAACACGGGAAGGTAGCGGCTGCCCTTGGCGACGAGTCGCTTTGCCTGGATCGGCTCCACCTGCCAGCGTGTGGCGAGAAGCTCTGGCGCATCACCCGCGTGGTCGTTGACCGCGGCCGTCGCCTCCGCGATCGCGCGCTCGATGAAGCGCTCGAGGTCGCGCTGCTTCTCGACCAAGCTCGATGGTGCCGGGCTCCCGGGGCTCGACGCCAGCGAGGCAAGTGACACCCAGCCCGGGGCCCGGCTCGCGCTGCCGCGCTGGTACTCGGCGTGCGCGCGCATGACGTCGACCGCTGCCGTCCGGACGAGAACATGAATCCACGCGCGCACGACCGGCGCCTTCTCGGTTGCGAACAAGCGCTTCACCGCGCGGAACTCGTTCGCGTGCATGCGCTCGAGCACGCGCGTTGCGATCTCGTGCGCCGCGTCGCGATCATCGCGAAGCCGCCCGATCGGTTGGCGACGAGCGAGTCGCACGAGCTCCGCGTGCAGGCTTCCCTGCACGTCCTCCCAGCCGACTCCTCGTTCCGCGAGCTCGCGCAGCTGCTCGCTGATGGCATCCCAATCCATGCTCGTGGTGCAACGATGCGCGCTGCCGTCCTCCCCAGGTGACGATGATACAATGTCACATCGTGCCAGACGGGGCTTGAGTGTCGCGACGTTCAGACTCTGACGACTCTGCTCCGACGACAACGCCGGATCGTTCGCACGCTGGCGTCGTCGCAACGCGGGTCGGCGAGGGCGAGGGCGAAGAGGACTGCGAGTGGGCAGAGGTGACACTTGCTGCTCGTCAGGTTCGCTCGCTCGATTCGCGCGAATCCAGCGAGCTGGAGCACCACCTCGCCTCGTGCGAGCGCTGTCGCGCGGCCGCCGAGCCCGTCGATGACGAGGCGTGGCGCTGGCTCGTCCGCGTGCCGAACCACGCGTTTGGCGCCGGACCAACGCTGCCTATCGTCGATCCGTCTACGTTCGTCGTCGAGCGCGAGCTCGCGAGTGGCGGGATGGGCCGGGTTTCACTCGCCATCGATCGTCGGCTCGGGCGCACCGTCGCGCTCAAGGAGATCCTCGATCCCGCCCTGCGCGAGCGCTTCGAGCGCGAAGCCCTCATCACCGCACACCTCCAGCACCCGGCGATCATTCCGATCTACGAGGCCGGCACGTGGCCCGATGGATCGTCGTTCTACACGATGCGCCTGGTCGCTGGGGTCACGCTGCGGGAGGCGATCGAAGGTGCACGTACGCTCGCGGAGCGGCTTCAACTCCTGCATCACGTGGTGGCGACGGTCGAGGCGATCGCATACGCCCACAGCCGCCGGGTGATCCACCGCGATCTGAAGACCACCAACGTCCTCGCCGGCGAGCTCGGCGACACGGTCGTGATCGACTGGGGGCTCGCCCGCCAGCTCGATGGCTCGCTCGAATCGCGAGGAGCGGCGATTCCCGGATCGGGGCAGGACCTGACCCGCGTCGGCGCGGTCATGGGCACGCCGTACTTCATGGCTCCCGAGCAAGCGCGAGGCGAAGCCACCGACGAGCGCGCCGACGTGTTCGCGCTCGGTGCGATCCTTTACACGCTACTCGCCGGCAGTCCGCCGTATTACGACTCGAACGGCGATGCCGCGGTCGCGAGGGTCGCCCTGGGGCCACCACGGTCGATCGCCGAGCTCGCTCCCGAGGCTCCGACGGACCTGTTGGCGATCTGCGAGCGCGCGATGGCGCATCGCCCCGAGGATCGCTATCCGACGGCGAAGGAGCTCGCGACCGAGTTGCGCCGGTTCGAGGCAGGACAGCTACTCGCGCGCTCGTACAGCGTCGGCGAGCTGTTCACGCGCTGGTTGCGTCGCCACCGCGGCATCGTAGCGGCGGCGATCGTGGCACTGATCGCGATCGCTGCGATCAGCACGATCGCGATCCTCAACGTCACCCGGTCGCGGGGGGGGGG
>JBJXGN010000126.1:0-13184 GCA_046160585.1 Kofleriaceae bacterium
GGTGTAGTTCCGCAGTCCACGGGAGCGCCCTGTTCCCACACCGCATGGATCGGATTGTTGCCGACCTTCCAGTTGCCATAGAGCTCGAGCATCGTACGTGGCGTTCCGCCCACGGCGGTCACCGAGACGTCGAACACGCTCTGGTTCGCCGACAGCGTTTCGTGGTCGAGGCACGGCGGCCCGAACGTCGCGGGCTCGCGCACCATCGACGCAGCCTCCTCGGCGAGGGTGCGGATCTGGCGGAGTTCGACGAGCTGGTCGTGCACGAGCAGCGCGAAGCGTTGGGGCGTCATCACGCCGACGCCGGGGATCGTGACGCCGGACTCGATGTAGTTCGTTCCGATGAGCTGATCGAGCAGTCCCATGCGGACCATCATCGGCGTCGTCACGTGATTGCGGACCACGTGGCTCGAGTCGCTACAGAGGTAGGCCGTGTCGGGCGCGTTCGTCGCATGCCAGGCGAGGCAGCTCTCGTCGGCGGCGATCGGATACGTCGAGCGCGCCTCGGCGAGCACCGCCTCGTACGTGCACGCGCCGGTCTCGGTGCACGGCACCGACGTCGACCAGTCGAGCGTGTCGTTGCGCGGACCGAAGATCGAATCGATGAGCGTCGACACCTGGAGCGTGCAGTCGACGCACGTGTTGTGCGTACGAAGCGTCGCGGCAACGCGATCCGCGTTCTGGATCGCACCCGCACCGCCGGCGGAGGCGCCGGCGAACAGCACGTCGGCCGCGAGGTCGAGATCCACGAGCACCGCCGAGCCACCACCGAGCGTGTACGCCGGCACGCTGCCACCGTCGCGGCGCAACGTCGCGATCACCGCGTCCAAGATGTCGCGTCCGCGGAAGTCGATGCGATAGCGGATCGGATCGCCACTGACCGGATCCACGGCGTCGACGTCGAGCGGGCCAGTGGTTCCGGACCAGCCGTCGCTCGAGCAGTAGCGGACGAACACCTGGTTCGCGTCGGCGAGCGGATTCGCGACCATGTTGCCGCGATACAAGATGCCGTCGGCTCCGATGCCCGTCGCTGGCGCGAGCGTCGACGTCATCTGCGTCATGCCGAAGTTCGTATCAACAGAGCACCAGCGCCGCGCACAGCTATCCGGGCTGTTGCACGCGCCGCCGCCTTGGAGCTGGATCACCCAGCGCTTCGCGCCCGCCGCAGTCGCCGCCGGACGGAAGTAGAACGTGCCGGGTGTGCCGTCGTTGCAGCGTGCGTTCGGGAACGCGGCGAGGTCGAGATCCACGCGCTGCAGATCCGTGCCGTTGCGAAGGCCGCCGGCCTCCGCTGGGGCGCCGCACGCGAGCACGGTCGCGATCGACGGCGCCGCAGGCGCGTCGGGCGCATCCGTCATCGCATCACTGTCGACGGCGGCATCATCCGTTGGCCCACCGTCGGGCGTGGAGTCGTTGACCGAGCCGCAGGCGGCAACCAGGACCAAACAGGCAAAAGCTCTCATGGGCCGGGGAGGTGCACCCGTCGCGCCCGATCGAACACCAACCGTTTCCCGCAGTTGCTCGCGCGCAGGAACAGCAACGCCGAATCGGCGCGCCTCCGTGGCGTCACGCCAACGATGCGGCCTTGCGCTCGAGCACCTGCTGGTGGAACGTGCTCCCGTCACCGAACGCTCCGCGCGCGATCACGATCGCCGTGTCGTACACGCGAGCAGCGAGGGCACGGTCGGACACACCCATGCAGCGATGCGCCAGCTCGTCGAGGCGAACGATCGAGCTCTGCGCGCCGACGAACGCATCCGGCGCATCGTGCGCGAGCAAGTGATCGACGAACGCGCTCGCCTCGCGAATGTTGTCCGCGTTGCCGGTGCCTGCCGACGTTTGGAAGAGGTTCGACATCACCCAATACGTGTACGGATGCCACGCACCGAAGTGGTGCAAGGACAGCGTCATCGCTTGTCGCCCGATGCCCATGCTCTCGCCGAGCTCGTCGTGGTCCCACGCCTCGCCCATCGCCGAGACCAGCTTCTCGAGAAGCGCCGTCGCCTCCGCCGTCGCGAGCGAGGTCGCCGCGTCGGGACCGCCCAGGTCGAGAACATGCAACTCGCTCCCCGCCGGTGGATGCCGGCCGAACTCCCAGCCGCGCTTCGTCGCCTCGTCGAGCACCTCGCCCGCGAGCCCGTGGCGCCCGTCGAGAGGAACGATCAGCCGAGGCGTAGATTCCGGCACGTGCGCGACGAGCGCATCGCACACCGCGGCGATCGTCGCGCCGCGCTCGGTGAACAGCGCGGCGTTCGCCGACAACACGCCGGACATCTGCGTCGCCTCGGCAGAGCGCGGGATTCGAAGCACGATCCAATCGGCCATTCGCCGACGGTAGCGCGTGGGGTACTCCGCGTGGTCGTCGCGGCGCAGGATCAACTTCGCGACTCCGTCGACGAACGCCGGTTCCGATCGTGTGGGCGCTACACGGCTTTCGCGAGTTCCGTGCGAGGGCGCCGTCCTCGCAGCCACGCCGCGAGCCGCACGCTCGCGGCGCCGAGCAGGAGCACCGTCGGGATCGCGTACACGACGTTCTGCGTTGCGGCGATTGCATATGTGCCCGCGAACGAGATCCACGACAGGTGCATGCCGGTGCGATGTACGAGTTTCCACGCGCGGGCGGACATGGCCTTCCTCACGGCGTCGATCGAGGTCACGGCCATCGCGAACAGGAACACGTACGTAACCGAGCCGATCATCGCGCCGACCGATTGCGACGAGACGAACCCGCCGATGTCCTGCGACGCGACGACGACGATGCCGCCGAGATGCGCGAGGTGCGACGTCGCGTAGCCGAGGCCGATCCACTTACGCTCCGCGAGCAAGCGCTTCGTGATCGCGTGGCGATAGATCTGTACGGCTGGACGCGCGATGTATGCGAGCACGAACGCGACGAGCGACGTACGCGCGGTCCAGCGGATCACCGCGCCGCCGGTCTCGACGATACCGCCATCGCTCGTGATGACGATCAGCGCCACCATCGCCGCGATCGCGATCGCGATCGTCGCGAGCAAGCGGGTTCCCGACACCCGACGAGGATATCAGGCGAGTACGGTCGCGATCTCGGGGCCCGATCCGATCGCGTGCTCATCCGACGGCCGACCCGAGGCAAGCGCGCTCCCTGCCGACAGGCAACGTCTCGTGCAGCTGCGGGTGCTCCGTCGGCCGACTCCGCGCTAGCCTCGCGCTCATGCCGACACGCAACGCCTCGTGCAGCTGCGGGCAGCTCACCGCCTCGGTCACTGGTGATCCGGTGCGCGTCTCGATCTGTCATTGCCTTGCGTGTCAGCGCCGCACCGGCAGCGTGTTCGGTGCGCAGGCGCGCTTCCCGAAGGACACCGTGACGATCGCCGGCACGTCGACCGTCTTCGAGCGCACGGGGGATAGCGGTTCGACCGCGCGCTTCCACTTCTGTCCGCGCTGTGGCGCGACGGTCTACTACACGTTCGTCGCGATCCCCGAGGTCATCGCGCTCCCGGTCGGCGTGTTCGCGGATCCGGCGTTTCCGGCGCCGGCCTTCTCCGTCTACGAGGAGCGCAAGCACGGGTGGGTCGCACTACCCGACGGGATCGATCACCTTCACTAACGTCGCGCCGCGTTACGTGAGGGAGCCCACATTGTCATCGCCGGAGGGCCGTGGTATTTATGGGGTTCGTTCTCGACGAGGGCGCGCGCGGGCTCGACGCCGCGAGGTACAGCGCCCCTCCACACGGCCACCCCGTTGTGGCGAGGTAAGCCTTTGGCATCGTGCTCGGGCACGATCACTGGACCCGCAAACGACTCGCACACCAACCAACCAAGGTGACGAATGAGTAACCAACGACCATCGTTTGCTAAACGCGATCGCGAGATGAGGCTCAAGGACAAGGCCCGGGCCAAGGCGGAGCGGCGGGCTGCGCGAAAGCTCCAACCGTCACGGGGCGTTCCCATCGAGGCCGATCCGTTGCCGCCCGACCACCAGGGCAGTGCCGGCCCGACCACGACCTCGACCACTCCAAGCCCCGCGATCCCGGCCGCCGGGACACGCTAGCTTCACGAGATCTGCATCGGTGACGGCGCCGGTGACCACATCAGACACACCGCATGGAGTGGCTCAATTACCACCACCTGCTGTACTTCTGGATGGTCGCGAAGTACGGAAGCATCACGCGCGCGAGCGTAGAGCTTCGCTTGGCGCACCCGACCATCAGCGGACAGATCCATCGACTCGAGCAAGTCCTGGGAGTGAAGTTGTTTGCTCGCAGTGGCCGCAACCTCGTCCTCACCGATAGCGGACGAATCGCGTTTCGCTACGCCGACGAGATCTTCGCGCTCGGCCAAGAGTTCCAGGACACGCTGAAGGGGCGGACAACCGGGAAGCCGTTGCGGCTCGTGGTGGGCGTCTCCGATGTGATCGCGAAGTCGATCGTCCATCGGATCCTCGAACCCGCGTTTCAACTGCGCGACCGAGTTCGCATCATCTGTCGAGAGGCACGTTCCGCCCAAGCATTCATGGGAGAGCTCGCTTCGCATACGATCGACGTCGTGCTCGCCGATGCGCCTGCCGGTCCCGGCACGCCCGTCCGCACGTTCAGTCATCCGCTCGGCGATTGCGGTACGTCGTTTTTCGCCGCGCCCCAGCTCGCGAGGCGCTCCCGTCGAGGATTCCCCGGCTCGCTCGATGGTGTTCCGGTCCTGCTTCCGAGCAGCGACTCGACGTTTCGGCGTGCGCTCGACGAGTGGTTTCTGTCCCACGACCTTCGCCCCGAGATCATCGCGGAGCTCGATGACCTCGCGCTTGCCTCGGTGCTCGGCGAGACAGGCCTCGGCATCATCGCGGCGCCGGACGTGCTCGAGAAAGAGCTCCGGCAGCGTTACGCGCTGCAGGTCGTCGGTCGCGCAAAGGACATCCGCCAGCGGTTCTTCGCGATCTCGGTGGAACGCAAGATCAAGAACCCCGGCGTCGTGGCGATCTGCGAGGTCGCCCGCAAGAAGATCTTTGCCTGACCTCACCGGAGAACCACCCCGGTCTCCAGCGCGCGCTGCAGCGAACGCGCGACACGTCGGGCTGCATGCTCGATCGCCACGACCACATCGGTGTCGCAGTCCTCGACCTTGAAGACCTGCGGTTTCATTCGCACTTCGATCTCGCAGCACTTGAAACCGTCGACCTCCGAATCCTCGGACGGCGAGACCTCGACGATCACGCGCTCGATCCGTTCGCCGAACTGCGCGAATACGTGCTCGAGATCGCGCATCAACCGGGCGCTTTGAGTCTTGGTCAGTGTCAGGCCGCGAGGACGGATCTGGATCTTCACGCGTGTCTCCCTCGCGTGAACACGACGGGGTCCATCGGCGGTCTCAGCCCTCCCCGCCGAGGTCATCGCCGTCGCCGATTCGCGAGCGGTCGAGACAGCGGCGGCAGAACCCGGCCTCGTGGCCCAGCTCGCGAACGTGACGGTCTCCTTTGCACGTGGCGCACCTCCAGTTGACCGAGGCATCGCGGTGGTCGCGGTATACGAGGGGTCGAGCAGAGAGAGTGCGCATCACGATCCCTGTTTCGCTCATGGTTTGTTGTACTCGCTGACCGCTCGCTCGAACATGAGGTTGTTTCGGTCCTGCGTGCCGACAAACTCGTCATTTCGGTCCCCGCAGGGCGAGTGCTCGGAATCGCAGTTTTAAAAAACCGACGCTTTCGATCGATCATTCGAATTGTGGTGTGTCCCCAACGCTGCGATCGTCGCCGCCGTTGGAGGACGGAATGGCCGAGCGTGGTGTCAGAGAGTCGATTCGCCGGATCGCGATGCTGGGGAACCATCTGCCCCGGCAGTGCGGGATCGCGACCTTCACCAGCGATCTGTCCGCGGCGATCGCTGGGGTGAGCTCCGAGCTCGACTGCATCGTGCTCGCGATGAACGATGTGGGCCGAAATCACGTCTATCCGTCGCGGGTTCAGTTCGAGATCGCCGAGCCGGACTTGATCTCGTACCGTCGTGCGACCGACTTCCTGAACGTGAAGAATGTCGACGTTCTGTCGGTGCAGCACGAATACGGCATCTTCGGAGGTAAGTCCGGCAGTCACCTCCTCACACTGCTGCGCGGGCTGCGGATGCCGATCGTCAGCACGCTTCACACCGTCCTGGAGGCACCCGACGAGCGGCAACGACAGGTGATGGATGAGCTCGTCGCGCTTTCGTCACGCGTTGTCGTGATGACCGACGCAGGCGAGGCGATCTTGCGACAAGTCCATCGCGTGCCACGGGAGAAGATCGACGTGATCCCGCACGGGGTCCCGAGCCTGCCCGAGGGCGATTATCGCGAGCAGCTGGATGTGACCGGCAAGTCGGTGATCCTCACGTTCGGTCTGCTCTCCCCCGACAAGGGGATCGAATACGTCATCGACGCACTGCCTGCGATCCTCAAACGTCATCCGGCAACGGTCTACGTGGTGCTCGGGGCGACCCATCCACACGTTCGCGAGAAGGCCGGAGAGACCTACCGACTCGGGTTGATCGCGCGCGCGTCGAGACTCGGCGTCGAAGCCAGCGTGGTCTTCCACGACCGCTTCGTGAGCGCCGTCGAGCTCGCGGAGTTCTTGTCCGTCGCCGACATCTACGTGACGCCGTATCTCAACATGGAGCAAAGTACCTCTGGAACGCTCGCGTACGCGGTCGGTGCCGGGCGCGTCGTCATCTCGACTCCGTATCGCCACGCCCGCGAGCTACTGGCCGACGGTCGCGGCATCCTAGTACCGCGAGCGGACTCGGCCGCGATCGCGCGCGAGGTCATCGGCGTGTTCGACGACGGCGCGAAGCGGCTGACGCTGTCGCAACGTGCGTACGAGTTCGGTGCCGACAAACACTGGCCGATGATCGCGCGCGCGTACCTCGCGAGCTTCGAGCGCGCGACCAAGCAGCACGAACAACACGGGCGCGCGAGTCGCGTCGCGAGAGTCCCCCACGTATCGGCTGCCTTGCCGGAGCCAAACTTCCAACACCTGCGTCTGATGACCGATCAGACCGGCATCCTGCAGCACTGCAACTTCAGCGTGCCGAGCTACAACGACGGGTATTGCCTCGATGACAACGCACGCGCGCTGCTCCTGACGGCGCGCATCGAGGACAGTGGGACCAGCGATCCAAAGCTCGTGCAGCTGCTCGGAACACGATACCTCGCGTTCGTGCGCCACGCGTTCGATCCGGCGACGCGGCGATTTCGCAACTTCCTCACCTACCAGCGAACGTGGACCGAGAGCGTGGGCTCCGACGATTGCCATGGCCGCGCGATGTGGGCACTCGGCGCGGTGATCGGGCGGTCCACCGATCCGGGACGCCAGAGCCTCGCGGGCTGGTTGTTTCACGCCGCGTTGCCGGCGGTGGTCGAGCACACGAGCCCACGCGCGTGGGCGTATTCTCTTCTCGGGATCGCCGAGTATCTCCACGCGTTCTCGGGTGACAGCCACGTCCAGACGGTGCAACGCACTCTCGCTGCACGCTTGCTCGACCTGTTCCGTCGTTCGAGCCAGCCCGCCTGGCCGTGGTTCGAAGATCGGTTGACCTACTGCAACGCGCGCTTGCCCCAGGCGCTCCTCGTGACGTCCGAATGGTCCGACGACACAGAGATGTCGGCTGTCGGGGTGCGGACGCTCGAATGGCTCGTCCAGCAACAGACCTCCGACAACTACTTCGCGCCGATCGGCTCGAACGGGTTCTACCCGCGGGGTGGCACACGCGCACGCTTCGATCAACAACCGGTCGAGGCCGCAGCGATGGTCTCGGCGTGCCTCGACGCACGTCGCATCACCGGCGACGGACGTTGGTTCGGGCGCGCGCGACGCGCGTTCGACTGGTTTCTCGGCCAGAACGAGCTCCAACGACCACTCTACGACCCGTCGACGGGTGCGTGTCACGACGGGCTCCACCCCGATCGGATCAACAAGAACCAAGGAGCCGAGTCGACGTTGTCGTTTCTCCTCGCGCTGTACGAGCTGAACTCCTCCGATCGCATCGGGGCGATGCGGGATCCAATCAAAGCTCCTCTCCTCCTTTCATGAGCAAACATCGGGGCTATCGGGAGCTTCTTCGCCGTCATCCGGCGAATCCGATCCTTCAAGCGAGCGATTGGCCGTACCCCGTGCACACCGTGTTCAACGCGGGGGCGACGCGGTTGCGCGAGGGGACCACCTTGCTCTTGTGCCGCATCGAAGATCGCCGCGGTCATTCACATCTGTGCGCCGCACGATCGGCGAACGGGATCGACGGTTGGGTGATCGACGAGACGCCGACACTCCTTCCCGACATCGAAGGCTTCCCGGAGGAGCTCTGGGGAATCGAGGATCCGCGGATCACGTACGTCGACGAGCTCGGGAAATACGTGATCGCCTATACGGCCTACTCCAAGGGCGGCCCGGGCGTGGCGCTCGCGCTCACGGACGACTTTCGCACCTTCGAGCGCTTGGGACTCGTCATGCAACCGGACGACAAAGATGCGGCGCTCTTCCCGCGACGGATCGATGGGCTCTACGCGCTCGTCCATCGCCCGATGCATGACAGCGGGGCTCACATCTGGATCTCGTATTCACCCGACCTTCGCAATTGGGGTGGGCACAAGCTCCTGCTACCAGCGCGCAAAGGTGCGTGGTGGGACGCGAACAAGGTCGGGCTTTCGCCACCGTTGATCGAGACCGCGCGCGGATGGCTGATGCTCTATCACGGTGTGCGACACACCGCGGGGGGGTGCCTCTACCGGCTCGGCCTCGCCCTGCTCGACCTCGAGCATCCCGAGCGTTGCATCGCTCGAGGTGATGAGTGGATCTTCGGTCCTGAGGCCGACTACGAGCGTACGGGTGACGTCGGCAACGTCACGTTCCCGTGCGGCTACACGATCGGCGCCGACGGCGACTCGCTCAACGTCTACTACGGCGCCGCCGATACGAGTCTCGCGCTCGCGACGGGGAGCATCGAGGAGCTCTTGCACTGGCTCGACGCCCAGTAGTCGCTCGATCTGCCGAGATTCTCGTCGCGAGGGCCACAAGATCGTAGAGCACGAGAACAACAGCTCGCGCGCGAGATCGAGCATTCGCTGCCCGGCCAGGAGCTACTTGGGAAGGAACGGACTATCGATGTCGCGCGACTCGTGCGCCGGCTTGGGGGGACGGACGCGCTTCTTCTTGAGCGGCTTCGGTGTCGAGCTCGGTGAGCCGACCGATGGCGACGGAGTGGTGTCCTGGACAGTCGTGGTGCCCTGGACGGTCGCCGTTGAATCCGTCGTCGGAGACACGGTCGGCGCGGGGTTCGTCGAAGGAACGGTCGGCGCGGGGTTCGTCGACGGAGGAACGGTCGGCGTGACGGTTGGTGCGGAGGCCGTGGCGGCGTTCGGCCCGGTGTGTGCGGGGATGGTGGGCGCTCGCGGCGTGGGGACGGTGGGCGCCCGCGGCGTGGGGACGGTGACGGTGGGCGCGGACGGTGCGGGGACGGTCGGCACGGACAGGTTCTGCGTCGGGCTGGTATCGGGTGTGATCTCCTCGTCCGAACGCACCTTCACGAACAACGCGATCCCGATCGCCATCGCGCACAGTGCGGCGAGCCCGAGGATCGCCATCGTCCGCCTCGAACGCGCAACGGGCGGCATCGCGTTCGCTTCTCCGGCGGCCGCGGACATCGACGTCGCGGAGTTTCCCGGGACGAGGGTGGTCGGCTTGGAGTCGACATCCCAGTCGGCCGGGTGCGGCTCCATGGTGATGACGGATGGATGCCGCTGTCCCGACCATGGATGCGGCCGCTTTCCGAACAGATCGATCATCGTGCGCGCCAGCGACGGCGCGGACACGACATGTCCAGCCGTGCGACAGAACTGTTCGAGATCGGTCTGGAGCTCGAGGGTCGAGGCGTGGCGCGCATCTCGCGAGCGGGCCAGTCCGCGCATCACGATCGCTTCGAGTGATGGCGGATAGTCCGGCACGATCGTCGACGGCGGCTTGGCATCCTCGTCGATGATCCGGCGCATGATCGCGAGGTCGTTCTCTCCGCCGAACAACTTGTGGCCTGTGGTCAGCTCGTAGAGAACGATCGAGAGAGCGAAGACGTCGGCGCGCCGGTCGACTGGGATGCCTTCGCACTGCTCGGGCGACATGTACGAGACCTTGCCCTTCACGGTGCCGCTCCGCGTCGCGAACGCCCGCTGTGTGGCTTTCGCGATGCCGAAGTCGGCGATCTTCACGGTCCCGTCGTAGGTGACGAGGATGTTCGACGGCGAGACGTCTCGGTGCACGATGCCCAGCGGCTGGCCGTCGCCGTCCTCGAGATCGTGCGCATAGTGAAGACCGGCAGCGACGCCCGCGACGATCGTGATCGCGTCGGAGATCGCCAAACGCGTCCCTCGCTTGCGGCACGCCTTGAGGATCAAGCGGACGTCCTCGCCGTGGACGTACTCCATCGTGAAGAAGTACGAGCCGTCGACCTCCCCGAAGTCGTGGACGTGGACGATGTTCGAGTGCGACATCGATGCAGCGAGGCGGGCTTCTTCGAGGAACATCTCGACAAAGCTCGGCTCGGCCGAGAGGTGCGGGAGGATCCGCTTGAGGATGACGTACTTTTCGAAGCGCTGTGGACCTTGGGTCCGCGCGAGATAGATCTCCGCCATCCCACCCACGGCGACGGCCTGAACGATCTCGTATCGTCCCAGGCGCGCGCCCGCCTTCAACGCGGTCACGAGTGGACGACGTACAGCACCCACAATGCCCTCATTGTTGCAGTGCTTGACCTCGATTGGAAGCGGCGTCTACCCTGGTGCAGATGATCGGGCGCATTGTTCTGTCGCTCACGATCCTTGCGGTTTCCTCGGGGGACCAGCGAGCCAGCGCCGATCCCGCAGACCAGCGAGCCAGCGCCGATCCCGCAGCAAAGGCGCACCAAGAGCGCGGCCGACGCCTGTACACGACCCAGGACTACGACGGTGCGATTCAGGAATGGCGCGCCGCGTACGTGCTCGTTCCGGATCCCGATCTGTTGTTCGCGATCGGTCAGGCGCAGCGCCTCAAGGGCGACTGCGGGGCCGCGCTCGTCACCTATCGCAACGTCCTCAAGGAGAAGGTTGGCAAGAAGCAGATCGCAGAGGTCGAGAAGGTGATCGCGCTGTGCGAGGAAGCGCTGAAGACAGCCCCGCCATCGATACCGGCGCCCGCGCCGGCCCCTGCACCCGCGCCCGCACCACCCACCGTCGCGATGCCGACGGTTTCAACGAGCGAGCCTCCCGCGCCCATCGCCGACACGCCGAGCCATGACCGCTGGTACAAGGACAAGCTCGGCATGACGCTGCTCGCGGGCGGCGTGATCGGGATGGCGATCGGCACGACGTTCTTCGTGTTGGCGCGCAATGCGGAGTCGGATGCCGATGGCGCGACGAGCTACGAGGAGTACGGCAACCACGCCGAGACGGCGAAGCGCGATCGCGTACTGGCGGGCGTGAGCGGTGGAGTGGGCGGTGCGCTCGTCATCGGCGCCATCGTGCGCTTCGCGACACGCTCCTCGACCGTGCAGGTGACGACGACCGCGGGTGGAACCGGGGGAACGGGACTCGCGATCGGCGGGCGTTGGTGATGCGCCGATTCGCGCTCGTGGTGCTGTCGCTCGTGGCGGGCTGCAAGTCGTTCGCGTACGAGTGCGCGGCGTCGAGCGAGTGTACGCAGGGCGGCGTGACAGGGAGCTGCGAGCCGACGGGCTTCTGCAGCTTCCCCGATCCCGCGTGTCCGAGCGGGCAGCGGTACGGGGAATGGTCGGGACCAAACTCCAGCACCTGTGTCGGAGGCGGAGGCACCGACGACGCGGGAGTCGACGCGCCGATCGATGCGCCGATCGATATGTCCGACGCAGTGATCGACGCACCTCCGAACGCCATCATCGCGACGTTCGGCGAGCTGCCGGGCTCGACCTACACCAACGTCACCTCCGACGGCACGTTTTCGGCGGGGTCCATGACCAACAGTGGGGGGTTCGATCATATCTCCGCCGACAGCGGGTCCACGGAAGAGGGGCTGATCCGTTGGTCGACGATCGCGATCCCTCCAGGTTCCCAGGTCATCAGCGCGACCTTGTCGGTGTCGACGATCGGCGACGACAACCACCTCAGCGCCGGCGTCGTCAGGGTGTACAAGCTCAACGAGACGTGGGACGAGCTCGCGTTCACGTTTTTCACCCGTGGCCCGGCGCTGTGGACCACGTCGGGTGCCCAGGGGACGGCGCGCGATCAGACGCAGTTCGCCGAGATCGCGATGACGAGTCAGAACCGCTACACCGTGCCAATCCCCACCGCGATCGTGCAGGGCTGGATCGATGACCCCGCGAGCAACGCGGGCGTCATCTTCACGAGTGCTGGCACCGGTCACCTCCACATCGGTGCTCGCGAAGGCGCGGCGATCAACACGAGCCAGCTCACGGTGACGTACTACCCGTAACCCTCGCCGAGCAGCCCAGTAGGGGCTCGATCTGCCGAGATTCTCGTCGAGAGGTCCTCAAACTACCGAATTGTCTAACGATCACCCCACACCTAAGGTGTGCGGCTATGGCCAGCTATTCGGACAAGACGGTGACCAAACTGCGTGAGATCGTCGCGGCCATCGAACACCAGATCGTGCAAGCGCCACCGACCCCAGCCCTCCAATCTGCATGGACCGAGCTCGTCGGCGTTCTCGCGCTCGGTCCTGCTCCGCAGACTCGCGAGTGCCCCACGTGCCATGGCATCGGGATGCGCGCCGCGAGCCGGTGCAGCAACTGCTGGTCAGCGCTGGCACCGCTTCCTGCACTGCCGGCCGATCAGGAGCGCGTATGAGCGTCGGGTCGAAGAAGCCGCTCACTCCGACAGATCTCGAGTCACGGGTCGAGAGCCGCAAGCGCGAGCTGATCTCCGAGATCGTCGAGCACAAGAAGAACAGCTCGCGTGCCGGTGCAGCGGAGGCGATCGACCGGGCGAAGTCGCGGCTCGCCGAGCTCGCTCACATCCTGAAGGACGGCGTCGTCGACGGCTGGGCCAACGTGCGGCCGAGCGCGAAGCTCAGGCTCGACGAGTGGATCGCGAGATAGCGAGCACGACCGCGACGGCGAGGATGCGCTGATCGCCCTGTTCGCCGAGCACGGTACTCAGAACGGATCCATCCGGTAGAACCGCGAGTCGGTGTTCTTGCCCTTGTAGATGCCGAAGATGATCTCGCC
>JBJXGN010000127.1:0-56689 GCA_046160585.1 Kofleriaceae bacterium
GGTTCCGCGTCCGAGCTGTTGACCGATCGTATTCGCTGGAGCGCCGCGCTGCTCGGCCTGGTGGTCGATCGGGGACGTGAAGAGGGCTGGCTGGCCGGGGGCCGCGTGGAGATCGCGGATCCCGACGCGATCGAGGCGCACCTCTCGAGTCGGCTCGCGGCCACCGAGGACCTCACGGTCTCGCCGCTCGACTGGATGGTGCTGCGGCTCGAGCTCGGGCCGAGAGAGCGCGTGGCGCTGTGGCTCCTGGCGTGCCTCGAGGTCTCGCCGGCGATCTCGCGGCTCGTCTCGTCGCTGGTGGCGAGCGACGTCGCGGAGATGACGTTGCAGCTGCTGCGACAGGTGGTGCCGCTGACCGATCGGGAGCTGGCGAAGCTCGAAGCCTTGTCGCTCGTGCAGATCACACACGAGCACGGCCATCAACGCCGCGTCGTGCGCGCCACCGATCGCGTCGTCGCGTTCGCGCGAGGCGAGCTCGAGCTCGATCCCGAGGTCGCCGACGTCGCCACGATCCACGCCCCGGAGCATCGCGACGTCACGAGCGACGCGGTGATCGCCGCGATCGAGAACCGGCCACCAGCGATCGTCGTCGCCGTCGGTCCGCAGGGCTCCGGCCGCTCGACGCTGCTGGCCGCCAGCGCGGGCGCGTGCGGCATCGGTGTCCTCCGCATGGCCGCGCGTGCGCTCGCCGGGGATGGTCCTCGAACCTTTGCCCGACTCCGCGCGTTTCTGCGGGAGGCATCGCTATTTCGCGTCGTGCCGATGATCGAGGACCTCGACGATGCCGATCCGGTCGTGCGCGAACGGATCATCGAGCAGCTGCGAGCAGCGTCGGCGTGCGTGATGCTCACGATGCGAACCGCCGTGCAGGTCGGCGACCGACCGACGGTGGTGGTGCGAACGCGCAAGCCCGAGAGGCCCGCTCGCCGACAGCTATGGGAATCGGTGCTGCCCGAGGCCTCGGCCGAGCTGCTCGACGAGGTCGCGGACGCGTATGCGTTGTGGCCAGGAGCGATCGTGCAGGCAGCGTCGAACGCACGAGCGCTCGGAGGCGATGCGATCCAGCTCGAACACGTTCGAGCCGGAGTGCGCGCGCAGATCGCGGCAGCGCTCGAAGGGCTCGCGACGCGCGTCGACATCACGCAGTCCTGGGACGATCTCGTCCTACCTGAAGATCAGCTCGAGCAAGTGGCCGAGCTCGTCGCGCGCGTTCGACATCGTGCACGCGTGTACGAGGGCTGGGGGCTCGGACCCAAGGTCGGGAAGGGATGTGGCGTAGCCGCGATGTTCTCGGGACCGCCGGGTACCGGCAAGACCATGGCGGCTGGCCTCGTCGCGCGCGAGCTCGGGCTCGACCTCTACCAGGTCGATCTCAGTAAGATCGTCTCGAAGTACATCGGCGAGACCGAGAAGCAGCTGGCGGCGCTGTTCGAGGCCGCCGAGACCGGGCAGGCGCTGGTGTTATTCGACGAAGCGGACTCGCTGTTCGCGAAGCGTTCCGACGTGAAGTCGTCCAATGATCGATACGCGAACCTCGAGGTCAACTACCTGCTGCAGCGGATCGAGGCGTTCACCGGCATCGCCATCCTGACGACCAACCACGAACGCGCCATCGACGACGCGTTCCGGCGCCGGCTCGCGGTTCACGTTCGATTCCCGATCCCGGACGCCACCCATCGCGCGGCGCTCTGGCGCACGATGATGCCCGATCGAACGGTCGTCGCGGATGACATCGACTTCGCGAAGCTGGGCCGCGAGTTCGAGATGAGCGGCGGGCACATCAAGAACGCCGTGGTGCGCGCGGCGTTCACCGCAGCAGCACACGACGCACAGATCGGCATGGAGCTCGTGAAGCACGGCGCGCTCACCGAGTTCGAGGCGATGGGCAAGCTCGCGACGTCCCGCGCCTGACGTAAAACCCCAGAGCCGGTCGATCGGCTCGCTCTCGGGTAGAACGCCGAAATCGGAGCGCGCCATGTGGCAGCGGCGGTATGATGTGAACGACATGCACGCGACCGCCCTCGAGAACCACGACGAGACGCCCCAAGAGGACAAGATCATCGTCCTGGGCAGCGCGACCTGGGCCGACTACCAGCGCTTGCTCGAGATGCGAGGCGATCGATCCGCGCCGCGGATCGCGTATCTGGAAGGTGCCGTCGAGATCATGAGTCCATCCCGTTCGCACGAATCCCTCAAGTCCATGATCGGCTGCCTCATCGAGGTGTGGTGTCTCGAGCGCGGGATCGAGTTCTCGACCTACGGATCGTGGACTCTCGAGGACAAGGCCGTCGAGCGCGGAGTGGAAGCGGATGAGTGCTACGTATTCGGCGCCGTCGCCGAGCCGGAACGCCCGGATCTCGCGATCGAGGTCGTGTGGACCTCGGGTGGTCTGAACAAGCTCGAGATCTACCGAAAGCTCGGCGTCCGCGAGGTCTGGTTCTGGCGACGCAACCGTCTCACGGCGCATGGCCTGCGAGGCGAGACGTACGAAGAGCTCGCCGCGAGCGAGGTGCTGCCGGGCATCGATCTCGACGAGCTCGCGGGGTTCCTCGATCGGCCGACGACCAGCCAGGCGATTCGCGAATATCGCGACGTCGTCGCGCGCCGCTGAAGGCACGGGCCTCTACACCGTCGTCGAATCGCCTCATGACGATGCGAGTACGCGACCCACATCTGCCACGCGAGATCGGACCGTGGGGTATCGTGACATCGTGTCCCGTCACTTGTTCGTGTGTACGAACTCGCGCGCGAGCGGGCGGCCCGCGTGTGGTCCACGTGGCGGAGATGCGCTCGTGAGTGAAGTGCAGCAGTTATTGATCGCGCGTGGTGCGAGCGACGTGCTCGTGACGCCGTGTGCGTGTCTGGGGCCGTGTTTCGATGGGCCGACCGCCGTCGTGTACCCGGATGCCGTCTGGTACGGTGCGCTCGATCCCGCCGATGCGGGGGCGCTCGTCGATCACCTCGTCGACGGGACGATCTTCACGGCCAAGCGAACCGAGCGTCCCGGGTCGTAGCGGCTCGCGTCATCATCCTCGCCGTGTGGACCGTGTGGACCCGCGTGGGAATAGACCGCCGGGCACTGGGTGGAACGTAGGGGTGCCAGTCGTGAGCTCGACTGGAACCCGCAGTTCCCGGTGACCGCCGCGCGTCTGGTGAACATGTCCAGTTGCGCGCGGTCCGCGGCTTGCTGAGTGCCATCAGATGCGATCCATATCTTCGTTCACGCTCGCTCTCGCGATCGCCGCCGGCTGCGGGGACACCCCGGCCACTGCCCCCGACGGAGGAGGCGAAGACGCGGCGCCGTTGCCCGTCACCGGCGTGGATCTCGTGCGCGACGCACGGGGCGTCCCTCATCTCTATGCGGCCTCCCTGGAGAAAGCGTTCTTCGGGCTCGGCTACGCGAGCGCCCAAGACCGCATGTTTCAGATGGTGCTGCGCCGCGCCACCATGCGCGGGCGCCTCGCCGAGCTGTTCGCCGCCCCGGCGGGAAGCCCGGGCGCGGGGGCATTCAATGCGCGGCTCGTCGACTCGGACCGCGTTGTCCGGACGCTTGGCTATGCACGCCACGCAGAGAGCATCGTCGGCGATCTTCCGGGGGATATCCCGGCGCTCCTCGCGGCGTACGCCGACGGCGTCAACGCGTACCTCGCCAGCAGCGCGTACGTGCCATCGCAGGCGATGACCGCGCTCGAGGTGCCGACGCCCGAACCGTGGACCGCGGCCGACTCGCTTCTCGCGTGGGACTGGATCGGCTACTTGTTCACGTCGCCACGCTCCGCGCTCCAGCGAGAGCTCGATGCGTATGTCTGCGCGAATGGTGGACCGTGTATGGCGTCACCGTCGTGCGACCTCCCGATCGATGAGGCCGCCGCGGTCGTCCCGCCGCATGACGAGTGGCCTCCCGGCTCCGGCAACACGGCGCGGGTCGCACTCGACACGCCGGGCCTCGTCGATCGTCCCGACGTGTTGATCAAGGCGAGCCACGGCTGGGTGGTGAGCGGGGAGCGAACCACCACGGGAAAGCCCCTCCTCGTCGGAGAGCCACAGCTCGCGCTCGAGGCTCCATCGACCTGGTACGAAGCGCACCTCCAGACCGAAGGCGTCGACGTGCGCGGCGTCGGGCTCGCCGGCGCTCCCGGGATGTTCGTGTTCTGGAACCAACACGTCGCGCAGACGTTGACCGCCGGCGGCGCCGATAACGCGGATCTGGTGCAGCTCGCGATGGCCCCGACCGGCGACGCGTACATCGTCGACGGCACGAGCCATGCGATCACGACCGAGACCGAGACGATCCTCGTCCGTCACGCGACGCCGAGAACGCTGACGATTCGCTCGACGATGTTCGGACCGATCGTCGGCACCATCCTCGACAACGCTCCACCAGGTCAAACGTTCGCGGCGCGGCTCGTCGAGCGAGCCAACCCCCAGAGCCACTCGATCGTCGCGGCCATCGACGGGATGCGGGCGAGCTCGCTCGCGACGTACCAGGCGGCGATCGCCCACTGGGTGACCCCGGGCGTGAACTCGCTCTACGCGGGCGTCGACGCCGGAGCGCTGTCGAGCGACCCGGGCCACATCGCGTATCACGCGCTCCTGCGCATTCCGGATCGTGCGCGCATCCAGCGCGCCGGCGTGGATGTCACGGGGCGGTATCCGATCGATGGCTCTCTCGCCGCAAACGTCTGGTCGACGCTGTTGCCGCGCGAGTGGAGCCCCTACGTCGTGGATCCGCCTGCGGGCTATCTCTTCTCGGGCAACCACCTCGCCGTCGGTTCGTGGTTCGACGCCTACGCGTACAGCGGGCTCGCCGGTAGCGGCGATACGTATCGGAGCCTGCGCGCGCGGAAGCGCCTCGCCGAGCTCCTCCCGCTCGGCGGACCTCCCGTCGATCCCGCCGTGATCGATGCCATGCACGTCGACGATCAGTCCGATGTCGCGCGGTTGTACTCGAGCATGCTCGACTACCTCGCCGCTCGCGGGATCGGCGAGGATCCGGGTGACCTCGACGCGGAGCCCGCGACCCGCGAGGAGCGAGTCGCACGCGTGCGGATGGCACTCGCGTCGCTCCACGCCGATGGCGGACACCTGCGGACCACCGACACGCGTGCGCGCGTGGCGGCCGCGGCGACTTCGCAGCTCGCGCAGCTGTCGCGATGGCAAGTCAGCCCGTCGATCGGTTGCCGCTGGGGCGGTGCCCAGGGCGGCGTGTCGTGGATGCTGAAGGACTTCGAGACCTCCCCGTCCACAGTGATGACCTCCGACGTGGTCGATCTGGTGCAGCGGACCGCGGATCAAGCCTGGACGAGTCTTCGCCCCGAGCTGCCGGGGCCGGATCCACGCGCCTGGAGCACCCCGACCGAGCCCGCGCTACGAACGATCGGCTATCAGATCAACTTCACGTGTCTTCTCCCGAGCGCCGGCAACTCGTGCTCGCTCACCGACGTGCACACCACGCAGCTCGCGCTGTCGGCCGACTTCTCGGACACCCTCAACTCGGCGGGCGGCTCGAGCTACCCGATGACCGTCGATCTCGCGAACCCCGAGGCGGCGCGCGCGTTGCTGCCACCCGGCGTTAGCGAGGAGCCGACGTCACCGTTCTTCCACGACGGCCTCGACGAGATCGTCGCCAAGGCGGCCGGTGATGCCGCGGCGCTTCCGGCGGCGCCGCGCGTGCGCTCGGTCGTCGACGCCACCGCGGTCGGCACCGAGCACTTCGAGTAGAACCGCACGTCCGTAGCGATCTCGCGATTGCCCCGATCCGCGGCGCAGTGGAGCTCGCGTGCGCTCACGTGCCGTCTACAACGGTCGACGCTTGATCCTCGCGCGCTCCGCCTCGCATCGATTGGCCACCGACAGCCCGTACCCCGCCTGCACCGCGGAGACCACCGCGAGCGCCACGGAGGGAAGCGCCGTGATGACGAACATCGGGTTGCCCGACGTGTGAGCTTCCATTTCAGGCTCCCCGAAATAGTAGATGGAGGTTGCAAACCCTGCGACGCCGATCAGCCCGAGAACCGCGTCGGCACGCCCGGGAGTCCGCGAGCAACCGACGCGCGGATCGTTCGAGTTGCGAGCCGAGAGAAACGAACATCCATTCAGGAGCAGGAGTGCGAGCGCGCAATTCCGAAGCCTCATTGCGCCCTGATTTCCGTGATCGTTTGGCATGTGGATCTTGGACGGAGGATCTCCGCGAATGGTTATCGCGCTACCAACTTTTGCCGACGGCCCGAACCGTGCGACTCGCGGGATGGTCGGACCGTCACATCATCGATGGTCGCTGGACCGATGAACCGCTTGCCAGCCAAGGTCGACAAGCTTCCAGCCGCGCAAGACGTCGACGGCAACGGATCGCCTGGTGCAAAAAGCCGGCAACCGCGAGCCACGACCCGCGATGTGACCTCGCATGTCCAATCTAGCGACCGCATCCATCTCCTCTCCCTGGCAACTCGTTCGCGTCTGGCATGCCGAGACCTTGGCCTCGGTGGCTCGCCATCCGAACGCCTCACGATTCGTGCGCACGAGCTACGGCCTCGTACCTTCGTCGTGGCGAGAGCTCGACAACACCGCCGTGCGCGATCGCATCTTGTATGCGCTCGACCTGAGCTACCGCTCGCGGAACTCTCAGTCGGCAAAGGCCGGCGATCCCAACGAGATGTTGTGGATCGCGGTCGCGTTCGAATTTGTCGAGCCCACGGCGATGCCACCGAGAACGCTCCACGAGAGCGATCTGGAGCACGTGAGCGTCCGGATCGACCGCGACATCCATCCCGAGGTGATCGACGCTGCGGGGACGCTCGTGTTGGCCGAGCGGTACCGAGCGCGGCTTGGTCTGGACAAGCAGCCGTGGAACGACGCGTTCAGTGCCTTCCGGTACGAGGAGGACGACACGTGTGATCTCGTGGAGTTTCGCGACCGCGCGCCGATGTTCGAAGCGGCGTTCGGTGCGAATTTGTCGTAGACGTCCGCGAGGTAAGGACGGCATCGACATCGCGCAGCTCCGCGGCCGCATGCGTTCGACGTACCGCTGATCAGGACGGCGTGATCGAGGCGATCGCGCGAGAGACCGTGTCTTCGACATCGTCTGTGATGTCGAACGTGTCGAAGCCGGGATAGGTGTCGGCGACCGCTTCGGAGAACGAGGGCGCGACGAGCACCGGATCGCCCGGCTCGGTTCGCGCCAGGAGATCGAACGAGTCGAGCGGCGTTTTCGGTGCGAGAGGTGTGAGCCCCGCAGCGACGAGCCGATCGATCAGCTGCGTTCGACGTGGCGCTTCGTCATCCACGACGATCACGAAGCGACCGCTTGCACGAGGCCGGCGAAGTTTGTCCATACCCATCCCTCCAGTCGGAGAATAGGCAATTCTTCGTCGGAGCGATCACGAAATCTTCGTGACACGTCGAAACAACGGCGCGTACGGCATCCACGGACAGTGGTGCGCGAGTTGTGCAGTCGGAGCGGAGTCCGGCTTGCGAAACCAACACCTGACGTCGAACGGCCGGACCGAGAAACGTGTGGGCTAATACGTCAGGAGAGCGTCGAGGTGCCGTCTCTCCCACATCCGCGCCTGCTCGTAGTGCTCGAACTGCGCCTCGTCCGCGAGGAACTCCTTGCTGTGAAACTCGCGGCGGCCGTTCTTCACGCGGATGTCGTGCACCTGGTGGAGCATCTCGTGGAAGACGATCCACGCGACGAAGAAGCGCGGTACGAACGCGCGATCGAGCGAGCGGTGGATGCGGATCAGACGATCCTCGACGGAGTAGCTACCCATCTTGATCGAGTTTCTGCGGCGCGGGCGGCCGGTGCGTGCGCCCCACGTGATGGAGGCGTCGATCTTGCTCTCGAAGTAGCGCTCGTTGATCTCGTCGAAGATCTGGCGGAGGTCGTGCTGCTCGCCCGCGGTGAAGATGACCTGCGTGGGCGTCTTGCGGGCGCGGCCGCGGACGTGTTCGGTGTTGTCGTCGATGAAGTCGCCGAGGATGCGCGACGCGTCGGCGTCGTTGTCGGCGATGTAGCGAGCGAGAGCGCGCGTGATCACCGGATCCGCGTCCGCGAACATGTGGTGGAGGCGGACCTCGTAGCGCTTCTCTTTTTGCGAGCTGCTGCGAGCGATGCGGCGAACCGAGATCATCGTGTAGCGGTTGTCGGTCAGCGTGACGGCGACGCGCCCTTTGGACATGTGCGCGCGGATGCGGCGCTCGAGTGACTCCTGTGCTTCGGTGATCTCGACCGGCGTGGGTTGCGTACCCTTGCGCGCGCGGCGCATCGCCTCGACGAGCCCGACCGCGCGACTCGTTCCTTCGCTTCCGGCAGGAATGCCGGTGCATGGATCGGCGCAGGGTGCGACGGGGGTGAACGGCAAGGCTTCGCTCAACGAGAACTCCTGTTATTGAAGCACATCAGTACATTTGTGCGTCGCGACGTAACTCACCCGTCTTGGCTAGCAAGTGCTGCTCGCCGAAACTCCCCGCCAACCCGACCGCCCCGCCAACAAGAAAATGCTAACGCGGCGCTTCGCGATGGATCAAATTCCTTGTGGATAGAGGGATCGGATCTGATCGCAACTACTAGGAAAACCAGTTCTGGGACGGGATCGCACCGGGATCTGGCGCGTTGCGCTATCGTGCCCGGCCTAGGAGATCGAGATGAGCGCGTTCCTGTCTGCGAATACCCGAACCCACAGCGCCGGGGCCCTCCGGGCCGCCGATGTCGGCAAGAAGGTCGTCCTGACCGGATGGGTGAAGACGTATCGAGATCACGGCGGTGCCGTGTTCGTCGATCTTCGGGATCGCGAGGGCATCACCCAGCTCGTATTCGACCGCGGCTTCAACGCGGGCGCCGCCGAGGCCGCGGGCGCGCTGCGCAGCGAGTGGTGCATCGGCATCACCGGCGAGGTCCGCTCGCGCGGCGGCAACGTCAACGCGAAGCTCGCGACCGGCGAGATCGAGGTGTGGGTCGATGCACTCGAGGTGTTCTCGAAGAGCGACACGCCGCCGTTCGCGATCGAGGATGACGTCGAGACCAACGATTCGCTGCGCCTCAAGTATCGCTACCTCGATCTGCGGCGCCCCAAGCTGCAGAAGAACCTGATCATGCGTTCGCAGATCACGCGCACGACGCGCGAGTATCTCCAGTCCAATCGGTTCCTCGAGATCGAGACGCCGTTCATGGTGAAGTACACGCCGGGCGGTGCGCGTAACTTCCTCGTCCCGTCGCGCCTCAATCCGGGAAACTTTTACGCGCTCGCGGAGTCGCCGCAGATCTTCAAGCAGCTCCTGATGGTCGCCGGCTACGAGCGCTACTTCCAGATCGTGCGCTGCTTCCGCGACGAGGATCTGCGCAACGAGCGACAGCCGGAGTTCACGCAGATCGACATCGAGATGTCGTTCGTGAACGAGCAGATCTTGCAGGACACCATGGAAGGCCTCATGGCCAAGCTGTGGAAGGACGTCCTCGGCGTCGAGCTCCAGCTGCCCCTTCGCCGCATGACGTTTGCGGAGGCGATGGCCAAGTACGGCGTCGACAAGCCGGATCTGCGCTGCGACCTCGTCCTGTGTGACGTCAGCGCGCCGAGCGGTAAGAGCGGCTTCAAGATCTTCGAGAGTGTCGTCGCGGGCGGCGGCATCGTGAAGTGCCTGCGCATCCCGGGCCCCGCGGAGAAGTTGTCGCGTGCTGTGCTCGACGGCCTCACCGACTTCGCGAAGTCGTTCGGCGTGAAGGGCGTCGCGTTCGCGCGCGTGCAAGAGGGCGGCGTGTGGCAGGCGCCGTTCGCGAAGAACTTCAGCGACGACGCACGCAACGAGGTCAATCGCATCGCGCAGGCGGTGCCCGGCGACACGCTGATCTTCGTCGCCGAGAAGGCGAAGGTCGCGAACACCTGCCTCGGTGCGATCCGCCTGCACCTCGGCGACAAGCTCGGCCTGATTCGCAAGGGCGAGTGGCAGTTCATGTGGCTCACGGATCCGCCGCTGTTCGAGGTCGACGACGCGACGAACGAGATCGCCGCGGCGCACCACCCGTTCACGTCGCCGCGCGTCGAGGACGAGGACAAGCTCGAGGCCGCGCCGCACCAGGTGCTCGCGCGCGCATACGACCTCGTGCTCAATGGCGTCGAGGTCGGCGGCGGGTCGATCCGTATCCATCGTAGCGAGCTCCAGGCGCGTGCGTTCAAGGCGCTGCGAATCAGCGAAGAGGACCAGCGCGCGAAGTTCGGCTTCCTGCTCGACGCGTTCAAATACGGCCCGCCGCCCCACGGCGGCATCGCTTTCGGCCTCGACCGCCTCAGCATGCTGATGACCCAGGCCGAGTTCATGCGCGACGTCATCGCCTTTCCCAAGACGCAGAAGGGCTCCGACCTGATGACCGACTGTCCGACGGGAGTGAGCAAGAAGCAGCTCGACGAGCTGTTCATCCAGGTCAAGCCCGACGTGCCGACCAAAAGCTGATACCGTCGGTCACCTTTTTGAGGGAGGACTGATATGGGTTTGCTGGGTAGATTCCTTGGTAAAGAGCCGGCGAAAAAGCCGACGGATGACGTTCTGCTTCTTCACTCCATCTTCTGTATGGCGGCCGCCGACGGCCACATCGACGACGGCGAGGACGAAGTCATTCGCGCCTACGCGAACACCCTGCCCGAGTTCCGCGACATGGACGGCCAGGAGTTCCAGAAGGCGATCGACACGTCGATCAAGATCGCGCACAAGCACAACCGCGATATGAAGAGCTCGCTCGTCGTTCTCAACGACATCCAGAGCGAGGCCGTTCGCAAGAAGGCGTTCGTGCTGGCGGTCGACATCGCGATGTCGAGCGGCGACATCGACGAGGCGGAAGAGGAGATGCTCGAGGCGATGCAGCGCATCCTCAAGATCGACGACGCGCTCGCGAACAAGATCATCGAAGTGATCTCGCTCAAGTACGTCAGCTGATGCCCGCCGTCATCCCCGGTGGCTCCGACATCCAGTCGAGACGGGACAAGGAGCTGCGTGCAGAGCTCGTCGAGGACTGGGGCGTGAAACACGCGCTCAAGAAGATCGACAAGCTCACGAGTGGGTACGGGCTCCGCACGCGACGCTCGCTACTCACCGGGGCACTGCGCCTGACGCGCGGGATGGCGCCTAGAATCCACAAATCGCTCGACGCGTGCCGCGACGTGCTCGGCTATGACAAGCCGGTCGAGCTGTATGTCGAGCGCGACGCATACATGCAGGCGTACTGCACGCGAAGTGTGTCGGGCCCGATGATCATCGGGTTGTCGTCGCGCATGCTCGAGACCTTCGACGACGCGGAGCTTCGCTTCGTGATCGGCCACGAGCTCGGGCACGCGGTGTTCGATCACTTCGCGATCCCGATGCCCGCGACGGCAACTCTCGAGGACGTCGGTGGTCGTTTCGTGTCGCGTCCCGTCTCGCTGAAGCTCTACCTGTGGTGCCGCGCTGCGGAGATCACGGCGGATCGGGCGGGGGTCGCCTGCGCAGGTGCCATCGAGCCGGCGGCGCACGCGCTGCTCAAGCTCGCGAGCGGTCTCGGCGCGAATATCCTCCAGCCGGATCTCGCTGCGTTCACGTCGCAGGTGGATGCACTCCACGCGACACCAGCGGCGCTCGCCGACGAGCGCCACGAGGATCGCGTCCTGGACTGCTTCGACACGCACCCGTACAGCCCGCTGCGCGTTCGCGCTCTCCTGGCGTTCGGCAAGTCGGCAGCGTTCGGGCGCGTGACCGGTCACACGATCGTAGACGCGATCGACAACGACGAGCTCGAGCGCATCGTCGAGAACGACCTCTCGGTGATGGAGCCGACGTACCTCGAGGACAAGTCCGACGAGCACGCGACCCTCATGCGCCGCGTGTTGTTCTGCGCGGGCGTGACCGTCGCAGCCGCGAATGGAGAGATCGAACCGACGGAGCTGCGCGCGCTGCGTGCACTCCTCGGCGCGAAGAACGTCGACATTCCGGACGACCTCGCCGCGATCGCGAAGGAGCTCCACGACCTGGTCCCTCAGGTGAAGGAGAAAGTCCCGTTCGATCGCCGCGCGCAGCTCGTGCAGCACGCGACGATCGTCGCGGCGGCCGACGGCGTCGTCGACCAGCAAGAGCTCACCGTGCTGTTCAACTTCGCCGAGGCGCTCGGAATCGATCCCACGGTCATCGACAACACCCTCGCAGGTGCTGCCGCGCCCATGGATTGAGCTGGCGCGGCGATCGCCGTGGATCAGCGCTTCGTGTGTCCGAGGTAGACGACGTGTTTGCGACCGCCGGAGCCAGCGGTGATCGTCTTCGTCTCGACATCGAAGCCGCATTGGCGCAGGTGCGCGACGAACTTGTCGTCGCGATCCTCTGCCCAGATCGCAAGAACGCCTCCCGGTTCGAGCGCGTTTCGTGCAGCGCCCATCGTCGACGTACCCCAGATCGGATGCGCTCGACGCTTGCGATCGCCGATCGATGTCGTGTTCGGGCCCTCGTAGAGATCGAGCACGATCGCGTCGTACTGCGCCGTCCGTGCGTTCTGGATCAGGTGCGCGACATCGACGATCTCGACGCGCACGCGGGGATCGTCGACGGCGTTCGAGGTCGCCTTCGCGAGGGGACCACGGCACCACTCGACGACCACCGGGTTGAGCTCGGCGAGGAGGACGCTGGCGTCGCGTGCCAGGACGTCCAGCGCAGCGCGGAGCGTGAAGCCCATGCCTAGCCCGCCGATCAACACGCGCTTCGTCGCCCGCGACAACGCGACATGGGCAAGCTGTTCCTCGGATGCGCGTGCGAAGCTGTTCATCAGCACGCGACCACCCACGGTGATCAAGTAGTCGCTGTCGCCGCGCTTGCGCAGCTCGAGCATTCCGTCGGACGAGAGGACGCTCGCGAGCGTGGTCCACGGACGGGTCATGTCACGCGCACGATACGCATCTACGGCCCTGAGAGGCACCGGAAGCGTACGAAATGCCGCTGCTCGACCCGAGCTAGATGCGCTCGTTGTTTCTATCGACCACTGAGGCGGCGCCCATCCCGCCCATCAACTGAAAGGTGTGCATAGGAGCGATCCGCTCGATCGACAGGACGGACCATCTCGGGAACGAGCTCGCGCGTACCCGCAGCGTCAAGCGGCCATCGATGGCGTGATCTCGAGCGTGGTGCGCATGCCTCGACGGATCACGACGATCTGCGCGGGCGTGCCTGCCGACCAGCTACGCAGCGCGCGATGAAGCTCGTCGACCCCTTCGATCGACTTGTCGCCGAAGCGCACGATCAGATCGCCGTCACGCAGCCCTGCTTTCGCCGCGGGGCTGTTCGCGTCGATCGACTGGATCTCGACCGCCGCGCGACCGAGCCCATGGTGATACGCGAGCCTGCGATCGAGCGGGCGACGGATCGCGCCGACGCCGAGCCACGCGCGACGCACGCGGCCGTGCTGGAGCAGCTCGCCCAGCACCCACGCCGCCGTCTCGACCGCGACCGCGAAGCCGATGCCTTGCGAGCGAGCGATGATCGCCGTGTTCACGCCGAGCACGCGACCCGTTCCGTCGAGGAGCGGACCGCCCGAGTTGCCCGGGTTGAGCGGTGCCGTGTGCTGGATGACACCGTCGATCAGGCGATTGCCCTTGCCGCGCAGCGAGCGCCCGAGCGCGGAGACGACGCCCGTTGACACCGTCGACTCGAAGCCGAGCGGGTTACCGATCGCGACGGCAAGCTGGCCGACACGCGGCGCCGCGCGACCGTCGATCGGCAGATACGCGCCTGGTGCGAGTGCGGACGTGTCGATGTGAACGAGCGCGAGGTCCGTCGCCGGATCGTTGCCGACCACGCGCGCGAGGGCGGTCTCCCCCGCGGGCGTGTTGACCTTGATCTTCTTCGCACCGTCGACGACATGGCTGTTCGTCATCACGTAGCCATCTGGCGTGACGGCGAAGCCCGAGCCTGCGCCCGCGTGTTGTCCGCGCGAGCCTGCGAGCTCGATGCTGACGACTGCCGGCCCTGCCCTCTCGACGACGCCGATCACGGCGCGCGAATACGCATCCATCACCTCTGCCTCGTCGATCGGGACGGTCGGGATCGGGATCGCAGACTCGTCGGTGCGATCTTCGACGATCACGAGCGGTGCCCGATCGTGACGTCGAGCTCCGTGCGCACGCCGCCGCGGATCAGCACGATCGTCACCGCCTTGTCGGGGCGCGAGGCGAGCACACTGCGCAACGAGTCGGGGCCCGTGATCGCTTTGCCGTCGACCTCGGTGATGATGTCACCGACGATCAGACCGGCCTTTGCGGCGGGACCATCGTCCTCGAGCGACGCGACGATCGCACCGTGTTTGCTAGGATACGCACCGACGCCGAGGTAGCCCTTGTGAACACCGCCGTGTGCGAGCAGCGCGGCGACAACGGGCGTCAGCGTCGCGGTCGGCACCGCGAGATCTGCGCCTCGGATCAGCGTGCGCGTGTTCATGCCGAGCACGCTGCCGTCGGGCGTGACGAGCGGACCACCGGCGAAGCCGCGCGGGATCTGGCGGTCGCTCTCGAGGTAGCGATCGAGTGTCCCGCCATTCGGTGTCTCGACCTCGGGGCCGAGCACGCCGATCGCGCGGAGCGACGCGCGTGCGGTGCGACCGGGTCGACCGATCGCGAGTGCGAGATTGCCGACGGCCACGTCGCCAAGCTCGCGGAACGTCGCTGGCGAGAGGCCACCGCCGGTCACGCGGAGGAGCGCGACATCGGTGCCTCGATCGCGACCGATGACCTCGGCCTCTCGCTCGTCGAGCTCGCCGTCGGCGGTCGCGACGCCGACCCGTGTGCGATCGGGGGTGTGGAAGTTGGAGGTGATGACGAGGTCGGCAGCCCAGACGATGCCGGTGCCTCCTTGATGGTGTCCGCGAGCGACGTGGACGACCGATGGGCCGACGGCCTTGACGGCGGCGGCGAGAGCGTTATCGAGAGCAACAAAAGCGGGAGCAGGGTTAGCCATGAGGAACCTTCGTGGTGGTGCGCGCGTTGGTGGTGCGTGCGGGGTGATGCGGGACAACGAAACAGTCCGTTGCCGTTTCACCTTGCTCCGGTGCTCGCCGCGAGGACATCCGACGATCAGCGAGGTTCTCGACGGAAAATCAGTGAGCTGACGGCTTCGTTGCTAACCAATCCGACAGGGAAGGATCTCGGGACTGCCTGCCCGGGCAGGGTTGACCTGCACGTTTATCGTGCTCACTTTGGACCCTAACGTTCACGTCAGGATGGTCTTCATCCGCTCGTCATGTGCCGAGCTTTCAAACGTGTTCCGAGGAAACCATGACTCGCAACCCTGCCCTTCCCATCGCCGCGGTCAGCGACCCGATCAAGGTCGCACTCTTGACCGATGACCCGCTCCTGCGGGCCGGCGTCTCGAGCTTGCTCGAGCAGCTCGGATCGATCGATGTGGTCGACCGAGACCGTGCGGAGGTGGCGCTGTGGGATGCGGGAGTCGACGCTAGCAAAACGCTGGCGCGGCTCACCGAGCTCCGCACGCTATCGATGCCGGTCGTCGCCGTTGTCCGCGACAAGGCCGATGTTGCACCTGCCATCGCTGCCGGTGCGCGTGGCGTCGTGCTGCGCGATCAAGTCGGACCCGGCATCCACGCCGCGCTCGCCGCTGTACGCAGTGGCTTGACGGTGATGGATACCGCGCTCGTTGAGAGCCTCGTTCCCCAGCCGCCCGTCGCTGTTCCCGCGAACAGCAATGGAGCTCCGACCAAGGGGCGCGGCGAGCTGACGGAGCGCGAGAAGCAAGTCGTCCAGCTGTTGTCCGAGGGACTGTCGAACAAGCTGATCGCCGATCGTCTCGGCATCAGCGATCACACGGCGAAGTTCCACGTCAACGGCGTGATGATGAAGCTCGGCGCTTCGACCCGGACCGAGGCCGTCGTCGAAGCGATGCGCCGCGGGTTGATCCGACTGTAGTCGGTCGATTGCGATCCAGGCGCGCGCCCCCCGATCACGTGGCGGAAGAAGACGTGCCCTGAGGTACGGTGTCGCACGGGCGTCACCGAGAATCGTGCGACGTTCGCGTCGTGCCCGATCTCGATGACGACCTGATTGCCCTCGAAGCGACGCAAGCAGCGATCCTGCGGTCGACGAAGCCGACACATTCGCCGGAGTCGACCGTGGTTCCCGCCGACGTCGAGGATTGGAACCTGCGAGGTCCTCAGCAGCTACCGAGCATCCGGCTCCGGTTTCCCTCTGGCGCAGCGAGTAGCGCGATCGACGAGGACATCGACCTGCTCGACGTCCTCGGCGAAGGCGGCATGGGCCGCGTGTACCGAGCGACGCAGCGATCGCTCGACCGCGAGGTTGCGGTCAAGTTGTTGCGGGACACGGCCGCTTCCTCCGAGGCAGCCGCCGCGCTGTGCGACGAGGCGGTGGTGACGGGGCGGCTCTCGCATCCAAACATCGTCCCCGTACACATGCTCGGAGATGCCGGCGGTGGCCGCCCCGTGCTGGTCATGAAGCGTGTCGAGGGGGTGGCGTGGAACACCCTGCTTCACCGCCCAGACCATGGCTTCTGGGGACGCGCCAAGATCGCGGTGGACGACCGTCCGTTCTTTCATCTCGAGGTCCTGCGGAAGGTCACACACGCCATCGCGTTCGCGCACAGCCGGGGAGTCCTCCACCGTGACATCAAGCCCGAGAACGTGATGCTCGGGGAGTTCGGCGAGGTCTACCTCGTCGACTGGGGAATCGCGGTCAAGAGTGGCTCCACGGTCCGACGGGCGTTCGCCGGAACCCCTGCGTATGTCGCACCGGAGATGCTCGACGGTGTCGCGGACGAACGATCGGACGTTTACCTCCTCGGCGCGACGCTGCACGAAATCCTCGTCGGCGTGCCGCCTCATCGTGGAGCCTCACTCCCCGACGTGTTGCGAAGCGCACACCGAGGAGTGCCGCCGACACTGCCGCCGCACATTCCGCCGGAGCTCGCCGAGTTGTGCCGTCGTGCGTTGTCGCGCCATCCAGACGATCGCCCGCAGAGCGCTCACGCGTTCGGCGAAGCGCTCGACGATCACGTGCGCCACCGCGGATCGCGGCTCCTCGCCCGAAAGGGCCAGGAGAGGTTGGCTCTGCTCCAGGCCGCCGCGGACCTCGCGCCAGAGGCCCGTGATCTAGCCACCGTGCGTCGGCTCGTTGCCGAGAGCCGCTTCGCATTCCTCGAGGCACGCAGCGCCTGGGCGGAGAACCCGGCGGTGAAAGAGGGGCTCGTTCAGTGCGTGACCCTCGCCGTCCGCGTCGAGCTCGATCGCCGCGATGCCGAAGCAGCGCGCGCGATGATCGGTGACCTGGAGGTTCCGGATCCAGGCCTGGAACGCGAGATCGCTGCACTCGAGGCCCAGCTGGCTGCAGAGCGCAGGGAGCTCGACCGCCTGGCGAGGCTCGCCCAGGATCACGATCCTGACGTCGAAGCATCCGTGCGTACGATCGTCGCGGCCTTCCTCGTCGTGGCAGTCGCTGGCCTGACCGTCTACATCGCGATGATCGACCGCGTGACGATCGCGACGAGCTTGATCCTCGTTGTAGGAATGCTCGTCCTCGTGGGCGCGGCGGCCATCGCCCTGAGGCGCCGGATCGAGCGCTCGGGGTTCGCTCGGAAGGTGGTCGCGTTCGTGGCCATCACGATCGGTGCCATGGTCGCGCATCGAACGGTCTCGGTGTTCGAGCCCGCGGCCACCATCACCACCGTCCTTCGCACTGATCTGATCCTGCTCGGCGCGGCCTGGGCACTCGGATCGATCTTCCTATTCCGCTGGATGCTCTTTGTCGCGATCGTTCTCGTTCTCTGGACGATCCCCACGTTCATCGTTCCGTCGTACACGCCGTTCCTGTTCACGGGTGCGAACATCGCGACGATCACGACGTTCTTGTTCAGCGTCAGGAGATCGCCACGAACGAAGGGCGACGAACCAACGAGTTGATCGCCGAGCGAGCTCGAGCTCAACGTCGTGATGACGAGGTCCGGAGCTTCGACCCGGACCGTCGTCGAGGCGATACGCCGCGGGCGGATCCGACGCTAGCGGCAGCGCGAGGCTTCGGCTTCGAAGCGATCAACCAACCGTGGACATCGAGGGCGACGAGACCGGACTCACCGATCTCGACGCCCTCGGTCGTTAGTAGCTGTCTCTGGATCGCGGCGCCGACCGGATCGTGAATCGCGATCCGTCCGCGCAGCTTTCCGGCCTTGCCGATCACGCGCTGCCACGGCAACGCGTCGGCAGGCGTGCTCGTCTTGAGCGCGGCCGCGGCGATCCGCCCGCCGTTCGGGATGCCGGCGAGCTCGGCGACCTGCGCATAGGTCGCGACACTGCCCTTCGGGATCTTGCGGATCACCTTCTTGATCGCGGTGAACAGCTGCTTCAGATGAGTCGCGTCGTCGCTCTTCGCCATGACCCAAGGCCCGCAGACAGTTTACGCGACGGTGACAAACACGACGCTGTCGCGCGCCCAGGCCTCGATGAACGTGCACACGCTCGTTCCTGTCGACGTCGTCTTTGTTGGCGTACCGAGCGTCGTGTGCGAGTTGTCATCGATCATCAACGATGCGTTCTCGCCGGTCATTGGGTCAGCGTATCGCCCACCCATCGTCGGGTGCGCGGCGCGCTAGTGCATCGCCGTGTCGAAGACGTACGAAGCAACCGCCAGCCTGAGGCTCATGCTTCGTTGTTGACAGGCTCGCCACAGTTCGGGCAGTAGTCCCAACCCTGGGTGTCCTGCCAACAGGTATCGCACTGGATGTACCCCTTTACGATCCCGCGACCACCGTGGGCCCTCGCGAGGCGCTTCGCATCGAGTTGTACAACACGCAGCGTTCGCGGTTGGGGCCTCTTCATCGCCGAGCAACAACGCACGACTCGTGCCAAGCCTACGTTGCTGAAAGGAGGCTAACGTGCCCCGATCAGTTCGCGCACTGGCTTCACAAACTGTAAACGTGTGTGAGTCGCCCTTCCGTTTATCGCCGCGTCAGCCGAGGTGCGATGGACGCCGACATCCGCGCTACCGTATCGACGCTGTTCGACCTGGCCTTCACGCGGCAGGCGAGGACGCACAAGAGTGGCATCGTGGCGATCGTCCGTCGCCTCGTGCAATCGACGCACGATCAGTTCCCGCGCGATGCCCGCACGATGCCGGCAAATGTAGCCTTGAGGGCATGCGTGTCACGGTTCTCTACTTCGCGGTGCTCCGCGAGCGCCTCCATATCGACGAGGAGTCGCTCGAGCTCGCGGAAGGCGCGCGTGTGCAGGACGCGATCTCGGAGCTCGCGCGAAGGCACGAGCCGATCGCGACGCTCCGCACGAAGTTCCGCGTGGCCGTCAACCAGGACTTCGCCGACGACAATCACCCGCTCGCCGAGGGCGACGAGCTAGCGCTGATCCCGCCGGTCGCGGGCGGCGCGCACCACGTGCTGCTACTCGAAACACCGCTGTCGCTCGACCGTGTCGTGTCCGCGGTCAGCGGGCCGGGGATGGGCGGCGTGGTGACGTTTACAGGCATGGTGCGCGATCACGCGCGTGGCAAGACCGTCGTGCGGCTCGACTACTCCGCGTATGCGAGCATGGCGGTGAAGGAGATGACGCGCATCATCGAAACGATCGAGACGGCAGTGCCGAGCGCGCGCCTCGCCGTCGAGCATCGCGTCGGCTCGCTCGCCGTCGGTGATCTCGCGGTCGTGATCGCGGCCGCGGCACCGCATCGCGCCGAGGCGTTCGATGCGTGCCGCCAGATGATCGAGCGGCTCAAGGAGAGCGTGCCGATCTGGAAGAAGGAGTTCGGCGACGACGGCTCGACGTGGGTGGGGTTGGGGCCGTAACAGGAGCCCTCACTCACCGGCGAGAGCTCCCTCGGAATGAACCGGCGCCATGCGCCGCGGGAAGAGGGGCGCTCTAGTCGTTCGCATCCGATCCGTACTGGCATGACACCTGATCCGGCGACGCGCAGTTCGTGTTGCTCCCTTTCTCCCCCCAGCAGGTTCCCTCGCCGTCGAGCGTCCCGTCGTCGATCGTGGTCTGGCCCTCGACGCTCGCGTCGCAGGTGGCGCCCTCCATTCCTGCGAAGCATTTCGGGGTGCACGAGGTATTCATCGAGTTGCTGGCCCAGAGGTCACACCACTGCCGGGAAACGTTGGTATTCGGGTGGCCCCCGAACTGCCAGCCCAGCTCGCACTCGACGAACGCTTGCACGCATACCGGGAGGGCCGGGAGGAGCTTGCACACGGCGGGGATGTCCGTGCCGTCGGGATTCGACAGGCCGTAGCGACAGAGGTCGTGCGCGTGGTCGGCGATGCACTCGTGCTTGTCTCTGTTGCGTTCGGTCTGGCAATCCGAGAGGCATGCGCTCGGATCGTCGTTGCTGTCGTCCTTGGACTCGCCGTCGCCGCGACCGCCTCCGCCACCGCCACCACCGCCGCCGCCCCATGGTCCGCCCGGGTCGTGCCCCGGCTCCGGGGGGTCCGAGCAGAACGCGATGCACTGACAGACCCATCTGCCGCCCTCGACCGCGGCTACGTAGTTGCCGCCGAGCACGGAGCAGTTCGGTATCTGCTCCTCGATGAGGATGACTTCCTCGTGTTGCTCGGTCGAGCTGGTTTCGAGGGGGGTCACGCAGCCAACGACTGCGACTGCACACGTGATGATGAGTTGCTTCATGGCGAACGCCTCAGCAACCCGCGGGCCGCTGCAACCCTTCGAATGATCGTGTGCAGAGGGATCCTGCTGTCGAGTTGCCTAGGCGGCGTGACTAGTCAGCTCACTTCGCCTTCGCGAGGAGCGCGTCGATCTCGACGAGCTTCCCTTTGCTCTTCTCATCACTGCGCGCGAGAAACCGCGTGCGCGCCTTGGTCAGCCACGCGCGAGCCTCGGACATGCGCTTCAGCTCCATGTAGATCTCGGCGACGAGGATCTCGTTCTTCCCCGCGATGTAGGAGTCGCCCGCCGCGTCGAAGACCTCCACCGAGCGCTGGGCGGGCTCGAGGGATTCGAGGAGCTCTTCCTGCCCCACGAGAAAGTACGCGTAGCTCTCGAGCGTCGTACCGAACATAATACTCTTCGGTCCCGCGCGCTTCTCCGCCACAGCGAGCGCTCGGCCCCATGACTCGCGCGCGCGTTGTATCAGCGTGGGATCGAGAGCGAGTGCCCTTGCGTGGACGATCAGGACTGCGGCGAGATCGCGATGCTCGGCGCCCAACAATCGCTCCGAGGCGGCGAGCCCCGTCTCTGCATACTCGATCGCCGCACGATCCTTTTGCTGCAGCGCGCGATCGGCGAGCTCGAGCAACAGGCCCACCCGCATGGGACTGTCCGTGCCGTTGATGCGGTCGCTGATCGCGAGCGCTTCCTCGAGAGTCGCGCGCGACTCGGCGATCTGGTCGGCGCGATCCTGCACGACCGAGAGCAGCTGTAGCCCGCTGACAACGTGCCTGGAGTCGCGGCCATACAATGACGTCCACAGCGCGATGTTCGCGCGGGACTCCGTCTCGGCCTTGGGGAGCTTGCGGCGCCGGACGAGCGCCGTGATCCAGTTGTGGGTCAGATCCGCGGTACGGGGATGGCCAGGGCCCAGCACTTTCCGCGCGATCTCGACGGCACCTGCACATGCGGTGACCTCCTCCGGATCGCGGAGGAGCAACGCGTTCTTACACCCACAGTCGGCGGCGGCGAAGTTGGCATTTGCAGCGTCGGCGAGGTTCGTGACTCGAGTGCACGCTTCTTTCGCCTGCTCGGCACGACCGAGGCGCACGTGGACGCCCACCTCGGCGAGCGAGAGGCTGTGCGCGAGTGGCCGCGGATCGCCGGCACGAGTCACGGCCGCCCGCGCGGCGGGAAGCAATGCATCGATCCGATCGGCAGACTCGCTGTCCGCGGCGATCAGTAGCGTCGTGATCATCACGTCGGCTTCGAGACCAGAATCTCGCGACGACGCGGCGTCGGCGAGCGCTGCGTCGAGCTCGGCGCGTGCGGCCTTCGGGTCCTTCGCCGTGAGCACGCGGGCGCGAAGTAGATGCGCGCGGCCGCGGAGCGCGGGCGGTGAGGCCTTGGTCGTGTCTACGAGCCGCTCGGTCAGCGTGCCGGCGTCTGGACGCTGGAGCTCGACCGCGACGGTCGCCTCCGCGATCGCCGCATCGATCGGACCTGCGCGCACCACAGTCGCGTCGATCAGACGAGCTGCGGTGCATGTCTCGGGGCCGGGCAGGCGCTCGACCGCAACGAGCGAACGCTCGGCGACCAAGCGATCGGCCTTTACGAGCACCGCCACGAGCGCATCGAACACCGCCTGCTGGCCATCGAGACACGCCGTCCGCTTGTCGAGGAGCACGGCGGTCTGGCTCCCGCGCACGTGCGTTGCGCGGCACGATTCGATGCGCACCTCTTTCGCGCGCTCGCCCCAGCGATCGAGTCCATCGATCACCGGCGTTACCGTCGGGGCCCACGCGGTACCGAGATCGCCGAATGCGGACGTGATCCGTGCGCGCGTATCAGCGGTCCACGCCGCGGTGATCGGATCCGCCGCTCGCTCGCAGTCGACCTTGGCCGCGTCGAACAAGCCGAGGCCGAACACCGCCGCCGTCGCGACCGCGACGACAACGCCCCCGCCGGCGCCGATCGCGATCCGCCTGCGGCGCCGCGGCGCGCGCTCGAGCTCGTCGAGGAATTGGGCCATGGTCGGCCATCGTGCCGATGGCACCGGCGCGAGAGCGCGCGCGAGGACGCGCTCTACCCACGCGGGCACACCCGCCCGCGCCGGCGCCTCCCGGTGATCATCTGGAAGCTTGCCGTACACGGCTTCCCACAGCGCCACCGCGAACGCGTACTGATCCGCAGCGCGAGTGACCTTGCCGCCGGCGTGTTGCTCGGGAGCCATGTAGCGCGGCGTACCGACCACCGCGCCGTGCGCCGTGATCTGCGCGTCGAGGGCTCCGCGCTCGGCTCGTGCGACGCCGGGCCGCGAATCGGGCTGCGAGTCGAGCGAGGTCGCCGTGGGGCCCTCGACCGTGTCGGCGGCGGAGCTCACGGGCGTGCGTCGTTCCACTTCGCCGGAAGGCACGCTGCCCTCGCCGTCATCGCGGCGAGCGAGGCCGAAGTCGCCGACGCGCACACGCCCGTCGCGATCGACGAGCAGGTTCGACGGCTTGATGTCCCGATGTACGAGGCCTTGCTCGTGGACAGCGCATATTCCGCGACCCGCTTGCATGTACAGCGCGATCACCTCGCGCCAGCCACACTTGTTGTCGAGGATGTAGCGGTCGATCGTGACACCGTCGATCAGCTCCATCGCCACGAACACGTCGTCGATGTGACTGTCGAGCTCGTAGATCGCGACGACGTTCGGGTGCGATATCCGGGCGAGCGCCTGCGCCTCGCGGAGCAATCGGATCGGATCAGCGTCGCGATCGATCACGAGCTTGATCGCGACCGCTCTCGAGAGCTCCGGATCGCGCGCCTCGAACACGGTGCCCATGCCACCCGCGCCGAGATGCCTGACGACGACAAATCGGCCGATGCGATCTCCGGGTTTGATCGTCTCCGCGGCGCTCACCGTCAGCGCTTCTTGTCCCGCGGACGCGGAACCTTGTACAGCGCGAGTTTGTTCACGAGGTTCGCGCGGGAGATCCCGAGCTCCTTCGCGGCTTGACCCTGGTTCCCTGCGCAGGCGTCGAGCGCGGCGATGATCCGCTCGCGCTCGGCGAGCTGCGCAGCGGTCAGCTCGTCAGCGCCCGGAGTAGCAGCCCTCGGTGTCGTCGGATCGAGGAGGATGTGTTCCGCCAGGATCTCGCCACCACCGGCGAGCAGCGCCGCGCGCTCGATGACGTTGCGCAGCTCGCGCACGTTCCCGGGCCAATCGTGCGCGGAAAGACACGCGAGTGCCGCGGCACCGAGGGTGGCATCGCCTGCAAACCGAGCGGCGAGTACCGGGAGTTGTTCGCGGCGGTCGCGCAGCGGCGCGATCGTCAGCGTGATTCCCGCGAGGCGGTAGAACAGATCGCGCCGGAACTTGCCGGCCTGGCTCGCCGCGAGTAGGTCCTCGTGCGTCGCCGCGATGAAGCGGACATCGACCGCTGCGGTCCGCACAGCGCCGACACGAGTCACCTCGCGTGTCTCGACCACGCGTAGGAGCTTGGCTTGTAGCTCGAGCGGCAGCTCGGCGATCTCGTCGAACAGCACCGTGCCGCCGGCGGCCGCCTCGAGGAGGCCCACCTTGTCGGTGACGGCCCCGGTGAACGAGCCACGCACGTGACCGAACAGCTCGCTCTAGAGCAGCGCCGGCGACAGCGCCGCGCAATTGATCGCGAGCATCGGCCCCGCGCGTCCGGACAGTCGGTGCAATGCGCGCGCGAGCACTTCCTTGCCCGCGCCGGTCTCGCCACCGATCACGATGCTCACCTGCGCCTTCGCGACCGCGAGGATCAGCGGTCCGGGATCGGGGAGCATGGGATCTGTGATCGCGACGTGGGAGCCGCCCACCACTGCTCGCGCCGTGGACACGGCGCGCGAGACGATCACCGCCGTGAACGGACCGAACAGGATCGGCTCGCCGGGCACCACGTCGCTGGGAGTGGTCAGCTTCGCACCCCGCAGGAAGGTCCCGTTGCGGCTACCCAGATCCTCGACGGTTCTGCGGTCTCCCGTCACGATCCGGACGTGACGACGCGACAGGCGTTCGTGATCGAGAGCGACCTCGCACGAAGGGTCGCGACCGATCACCACCTCGCCGCGCGCGGGCAGCACGAACACGCGCGTGATGTCGGCGCCGCTGACGAGCAGAGCCCAATCGCGTTCGTCCCCGGCACAAGCCGGTTCTCCGCCAGTGACGGTGGAGTCCACGCAGACATCGTATCCCTTCCTTCGAGATCCTTCAGCTCGAGGGGATGCACGAATCGATCATCTGCGTCATCGCAGCGTCGCTAGCGATGCCCACGCGGTGTCTTCAGGTCGTGACAGGACCCCGCGAGGATCTCCGGCGATCGCGGATTGCACTTCGTTGCTTCAGCGGGGCTGCGCGACCTCATCGCGCAGTACTGCCCGGCGGAGGCAGAAACGTCGGATCCGCCGTCACGAGCCGACCGCGGATCTGTACACGGCCGTCGTGCACCCAGAAGCCAGCCTCCGATTTCGCGCACACGCGTAGCGCGGTACCCACGAGCGGGCCGACGGGAAAGGCCACGACGTGCGTCGCGGAATTCTGAGCCACGAACGAACCCGCTCCGACTGCATTGCCACGCTCGTCGATCTCGAGGAGGTTGCTGTTCGCAAACGTCGCGGTGAAGATCGCGATCGAAGACGCGCCGGCACGTTGGCGGCCGAAAATGCCGAGCGACTGCTGGTAGCCGATGGCGTAGCCAGTCCAGTGCGGAAGCGAGTACTCGACGTTCGTGACCTCGAGATACTTGCCCGCCGGCACCTGAAACTCGGTCGCCTCCAACCTCGACGTTCCATCGGGTGATTGGTGGAGACGCTGGAAGCCAACCTCGCCAGCAGGACAGCCGTTCGTGCCTTGAACGAGGACGACGCGATCTCCGACGACATCTGCGTGTGCGTTGGAGGTCAAGAGAGTGGCGAGCAGAGCGCCGGTGGCGAACGTCATTGTGCGGTGCATGCGGATACCGTCAGCAACCGACATGCCCGCATCACGCGCTGGCGATCCGCGCGGATATGGCGTGTCCCTCGGTCTTGCCTAGGCAGGCTGCCTAGCCTGGACGCCGCATGAACTCGCTGGTCTCGATCTTCGCTGCAGCGATGATCTTCACGGATCGACGTGGTCCGTAGACTTCCGGACGGTCACTTCCTCGGGCGCTGGATCGTGAGCTCTCGCCGCCCTACGGATTGGCATTCTCGGACGCGGGGTCTGGCCCGGGCGGTAGCGGCTCGCCCGGCGGGATCGGTTGCACCAAGCCCTCGGGTTGCGCGCTGCCGCTGCCGTTCTGCTCGATGACCGGGCCCGGCGGCTGCGGCGAGTTGTCGGCGGTCGCGGCATCGGCGACGGGGACCGTCGGCGGTGGCGGGTTGATCTGCGCCGACGGCAGGTTCTTCATGTTGGCAGAGCCCGCGGCCGGCGTGTCGGTCGGCTGCACCGTGATCGTCGGGCGCGAGTTGCCCGTGTTGTTGTTCGACGGATTCGCCGGATCGTCCATGTTGCCGCCCTTGAGCGCGGGACCGCAGGTCTGCGCAAGGCGCTTCATCTCCTTGAACTTGCCGTCGAGGCGAATGTGGAACAGGCCGTCGGGGCCGAGGTTGGCGCCCGTCGTGGAGAGCGCGGCGTGCGTGCGGGGCTCTTTCTTGAGCAGGATGTCACTGCCCTTGAAGCGGAGGCAGCCCGCGACCATACCGTCGTCTAGTTGCGGCGCGAGCGTGACCTGGAAGTCGACGTGGAGCTCGCCGTCCTCGGACTTCGCGTCGAACTTGTCGAGCTCGAGGATGCCGTCCTTGATCGTCACGTGCGCCATCATCGACGTGACGTTGACCTTGCCGAAATCGATGCCGTCGGCGGCGAACGCCTGGCTCCGCGAGTTCTTGAGCTTCGGGCGCAACTTCGTCTTGCCGTCGCCGAACGTGCAGTTGTTCGCGCAGTTGAAAGAGAACGCTCCCTTCGCCTTCTGCCAGTTCGGGAGCATCTTGGTGCTGCTCTTGGACTTCTCGTTCGGCAGCGTGAGGTTCACGCCGAACGCGATCTTGCCGGACATCGGCAGGCCCATCAGCTCGCGCATCGGCAGTATCGCCGATGGGAGATCGCTGCCCTCGATGTCGATCGCCGTCGAGGTCTTCGAGATCGCGACGGTGCCGCGGATACGGCCCGGTCCGATCTCGGCGTCGATGTCGACGGAGGCGGTCCCTCCGATCAACGCGAAGATGCCGGCGCTGATCTCGAGCTTCTTGATGAAGAACGTCGTCGCGACCTCGTCGGCCTTCGCAGGGCGCGTGCGCAGCGTGACCGCGTTGAACGTGAGCTTGCCGGGCATGATGCCGCGCTCGACGCTCGAGATCGTGACGTCGTACTTCGACGACAGCGCCTCGATGACCTTGTCCTTCACGCGGTTGTACGGAAAGGTCAGCTGCAGCGCGAACACGAACGTGACGAGCGCGAGCACGATATACGCGACGACCTTGAGCACCTTCTTGGTGCGCGGTCCGATCTGCGGAAGCCGGGGAATTGTGACTCTCGCCATCGCTAACTCTTCTTCTCCGAGCTGCCGTTGGTGCCCTCGCCCTTGGGCGGCGGCTCCTTCGAATACGTCGAGACCTCGAGCGTCGCGTCGAGCTTCTCCTTGTCACGGTTGTCACGACGAACGTCGAGGCGCGTGACGAGCACGACCTTCGAGGCACTCTCGATCTCCTGCAGGAACTTCTTCAGCTGATCGATCGTCAGGTCGGAGACCGTGCACGAGACGGAGTTCGTCACGAAGCCGTTCTTCAGCACTGGATTGCGCGGCGTCGTGCCCTTGAGCGTGAAGCCGGCCTTCTGCGCCGCGTTGGTTAGATAGGTGTCGAGACTGAGCGGCTCCACGCCCATCGTGGCGACGACATCGTCGGTCGGCGTGGCCGGGCCGCGTGCCTTGAGATCCGCGAGCACGTTGAGTGCGCGCCGCGCTTGCTCGTTGTTCGCTTCCTTCGCGACGAGACCGTCGTGAATATTGAGGCCGAGCCAGACGGCGAGGATGATCGGCGTGCAGGCACCGAGGATGACCACCATCGCTCGCTCGCGCGGCGAGATGCGGTCCCAGAAATCACGAGCGCGTTCGGAGATGTTCGACATCGGTTACCTCACATGCACGCGATGGGGATGGTGAGCTTGAATCGCTTGGTGCCGTCGGACTGCGTGTCCGTCGGTCCACGATTCACTTCCTTGAAGCACTCGATCTTCTTCAGCTCGCTGACAAGGTTGTCGATACCCTCGGCCGACTTCGTCGTACCGCTGATGTCGACCTTCTGATCGTCGATCTGGATCTGATCGATATCGAGCGTGATCTTGTCCTTCGGTGGCACGTGCGCGCTGATCTCGAGGAGCACGTCGTACGCGCTGGCCTTGGGCAGCGGAGAGAATCCGCCGGCCGCACCACCGGCTCCGCTCGCCGCGAGCACGGCCTTCGCCGTCTTCGCCTCGCCGAACACGTCCTGCGAGTCGTTCGCGAGGCGCTGCGCGAGGATCTTCTCGGCCTTCTTCAACCGGTACAGATCCGCGTACGCGCTGCCCGCTGCGAACGCGAACACCGCGATCAGCGCCGCGCCGAGCGGCACCGCCTTCTGGCGAAGGAACCCGAGGTCCATCTTGACCGCGAGCGATCCGCTGCGCAGATCGAACATCGGGCGACCGCCGGCGCAGTCGTACGCCATGCCGAGCGTCATCGCCGCCGCGTCGATCGGCAGGCTCTGCGAATCTAGCGTGCCGGCGCCGAGCTTGGGCCCGGCGAGCGCGACGATGTCCTCCTGCGACGGACGCCACGCCGGAATCTGCAGCTGCTCGCCGAGGAACGACGCGAGACCGCGCAGCCGTGCACCGCCGCCGACGAGCAGGGCGGTGATCGGCGCGAAGCCCGTCTTTGCACGGCACGCCGCGAGCGTTTGGCGAAGGTCGCGCGCGAACGGCGCGAGCTCGCTGATCGTGACGTGGTGGATGCGCGCCCACGCATCCGACGTGGCCGGCTCCACGTTCGACGCGACGAAGCCGTCGGAGTGTTTCGCGCGCTCCGCGTCGACCCATGGCAGCTTCCAGTGCTTCATGATCGCGTCGGTGACGTGTTTGCCCGCGCGGCCGATGCTGCGCGAGAAGATCGCCTTGCCCTGCGCGACCACCACGACGTCCGTGCGCTCGTGACCGATGTCGATCACCGCGACCGCACCGTCGATGCGCGCCTGCGCGAGCGACGGCGTGTGCGCGACGAGGCGCACCGCCGCCCCACCGCATGGCAGGACGCCGCGTGGCTCGAAGCCACACTCGGCGCCGAGCGCGATCAGATGCTCCGCGCGATCCTTGCGCATCGCGTACGTGAGCACGCGCATGCCATTCGTCGCCGGCGCGACACGCCCGTGTGTGGCGCCCTGCACGGGCCCGCCTGCATGTGCGGGTGGCGTCGGGATCGGCTCGAACGCGTACACCATGTCCTCGAGATCGACGGGCACGACGCCTTCGAGCTCGTTGCCGACCGCCTTCTCGAGCTCGGCGCGGCGCAGGTTCTTGAACCCGAACTCGAGCACCTGCGTGAAGACCTGATCGCCGTACACGCCGATGTAGCCCGTATCGTCCTTGAGCCGCAGCTCGGCGATGAGCTGCGCGAGCACGGCCTTCGCGCGGGTCTCCGACGGCTCGTCGCCCGGCGGCACGAGCCGCTCGACGACGGCCAGCGGCATCGCGCCGCGGATGCCCGGGCTGGCGATGACCAGCTTGACGCTCCACGCGCCCAGATCGACGGCAAAGACGCGACTCGCCATATCAGTCTTCCCTCATGAACACCCACGCGCCTTTCGGCTGTGGGGGTTTGCGAGCGTTCTGGAGCACGACTCTCGTGTCCCAGACGCCCGTGATCGTCGAGCGGATCGGCGGAAACACCGGCGACCCATCGGCACTCTTCTGCTTGCGCTCGATCTCACCCCACGCCTGCACGCGATACGTGCGACGCGGACCGGCCGTCACCATCTGTCCGAGCTTGGCCTTGTCGAGCTCGAGCCCGATCTTCTCGCCGGGCGGGAGGCCGGGGATGCCCGCCGACACCGCGGCGTTCGCGGCGCTGCCCGCCAACGAGCTCTGCCCCGCGAGCGCACCGAGCTGTCCCGCCGGATCCTTCACGAACTCGACGAAGTCGTCGGTGTTGGTGAACTGCATGCCGAACTGCTTCGCCTTTGCGACGAGCCCCGCGAGCAGGAATAGCTTCTGCGGGTTCTGGAGCAGCGGGTCGTTCGGGTTCTTGGCCGACAGGTAGAGGATCGCGGCGATCAGCTGGCTGTTCGACAGCGCGGAGATGTTCACCTTGCAGCCGCCGTACGTGGTGAACGCCGAGCCGAACAGCGTCCAGAAGCGATCGTCCACGCCGCGCGCGAGCTTCACCTCACCGAGCGTGTCGATGTAGTTGTTCTTCGCCTTGTAGTTATCCTTGAGGCTCTCGTAGCCGTAGTCCTCGGTCGTTCCGCGGTCGCGGTTCCGCAGCGTGTTCGAGTCGATGTAGTCCATGATCGACGCGACCTGCTGTGCGCGATCACGGCGCCAGTCCTCGGCGTCGGCTTCCTCGAACACCGGGTCGTACGCGGGGAAGTAGACCAGCGCGTCCATCGCCGACTTCAGCGTCGCCGCAGTGGCGTCGTTGCCGTTCGCGCAGTTGAGGTTCAGCTTGTCGTCCTCGGTGGTGATCTGGCCGACGATGCCGCACGTCCCGACGTCCGCGCCGAGTCCGCGCGCGGTCGTCGAGTCGAACCCGACCGCGGCCATGACTTCTTCGGAGCTGCCGCAGAACGCGAGCAGCACCTGATCCGCGAAGTCGGTGATCTGTACGGTGCCGCGCAGCTCCTTGACGTTGTCGATGCGCTGCTGCAGGCGAATGACGAGCTCGGACAGGTTCGACGCGCTCCGCGCCAGGAAGTGCGCACGCATCTGATCGCGATAGTTCGCCGACGCGATGAGGTCGATGTTCGTCGAGCTGCCGAACTGGTTCGACAGGACGATGGTGAACGCGATCGCGAGCAGCACCGTGACGAGCGCGACGCCACGGCGACGGCGCCGACGCCGTCGCGACACGGGCCGTGCCTTCCCGCGCCCCAGGGTCCGGGGCGTCGTCAGGAAGGTCCAGATGTGCGTCGGTCTGGTCATTGGACGAAGCTCAACGCTTCCTGCATCACGATCCGTGCCTGCGTGGAGAGCTTGTATTCGTTGCCGCCCGGGTCCTTGGTCGTGACAGTGATGCGCACGCGGCTCGGAAGCATGCCTTTTTGTCCATCGGACTGCGTGGAGTCCCACGTGTCCTGCCACTCGACGTTCTTCCAGTTCCAGTACTCGAGCTTGAGCTCCTGCACGTCGGTCAAGAGGACGTCGTACTCCGACGCCAGGTCATCCGGAGGCTCGTTGGAGTGCCGGCGTTGCTCGCGGCGCACGAGGTCGGTCGCGCCCGGCGTCTTCGGGTTATTGCGCGTCATGTACTGGATGACGGTCTGCTCGGATTCATTGGCATCGGCCCACAGGACACGATGACCCATCGTCGAGAACCGGATGTCAGGGAACCGGCCCGACTTCGCGACGAACATCGTGCGCGGGTGCGATGCGAGGCCATCCTCGTTCTTGGACAGATACGCGTGCTGGAAGTCGGCGACGATGCGTCCCACCGCCATGCGCAGCTCGTGATTGCGCTCCTCGTACTTCTCGAACGTCTTCTTCGCCGTCGACGTGTTCGAGATCGTGCGCCACGCGAGCCCCATCATGATGACCATGATCGCGCTCGCGATCATGACCTCGATCAGCGTGAGACCGCTCCGTCCACGAGGCCGGACCGCTCGGATCTGTGACACCGGGGCGCTGCGCTTCATCATCCGCCTCGTCCTCCGCCGCCGGTTCCGCCCGTTCCACCCGTGCCGGACCCAGTGCCGCCGCCGCGGCTGCCACCCGTGCCACGCGTGCCGCTTCCGCTCCCAGAGCCGCTGCCGGATCCCGACCCCGACCCCGACCCCGTGCCGGTTTCGGGCAGCTCCTGCGAGCCGAGGCCCATGAGCACCTTGTCCATCGCCGCGGCGTCGGTGAAGAACGCGACGACTTGCATGTCGCGCTTGCGGCCCATGATCTCCCAGCGCGTGAACAGCGAGACCTTCCGGATCGAGACCTTCAGGACCTCCTGCACCATCGAGTACTGGCCTTGGATGAACGCTCCGCCGGTCGCACTCTCGATGTCGTCGCCGCCGGTGCCGCCGGTCCCGCCGAAGCCGCCGCCGAGCATACCGAGCATGCCGCCGAGCGCGCTGTCCATGAAGCCACCGCCCGAGCCGTCGGAGTCCGAGCCCGCGGCCGCTGCTTGCGCTGACCCCTGCCCTTGGGCGAGCGCCTGGATCTGATCCCAGCTCGGCAGCTCGACCTGCTCGATCTTCGCGCACCACTCGACACCCGGCCATCCTTCATCTTCGAACTTCTCCCAGTCCGTGCACTCGTCGGTCGCGTCGGCGAGACCCGTCTCGGAGAAGCCGTCCTTGAGCAGCGTCTCTTCGAGGTCGTTCATCTTGCCGCGCGCGAGATCGGTGACGACGCCCATCATCTGCGCCTGCCGCGCGTTGAAGATGCTGCCCGCCGCGCTCTTCATCAGCACGGTCAGCGCGAGCCCGAGCAGCGCGAGGCCGACCATGACCTCGAGCAGCGTGAAGCCTCGACGAGCGGCGCGCGATCGACGTGTCGATCGCGGCGGTGCTACGCCGTTCGGCGGCGCTACGCGTCCGATGTGCATCGGACTCGTCATCGGTCCTCCGCGCCGTCGCGAGCGGCGTCCTTGTCGCCCATCGCGTTCCGCATCATGTGATCGTCGACGCTCTCGAGCTCGCCATCGCGAAGCTCGACGCGTCCGGTGAGTCCGTGGACGAGGATCGTGAACGTCTCGCTCCCATCGGTCAGCTCGACGACCGCCTTCTCCGCCGAACCCATCGGAAAGAAGTAGATCGCTTCGTGGTCCTTCGTGACCGCGTCCTCGCGGTGCTGCACGAAGATGCGCTTTAGCTTGATCCCCTTGTCCTTGTACAGCTGGCGCGCCCAGCCCGCCTTGCCCACCGCGCCGGTGACCGCGTCGGTGGCGGGAGCGCACTGACGATCGGCGACGTGGTGGCCCGCGATCGCCGTCGCGCGCTTCGTCGCCTCCTCCGCGTCGCCAGCGGCGAGCGCGTCCTCGGGCATTTGCGCGAGGCGTTGCTTGCCGCGCTCGAGCGCCGCCTTGACCTGCTCGGGATCCTTGATCAGCTTCTCGTTCCGCATGATCGCCGTCGCGCCCTGACAGACCTCGACGACGTACGCGCCCTTCTCGAAGTCGAACACGACGCGATGCATTTCGCCGTGTTCGATCGCGAGCTGGTTCGTTCGCTTCAAGATGCCTGCCATCTCCGTGGCGTTCTCGACGAGATCCGCCTTCGAGATCATGCGGAACCCCGACCGCACGAGGATCGCGCCCATCCCGATGATCGCCAGGACGATCATGATCTCGAGGACGGTCATTCCCTTCGCGAAGGGAACGTTATGTCGCGACCTGCGTGCCATGGCCGAGGTGGTGCGTTACGTGGAGCTCACTCCCACGACTTGATGTCGTCGGACGTGCCTTCCTTGCCGTCCTCTCCGTTGGACTGGATGCCCATGCCCTTCACGCCGGCGGGCGCGTTCTGGCCGCACAACATCTTGTACGGGTTGCCCCACGGATCCTTGATGTCCTTGCTGTTCATGAACTCGTTGAGGTCCTCGAGCTTGTCTGGACAGGCCTTGCTCGGGTTCGCCGTCGACCACGACGGGTACGCTTCGTCGGCGTACTTCTTCGCCGTGAGCTTCGCGATGTCGCCCTTGCTCTGACCGAACATCTTCATGACGCGCGGACCGACGACGAGACCCATGACGAGCGCGAGGATCGCGAGCACGATCATGATCTCGAGGAGCGTCATGCCCCGCTTGGCACGGCGACGGCGGGCGTTGCGGAGGTTCTGGAGGCGGGTTTCGAGGTTCGTTTGCATCTGAGTTCTCCTTCGTTTCATTTGCCTGCGCAGCGCGTTCGCGCTGCTACGCGCTTGCTACTTCGGGCCCGAGATCTGACCGAGGTCCATGATGGGTTGCAGGATCGAGAAGACGATGAATGCGACGGCGCCGCCCATGAACACGAGCATGAGGGGCTCGAGGAGCGCGGTGAAGCGCGACAGCTTGGTGTCGACCTCGGCCTCGTAGGTCGTCGCGACACGCTCGAGCATCTGTTCGAGCTGGCCGGCTTTTTCGCCGACGGCGACCATGTGGATCATCGTGGCGGGGAACTGGCCCGACTTCTTCAGCGTCTGGGCGAGCGATTCACCCTCGGTGACCGCCTTCTTCGCATCGTCGATCGCGCGCTGGAGGATGACGTTGCCCATGATCTGCTTCGCGGTGTCGAGCGAACGCAGCATCGGCACACCGGACTGCAGCATCGTACCGAGCGTGCGCGCGAAGCGACCGACGTTGATCGTGCGCACCAGTTGACCGAGCACCGGGAGGCCGAGCACGAACTTGTGCCACACCGGCTTTCCGTCCTTCGAGCTCTTCCACTGCATGAAGATCACGATGAACACGATCGTGCCGAGGATCAGCCAGAGGATGTTCGCGCCGATGAAGTTCGAGACCCAGATGAGGGCGCGCGTGTTCCACGGCAGCGTCTTGCCCTGCTGCGTGAACATCGAGGTGATCTCGGGAATCACCTTGACCATCAGGACGCCCATGATGATCACACCGACCACGAGCATGACGATCGGGTAGATCATCGCGCCCTGGATCTTCGACTTCAGCTTCTGCGACGACTCGAGGAAGTCCGCGAGGCGGGTGAGGACCTCGTCGAGGTTGCCGGCAACCTCGCCCGCGCGGACCATCGACACGAACAGCTCGTCGAACAGCCGCGGATGCTTCGCGAGCGCGTCCGCGAGCGACATACCTTCGTTGACGTTCGTCCTCACCTCGGACAGCGGCGTCTTGAATCGGACGTTCGTGACCTGCTCGACGAGCGCGCCGAGCGCCTCGGCGAGCGGGATGCCGCTCCTCAGCAGCGTCGACATCTGGCGCGTGAATGCCGCGATCTCTGTCTTCTTGACGCCGCCCAACAGGCCGCCGAGGTCGACGTCCTTCGACAGTCCGCCCTTCTTGGCGTTCGCTTCCTTTTGCTGCTTGCCGCCACGCGACAGCTCGAAGGACATGACGGACACGCCATCCTTGCGCAGCACGGCACGCAGGGCCTTCGGCGACTCCGCGTCGCGAACACCGTTGACGTTCTTGCCGTTGGCCGAAACGCCCTTGAATGCGTACATCGGCACGGCTAGTCGCTCTCCGCGGTCATGAGCATGACCTCCTCGGGGGTTGTCATTCCGAGCATGCACTTGCGCGCGCCGTCCATGCGCAGCCCGATCATGCCCGCGGCAACCGCCGCGCTGCGGATCGAGCCGGCGTCCGCCTTCTCGAGCGTCAGGCGGCGCACGACGTCGTTCACGAGCAGTAGCTCGTAGATGCCGGTACGGCCGCGATAGCCGCGCTGCGTGCACGTCGGGCAGCCGACCGCCTCGAAGAACGTGCCCATCGGCGGCGGGCGTTGACCCTTCACGGCCGGCAACTCGTAGTCGCCGTGATAGAAGCGCGCCGGATCGAGGCCGAGCTCGCGGAGCATCTCCTCCGACGGGCGCACCGGCCGCGCGCACTCGTAACACGGCCGACGCACGAGGCGCTGCGCGAGCAGGCCGACGAGCGAGCTCGCGACGAGGAACGGCTCGATGCCCATGTCGACGAGACGCGCGACACCACCGGCGGCGTCGTTCGTGTGGACCGTCGAGAACACGAGGTGACCGGTGAGCGACGCGGTGATCGCGACCTCGGCGGTCTCCTTGTCACGAATTTCGCCGACCATGATGACGTCCGGGTCCTGGCGCAAGAACGACCGCAACCCGGAGGCGAACGTCAGATCGATCTTCGAGTTCACCTGCGTCTGCGAGATGCCCTCGAGCTGGTACTCGACCGGATCCTCGACGGTGAGGATGTTGATGTTGGGCTGGTTGATCTCGGAGATGCACGCGTAGAGCGTCGTCGTCTTACCGGAGCCGGTGGGGCCCGTGACGAGCAAGATGCCGTGCGGGCGATGGATGATCTCGCGGATTTCCTTCAGGTGATCCACCGCAAAGCCGATGTCGGCAAGGCCGAGCAACACGCTCGAGCGATCGAGCAGACGGATCGTCACGCTCTCGCCGGACGCCGTCGGGGCGGTCGCGACGCGCATATCGACGTCCTTGCCGGCCATCTTTCGGCGAATGCGCCCGTCCTGCGGCAAGCGCTTCTCGGCGATGTTGAGACCGGCCATGATCTTCACGCGCGCGAGGATCGACTGCTGGAACTTCTTCGGCGCTCGCTTCGCCTCGCGGAGCTGACCATCGACACGGTAGCGAACGATGATCTCCTTCTCGCCGGGGCGGATGTGGATATCGGACGCGCCTTCCTTGGCCGCCTGGAACATGAGCGAGTTGACCCAACGAATGATCGGGGCCTCGTCGTTGGCGTCGAGCATGTCGACGAGCTCTTCCGCGGCGAAGTCTTCGCCTTCGTCCTGCTCGTCCTTCTTGTGCGACTCCTCGAGCTCGTGCGAGCCGCGGAGGCGGGTGTACGTCTTGTTGATGTGATCGGTGATCTTCGAGGCCGATACGACCACCGGCTCGACGGGTTCGGACAGCAGCACCGCGACGGCGTCGATGACGTCGACCGCAGACGGGTCCGCGATCGCGACGATCACGCGACCCGCGCCATCGCGACCGAGCGGCAACACGAGGCGCTGGCGAGCGAAGTTGATCGGCAGCTTCTCGATCAGCTCGACAGGAATGTCCTCGGCACGCGGGAGATCCTTCACATGGGGCATCTCGGACTGCGTCGCGAGCGCCTCGGCGAGCTGGTTCTCGTCGACGAGCTTGAGACGCAGCAGTACCTCGCCGATCAGGCCACCTTCCTCCGCTTGCCGCGCGAGCGCCTTCTCGATCGAATCGGGCGCGACGCCGCAACGCGCGACGAGGATCTCGCCGAGCAGCGTCGGTTGCACGGTGATGCCATAGCCACCGCCGCGGAACGCGCCGAATCCCTGCTGTGTCGCCATCAGGGCTTGGCCTCCGACGTCGGGGTGGGTGCAGGTGTAGGTGCAGGCGTGGGCTCGTTCGGATCGTCGATGTTCGACGGACCGTACTCGAGCGGGCCTTCCTGGATGCCCTTGCGATCGCCGAGGGCCTTCAGCACCTCGAAGTCCTGCTCGACGGAGAGCACCGCTCGGTTGATCTCCTCGAGGACGCCGCGCTTGCGGCGGTAGTCGACGCGCGCGTTGTACTTCGTCTCGTTGAGCGTCGCGAACGAGCGTATGAACTCCTCGCGCTCGCGCGTCTTGCGCTCGCGGATCGCCTGGAGGTCGAGCGAGTCCTTGATGATGTAGGGCGTCAGGAGGATCAAGAGGTTCGTCTTCCGCTTGCTCTTCGTCGTGTACTTGAAGAGATAGCCGAGGATCGGGATGTCGCCGAGGAGCGGGACCTTGCTCTCGTTGTAGATGTCCTTCTCCTGGATCAGACCGCCGATGACGACGGTCTGCTGGTCGTTGACGACGACCTGCGTCTTCAGCTTGCGCTCCGACCACGTCGGACCGAGCTCCGCGCTCTGGCTCGCGAGATCTTTGGTCTCTTGCTCGATCTCGAGGCGAACCGCGTCGTTGCTCGAGATGTGCGGCGTGACGTTGAGCGACAGGTTCAGCTTCTCGCGCTGGATGTTCTGACCGATGCCGCCGGGGATGCCACCGGCGCCGCCTTGCGTCGGTAGGCCGAAGCCGCCGAACGAGAGGCCCGCTTTGTAAGGGATGTTGTTGCCGACGGAGAACTCGGCCTTCTCGTTGTCGATCGCGATGACGTGGGGTGCCGACAGGATGTTCGAGTTGTCCTGCGTCGCGAGCGCCTGCACGAGCACGCCGTACGACGGAATGCTCGTGCCGAGCAGCGTCTGGCTGTTCGCGAGCGGCGAGCCGATGACGCCGCCGATGAGGCCCGTCAACGTCGCGAGCGACGCAACCGACAGCGACCTCAAGGCCGGCGCCTGCACGCCCGCGACGATCAGGTCGCTGTTGTTGAACGGAACGCCGCCGTGCATGCTCGTGCCGAGGTTCAAGTCCTTGGACAGGTTGACCTCGAGGATCAGCGCCTCGATGAAGATCTGGCGGCGCGGCTGATCGAGGCGGCGAATCACTTCCTTGATGGCGAGGTAGTCGCGACCGCTCGACATCACGATCAGCGAGTTCGTCGGTTTGTCGCCGATGACGCGGACCTGACCTTCGAGCGACGTGCCGAGGTCACCGAGGGGTCCCGGCGGAGGGTTCACGCCCGGACGACCTCCCGGCTGACCGGGCTGACCGCGGTTCTGCTGCTGGTTGCCCTGCCCCATCGCGTTGTTGAGCGTCGTCGCGAGCTCCTCGGCGAGCGCGTTCTCGAGCGGGTGCACGCGAATCGACGTGCCGCCCTCGGTGTCGAGCGAGATGTCGAGGCGCTCGACGAGCGCCTTCACGCGGAGGTAGCCGGCTTCGCTCGACACGACGATCAGCGTGTTGGTGCGATCGTCGACGAGGATCTTCGAGGGTACCGAGGACATGACGTCGTCGCTCGACGGCGCTGCAGCCGCCGTGCCTTGTGCGGTTGCCGAGGGACGCTTCACGGCTCCGCCCGCCGCCGCCGCGCCGCCGCCACCCGCAGTGAGACCGAGGATCTCGTTGATCTTCGTCTGCAGCTGCGTGGCGTCGGCGTGCTTCACGGCGATCGTGTAGATGCCCTCGTTGTTCCCGGGCACGTCGAGCGCGCGCGCAATCGTCATCATGTCGCGGATCTGCGACGCGTAGTCCGTGAGGATGAGGATCGAGCCCGCGACGGCGACGTTGCCGGCCGGCGAGCGGATCGCGTCGAGCGCTCCGCGCAGCGTCTCGGTCTGCGCGTACGACGGACGCAGAATGTAGCGAACGATCTGGTCCTGGTTGCCCGGTGAACCCTTCTTGTAGATGGGCACCGTCTCGCTCTTCGCGGTCGCAGACTCGACGATGCGCATCATGTTGCCTTTCGGCACCACGGTCAGCCCCATCGTCGACAGCGCGACGAGGAGCACCTCGTACGCCGCCGTCGCGCTCATCTTGTTCGGCGCGATGACGGTGACCTTCTTCCCGGTCGACACGATGCGCGGATCGAGAATGAAGTTCTTGCACGTGAAGCCCATCACCCACGTGATGAGATCCTTGAGCTCGGTCTCCGGCTTGAACGTGACCGCAACCTGCCCCGTGCGCTTCTTGCACGAGTACAGCGCTTCGTCCTCAACGAGCGTAGCGCCGCCGGCGGGCGGTGCGGGCTGCGCGAACGCGATAGGCGCCAGCGTGGTCATCAACGATGCGATGACGACGGCAGCGCAAGCCCGACGAAGGTCGGGCACGAAGTACCGCCACGAGCGATGCGGAGGCGGATCGCAAGCCCGACGAAGGTCGGGCGCGCAGCGTCGCCGCAGGCGATGCGCAGGTGGATCGCAAGCCCGACGAAGGTCGGGCGCGCAGCGTCGCCGCAGGCGATGCGCAGGTAGATCGATCGGAGGAGTCAGTGTTTGCTTCTGCATATAGGCTCTCGAGATCAACGAATCGTGTACTTCAAGGTGACGGGCTTACCGCGACGAGTGACCTCCATCTCGAGGGAGGTCGCTTCGCGAAGCTTCGTGTAGACCTCGAGCGCCTTGTCGGCGGTGGTCAGCTCGAAGCCGTTGATCGCCTGGATCGTATCGCCGTTCGACAGGCCGAGCTTCGCGTACACGCTGCTCGGGCGGATCGCGTACAGCTTGAAGCCATCCGGCTTGCCGTTCTTGACTGCCGGTACGACACGCGCGCCCTTCGCGACCGCCATCGGGTTCGCGAGGACTTTGTCGACGAGGGACTTGTCGATCTCGTACGTGGTGTCGTCGATCTTCTTGATGCCGCTATCGACCGCTGCCTGCAGGTCGTCCTTGTTCTCGTCGCCGGTGTCGGGCTTGGGCTCCTCGACCTTGGCCACCGTCGGCGGTGTCGCGCCAGTGAGCACGAGGCGCTCGAGACGACTACCGTTCTCGAAGTCGACGTACTTGAACTTGATCACTTTCAGCTTGCCGGCGCCCGGGATCACGTCGTCGATCGAATACGCGCCCTGCTTCTGGCTCTCGGTGTTGATGATGGTCGCGTACGAGTCCTTGTCCGTGTTGCCGATGTTCGTCGCGAGCAGCGACAGCGGCAGCGACGTGATGCCGATCGACGACGGATCGGAGCTCGTCGCGACAACAACCGGCGGCGTGCAGTCCGAGCAGAACATGTTGCGGTCCTGCAGCTGCTGTCCGTTCTTGTCGTGCGCGGGCTTCGCGACCGTCGGCGCTTGCGGCTGGACGTACGCCTTCGGGCTGGACTTGGGATCGCCGAGGAACTTCGCCTCCACGATGTGGCCGGCCGCCTTCGCGGCGAACACGGCACAGATCATCACGGCGAGTGCGCCGACGACCCAGAAGTAGCGCTTGATGACGTTTTGCATCCGCCGTTATTCCTTCTCGCCTTCAGTGTTGCCGTTGCTGTTCGCTGCGGCCTCGTCCGGATCGGGTTGCTCGAGCCGGCGATAGATCGTGCGCGTCGCGATGCCGAGCAGCTTCGCGGTGAGGCGCTTGTCGCCTCGCGTGTGGCGCAGCGTCTCGTGGATCACGCGCATCTCGATCTCCGAGAGCGGCATCCCGATCGGGAACGTCAACGACGACGCCGATGCGGTGCCCGGTGTGGTGTCGCGGATCTCGCGAGGAAGCGCGTCCTCGTCGATCACCGTGTGGCCCGCGCGCGTGAGCACGACCGCGCGCTCGATCGCGTTCTCGAGCTCGCGCACGTTGCCCGGCCAACCGTATTCGGTGAGCCTCTCGAGCGCCGTCGACGAACAGCCGCTGATCGCCTTGCCGTTCTTCTCCGCGTAGACCTGCACGAAGTGCTGCGCGAGGAGCGAGATGTCGTCGCGGCGATCGCGCAGCGGCGGCACGTTCACCGGGATCACGTTCAGGCGATAGTAGAGGTCCTCGCGGAACCGTCCGGCCTTCACTTCCTCGGCGAGATTCACGTTGGTCGCGGCGACGAGGCGGATGTCGATGCGGCGTGTCTTTCCACCGGCGCCCAATCGCTCGATCTCGCCCTCCTGGAGCACGCGCAACAGCTTCACCTGCACGTGTCGCGAGATCTCGCCGATCTCGTCGAGGAACAGCGTGCCACCGTTCGCGGCCTCGAACCGGCCATCGCGCGCCTGGGCAGCGCCCGTGAACGCGCCCTTCTCGTAGCCGAACAGCTCGGCCTCGAGGATCGACTCGGGGATCGCAGCGCAGTTGACGGCGATGAACGGTCCCCCCGCCCGCGTCTCGGCGCGACCGGGGGCATCGGTGACACGGGGCGCCCGCGCGGAGTTGTCGTGCAGCGCGCGTGCGAGTAGCTCCTTGCCCGTGCCGCTCTCGCCGAGCAAGAGCACCGTCGCCTCGCTCGGCGCGGCCTGCATCACGATGTCCATCGTGCGGCGCCACGCGAGCGACGTCCCGATGATCGCGCGGCGGCGCTTCTCTGCGAGCTGCGCCTTGAGGCTTCGGTTCTCGACGAGCAGCGACTGCTTCTCGAGCGCGTTCTTCACGATCCGCACGACGTGCGCGCGCTTGAGCGGCTTGGTGACGAAGTCGTACGCACCTTCCTTCATCGCATCGACGGCGGTCTCGACCGTGCCGTATGCGGTCATCAGCACGACCTCGGTCTCGGGCGCGATGGTCTTCGCGGCGCGGAGCAGGTCCATACCGCTCGTCTGCGGCATCATGAGATCCGTGAGCAACACGCCGACGCGATGCTTGCGCAGCAGATCCAATCCAGCGTTGCCATCGGTCGCAGACAACACGCTCAGTCCCTCGCGACGAAAGATCTTCGTGAGCGACTCGACGATCGCTGCCTCGTCATCGACCACCAGGACGATGCCCGCGTGCTCCGGATCCGAGCGCAGCTCGCTGGGCTCCTCGCCCTGCGCGCTGCCCGAGCCATCGACATGCGCGGCCGCGAACCGGCGAAACGGACTCTGGGCAGGCTGATTCCACATGCGGTGCTCTCAATAACAAGGCCCGAGCCAACCTGATTCCAGCTAACTAGTTGGACTTATTAGCATGTCCCCGAGGCATCGAACGGTCGCGGTGCCACTTTGTCAGCGCCCGAAAGGCCGTCTGTCAGCGTGGCATTTTGGGGCGAACGAGGCCCTGGGACCTCGCCACTGTCGCATCCTGCCCCATGGACTTTGTCGTTGACCAACATTCACACCCGCGCAGGCAGCAAACCGAGCGATTCCGCGCTGGCCCGCTACGTGAACCCGACACGCGCACACGATTGAACCGGGAGGATTCGTCTCATGCGCACGTGGCAACGAGGACTCGTAGCAGCTGCATGGATCGGGGTCGGCATCGTCGGTTGTGCGGACGAGCTCACCGACGAACAGGAAGGTCGCGCGCGAGAGCGCCTGGTCTGCGAGACGATGACCGTCGAGCCGACCGAGCTCGAGGAGTGCGATGCACTCGCGAGCGACTACGAATACGACGCGTACGTCTCGCGTGTCGGTGAGGCCGAAGGGCTCCGCCGCTGCGCGACGCTGCACCCGCCGATCTTCGAGCGCGAGCTGATCGAAAACGAGGTGCGCGATCGCATGTCGCAAGGCGGCGCATCGCTCACACCGGGCGCGACGATCAACGTCTACTGGCACACGATCACGAATTCGTCGGGCCAAGGCGCGGTCAGCGCGCAACGGATCGACAGCCAGATCGCGGTGCTCAACGCGGCGTTCAACTCGTACGGCTACACGTTCGTCCTCGCGGGCACGAACGTCACCGCGAACAACACTTGGTACAATGTCGGCCACGGCTCGACGGCCGAGCGCCAGATGAAGAGCGCCCTCCGTCAGGGCAGCGCCGATGATCTCAACATCTACACGGCGAACCTCGGCGACGATCTACTCGGCTGGGCGACGTTCCCGGCGGACTATCGCCGCAACGCGAGTCTCGACGGCGTCGTGCTCCTGAACGAGTCGTTGCCCGGCGGCAACGCCGCGCCGTACAACCTCGGCGACACGGGCACGCACGAGGTCGGTCACTGGATGGGCCTCTATCACACGTTCCAGGGCGGCTGTGCGCGCCAGGCAACGAAGGGCGACATGGTCGCGGACACGCCGGCGGAAGCGTCGCCCGCCTTCGGATGTCCCGTCGGTCGCGACACGTGCACGAGCGCGGGCAACGATCCGATCGAGAACTTCATGGACTACACCGACGACGACTGCATGGACAGGTTCACCGCGGGCCAGGGCACGCGCATGGACCAGCAGTGGATCACGTACCGTCAGGGCAAGTAGTCACTCGCACGCGCATGGCGGTGGCCACTCGAGTGGCCACGCACAGTTGGCGCCGCAGCAAACCCGATTGGCGCTCGCGAGCGAGATCGATCGCTCTATACGAATGCGCATGCGCTATCACATCGCTTGCTTCTTCGTGTTGCTGGTCAGTGGCTGTGTCATCGAAGACGATCTCGCGCTCGACGGCGAGAACGATCCGTTCCTGACCGATGGCAAAGCCGACAACTCTCTCGATGCCGACGGCGTGCTTCGAGCCGCGAACACGCTGTCTCGCCAGCAGCTGACCGACGCTTGTCGCATCCACTCGCTGCCGGCTGGAAACATCCTCGCGCGTCCGATCGCCGATCTCGCCGCTCTCGACGCGATCGCCAACGTGGGCCCGCGGGTGGTCGCGAGCCTCGATCGGTGCTGGCGCGATACGTTTCGCGACGGCGGCGACGGCGGGTGGCGCGGACCATTCGGGTTGCCCACCGGGACTGTCGAGCTGGCCGCGAATCTGGTGATTCCGGCGTTCCAGAACCGCGAGTGGGAGAACGTCGATCGCTCTGCGAGCGACGTTCTCGACGACAGCGCGGTCCAGCTGGAGTCCGTGGTGGAGCACGCACAATGCGTACTGCGAGGCACCAACCCCGGTCGCGTGTATCTCGAATGCCGGAGGCGCAAGTTCCGGCCCGGTCTCGTCCCGCAGGCGGGCCTGGTGTATCCGCGCCGTTTCGACGTGGTCGCCGAGATCGCGTCCGACGGCACGTTCTCGGGGACCCGGCTCGACAGCGACCAGCTACCCGGCGGCGAGCGCGAGCTCTTGGTGATCGCGGGGCGCCTGGAAGCGAACCGGACGGTCACGGTGACGGAGTGGAAGTACGTCCAGATCAATGCGACCTCCGTCGAGCACGCGGGCACGCTCCTGCTCGATCTCGTGTGGGGCGCGGACGAGGCTGTCGCGACGTTCCGTGTCGGCACCTGGGATCGTTTCGATGAAGTCCTCGGCGAGATGACGCCGGTCGCGGGTGGCGTGGCACGACAGCCGTTCGTCCGCATCCTCGGGATGTTCAGAAAGTGGCTGGAGGGTGGGCTGGAGACCGAACGGGTCGTCGACGTTCCCGCGTTCGAGATCGATCGCACCGAGGTGACGCGCGCGGCGTACACGGCATGCGTGCAGGAGGGCAAGTGCACGGACCCGTGCCCCGAGTACCAATCGGTCGAGAACTGCGCGTGGGCGAACGGTCACCGGTACAACTCGACCTCGCAGGAGCCAATCGTCGGTCTCTCGGCAATGCAGGCAGAATCGTTCTGCGATTGGGCGGGCAAGAAGCTCGTCACCACCGATCAGTGGCATCTCGCGACGAACATCGACCGCGTCGGAACGGTCGCGCAGCGGGTCCGCGACGCCGTGACCCTCAGCGTCGTCGACGGAAACCAGTTTCGCCACATCGAGTATGGGATGGAGGTCCGCGGTGGACCGAATGGTCTCGAACGCAAGGTGATCTTGACGAGCCCGACCCAACCGATGAGCCAGTTCGCCGGTATTGGCCTCCGCTGCGTACGCGAGTAGTGGCTGTAGCGCTCGGCGTTCTTCCGACCATTTTGTGCGGTGGCCGCACGATTGCATTCGACATGAATCACACAACGAGGTGAAACAATGCCGAAGGACAAGTTCGAAGAGATCGAGGACCAGGATCTGCAGACCCCGGGCGTTCGCGAGCCGGATATGAAGGACGACGACGACGAGGACGTCGCTGTCGACGACGGGATGGATCTCGAGGAGCCCGAGACCGTCGGAGCGCCTCACACCGACGTGGATCCCGAGAGCGGCAAGGGGCTCCGCGACAAGGAACAGATCGAGGGCGATCGGATTCCGCAGGACTCGGATCCGTCCGAGTAAGCGCGGTCGATCGCACGTCGCGCTCGCAAGCTCCCTCTTGCGAGCGCGGCGCTCGTTTCGGCGTGCGTCAGACCGCGCCGCCGCGCGCCTTGCGAGCGGTCTCGGGAATCACCCGAGGGAGCGTGACGATGAACGTCGTGCCCTCGCCGAGCTTGGTGTCGACGGTGATCGTTCCACCATGGCCATAGACGAGATCGTGGACGATCGATAGGCCGAGGCCCGTCCCCTCGCCGACATCTTTGGTCGTGAAGAAGGGATCCCAGATGCGCGGCAGGACCTCGGAGGGAATTCCGGATCCGTTGTCGCCGATCTTCACGACGACACTTTCGCTGTCGCCCGTCGTCGTGATGGTGACCGTGGCGTTTTCGCGACCGGCGAGCGCCTGTGCCGCATTGGTGAGGAGGTTCATGAACACCTGGTTCACTTGACCCGCGTGGCCCTTCACGCGGCCCACCGCGCCGAACTTCTTGTCGACGGTGATGTTCTGCTTGAGCAGGTGGCGGAGGAGCTCGAGCGAGTCCTCGATCGAGCGATCGACATCGAACTCGACAACGGACTCGTCGTCGGTGCGCGAGTAGTTGTGAAGCGCGCTGACGATCGCCTTCGTGCGTTGCGCACCGCGCTGGACCACGCGGATCATGTCGCGCACGTCCTTCGCCGCCTCGGCGCGCGTTGTGGCATCGGGCGCGTCGATGTCGTTGACCGCCTCTTCCAGCGGGCCGACGGTGTTCACGATCGCGTTGACCGGGTTGTTGATCTCGTGCGCGTTGCCCGCGACGAGCTGACCTATCGATGCGAGCTTCTCGGACTGCACGAGCTGCTTCTGCGCGCGCGTGAGCTTGTCGAGAGCTTCGGCGAGCTCGCGGTTCTTGCGCGCGAGATCGGCCGTGCGCATCTGCACGGCGCGTTCGAGGTCCAGGTTGACCTCCTCGGTGGAGCGCAGCTTGTCGCGCAGGGCACGGCGCATCTCCTCGAGCGCGAGAGTGAGTCGCCCGATCTCGTCGCCCTCGCCGCCCGCCGCGACGGGATCGGCGAGCTCGCCACGCGCCATCGCATCGGCGCGTTGCTCGAGGCGGCGGATCGGCGCCATGAACTGCGCGACCGTGAATGCAACGATGCCGCCGCACGCGGCGAACAGGATCAGGAAGAAGACGATCAATTCTTTGAGGGGGCCCGCCATCGTCTCGCCGCGACCGCGATACGACGGATAGAACACGGCGGCCGTGCCGAGGTTGTAGGGAGTGCCGCGCCACGACAGGACCAAGCGCTCCGATCGGCCCGTGAGCTGCGCGATGTCCACGTTGATCTGCGCCTGCCCGCGTTCGATCTGCCCTCGCACGTACCACGGCAGTATCGGTGCGTCGTCGGGACCGCCCCCGACGCCGAGCGCGACACCGCCGGGATCGATGTAGTACATGACCGGCGCCTCGGGCGCGGCGGTCACGATGCGCCGGAGCGTCGCTCGCGTGGAGTCTGGCGTGGGGGCTTGCTCGAGCCCCGCGATATGCGTCTGCAGCTCCGAGTGCAACCACGCGAGCCCGACGCGCGACTGCCGCCCGGCCGCGTCGTTCGCGAGCGTCTTGTACTGCAGGAAGCCCCAGAGCAGCGCCATGCCACACGCGAGGAGCACGACGCCGCCGAACGAGAGCATCAACTTGCTGCGCAGCGACAGCGACGGCGCGATCGAGCGAACCGGCACGCGATAGCGCTGCGTGAGGTGTGCGAGTAGCGGGCGCAGGACGTCGCGGTGCCAGAGCTGCTCGTAGATCGCGCCGGCGATCGTGAGGATGACGGTGGCAATCACGAGCACGAGCGTCACGTCGACATCGAAGTTGAGCTCGAAGCGCGCGACCATCGCACCCACGATCGCGATCACGAACCACACGCAGATCGTGAGCACGGCGAGGCGATACGGCAGCGCCTGTGCGCGGCGATAGATCTGCGCGGCGGGCGGTGCGTCCTCGACCCGCTCGCCGCGGGAGACGCGCAGGTAGCGGCGCAGATCGAACGTGAACCATCGCGCGAACAGCGCCCAGATGCTCACGCCGAGGAGCGCCGCGACCGAATAGTACGTCTGGAGCTGGAGGTACTCCGCCCTGGTGAGCACGAAGTAGTACGCGAAGCCCGCCTGCGCGCACAGCACACCGCCGGCGACGATCATCGCGACGAGCATGAAGCGGCGGAAGTGACTGTCATCGAACTTGCGCAGCGGCGAGCCGGCCGCGAACAAGCGCTGGCGTATGTCACCGAGGATCTGCGCCCACCACACCGCGCGAATGCACGACACGACGTACGCGTGAACGGCGGCGACCGCCGTCAGCTCGAAGACGCGCTGGGGTGTCCACCCTTGGTAGATCGAGAGGAAGACGCCGGTAAAGAGTGCTGCGCCCGCCCACAGTCCCGTGCGGAGCAGGAGGACACGCACGGGTCCCTTGAGCGTGATGCGATACGCACGCGCGGCGTCTGCCCTGCTGACGCGCTCCCCGCGGCGGCGCGCCCCGACGGCGGACCAGAGCGGATAGAGCCACGTCGTGAGCGCGGCGATCCACACGATGCACGCGCCGATGCCGACGGGGAGCGCCGTCGACAACAGCGTCTGCCCGCCGACGTCGCCGAGCTCGAACGCGACCCACAGCGGATAGCCAATACCGAACACCTCGGCGAGCCCGAGCACGATCGCGGGCACGAGGAAACGGCGCTTGAACGGGACCGCCGCCACCGAGATCGGGGAGGCCGGTGCGACTTCATAGGCCTTGTTGGAGGACGAGGTGACGCCGACCTCGGACGTGGCCGGATCGTGCGTCTCGTCACCCCCGACTGGCATGCCGCGAGGATAGCCCGGATATGATGGTCTCGATGACGCGGTGGCTCCTGCCCGTAGTACTCGCAAGTACCGGAACCGCAACCTGTCCCGCCGCGGCCGATCCGATCACGGACCGAGACTACGCGATCGATTTTTACGACGGTGTCGCGATCGGCAACACCGCATGGGTCGGCATGGGAGGCGCAGGTGCGGCGAACATCGTCGGGACTGCAGGTACGCTGATCAACCCGAGCGCTCCGGCCGTTCGCTTCACGACCGACACCGACGACTGGAGCTGGGACTATCACATCGATGTCCTCACCGGAAAGCTGTCGACGGACTACGACAACAACGGCATCGTCTCCGAGGACGCGGGTGCGTCGTTGATCACGGTCGGCCTCGGCGGTCGCTATCACGACTGGGCGGTGGCCGTGACGCTCACGGCACAGACCGCGCCCGTCGACGACACGCTGCAAGCCGAGGGGATCCGCTTTCGCTACGTGATCGCCAAGTACTTCCCGGCGCGCGACATCGCCGTCGGCATCGGTGCGCAGTCGGTCGCGTTCAACGTCGGCCCCGAGGTCGGCGAAGATCTATTTTCGATCACCGGCACCGGCCTCATCGCCGGCATCACGTACGTCCCGCGCATGCGCAACTTCCGCCTCGCCGGGGGAATCGAGAGTCGCATCCTCGGCGCCGAGGTCGTCGCGGACGGCTGCGACCCCGAGGACTGCATGGGCTACATCTTGCCGGGCAACGTCACCTCGCCCGCGCGCGGCGTGATCGGCTTCGCGTATCGCTTGGCACCGACGAAGTGGAACCAGCTCGTCGGTGGAGTCTTTCGCGACGAGCGCGCGCTGACGCTGACGACGGATCTCCTGATCACCGGCAACTCCCCCGACGCGTACGGCATCGAGGCGTTCGCGATGCAGGAGCTGCAACGATCGGGCAAGGACTTCGCGATCTCGCTGCGCGGCGGCGCCGAATACGAGTGGCTCCCGGGGCGCTTTCGCGTGCGTGCCGGAAGCTACTGGGAGCCGTCGCGCTTCGAGGGCGTGAGCGGTCGCTTGCACGTGACGTTCGGCGTCGAGCTTCGCGTGTTCGAGTTCCAGCTGTGGGGACGCCGCCGCGGCCGATTGTCGCTCACCGGCGACATCGCAGAGCGCTATCGCAACGTCGCCGCGTCGATCGGCTTCTGGCACTAGCGCACGCGCGAAGGTGTGCGGCTAGGATGCGCAAATGCGAACCATCCTCTTGATCGCCCTGGTCGCCGCATGCGGCGGATCGAAGCCCGCGCCCGCGCCCATGCCCGAACCGACGCCCGTCGCCGACCCGGCGCCGACGCCGACCGAGCCGGCGCCTGCCGAAACCCCGCCTGCCAAACCCGCGCCGAGCCAGGAGGACGTGCTCGCCGCGTCCGCGCTCGCCGAGCAATACGAGGTCGGCAAGGCTGTCTACGCGGCGAAGAAGTGCAACACGTGTCACGAGGACAGCGGCGCTGGGAACGCGAAGAGCCCGGCCGTGATCGGCGACGCCGCGCTGCCGAAGGACCCTTCCAAGACCTCGAAGCTGCGCAAGGGCGTGACGTTCACGACGGCGCAGGACGTGTTCGCATTCGTGAAGGCGAAGATGCCGATGGGCAAAGGGGGCGCCGCGCCCAAGCCGCCGCTCACCGACGACGAAGCGTATGCAGTGACCGCGTGGATGCTCGACGCGAACAAGATCGCGCTGACGAAGAAGCTCGACGCGCCCTCCGCCGCGACCGTCGTTCTTCGCCCGTGATCACGGAGGCGTGATCGGTACGCCGCCGAACGGCACGCCGTCGGCGCAGGTGTCCTCGGGACCGCGGCGATAGTTCGCTCGCGCGAACACGCCGACGTATCCGCCCACACAGCTCGCCGTGTAGTAGCGGTTCCACGCGACCGCGGCGACCTGCGTGCCCGCGGGCAAGAGCGGATCGGCCGCGATGATGATCCGCTTCGTGACCGGCGCGGTACACGTCTCGTCGGGCGAAGCGTTGCGTGCGACCTCGACAAGCTCGTCGAGGACGTCGGGGCAACCCTCGGGACAGTTGTAGAGGAGGACCACGCCGCCGTGCTCGGCGTTGTGGAGCCAGTAACCGCGATCGAGGTTCTCGTAGATGCGATCCCAGCCCGCCCACGACGGAAAGTGCGGGCCCGTCGCGGGTGGATTCGACGACCACTCGATCGACGAGCCCGTGGGCACGTGCGCGCCGACCTCCTGGGGAACCGAGTGCAACACGCCATCGCACTCGCCGACCGGCATCTCCATCGGCTCGTCGACACCACCGTCGTCGCCACAAGCGGCGAGCGCGAGAACGACAAGGGCGCGGTTCATCGTCGACGCTTTCGCACGAGCAGCGCGAGCACGGCGAGCGGCAGGAGCGACGGACGCGCGGTGCCGGTGTCGCAGCATCCCGACTGCACCCCGATCTTGGTGTGGTCGGTGAGGTCCTCGTCGGGCGGCTCGGGGGGCGGATCGACGCAGCGCTCGTTGTTGCGGCGATCGTGCGCACAAACCCGGGCCGGTCCGTTCGCCCACGGTGCGGACCACAGGTACTCGCCGTACCAGACCAGGTCGACACCAGCGCCGCCGTCGTCGACCCAGACACGCGCGATGTCGTGCGCGCGCAGCGGCGACTGGTGATCGTGGACGCGCGCGCGCATGTGGGCACCGTCGAAACCGGCGTTCACCGACGGAGGCGACGTGTCGACGGCGACCATCGCAGTCGCGAGCTGGACCTTGTCCGGATCCGCAGACTCACCCTGCCCTTGCACGAGATCGAGGCGACCGTCGCCGTCGAGATCGGCGGCGGCAACGCCGAGTGTCCCTTGCGTGTCGTTCGGCGTCCCGCTCGCGGACAGCGAGAGAACCCCGGACCCGTTGATGAGGAGGCGATCACGCCCCAGCGATCCGATCAACAGATCCGCATCGCCGTCGGAGTCGACGTCGAGCCACACGGCGACATTGTCGTCCGCGTTTGCCGGGTTCGCGGCCACCGTCTCGAAGCGCGACGCGCTCTCGTCGGTGAACGCGCCGGTGCCGTCGTTGATGAAGATGCGCTCTCGGAGCTGCGGGCCGTCGTTGATCGTCGCGAGATCGAGATCGCCGTCGCCGTCGAGGTCCATCGGCTCGAAGTCGTAGTTGTTCGTGTCCGCCGGGAGCGCGGCGTAGTCCGGCGCAAACACGCCGTTGCCGTCGTTCCGGAACAGGAGCGTGCCCGTGCAGTACTTGCACGCGATCAACGCGTCGAGGTCCCAGTCGTTGTCGACGTCGACGAGCTCTACGTCCCACGACATCTTCACCAAGACGTCCGGCATCTGCGCTGCCGTCGCGTCGACGAACGTTCCCGCGCCGTTGTTGAGATACAGGCGCGTGCGCCCACCCGCGATCGTCGGGCTCGTCGGATTGTTCGGGCCCCAGTCGCCGAGGAGCAGATCCAGATCGCCATCGCCGTCGACGTCGCCGGCCTCGAGATCGCCGACGCTGGTGTCCTGCTGCGGTAGCTGCGAGCTCGCGTCCGTCCACGTCGCGCCCGCGCGCGTGAACAGCTTCAGCTGGGTGTGATGTGCGCCACCGGTGAGGATGTCGAGATCGCCATCGCGATCGACATCGATCGCCTTCGCGACGCGCGACAATCCGAGGAGGCCGCCGGTGACCGCCTGCGTGATCTCGGTGCAGGTTCCACCGCCGTCGTTGCGAAAGATGCGGGTGGCCTCGGGGGTGCCCGGGGTCGCGTAGTTGCCGCCGTTCGCGAGGAGGATGTCGACGTCGCCGTCGCCGTCGAGGTCCGCGACGTCGACCTTGTTCGTCCACTCGGCGGTCGTACCGAGACACGGTGCGGTCGCGTCGGCCCAGAACTGTGCGCTCGCTGGGGCGGAAAGCGCCACGACGTACGCCACGGCGACCACGATGCGCATGACACGCGGTTTACACCACCTGATGTGCGTAACGCACGCCTCCATTTGCCAGTCGGGATGAGGATTCGTGGTGTTGCTGGCGGGCGCTCGGAGGTACCGTACGCTGCGATGAAGCGCCGTACGTTCCTTGGGGCCGCCGGTGGTGTCGGGGCGGCCGCGGTGATGGTCGGTCCGTGGATCAAGCGTTCGAACGCCGAGACGTTCGGCCTGTTCCCCAGCGGCACGACCGCGGTCCAGCTGCCGGAGGGCCAGCGCGCGAAGAAGATCCTCGAGATTTTCCTCTACGGTGGTCTGTCGTCGTGGGAGACGCTCTACCTCGTCCGCGACTACGGCAGGCCGGACGATCCGAATCCCGCGCTGCGCAACACGCAGTCGCACGCGTTCTCGATGACCGCGGCCGCCGCCGCGTGCGGCAACGTCGACATGGATCGCTCGTTCGGCACCGACGCGAACGGCGCGAACGTCGAGCTCGGCCCGTTCGCGCAGCTACTTCACGATCGCACCGATGTTCGCGATCGCATGCGCCTCGTCGTGCAGCACCACACGCTCGAGCCGCACGAGGCGGCGGTACCGCTCGCGCTCACGGGGCGCCCCGTCGGCCAGCCATCGGCGGCCGGTCTCGGCGCACACATCCAGCGCGCGCGCATCGTCAGCGGCGCGACGCCGAACCGTGCGTCGCCGCACGCCTACGTATTCGCGACCGGCGGCGTCTCGAGCGACAACGTCGCGGCGGCCGCGCTCGCCGGATCACACGGCGGCTCGGCGCGACCGGTGTTGATCAAGACGGACAACGCGGCGCGGTTCACGAACCTGTTGCAGCGCAACACGCTCGGCCAGAACCGCGGGAATCACGACGCGCTCGTCGCCGCTTATCACCAGCAATACGAGGGACGCCTGTCGTGGCCGACGAGCGGGCGCGTCCGCAGCGTGAAGGCCGACGATCTCAACATCGCATTCGACCGCGCGAAGAACGCCGACGCGATCCGCGCTGTGCTCACCGACGATCTGTTCGCGACACGGAACGACACGACGTGCGGCGTGTCGCGGCGCAGCTTGCCGCTGATGTCGCTGACCGCGGCGCGGCGCCTGCTCACCCACCCGACGGAGCCCGCATCATACGTGTGCGTGAGCGACACCGGTCTCTACGAGGCGTCGGGTGGCGGTGGCTACGACACGCACTCCGACAACGAGATCGACACCGCGGTGAACTTCAACAACATGCTGAAGTCGCTGTTCTCGATCATCAACGCGCCAAGCGAGACCGATCCGACGAAGATCTCCCTCGACGACACGCTGATCATCCTCAACACCGAGTTCGGTCGCTCGCCGGGGCGACAAGGCACGGACGGTCGCAACCACCATCCGTACGGCTACGTCACCGCCTTCATCGGCGGGCCGATCACCACCGAGTTCAAGGGCGTGCACGGCGCGATCGGGCGCGATGGACGCGCGATTCGCGGCACCGACACGGTCCCGAGCTTCGGTGCGCCATCGGAGAATCGCATCGCCGCGATGCTCGCGATGGGCTTCTGGCCGTTCGCAGGGGAAGGCTTCAACGTCGCCGATGTCCCCGGCGCCACCAACGAGCTCGAGGCCGCGCGACACGCGATGGCGAAGTTCCTCGGGAGGACGGTCTGATGCGGGCGTTGCGGACACGCGCGTTCACCATCGCCGTCGCGATCGCGGCCGGCCTCGCGCCCCAAGGCTGCAGCTGCGGCAACGACGCGGATCTCACCGACGCCGGTGTGGTGCCGACCTACGACCAGTGCGACGCGGATCCGCCGGAGTTCGTGCGGCACGCCTTCCTGGCGATCGTCGGGCATCGTCCGCGTAGCCAGGAGGAGGTCGACGTGTACGTCGACATCTTCGAGCAGGTGAAGGCGCTCGGCGACGACGTAGGCTCTGGCGCGCCGCCGCCCGTCGATCCACGCGAAGTCGTCGCGCGCGCGATCCTCGAGCGCCCCGAGCTCGCCGAGCGCTGGATCGACGTGATCATGGACGCGCTGCACGTGCAGCGCACCGACATCCAGAGCGAGGTCAGCTGCTGGAACACGCCGCTGCGCACGACGGTGTCGGGCGCGCTCGCCACGGCGGTGCGCGATCAGATGGCCACGCAGGGCGGCGACGGCGTTGGTTCGTGGACGATGCTCGATCTCGCGCGCAGCGCGATCGCTCTCGACGATCTGACGCCCGTCTATCGCGCGCAGCTGTTCTCCATGGTCGCGCACCCGATCCCCGCGGCCAACGTCCCCGACGTCGAGGCAGAGCTGGCGCGCCGCGAGGACTTCGGCTCCACGTTCGATGCGTCGTACTTGCACCGCGACGTGGTCTGCCTCGGCTGCCACACGAGCGAGACGTCGATCACCGACAGCGACGAGGCTGCGCTCGATCGCCACTGGCCCGCGCCCGGTGCGCCCGAGCGCGCCGTGTACGGCAACCCGATGGGCGTCACGTCGGAGCGCGCACACGCAGCCTTCCGCGTCGACGGGTTCGTCGAGAACGGAACGCAGCGGCCGTGGGGCTGGTCCAGCTCGTGCGGTCGCTTCTCGAACCCCGCGACCGTGGGCAACGACATCGCCAACGTCGACGGCAAGCTCGGCAGCGTCACGGGCACGCGCTCGACGGTCTACAACCTCGAGCAAGCGCTCGCGCGCGGCTTCACCGCGCTACGCGGGACCGGCGTCGCGCAGGACGAGACGATCGCAGATCCCGACAAGGCACTCGCGTGGCTTGTAACGCTGAAGATGACCGAGGACGTCTGGCGCGCAGCGACCGGCACGAACCTCACGATCGCGAACTACTTCCCGCGCAACGCCGCAGCGCGCGATGTCCTCTATTCGCTCGCGAACCGCTACGCACAAAGCGGCTTCTCGCTGAAAGCGCTCCTCGTCGCGATCGTGACGAGCGACTACTTCGCACGGCTCGCGCCCGACGCGGGCTGCGGCGAGTCGCCGTACACGTACCCGAACGTGTTCGACCCGTGGGTGACCGCGGACGCGGACGAGGCGCGGCGGCTCAACGGCCCCGGCGACGCGGTCACCGCGATCAACGCCCGCATGCTCATGGGCGCGCTGTCCTACGCGCTCGAGTGGCCGACGCAGCCGGGCGGGAGCCGTTTCCCCGACTTCGGCGAGGGCTGCTCGGGCACCGGCTCGATGACGTGCCAGCAGCTCGGCGCGAACTGCAACCAGAACCAGATCTGCTGCACGTCGTACGAGGTCGCGTGCGAGATGGGCGGCGTGTTCCCCGCAGTGGAGGTCCCGTTCCAACAGAGCGTCGGCACGTTCCTCCGCAACAGCGAGCGGGGGTTCCGCGGCCTCGACTTCCAGGCCCGCCTCGCGTGGGAGGATCGGTACGGCGCGTGCGCGCGCCCGGGCTGGATCGGCAACGACTTCATCGACGGGCTCGTCGGTCGCGGCATGGCGAACCCGACAACGACCGTCGGCGACGTGATCAGTGCGCTCAAAGATCGCCTGACGAACGAGCCGACCATCGATCCGGGCGCGGAGACCGAGGCGCTCGCTGCGATCGTCGGCCCGCTCGATGCCTCCGCGGCGACAACGACCGCTGACGGCGTGCGTCGCGTGTGCGGCGCGCTCGTTGTCTCGCCGCAGTTCCTACTGCAGGGCATCGCCGGGCGCGGTGGTGCGCGACCGATCCTGACGCCGGGGGACGCGAGCTACGCGTCGGTCTGCGCCGACGTGGCGAGCCGCGGGATCGCGGGCCACACCATCACGTGCGGCACGCCCAGCAATCCGACGCTGACCGTCGATCACGCTTCCGCCGCCATGCCTTGACCCATCCGAGGAGCCGCGCCATGTTTCGCGCCACATGCGAAGCCTACGTCTCGCGCTCCCTGCCCTGCTGATCCTCGCCGCCGGCTGCGAGCACACCAGCAAGATCGACAAGGCCGACAAGAACGCTCCGCCGCCGGCGCAGCCGCCGTCGAAGACCGTCGACAATCCGCCCACGCAGCCGCCCACGCAGCCGCCCGCCGTGATGCCTCCGAAGGAGGAGGTCCCGCCGCCGCCGGCCGATCCGACCGCGGTGCGCCCGCCAGTCGCCGCGGATCTCCCGGAGTACATGAAGGCGATCAAGGGTGAGGGCACACTCGTTGCCACGTTCGACACGACGATGGGCACCATCCGCTGCGAGCTGTTCGGCGACGCCGCGCCGATGACGGTCGCCAACTTCGTCGGTCTCGCGACCGGTCAGAAGCCGTGGCTAAACCCGAAGACGGGCAACAAGGAGGTCGGGAAGCCCTACTTCGACGGGCTCGTGTTCCACCGCGTGATCAAAGAGTTCATGATCCAGGGTGGCGATCCGCTCGGTGTCGGTCGCGGTGGTCCGGGCTACAAGTTCGGCGACGAGTTCGGCAACGGCAAGACCATGCAGGTCGGCACGCTTGCGATGGCGAACGCCGGCCCTTCGACGAACGGCAGCCAGTTCTTCATCACCGAGGTCGCGACGGACTTCTTGCAGGACAAGCACACGATCTTCGGCCAGTGCAAGGAGATCGATCTGGTCAAGCAGATGGCGCGCGTGCCACAGGATGCGCAGAACAAGCCCGACACGCCGATCGTGATGAACAAGGTCACGATCAGCAAGATGAAGAGCTGGTAGCTCGGGTCGCGCCGCCTCCCGGCGGCTGTAACGTTTCCGCGCGCGGCGTGCACTACGCACACATGACTCGCACGACCGCGCGGATCGACCTCCGCACTCCTTTCGTGCGCTCGACCATTGTCGAGCTCGCGATCCTCGCGTTCCTCGTGTCCGGTTGCGCGGGTGCGCCGCGCCCGATGCAGCTGCGGCGCGTGACGCTGTACCAAAACGGCATCGGCTACTTCGAGCGCACCGGCGTGCTGGGCGGGAAGACACTGCGGCTCGAGCTCGCGAGCCTCGCGTTCCTCGTGTCCGGTTGCGCGGGTGCGCCGCGCCCGTTGCAGCTGCGGCGCGTGACGCTG
>JBJXGN010000128.1:0-25662 GCA_046160585.1 Kofleriaceae bacterium
CTACTGTTTCGTAAACCGTAGGTCGCCCGTTCAAACCGGGCTAGCGGCTCCAAAGCACTCGGGAAATCGATCGACCTGTAGCTCTCACCTGTAGCTGTTTCGCAAGCTACAGGTCGTCCCGGATTGGTCTCGATCTTTTCTTCGACGACCTCGATCACCGTCGACGGAAGCGTGATGCCGAGCTTCGATACCTCATCGCAAAGCGACGCCCACGGGAACGACGTGTACATGCTGACGATGTCCGCGGCTGCCGGACCGTGCGTCATGACCTTCAAGAGGTCTCGCCGGGCTCCATCGACCTGCGCCAACGTGATGAACGTGCGGCGCAGATCGAGGCCTCGGCGATTCCGCAGACCGAGCGTGCCGAGATCTTCCTTGAAGAAGTCGTCAGCATCGTGCGCCTCCCAGACTTTGCGATCGCGACCCGGGACGATCAGATCGTCTGCGGCGGGATCACGGCCGAACGTTCGACTCCAACCGCGATCTCGCCACGAGCCGAGGATCGCTGCCAGCACTGGATGCACTGGCACCTCACGAGACACTTGTGTCTTCGTGCGTTCCTTCTCGTAGGACCGAGCAACCACGAACTTCCCGAGCGGCGTGCGCGTGATGTCGTAGTCGCTCCACCGCAGCCCCGCGGCTTCACCGTGTCGAAGCGCGGCGAGCCCTTTCAGCGCGTTCAGGACGCGCCGTACTTCGGGAATGCGCGGATCGGAAACGAGGCTGATCAACTCCGGGCGATCGAACACAGCGCTCGCGCGCCACGACGGATCCTTGTCGACATTCTTGGGCAATACGCCCTTCTCGACGACCACCGGATTCGTCTCGATCTCTTCGTCGATCACCGCGGAGCGAAACATTCGATGAAGCGTCGCGTACACATGCCGAACGGTCCGCGGAGCGATCTTGCTCGTCCCCTCGCCTTTGCCCGTGCCGCGTCGTCGAACCTTCGCTGTACTCAGATCGAGGATGAAGTCTCGAATGTGCCGAGGCCGGACATCGCGCATCAATAGGTGACCGATGCGCGGATAGACGTGGTTCTTGAGGCGTCCGTGTTCGTCCCCCACCGATTCCACGCGGCCTTCGCGTCCCTTGATCCAACGCTCGGCGTACTCCTGCACCATCAGCCCGGCGGCCCTCACGAGCAGCGGCGGTTGGTCGACTGCTGCGCTCGCACGCGCGCCCGTAACGACGGGCGGCACGACCGCTTCTGCGACTCTCCTCTCCAACTCGGCCAGAAGACCGCGAGCCTCCGCCTCCTGTCCGAGCTTGTAACCGCTCGACCGCGAGACGGCCTTACCTGTTTCGTCTCGGTACTTGAGCCACAACGTCTTCCACCGTGCGTAAACGCTCCCCATTTCAAGCTCTCTTCCCACGCGTGGACGCGTGCTGTTCGATGTAGTGCTCCACGATGCGCCGCACGAGCGCCGAGTGACCGAGCTTGGAACGGCGGGCGAGCGTCAGCAGCTTCCCGTGGTTGGTCACCGACAACCGGAACGTGACGGTCTTCGTCGGTTCGGGTCTCGCGAATTTCTCCGGTGCCGGCATCGCGTTTCTTCTCACGTCCCACATGGTGTCTTACGCGGCGCCTCGACGCAACGGACGCGCGCGCTTTCGCCCCATGATCTCGTCGGCCCGCTGACGAATGTCGTGCTTCACGGCTTCGGTCGGTTGTTGCGCGAGGAAACGTTCCAGCTCTTCGCGACCGACGCGAAGCACTCGACCCGCACGACGAGGCTCGATCCGGCCAGCGCGGATCCAGGCGCGGATGGTTCCTGGCGCGACAGACGCGATACGCGCAGCATTCGCGATCGAGAGATACGTATCGCTCGCGTTCCGAATCCCAGCGCGATCCTGGAGCGCGAGCTGAAGCTCCTCGCGTAGAACGCTACGCACCTCATCGCGAACCAACGCGCGCATTTCCGCTTCAATAGACATCGGCGAACTCCCTTGATCTCTAATGCCGCCGAGAAGAGCGTTCGTTCCCTCTTGGCTCGATGTTTGCGCGATAAATCTGCAGCTACGAGATCGCGGGCGGGATCGCCGACAACGCGAATGTGGAGGGCCCCGTCTGTGGCCGTCCCGGCTACTTCACGAGAGATTCGCCAGCGGTCCCCAACCCGTCGCGTAAGTGCGTGACCGCGGGATCAACTATGCGGACCACATACTCGCGAGAAGTCTCAAGGCCACCCTCGACATTGCTCATTCTAGAGCTCGATGAATGGGTCCAGACTTCAGCCCCAGGAGAAGTCTCACCGTCGAAGTCGGCGAGACGGACCTAGCGAGACATGGCCGTTTCAGGCCTCTTGCAATCTTTCTCCCGAGCGTCGGATGCCCCGACTGCTCCTATCGGATGGCAAGCGATCGTGAGCAGGCGATTGAGCTCGATGAAGACTCAGTCAGGTATACAGAGCGCGGACGCGTCGATCCAAATGTTGCGCTCGTCGCGGTGAAGCGTTCCGCGCGCGATGACGTCCTTATCGATCGCATCGATCGCGCAACACGGTGGATCGTCGCGCCCAACGCACGCGGTGCCCTCGCCGCTCAGGATCACGCGTCCGGCCACGCCCTCCTGGACCAGAATCAACGAACCTCTGCAGCGACCGCACGTGGTGCCGTGTTGGCAGATAACGCTGCCCCGAATGACTCGACCGCGAATCAGTGCTGGCGCGCCTTCGACAACGTCCGCTGTGAGCGTCTCGCCGACCGACGACGGCGACTCTGCTGCGAGCGTGCATCGTGCAAGTGGCGCGGGATCGCAGGAGGCACATGGCGCAACGGGTGGAGGTGCACTGCAGCCTATTGCTGTACCAATCAACAACCCCAACGCTCGCGCGCTCATGCGTTTGTTAGGTAACCCGGCGGCGGCATAGCGTACAGGGGTGTTTGGGAAGACCAAGCAGCGAGAGGCCACGCAACGGTTGGTGCAGCTCCAGCCGCAGGCACAAGCGGCGTCGTCGTTGTCCGGGTTCGTGGCGTCGTGACCTGTGGAGGGATTCTCGGCGACCGTCACGAGGAACACGTCAACATGCCGCAAGCGTGCGGGCCGGCGCCGAACCAGATCCTGATCCGCGGACTCGATGGCGTGTTCTCGATGGTCGGCGGCACCGGTGCGCTCGTCTTCGACGAGGAGCAACGCCCGAACGACATGCTATAGGGCTCGAGTAGGTCGGGCGAAGCCTTCGCATGCCATATCGCCCATCCTTCGCACGCTCGCGGTCGAGGTGCGGCCGTGCAACGAGCCATCACCGTCGGGTGTCGACACATGATGCGAATTGCCGCACTCGCCCTGATCCCTGCGTGCTCGTCCTCGGGAATGCGGATGTCTCCGTGCAAGGTCGAACCGATCGTGCTCGCACGCTGCGCCGAGCCGATGACACTGGCCGAGCTTCGCACCCGAGCGAACACACTCGCCGGAACGCAAGTCACGATCACCGGGCCGCTACGGAGGAAGCTGGTGACCTGCGACGGGTGCTGTCCAGGCGTCGCCGGGCAGCTCGCCGTGGTCCAGCCCGAGATCGGAGTGGTCGTTTACCTATCCAGTCGATGGTGTTTCACGGATTCGAACGACAACGACAAATGTCCGCTTCCACCGGACGGCAGAACCGTGACTGTACGTGGACGGCTCGGCCGCCTAGCGTACGGTGGCGACGGCGCCTTTTTTTTCGTTCAGGAAAGTGAACGATGCGAGACGCCATGATCCGTCTGGAATTCCTTCTCGTGGTGATCGCAGCGTGCTCGTCCCGAACACGGACGGGGACCTGCCCGGTCGAGCCGATCAAGCGCGCACACTGTGATGCACCTATCGGCCTCGCCGAGATGCGCGCTCGCGCAAACGTGCTCGTCGGGAATCGCGTCACGCTCACGGCCCCGCTCGGCGAGACGTATCCATGGACCGATTGCTGGCCTCCGATCGGGGCGATGCTCGCACTTGTCGAGCCTGCACCCGCGCCTCGAAAGACCGTCACGATGACGGAATGGAAGTGTCCACAACGCGAGGACCGCGATCGTGCCGACTGTCCCATTCCACCCGATGGACGCAGCGTGGTGGTGCGGGGACGACTCGAACGCGTGCTTCACAGCGAGACCAACTTCGTACTGCACGACACCGAGCTGTGTGAGAGCCATGAACGATGACCTTCGCCGACAGCAGCTCGCGCTACCGCCGGTGTCCGAGCTACCACGAGCCGCGCTGATGAATGCAATCCCGGTGGGACTTGAGCTACCGCCAATTGTGGTCGAAGCACTCATGCAGGACTGTAACGACGTTCTGAACCACTACCTCCGCACGAAGGATCTGCAGGCACTCGTCGACCCGATGCTGCAGCGATTGAAAAGCAACGAAGCGCACGATCACCTCGACTCACTCCTCGGGCGGAACCGTGGAAATGGCGACGTCCCAGCGCAGGCCGCTCGAGCCTTCTCCAGTGCCAACGCTGCGCGCGCGAGAGAGCCAGATATGCGTGCCGCCAGCCGCGTCGCGCGCTCGTCGGACTCGCCGCAAGACACGCGTGCCTTCGCGCGGAATCTGGGTGTCGCGGACACGGTACGGTCCATTGTCGAGTGCGGATGGGGCCAGGATCCGCCCTCGCGGCGATGGGACTATCGGCGGCCCATCCAGAGAGAGAAGTGCGGACATCTCGAGCGCGATGTTGCTGCCGCCGACCAACCTCACGGGCTGGAACGGAAACCAGTTGTGCGGCACCGACGTCTGGATCTGGTACGCGAGCGGCCACGGCGACACGCGTGCCGCCGGGACTCTCGGCGTGCTTGGATCAGTGATCCATCCTGTACCGAGCGCGCCCTCGGTCACGCGCTCGACACCCCATGCGAGGTTCGCGGTGTCATCGCGCAGGAACCGGACCTCCTCGATCGGTGCGCCGTCGTGCACCACACTCGCGCAGCTCTGCGGCAGCGCGAAGTAAGGGGCCGGCGTGCCGTCGGGGTTCGCGATCGAGAAGATCGTCCATCGTGGATCGTTGGCGTCGGCGCGCGCAATCGGTGTCCGCTCCCCGAAGACATCGACAACCGTCAATGCGCTCTGCGCCAGCGTTCCGGCGCGCATGTCGAAGGGCACGATGAACCAGTCGTTGCCGTGGACCAGCATGAAGTCCATCAACACCAGCGACGCGAGGCTGCGCCGATCGGGCCGCAGTCCGCCGAAATCGACACGACCGTCCTCGAAGTCCCAGAACCGTTCGTTCGGCATGCCGGGGAACCGGACCGGCGCTGGAATCACCGCGCGCGTGACGCTGAACGGACGGCCCGCGATCAATCCGGTCACCGGCGCGTGATCGATGTCGAGCGCGTGCCATGCCACGTTGCCGTCGCCGTCCGGCGAGGCCGAGAGCGAGACCACGCCGAAGTTGCTCGTTGTGGGTTGCGTCGCGAACACACGCGCTGCGTAGTCGAGTTGTGCGGGTTGCCAGGCGGGCGGATCGCTCGCTTCGATCGTTCCGATTGTGGAAGCGACCCAGGCCGCGAGTTGGTCGACAACGGTCGACGCCGTACTCCACAGTATGTCGGGCACTGATGCGGGAACACCCGGCGGTGGCTGACCGGGTTGGGGCGGTCGGCGGCTCGCGAGATACAACGCCACGCCGTCGATGGTTCGTCTCGCCGCGAGTGAACGCAGTCGTGTGGCGCCGGCTTCCTCTGCGCGAGTCGCCGCGCGGATCGGATAGGCGGAGAGGAATGCGTCGCGCAGATCGGTCGCGTCGGCTGTATCGAGAAGACGATCGAAGGTCTGACCGAGCTCGATCGCGAGCGATAGATCGTCGGGCGATGCTCCCTCCGAGGTCAGCGCACGCTCAACGGGCATGTTCCCACGGATCGTCGTCGCGACCGGATCGCGGCCTGGCGCCCAGCCGGCGATCGCGCCGAGCGTGCTCTGGACTCGGACGTACGCGGGTGAGCCAGCGTCCTCACCGCGAAACTCGCCGAGCTGCCACTGGCGCGCGAGGAACCAGGCGGGATCCCGTACCCGCGCCGCGAGTGCGTTCGCGAGATCGTTGGAGCGAGGTCGCGGCTCCAGTCGGTTCCAGAACGTGATCGACGGTGGCAGGCGCGGCATCTCTCTACTCCGGTGAGAGGACGAGGTCCTCGTTCATGCAGTGTGCGGCCAGATCCAGCCCGATCGTGTCGTTTGCGACGTTCGCCGCGATGTAGGTCGTGGGGATGAAGTGGCTGTAGTCTTCGAGCACCTCCGGATCGATCGCACGAACGCGCGCGAGGTCAGCGGTCTCCGAGACGATCGCGATCAACGTATCGAGGTCCCACGTCGCTGCCGCGCCGGGGGGTACGGCAAGCACCACGCATTGCGCGGCCTCGGCGCCCGGTGTGTCGTAGTTGATCGCGAACGCGGTCCCCTGTGTGTCTTCCGGAATCGCTTCCGTCCACTCGTCGAGCACCAGGCCTGCCCAGCGCGGTGCGTTGGTATCGAAGGCTGTCTCCAAGACCAGCGAGAGAGTTCCTGCGATCGGGACTGTGCGGTCGGCGCCGCGTTCGTATTCGAGCCCTATCCATCGGGTACCGAGCGGAAGCTGCGTTGCGACGAAGTCGACTCTCGCGCCGCCGAGTGCCTCCGTTGCTAGCGCCGCGAGTCGCGCGCGTTCGAGTGGCGCTCGTACGCGCGCCGCGCCTACGAACCATCGTCTCGTCGCAAGAGGGTCGTTGTCGACGATAGCGGGCGCGCCCGTCATCGCGGCAAGAACGTCTGCTCGGTTGTCGGCGGCGAACACGGGGAGAACGATCATCTCGGGCCCGAGCGCCGCGGCGAGTTGCGCGCCCCCGTCGATTGGCACCGCCGCGATCTCCGCCAGACGGCGATCGGCGTCCTCGATCGACGTCGTGGCCGCCGTGATCAGCGCGGCGATCGTTGTGTCATCGTTCCCGACTGACGTGGGCGGTACTGCAGATCGAACGCCAAACGCCGCGAGTCCCCACAGAGCGTCCCGCAGTGCACCACTCGTTGCCACCGCCACTGCGGTCGCGAGGTTGTCACGCGCGACCTGGAGTCGGGTGCGCACCTGACTAGCGCGTGCGAGAAGCTCCGCAGTGTCGCCCATCCGTGCGCCCTTTGCGTCCCGCGTCAGATCGACGGGCAAAAGGGCACGTGCACCGGCGAGCATCTCGCCGAGTCGCCGTGCAACCTCGAGGATCTCCGGGAACGAGGTGAACGCTCCGGCACCATTGTCGATCGCAATCGGCTCGACGATCCCGAGTACGTGTGTTGCAGCTCGCGCGATCCGTGCGTCGAGCTCACCACCACCGTTCGGTGCCACGCGCCGCGCGAGGTCGATCACGTCGAGCGCGCAGAGTCCGAGAGCCGGCAGTCCTACTGTCGCGTGCTCGAGCTGCTCCGGCTTCGTCGGGTCCGGTGCATAGCGTATCGTGCAGCGCACGCGCGTCGGATCGCCGAGCCGCGCTGCGGCCCACGCGTCGAGCCGTGCGTCCGCTCGTGCGCGCGGGGCCGATCCGTTCCAGCCGGCGGCAAGCGAACCTGGTGCTCCGAGCAGGATTGCCACTCGGTGTGTGAAGGTGAGCGCGCGGCTAGGTACCTGCGCGATCTGCGGCTCGGGAAGCATCGCGCCACCCGCGAGTGCGGCCAGGGTCGCACTCGCGCGATCGGTCTTGCCTTGCACTGCCTGGTACACGGATTCCGCGAGTGCGAGGTCGGCGGTGGCGTCGACGTCGGCGTCGAGCTGAAGCAAGCACGCACCGACCGACGACCGATCGGACGTCGCGATCTGGGACGGATAGCGGGACCAGTCGATCGTCGCGGCTGTGGTGGCGCCGCCGAGCGCCGTGCGTAGGCCAAGACCGTCGACGACGCTGCGCGCTGGGATCCGTTCGCTCGTCGCGCTCGGCGGATTGCCAGGGTCTGTACCGAGCGCGAACAGGTCGCGGAATGGCTGGATATACAGGTCGAGCTGGGCCGCATGCATCGCCCGTTCGAATCGATACCCGAGCAACGCCGCAAGCGACTGGCCCTGACGAACACCGTCGATCAACTCGAGCCCGGTGCGAACGCGGCGCGACGTCAAATTGACGCCGATCTCCGCGCGTTCGGCACCCGTACGTGTGAGGTATCCACTCCGCAACACCGCTGCCGCCGCCGCGTGAGAGGTGGAAGGTGCGTGCACGAACCCACCCGACTCGCCCGGGCGCGGCGACGTTAGTGGCACCAGGTCTTCCACCCATGCAAACGCACCGAGATGCGTGCCTCGGGGTCGTGCGCTGCGCAACGCCGCGAGCTTTCGCGTCGCGAGCGACGTGACCCATGCGTCGATACGATACGCGCACGTATCGAGGGTCTCCGCGGTGAGACGGTCGAGCTCCGCGGTGGGCAGTGCGGAGAGCGACGCGAGCGCGTGTCGATACTCGCGGACGGGAAGACGAACGTCGTCGATCGACGGCTCGAGCAACCACGCGCCCAGAGTGGTCGTGCCGGTGATGCCACCGACTGGGGACCCGAAGCGATGCCAGTGTGTCGGTCGGCCCTCGGTGCCGGGGGAAATGTGAAGCAGCTCGACTTCGATGCGGTCGAGGTCCGTCGCGAGCCCTTGCGCGATCGAGAGGTCGAGCGCCACCCGCCCATACTCGACAAGCGCTGCCTGGCGCAGCAAGTGGAACAGCAGCGGGTTGCGGAACGTCGTCGACTCCGGCGCGCTCGCTGCGCGCAGCGTCTCGATCGATGCGTCGTGAATCCACGCGACGTAGTTGTCGGACAGCGGAGCCGTCTCCGAGAGCGGCTCGTTGGCCGCAAGTGCGCGGTTGATCCGCGGCGCCGTCGGCTGGAAGGTGAACTGCCCGAACCGGAGCGGCATGTCGAGGATTCCGAGACGGCGTTGCAGCCCGGCGAGCAGGTTCGTTCGCGAGGTGTTGAGAGCCGCCGTCGAATGACCGAACAGTCTGAAGAGGTTGAACAGGTGCGCCGGGCCGATGGCTTCACGCAACCGCACCTCACGCGTCGATGCATCGAGTGCGAGCGCACCGAGCAGATCGGCATCGGGATCGCTCGTCGCGCCGACGCGCGCGACACGCGATGCTTCGGAGAGAGCGACCTTCCGCCAGGTCTCGATCAATCGAGGCAGCGCGGTTTCAGCGGCATCGGTGGACGACGACGTCCAGCGTGACAATGACGTCATCGGCAGGAGGCCGTACGGAACGCGTCCGATGCGGAACGCGGCGAACGGACCGCGGCCACGCACGTACTCGGCGACGTGGCGGCGGATGTCCGCGATCTGTTGTGGTGTGGTGGTCGAGGCGATCTGTTCGAGGAAGTAGCCGAGCGTGCACGGCCATAACGCGCGTGCCATCGTCTTCGCCGCCTCGTCCTCGCGGCGATCGGCACCTTCGACGTGATCGAACACGCCTGCGTCGATTCCCAAAGCGCGCGCCGCACGTGCGCCGTCGCTGCCTGCGATCGCAAGCGGGGCGCCACGCTCGATTGGTAAGCTATGCGTCGCCTCGCTCGGGGGTGGATAGCCCGCTGGCTCGGACCCCGTATTGTTGGTCGGGGTGCCCTGCCGAACGAACGCGAGCCCGCGCGTGAAGTGGTGACCTTCGAGCAGCGTCATCAGCTCCTTCTCGCCCTGTAAGGGATCAAAGGGCGCTTTGATCCCGAGCACGACGACGCGATCGAAGCCGAGCGTCAGGTCGTTCGCGGTGAGCGGCAGAGTCACCGCCATGCCGATCTGCGTCGCAAGCGCGAAGTCGATCGTCCACGCGAGATCCTGTTCGATGCGAAGCTCGTCGTAAGCAACGAGCGACGGATCGTTCTCGTCGAGATCGGTGCGGAAGCCGAGCTGGAGCGGGCTCTGCACCGCATTCGAAACGATGCGCGTGATCTCGCTGCCGTTGCGATACGCGATCACGACCCATGCGCTCGGCAGCGCAGATGTCCGCCCGTTCGGCAATTGCTCGGGCCGGCGATCGATGATCGGGAATTGCGGGCTTCCCGACGGTCGCGACGCGACGTTCGAGGGCGTGCAGATCTGCGCGATCCACGCGGAGCGTGACGCTTGATGCCGAGCGACCAGCTTTGCCCACGCCGATGGCTCGCCGGTCGGCACCCAGGCTTCCGTCCAGAACGCGACGCCATCCGCATACTCGCCGTCGGTCAGCCGACCATCATGCGAGCTAGCGAAGATCTCGTCGGGATAGATCCGCACGCGGAGCGCCGGTGGAGATTTCGTGAAGCGTGTCTCGATGCGAACTGGAAGCAACGCGATCGGATACTCGGTCGAGAGGGTTTGGATGTCCGCGGCTGGATTCGGTGACATCTCGACCTCAGGGGAGCAACATCAAGGACGCGTGCATCGCCACGCGCACAGGTCGCTGCAGCGTGATTGCTGCATGGTCCGAACCGCGTGCGAACGGACCTCCCACGCTCGCGGAGGTCAGATGCCAGGCCGCTCCGCCGACGCTCTCGAGCGCGGCTGTTCGCGGCAGTTCTGCGTCGAGATCGATATAGCTGATCTCGTCGGGCAAGTGCCCCGCCGCGACGAGGTGCGGCCAGGCCAGGTCATTCCAGCTCCCCGGCGCCGTACCCGCCTGTTCCGGTACGCCGATATCGAGTCCGAACCGCGGCGCGTGTGGCTGTTCCTGGAACACGACGAACCATCCCGGATCGGCAGCGGTGCCAGTTCCGCGAGCATCGCTCTTCGCTAGCTCGAACCCGAAGAATGCGAGATCCGGATCGAGGTGACCGCCGAAGGACGGCATCCGCTGCTCTGTCCCGAGCGTGTAGCTGCCGCTGGCAAATACAGCGCGCTGCGCGTAGACGACCGTGCGCGGGTATCGTCGAAGGACTTCGCTACGCACGACGAGTACCAGGTGCCGTCCGCTCGGATCGGGCGGAACCGGGCGCGGGCTGTGTTCGCCGAGCCGAGATGCAGATGTCCACGTGTTCAGCGGAGTGATGTCCTTCGCGGTTTCCGGCGTCGGACGCACTGCGACGCCAGCTGGATCCCAGAACTGACGAAAGTAACTTCCGCGCTGGTCAGTCGGGTAATCGTTCCACAACAGCTCGCGCGCCATCTCGTGGTTGAGCCCCACCATGTACGCCTCGATGAACGTATCGTTCGTCACCCCGATCGTTGCGGTGTTCGCGGCGACCTCGGACAGGCCTGGCATGATCCAGTCCTGCGACAGCGCGGCGAGCGGCGCGTACATGGGTTGTGGGAACTGCGGATACGCCATCACAGGTTCGATCGGATCCGGCGGATTCCACGCGAACGTCAACATGCTCGCGAGCCGTTGTCCGAACGCGGCGGGTATGGTCGTCGCCGGATCCGTCGCCGTGATCATCGTCGAGCGCAACGTTGGGAGTGCGAGTCGGCGATACGTCGCGGCGGGATCCAACGCGTGCTTGCGGCCGGCAAACGCGATCGCGGCTTCTCGGAACGCAGCCATCGAGGGGCTGTCGTCGCTCGTACCGGTCGGAGCCCGTGGTGCGGTGCCATACGCAGGATCCCATGCGATGTCTCGCGGACGCCGCGGCGCCGTTTCGATCTCGTCCGGCTTGATCGGCCAATGCCATGCGGGCTGCTGCGTGCGTACCCATTCGTGGGTGAGCAGGTGACGACTGGTCACGGGCGTCGGGACGAGGACTAAATCGTACGCCCCGCTGTTGACGTTGGAGATCACCGTGCCCTCGACGGCGTCGGGCCGAAGCTGACGGCGACCGAGTGGGCCCCGCGCGCGTCGGAGCCGACGGAACGGCGACGAGAACAGCGCGGTGCGCGGCGGACTTCCACGTACGAGCTTCGCGAATGTCGCACTACCGCCGAGGACGCGTGCGTGCAGCGGCGCCGCTAGCTGGAGTAGTCGATCGGCAGTTCCGGACTGCACGAACCTCGTGTGGAATCGGCGACTGATCTCCCGCGCGAGTTGCGCGGAGCGAAGCCGAGCGTTGGCCTCGCGAATGCCGTCGACTTGCATCCATGCCGATGCCATCAGCGCGTCTTGCTCGGTCTGCACGACGGCTGCACCCAGCGCCGCCGGTACACGAAGACGCGGATCGAGGTTGAGCTCGTTGAACCAGCGCGGCTCGGCACCGTTGACGAGTCGCACCGCGCCCGCGTGCCACGTACCGTAGAGCGGAGGCACGATCACGGAACGGCCACCATGATCGATCGCATCGGGCGCGATCGCGACCAGATCCGCGAACGCGTCGGCGTACGAATCGCTAGGATCCGGACCGAGATTCGCGGACGGTGAGATCAGCGCGCCGCCGAGCAACAACGGATCACGGGAGAGGGTCGCCGACGGGAGCTGTCCGCCGGGCGCGCGAACATCGAGCGAACGCAACCCCGCCGTGGGAGGCAATACCCCCGGCGACACCTTGCGGACTAGCGACTCGAAGTCGCCGTCGGGCCCCGTGTCGAACCGCCAGCGGTGATAGACCGGAAGCGTGAGCCCATCGGTGAGGACGCCGTCGGTCGTCGTCCATGCCGGCGCGAGCTCGCCGGACGCCGGCGCGACGGGCAGCCGGAGTCCTGCGAGGCGTCCGATCTCGAATGTCGGAACGATGCACGCCCAGTATGACGTGTTCACACGCAGGCGACGCGGGCACAGCAGACGGGCAAGGCAGCGTTCGGGCGCCGTCGCGATCGTATCAGCGAGTGGGGCGTTGTCGTCGCCGCTGATGTGCACGTGCGCCCATGCCCACGCCTGCGCGATCGGCGGCATTGGTGTTCCGGCCGCGATGGTGATCGCACTGGCGGCACGATCCGGACGCGGCTTCTCGTAGACCGCGATCTCGGTTTCCGTGAGGACGATCAGCGCGCACCACGGACGCAATCGACCGGCGATATCACCCGTGCGAGGCGTGTACCGCCATGGCAGGTCGGGCTGTGCAAATTCGACGAGCGGGAACAGGTTCGCCTCGGCGTCGGGTGATCCGGCGGGCGGCCACACGCGCTGGATCGCGGTGGGATCCAGCGCCGTGATGTCCCCCGGGCCGAGCAGATCGAGCGTGGTGGTAGCGACGCGCGCGCCCTCGTTGAACTCGATCGAGACCGGTAGGGAGACGTGTGGCGGTCCCGCGTCACCGTCGGCGATCGAGATCTGCGCTGCGGCTCCGCTGTGGAGCCATGAGACAAATCGATACGCCGCGTCGGTGTCGCTCATGCGGCGAGCTCGTAGATCGGAACGACGATCAAGGCATCGATGTCCTCGGGATGTGCAGCGAGGTGGGCAGCGAGCGCGAGCTCCGCGACCCCACGCGCGCCCGCACCGACAAGATCCACAGCCGTGAGATCGGCGACCGACGCGATGATGAACGCTTCCTCGGGCATTCCGCCGCGAGCCACGAGCTGCGGCCCTCGCTCGAGGGTACGGCGCTGTCCGTCGAGCAGCTGTGCAAACAGCGAGGGCCGGAACCGTTCGCCGGCGGACGGGCTCGAGGGAGCGATCGTGACGGTCTCGTACTCGAGCGGGACCACCAGCTCACTGCCATTCGCGATCGCGTCGATGCCCAACGTGGCGCCGGCATGCATGAGCTCGAAGCCGGCGCGTGACAGACGATCGTCGTCGGAGAGGTCTTCAAACTGCGCGGGCGCGAACCAGTCGGTCACAGGCGTGAAGCTGGCAGTGCCGCCGCCGACCGTAGCGCCCGTGATGACGAGCTCGTCGACATCGCTCGGAATACCTTGTTCGAAGCGCGTGACCCTTCGATCGAAGGGAACAATGCTCTGCCGCACCGTCAACGCAGCGGCTGGATCCATGCGCGGTGCAGCTGCCTCGGCCGGCGTGGCGTCGAGCGGCACCGCACTCATCACGGCGCGCATGGTTGAAGCAGGCAGCTCTGTGGCCCAGCTCGCAGGATCCTCGAGCACGGGTTGGACGGTGGACCAGATTTCGGTTGGCGGTAACTCTGCCGGACTTTCGGAACCGTAGGTCTTGGAGAACGGCACGCAGAAATCGACGAACCAGAGCGAGAGACACGCCTCGCCGGAGACGCGCCACGGCGTCGGGCCGGAAAGCGTTCCGTGAAACTGCACGCCGGCGAGCGTCGTCGATCCGCGTCGAAGCTCCACGCCCGCCGACAGATCGACGCGGAACGAGAACGGCGAGTACTGGAAGAGCGCTTCGAAGCCGAGGTGTCCGCGAATGTTGAGCGGTCCGGCGGATGCGAACAGCTGGATCTCGGCGCCCACTTGCGCGGTGTTCGAGGTCAGTGCGAGGAAGCCTTGGAGCTCGAGGCGCGGATCGTCGTCGGCGCCGATCGGAATGCGCACGCGCTGGAGTCTGGGTAGGTCCGGCGGCGGTTCGAACTGCGAGTGGAATCCACCGACCGAGATGATCAGAGCCTTCCGCTCCCCCCACGCCGCGCGGAGCACGAAGTCGCCGGCGATCGGGAAGCCGACGACGTGCGACTCGCGCAACGTCGCATCGATCGCGAGACGCCGCTGCGTGATCTCGAGATCGCCGATCGCATCGACTTGGAGGAGAACGAGCGGGTGGTCCTTCCGCGGAAGCCGCGTACGGATGCTACCGAGCACGACGAGCCGCGTCGGCGCGGGCATCTCGAGCAGAAGAGCAAGCTCGGCTTCGACGATCTTGCGTGGGCCCCAGCTCAGCTTGACGGCGGGTCCGATCACGGAGCGACCGTGGGCCGCCGGGAAGTACGCGGCGAGGTCGCCGAGCAAGCGAGCTGCCTGGTTGATCGGGTCAGACGCGAAGAACAAGTCCGTGATGCCCGCGCCATGGAATGCACGGCGCATCGCATCGGTGTCGATGCGTCGATGACTCGCGACGAGACCGCCAACACCGCTCAACTTGAAGCCGAGCCCGATCGGGATCGGCCGAAACTGCGCCGAGACCACGGCGACGAAGCTGCCGTCGCTCTCTGGCGTGTCGTCGACGAGGCCGAGCGCCGACAGCTTCACGCCCAGCAAGTCAAACGCGAGCGCGCCGCGGTAATCGCGACCGGCGACGCGATCGATCGCTCCGCCGCCCGTCAGGATCGCCGTGCGAACCGAAACTGCACCACCGCTCGGCGCGACTGCCGCTGCCGCGACGTCGAGCGGTCCAAGGTTGCCGCCGGTCCCCGGAAACCGGGCAGTCAGTGCGGCGCCGATGCCAAACAGGGTGATCGTCACCGGCCCCAGCTCGATCACCGCATTCGTGGTGAGAGTCGCCGCGATGCCGTCGCCGACGCTAGCGAGGGAGAGCTTCGCATCGCGTAGCTGGACTGGTCCGAGCGAGATCTCGGGGACGGGCACCGACGTCAGACCGCCGGCGCCGAGGAACACGCCGCGGCGGTACGAGACACCGATCGACAACGGCATCGGAATGCGCGCACGCTCGTCGGCGCCAGCGCCAGAGAGAAGGCCGCTGTCCCTGGTGGCCAATGCGAGCGTCGCGCCCGGTAGACCGAGCTCGAGTGCGATGTCACCTCCGCCAGGCGATGTGCTCGCCTCGACCTTCAATTGCCACCCCTGCGTCGTGAGCTCGCCAGCGTCGCCGACCGAGCGGGTTGTCGGCGCGACAGGCGGCGCCGGGCCAAACGCGATCGCCAGTTTTGCGCTCGGAGTAGTACCGCCGCCGCCTCGAAAGTTGTCGACGAGATCGATCGAGGTCGGCGTGATGACAAGCGCGAGCTGATCGCCATTCGTCGCCATTCCGGTGACGGCCAACTGCAGCTCTCCGAAATCGACCGTCGCGGCGAGAGCGCCTTCGACATACGGAATGATCGCGAGCGCGGGGAGACCGCCGCGCTCGAAGACGAGCCAGCGAAGTCCGAGCTCGTAGTCGCCAGTCGTGTTGCCACCGACGAGCAATCGGTTGATCAGGTGCCAGCGACTGGAACCGACATCTTGCCCGGAACTCTCCGGTACGCTCGCTGGGACCATCTGAAATCCCGACGTCACGCCGAATGCGCGCGCCGCACTGCCCACTTCCTCGAGGAAGCGCGTGCCGTCGAACTCCGGCTGTCCCCACGCCCACGCGGCTCGCAGTAGGCTCGACGGCGACTCGAACATCGCTGCGAAGGCGGGCAGCACGAAACGTTCGTCTCGATACGGGACGCGGCTCGCGCCCGGATCGACATCGCGACCGATGACGATGCCCGCCGCGCGCAGCACACCGAGCAGCCGAGGATGCGCACGGCTCAGGTGTTCGATCGCAGCCCAGTGGAGCAACTGGGTCGGGAACTCGTCTGCGAATCCGAGTCCGTCCAGCGCCGCGCCGAAGTCGACCGTCGCGAGCGCCGACAGTGCCTGAGCGCCGTCGGCGACCGCCCTCATCAGGGCAGTCCACGCTACGGGCGAGTCCGGATCCGCGCGCATTGCTTCGAGCGCCGGCTCGATCGTGCGTAGCGATCCGGCAAGCTCCGTGATTTCTGGTGGAACCGCGTCGAGCGGCCAGCCGAGCCGCTGCGCGATCGCGACGACGGCGTGGTCGCGGGAGAGAAGCTGGCCGAGGTGAAGCACGGCGCCGCTCGCCGACTCGACGATTCGATGCACGAGATCGCCGGTCACCGCATCGCCACCTTCATTGACGATCACGCTACGGCACAGATACGCATGAATGCAATCGTGGGAGCGCTGCGTTCGAGACGGCCGCAATCACACGTGCAGGATGCTAGAGTCGACAAACAGATGGTGGTGCTGTCCGCGAGCCGTGTTGCGCAGATCGCGTTTGCGGGAATCGCCGTCGGCGCATGCAATGGCCACCCACCACCTGCACCACCTGCACCGGCGACGCGTCCGCTCGGTCGTGTCGCCGATCCAATTAAGTGCGCGGATAAGGCTTCGCCCCATCGCGACGACGCTTTGTGCAGCACGAGAGGGGCGCAGGATTGGCCGCAGATCGGGTGGCAACGCGCAACACTTGGTTCCTCTCGCCCCATGGCCCCCCCCCCATTCCCGCCGTGTGTGAGCGCCGGTATCTTTCTGTGCGGCGAGGCGGTAGTGGGGCCACCGGGAAGCTACGCTCTGACCTGTCAGGTGGACGGCGAGCCGAGCGGCGCCGCCCGCTTGATGGCACCCGATGGGTCGGTGCTGGTCGAAGGAGTGTGCGCGCGTGGGCGCGCCATCGGAGCGTGGTTCGTGTGGTCCGAAGACCGGCTAGTGAGCGCCGCTGCCGTCCGCGATGGTTTACAGGTCGGCCTGTGGCTGCGATGGGGCAACGGTCGCTACGCGCACCACGTCTACGACGATCCACCTCCGCCGAAAGAGCCGTAGACGTGGCGCGCCTCTATCCGAGTTGCGACCTGCACTTCTATCCCGGTGCTTCGCCGGTGAACATGCGCTTGTTCGAGAGCGTGCAGTCGTTCTGGACGGAATTGTCTGCTGTGCCTGGGTTCTCGATGCAACTGCTGGAGGTCGAGCCGCAGGCACCACCGCAGTCGATCGTGATCACCAACGGGACACAGCTCGCACCGAACGTGGAGGGAACCCAGCTCGCTCTGCTTCAGGTTCGCGTCCCCGGGTTCGGCAACGGGAACATCGCGATCCGCGCGACCGTTCATCGTCAGCTTCGCCGGCTTCTCCTACCGATCTCGATCTTGACCCTCGAGACAGATCGCTCCGATCGCGTACTCACCGTGTACGGGGAGTTTGCGGATGCGGGCGGCGCGACGTCGGTGGTCGATATCACGCGTCACGACTACCTCCAGTACTCGATCATGCCGCTCACAGGCGCGCCGGACGCCATTGCATCGGTGATCGGCGGGCGGATCACGACGGGAACGTCCCCCGGCAGTGCGCGCATAATCGTCCAAGCGGTCGCGGGACCCGCCGTGGTGCTCATTGTCACTGTGGTTGCGCCGCCGACCGACCGTCCGATCCTCGAACGCCTGTTCACGGGCACCGCGATGCGCAAGCGAAGGATCCTTCTCGTCTCGGAGGGCTTCGTCGCCGCCGAGAAGCGGAGGTTCCAGACGCTGTGCCGTGATCTCGCGGCGCGGTTCCGCCAGGTGCCGCCGTACGACCTGATGCGCGAGTCGTTCGACGTGTTCTCTGCATTCGTACCGTCGGTCGAGCGCGGAGTCACCCTCGGACCGCCGATCGTTGCCGTCAACAGCCCTACCTCGATGCTGATGATTCCGATTACCGCCGAGAACGGTCTCGCTCCTACACAACCGGGACGAACCGACGTCTCCATGCGCGACCTCGTCCTGCGGCTGCGCGATCCCGGCAGCCACAACCCGCCGATGACCTTCGCGCAGGCATCGGCGCTCGTGAACAGTGGCACCGAAACGCTCACACCAGTCACGTTCGCGACCTGGGAGTTACTCGCGAACCTGCCACCTCAAACCCGTGTGCGCGAGACGGCGTTCGGCTTCATGATGGGCGAACGTCACTACGGCACGTCGGCCACGATCCATCCAACCGCGGTCCCCGTGAATGTTCGGTTCGAGCTGCTGCGAGAACACGAAAACACTCGGATGCCGTGGTTCGACGATCGAAGGCTGCCCGATCTGGCCGCAAACACCGATCCGAACCGTGCGCACGTCCCGCAGCAAGACCGGTTCGTGAGGACGCTGCGGGCACCCGATTCGCCGATCGGCTTCGGTGGCGTGTGGGCTTCCGATGGCGACAGCTTCGGTCTCGTCATCTACCTCGCGAACCACGACTACTATGGGGGGCTCAGGAACAAGGGATACCTCGGAATGTCGATCGGTGCGGACGTAGCGCTCTCTGCCGTCCCGTCGCTCGCAGTTCCTGGATTGTTCGATGTCGAGCCGGTCCCGGTACCGCTGTCCTCCGAAGCGGTTCGGCAAGGTTTCAGGGTGCGGCCGATCCTCGAGATCGCCGACGTGCTCGCGCACGAGCTCGCGCACACAACGCCGTTCGGGGAGCTGAATGACGAGTACCAGGGTGAGGGACATGCACCCACGACGCCGGCTGACATCGAGGACGTCGAGAAGAGGCTGAACACGCAACTTCTCGCGAACGCGCGCTCGCCTAACGGGGCGATCGATCCCGATCGCCTTCGATGGAACTGGCCGCGAGCGCAGGCAGCAGCCGTCGTCGACGATCTACACGGCACCGGGCAGATTCTCACCATCGTCCTGAACGCGGAGAACTTCGCACGTTGGCCCTCCAACACCGTCGGTCGCGAGGTCTTCTTGCGGGCTCGGCGAACCTCGATGTTGACCGGCATACCGAGGGCGACCGGGCTGATGACAGTCCAGGCGATCGATCGGGTGAACCAGACGATTCGCGCGCTCGTGCAGATCGTGGACGGCGGCGCGGAAGCGCACGCGATCGTGTTTCGACACGATGGCGTTCTCGTGCTGCCCGTGGTGGATGCAGCACGTGTCGTCCAAACGCTCGTGCACCCGCAGGTGATCGCCGCCATGGGCGCGGGTCCGTTCGCGCCCGCTCCCGGCTGCGTGCCGAACCCTCGGCCGGCGCCACCGGTGATCCCGAACTTCCGCATGCCGCGCGATCAAAGTCGGCTCGTCGCCGCATACGAGACAGCTGGCACGTACAACTGCGGTGTGATCCGTGCGTCGGCAGACTGCAAGATGCGAACGACGATCACGCTCGGTGGAAGAATGCCCGTGGATTTCTGTTTCGTGTGCAAGTACGCAATGGTCGAATGCATTGATCCCGGCTCGCACGGCGAACTCGATCGCACGAGTTATCCTCGTTGAGCTTGGGTGCCGAAGGCCGTCTACAGCGATTCGAGTACCTCGAGCAACGCGCGACGAAGTGCGCGCGCGTCGCGGTCTCTAAGCCATGCTGTCTGCGCTTCCGAAATCACTAGAGCAACCGAATCGACGGCACGCAATGAGGTGCCCACGTCGATGCGCGTCGATGTGTGTGGATCGCGATCGCTCGATCGTGGCACCGTCGTCGTGTCACGAGGATCCTCCTCGATTCCTGAATCACCCGGCCTTCGTAAACCGTAGGTCGCCCGTTCAGACCGGGCTAGCGGCTCCAAAGCGACGATCTGGGAAGGTAGTCACGCTCCTGAGGGGCCTGCGTTCCTGCGGAAACGTAGCGAGCGTGGCGCGGACCGGTTGACCGGTGGCCTCCCGAAGCGGAGGGCCGGGCAACATGCCGGCGATCGTCGACGTCGCTTCGGCGCCAGTCGAACACCACATCGAGAATCGGATCCGCGAGGGCACCGCAGTTCGACGCGCCATTCGGAATGCATGAGGCGCCAACCAGCATGCGTGCCGTCACGCGACCGGATGCGCGGAACGCAACCGCGCCATGCACACCGAACGTTCTCGATCCCGCCGCGCTCACCCGGACGCGCGGCTGCTCATTCTTGCGCTCGCATCGCTCGTTGGCTGCAAGTCGCCCGCTTCGAACGATACGCGCGACGCGGAGCCTGTCGGAGATACTGCGAACGCGGACGCGACCGGCCATGCGGATTCCACGACCGACGCCATCGTCGATGCCATGCCCGACGCGCCTGTCGTCGATAGCGCCGCACTCGCAGACGCACCCAGTAGTGCAGGCTGCAACGTCCCAGTGATCGTCACGCCCACCACGTCGCCGTCGGGGTACGGCCCCGAGCCAGCGATCGCGGCGGATCCGTCGGGTGTCGTGAACATTCTCTACTACGACTCGATCGAAGGCGACCTCCGGAACGCGCGTCGCTCGCCGAACGGCACCTGGACCGTCGAGGTCGTCGACAGCGTGGGCGGGAACCCTGGCGGCATCGTGAGCGATCCGAGCGGCGGGCTCCACGCGAGCTACGTATGGCAGCAAACGCTGCGCTACGCGTACCGCCCGCCGGGTGGTGCATGGACGGCAACCGAGATCTTCGGTGTCTATGCCGGTTCGGACAGCGACATCGCGCGCGGGCCTTCGGGCGAGCTCCACATCGGCTATCGGGGCCAAGACCTGAAATCGCTGCGCTTCGCGCATCGCGCAGCAACCGCCAACTTCCACGACTGGACCGATCACATCGTCGAAAGCCAAGGAGCGTTCGTTGGCGACAACTCGATCACCCTCGATGCGCAGGGCCTTCCTCACATCAGCTACGCGGACCTCAGCACCAACGATCTGAAGGTCGCGGATCCGACGCTTGCCGGTTGGCAGCGGACGACAGTGGACGCGACCAGCCAGGTCTACTTCGGAACATCGGCCGTGTTCGATGGACAGGGCGGCATGAACGTCGTGTACTTCGACGGCACCAACGGGGACCTGAAGTACGCGTATCGCGCTACCGCCGGCAGCGCGTGGACGACGACGACGATCGATGCGGTAGGCCGCACGGGGCTGTACCCGCAGATCGCGCGCGACTCCAGCGGCGGTCTCCACGTGAGCTACATGCGAACGGACACCCAGATGTTGCGGTACGCGGTATGGCCGCCAGGCGGCACGTGGAGCACCGCCGACGTCGCACCGGTGGGTCCGGAGGCGTGGGGCAGTCAGACGGCGATCGCGATCGATCCGTACGGTCGTGCCCACCTCGCTGCGTACGACGCTGTGAATCGCTCGCTGCTGTACATGTTTCGCTGCCCGTAGGTCCCGTGCCGATCGCGAAACCATGGGCGGCGATGGCCATGCGCGTACTCCTCGCCGTGCTCGCCTCCTCCCTAGCCTGGAACTGATCCAAGCCGTGAACATCCTGCGAAAGCAAGAAGGCTGCCACATCGAACACGATCTCGACTTCGCAGCCGCAACACGACCGCGGGCCCTCGCGATTCACGATGCGCTGCTCGGACCGCGACGAAGCCACGCTCGCCGCCGCCGCCGCGCTGATGTGACGATCCCGCGATAACCTAACGGTGATGTCTAAGATTGTCTATTGGCGGCGCGAGCTGCCGCCGTTGAGTGAACAACTAGAAGGTGAGCACGAGGTCACCGCATCGAGCGACAAGGTGCACTACTCGTGGGACCAGCGCGGCCGGCTGTGGGGACGCTGTTACGACAGCCTCATGGAACACGCGCGCGAGCGGATCATCCAGGAGGTGGTGCGCCTCGGCGGCAGTTGTGCACATGTCTTGGACGAGGCGATCACCTCACGCCAGGACGAGGTCGCCGGGGAGTTCTGGCTCGTGGGCACCTTTCGCTATGTGATGTACGTGCACCCAGCCGAGTGATGCCGGACTATCCCTCTCCCCCAAAGTCCCAGTGCGAGTCGAGCTCGTACCGAAGCAGGCAGCCGACTCCACCGATGCGCATGAGCTCGTCGCTGTTCCTCGTGATCTCGATCTCGACACGCTTCTTCTCCGCGAGCTGGACGAGGGCCTCTTTCATGTCGGCGGCGTGCGGCGACGGAGCCTCGCACTGCGCACACTCCTCGGGCTGACGCGTCGTCGCCTCGACCCAGTCGCAGTCACGACAAACCCACGCCGGGCCGGAGGTGTACTCCGCGGCCAGGACCAGCACGTCCGCTTGGTCCCGCCACATCGCTTCCAGCGAGCGTCGAGCCCCCGCAACGGCAAGGCCGTCTCGCCACAGCGCCTGCATGAGCTCGTTGACCGTATTCTGCGATTCCTCTTGTTCGATGGTGATCAGGCTAGATAGCGTCGCCGCGACGACCTCCTCCCCCGCTGCTTCCGGCGAGAGCTCGACCACGTCGACGAGCTTGGCTCGATGATGTGGTGCGAGACGCTCGCGGAGTGGTGCCGTGAGATTGGGCGGGCCGGCGAGGATGAGGTGGGTGTGCCCACCCGCCGACATTAGCTTGTCGATGAGCGCGAGCTTCTCCTGAAGGAACTGTTGCCCGCGGTCCCTTCGGTGGTTTTGGTAGTGCGCGTGTGTCCACGCGCTGCCGACTCGTTCGCGTAGCTTCGGTTGCTTGGTCCAAGCCTCGCGCGTCACTTCACCGAGGTTCACCTCGAGGATGCGCGCGCGGCTCTCGGACGTGATCAACACGACGTACCGATCGTAGGTGTCCTTGAGCTCGACCAGGTGATAGACGTCGGGCGTGTAGTTGACCGAGATGTGATCGGGCAAGCTGACGTCGAACTGTCGGGCGAGGAAGAAGGGTTGCTCGCCCGCCCGCGAGAACGCGGCGATTCCTCGCGTGCTCGTTCGCAGCTCGGTCTCGAGGTACTCGCGGATTTTTTGGAAGGCGCTATCGAGGAGAGGCCGGTCCGCGTTGGTGTGGAAGCTGCGTACGTCGCGACACCGAGCCTCGAAGGCGGTCGTGAGCGTCGCCGCGGCAGCGTGATCGCGCGCGAGGTAGCAGCTCACGAGCGGGGCCTCACTGGGGTCGAGATTGATCAGGGTCTGGATCTCTTTCATCGCACTTTCCCTTCGCTGGCGTTTCGCGACGGTCTCGGTGACACCTGCTAGAAGAGACGTCACATCCACTCGACGAGCGTAGGCACTCTGTCGGCGATGTCTCATCGATTCTTTGGCGGCGAGACTTCCAGGATTCCGAAGCGAACCCCGCCAGCCCGCAGGGATCGAGGATTGTAATCCGCCCGCTCAGCCGCGCATCGATCGTCCGGCGGCTATCTCCGACGAGATCGGCCGAGTGCCGACGCACCCACGGGAAGCCTTCGCGACCAGGATCAAGGTGGATTGGGAAGTGCTCGACGGGAAGCCCGGCCCGAAGCCCAAGAAGCAGACCTTCCGTGCAACCCTCGAGCCCCGAGCTCGGACCGAACGGCGAGATCAAGGCGGCACCCGTGAAGGCGAGCTTTGGACCGACCCTCGACACGCTCCCGCTCGGGCGTCGCTACGGCGGCGTGATCGAGCGTGAAGCTCTGCGCTTGCGCGCGAGCGGTCCGAAGAACGTCGACATCCTCGGTGCACGCTGGTCCTCGCCGACCGGGCCTCTCGCCATCGGAGACGACCCACTCGCGATCGACATCACGCACGAGACGCGTGATCACACGTTCGTGTGCGTGATGGATGTTCCCGACCGGGTGTGCGTCGCGACGTGGCCGCCGCGCATCCATCGCGATAGCTAGCTCGACGTGTGGCGAATCACCCGATCATCGCCGTGAACCGTCGCGGGCTCGCTCACGGGCCACCATCCTGACCAACGCGCGTCGACCAGTACGTTGCGCGACCCGACGTCCGCGCTGCTCCACCTGCGCTCGCAGCGCTTGGACCTCGGCGAGCACATCGGCGAGCGTTGGCTCCGCAGATTCTTCCGCGAGCTCGCGTCGCGCCTGGTCCAGGTTGGACAGCACGACCGCGACGAATAGGTTCACCACGACGAAGACCGCTAGTAGCACGAAGCTCGCGTAGAACACCCACGCCCACGGCTCCGCGATCATGCTGGTCTTCTGGAGCTCTACCCATCCTTCGAGGGTGATGATCTGGAACAGGGTTAGCAGGGCCGTTCCGAGATCGCCCCAATGCGCCGGATCGGATTCTCGAAACAGGTGAACCCCCAGCACGCCGTAGACGAACAGCAATAACCCCAGGAGCAATGCGACGTGACCGAGCGACGGGATCGAACGCGCCATCGTCGCGATGATCAGCCGGAGCTTCGGCGAGACCGAAACGATCCGCGCAACGCGAAGCACGCGCGCGAGCCGGGCCACCGCCGCCATCGGGCCGACAGCAGGGACGAGTGACAACGAGAGGACAACGAGATCGAATCGCGTCCACGGGTCGGCGAAGAAACTCCGCCATTCCCGACCGTGCGCCAACAACCTCAGACCGAGCTCGGTCGCGAACGCAAGGATCACACCGAAGTGAAAGAACTGCAGTGTCGAGGGGTGCTCGGCAACGAAGCTTTGGTTCGTCTCCAATGCGACGACGACGCAGTTGATCGCGATCGATGCGACCACGGCGCGCGTGAACCACGGCGAGGCGACGAGCGCGGCCGCGCGTGCTCGCGCACGCTCGAGGCGTGGTGTCGTAGCATTTTTCTTCGATGCCTCGCGATCGGTCTCACGTGGTGCGGGGTCAACGTTCATGTCGTCCCGGAGCGTAGGCATCGGTTTTCGCGTGAACACACGAGAAATTGCGAAGCGTTCGTTGCAGGAAAACGAACGAGGCGCCGCGCAACATCGCGTCGCAGCCGCACGAATGCGGAAAGCGCATAGCCAGCCGCGGCGGCGACTTCCAGAATCCCGCAGCGTCGCCCGCGAAGGATGTGAGGGATCCCCTGCGCGGGTCGCCTTACGAGGGAGGAGCCACGGCCTTCCTTCACCACTTGCGAGGTGACCTCATGGAGCTGCTCTACACCGGATTCATCCTGTTCATCTTGGTCCTGCTGGCCCTCGACCTCGGTGTGTTCCATCGCCACGCAAAAGCCATCTCGGTTCGCGAGGCACTTCGCTGGTCCGCACTGTGGATCGGCCTGGGGCTGGCGTTCACGCTCTTCGTGTACGTCGGCTACGAACACCACTGGCTCGGACTCGGCACAAGCCCCGACGCGACCTCCCTCCCGCCGACCATCCGGGACGGCATCACGTACTACAACGATGGTGGGACCGCAGCGATCAAGTACTTGACCGGGTTCGTCGTCGAGAAGTCGCTCGCGGTCGACAACATCTTCGTGATCGCGATGATCTTCACGTTCCTGCAGGTGCCGGCGATGTACCAGCACCGTGTCTTGTTCTGGGGAATTGTCGGCGCACTGGTGATGCGCGGGATCATGATCGCGGTTGGCGCGGCGCTGATCGCGAAGTTCACCTGGATCATCTACGTGTTCGGCGGATTCTTGATCCTCACGGGGATCAAGATGCTGTTCGTGAAGACCTCGGCCGCCGACTTCGACAAGAATGTCCTCGTACGGGCGGTGCGACGAGTCTTCCCCGTGACCGAG
>JBJXGN010000129.1:0-10036 GCA_046160585.1 Kofleriaceae bacterium
TGAGCCGTCGGGGATAGCCCCCTGGTGCCGAGCAGACCAAGAACAGCCTACCTTGTGGAGAATGGCCACTGACTTTGCCCGGACGGCGCGACGCCGCCCTTGTGCCGAAGCACAGGCTAACGGATTCGATTCCTCCTCCAAAACGTGATGGGTTGTCGTGAGCGTGTGAAAAGCGGAGAAGAAGTCGAGACCGCTACATCCCTCATGGGACACGGTAGGCTCACCGGTCTGCCGCTGCATATCGACCCGTTCGAGCAGCTCAAACCTCGGTGGCGTGGTTGGTCCAGCTGAGCCGTCGGGGATAGCCCCCTGGTGCCGAGCAGACCAAGAACAGCCTACCTTGTGGAGAATGGCCACTGACTTTGCCCGGACGGCGCGACGCCGCCCTTGTGCCGGAGCACAGGCTAACGGACTCGACTTCTTCTCCAAAACGAGACGTGTCGTGAACATGTGATTCGAAAAAGCGGAAGAGAAATCGAGTCCGCTACATCCCTCATGGGACACGGTAGCCTCACCGGTCTGCCGGCCTAATTCGACTCGATCGAAGGCCTCAAACCTCGGTGGCGTGGTTGGTCCAGCTGAGGCCTTCGATCGAGTCGAATTAGGCCGAGCAGACCAAGAACAGGCTACCTTGTGGAGAGTGGTCACTTGCGTTGCCCGGACGGCGCGACGCCGCCCTTGTGCCGGAGCACAGGCTAACGGACTCGACTTCTCTTCCAAACCTGGGCGCATGCGGCCCAGGACCCTAGTCCTGCGTCGCATCGAGATATCCTTTCGTGGCTAGCGTCGTCAGGCGCGTGAAGTATTCGGTTCGCGCAGCATCGGCGGTCTCGAACTCCAGGCGTTGCATGCGCAGCGCTTCGCCGAGGCCATAGCGCGCCGTCACCGTGCGCCCATCGAGCGAGAGGCGATAGGTCTCCGCGCCCTTTTGCGTGCGCTTCATCAGCACGCGTGTCTCGGCCGTGATCATCGCGCGGCCCTCGTCGGTCTGACGAGCCGCTTCGAGGCGCGCTTGTTCGCGCGCATATGCGACGCGCAGCCCGATCATGTGCTCGCACGGCCCTTCCTTGATGCCACTGCGACGAAACACGCTGCATGTACAGCTCGCCGCGGTCGTCCGCGACTCGCGATCGATCGTGAAGCTCGGGTGGAACGTGCGGTGCGCCTTGGCGTCGACGACCTGGCCTTCGATCGTTCGTCCCTCGGACCCGAGATCGTGGACCTTGGTCAGCGTGACCGCGCCGGCTTCACCGAGAAGCCGGTGCGCGGCGGCCTCGCGCGCGTCGCGGAACTTCAGCGCGCTCGCGGGCGGCGGATTCGCGACCAGGGAGCGCGCGAACACCTCGCCAGTTGCGAGATCGCGGCCGAGCCTCAGCTGCGAGAGACCCGCGAGCACCGTGCGACGCGTCGCGGTCTCCGGCGTACCGAGCTTCTGTGCCAGCGCCGGCAACGTCGCCGGCGTATCGAGCGCGGCGATCACCTTCGCCACGGCCGCGTCATCATCGTCGGCGGCGAGCATGTCGAACGTCGAGATGCCGGCCCACCCGGCGTCCGTCCAGCCGGACAGCGCGAGCGACAGCGTCGCATCGCCGAGATCGACGACGTATACGGCGGGCAGTCCCGGTCCCGCGATCGCGACGTCGAGCCGCCTCGCGTGCGGCAACACGCGTGCGAGCACGTTCAAACGATTGCGTCCCCACGTGCGGATGATGCGCGGCTGGTTGCCCTTGTAGGGCCCGCCGGTCCCGCGCACGACGAGGTCCCATGGCTCGAGCACCAGGCGCGGCGTCTCGCCGGGCACGAGCTCGTAGCGCAGCCCACGCGGCGCGGTCTTCGCCTTCCGCATGCGGAGTTGCAGCAGCACGTTGTACAGATCGATCGGGCCGAGCTCGAAGCGATCGACCGCGAGCAAGCTCGCCGCCTGCATCTGACCGAACGCACGCAACCACCGCATCGGCACCGTGCGCTGCTTCGCGGTGGTCGGATCGATCGGTGCGAACGCAAGCGTCGTCGGGCGGTAGCTGCGGATGCGACCGAGCGTACCGAGCGCCGCGCCGAGATCGACGAACGTCGTCCCCGTCGCACCACCGATGTCGCCGGGATGATCCGCGTCGACGAGCGCGGCCGGGCGCTTGAGCACGAGCTGCGCGTACGTGCTCTCGTCGCGTGACAGCGCCTCGATGCGTACGGCCTCGCGGCTGATCGTGAGCACGGGATCGAGCGGCTCGTCCTGCTTCGCTGCCTGCCCGTATTGAAGAGCGAGGTATTCCTTCTGCGCGTCCCACACCTGCTTGGAGACGCCCTTGCCACGCGCGATGAGATACGCGAGGTACTCGGCACGATCCGTCGCCTTGCGGCGTAGGTCGCTCGACAACACGTCGCCCATCGCCAGCAACGCGTCGCGCACGACGCCCGGCCGATGTAGCCGCGCGGACAGCGACACGCCGCCGCGCTCGGCGTCGACGGGAATCCCGACGCGCGCCGATCCGTCGGCGTTGATCGTGGTCTTCGCCGCGCCGAACGAGACGGGTATCGAGAGATCGTCGCTCACCGCGAGCGGCCTCCACCCAGTCGCCACACGGTCATGCGTGCGGCCGCGACGCATTCTTCGTTCGACATCCCACGCGCCGTCGACGCGGGTGCATCGGCGACGGGCGTCACCGCGCTACCGCGTGCCATCGAGACGACCGTCCCGACGTGCGTCGCTAGGTCGAGCCTCTCGGTTGCGGTCGACGGGCTCGCGTTCGAAGGGCCGGGGATCATCGAGAGCCTCCGTCACGAGACATCGTCATGCGCGGCGGTTCGTGGCCGCACGGTGCGGGCGTGTCGAGCGAACTGCCGTCGTGCGTGATCGACGGACGCGCGAAGGCGATGGCACCATCGAGGGAGGGGGACGACCCGCGCGCGAACGTCATCGCCAGTGGATCGTCGCCCGCGATCTCGGCCCGATGGTCGAGCGACCCATCGTCGTGCGTGCCGGCCTGCTCGTGCGCGCCGGCGTCATCGTGTGTGGCGCCGGCGCCAACGCCGCGATCGTGCGCGGCGGTATCGAGGGCGCGAAGCACCGCGGCGACATCGCGGCGCAGGGCGGCGTCGCGAAGCTCGGAGGCTGCACCCCGCCGGATGCGATTCGTCGCGAGCTCCGGTGGGGTGGTCCCGGTCGCGAGACGACGGATCGGACGCGTGTCATCCTGCTCGATCGCCTGCACGATCGCGTCGTGTGCCGGCGTCAGCGCGCCGAAACACACGTCCCCGACGATGCCCGGCACCTGGTCGCGCAGGACGTCGTCGCGAAGATCGATCGCCGAGGTCACCACGAACTGCGTGTCGGTCGTAGGACGCATCACGATCGCGCGCGGTTTCGGCGCGGGGACATAGTCATGGCGACGATCGATCGCCGACGTGTCGACCGGAGACTCGACGAGTCGCACGAGGTGCACGCCCTCGCGACGTGTGGTGCGCGGATCAGTCATCGTCGTCATCGTCCTCGTCGTCGTCGTCATCGTCGTCGTCGTCACCGCCGTCGTCGCCGCCGTCGTCGCCGTCGTCATCGTCGTCATCGTCGTCGTCATCGTCGTCGTCGCCGTCGCCGTCGCCGTCGTCATCGCCGTCGTCACTGCCGCCGTCGTTATCGCCGTCGTCATCGGACGATCCACCCCCCGAGCCTTCGCCGCGCTTCGGCTTGTCCTGTCCCTCGGCGTACGCCTTCGTCTCGCGGCGTAGGATGCGCTTGAGCGCCTTCCAGGCGGCGAGCTTGACGGCGTCCTCCTCGGCGGTGTCCTTGTGGATCGCTTCGAGCGCTTCTTTGACGGCATCGCCGCCGAGCGCCCCGAGCGCCCCGATCGCAGCGAGACGGCCCTCGTGGCCCTTGGTCCGCGCGATCGCGAGCAGCTCGATCGTCCGCTGACCGGACAGCGAGATCGCGAGCCCGATCCAGCGCGTGTCGCCCTTTGCGACCATCTCGCTCGACAGTGACGGCCACGCGGCGAGCGCCAGCGGCGCCACCGTCGACACATCCGCACGCGACCCGAGGCCACGCACGAGGTCGGCCGCCGTCTTCGGCGCAGCGCGCGCGACTGTCTCGGCGGCGATGGACCGCACCTCCCGATCGATGTCGCCGATCGCGTTTCCGAGCGTCTTCACGGCCGACGACGATCCCGCCTCCGCGAGCACCGCTGCCGACTCGCGGCGCACGTTCGCCGGCGCGCGATCGTCCGCGACGGCGGCGGTCGCCGACGCCTCGACGGCAACCGCACCCTGTGCGCGAACACGACGCGCGGCCCACAACGACGCGAACCACGCCGCGGTCTCGTTCGCGATGCGGGTGGCGACGTTGCGCGCCGACGCCTCGCGCCAGCCGGCTTCGCCACGCGCGGTCGCGGCGGTGACACCCTCCGCGAGCTGTGCCGCAGCGGCAGAGCCGACGATCCACGCGGCCTCGGTGCGCGGCAGTGGGTCCTCTCCACGAAGCGCGGCATCGAGCTCGGCGCGCGCCGTCGTGATCACCGCGTCGCCGCGGCGGATCAGTCCCTCGCGGAGCATCTGACGGACCTCCGCGCTCGCGATGCCGCCGAGGCGTGACACGAGGATCGACGCATCGCCGGCGGTCGCGAGGTAGGTCGCTGCGGGGCGCTGGACCTCCGAATACGTCGAACCGAGCGCGTGCAACGACACACGCGTGCGATCGCCGCCGAGCACTCTGCCGAGCGAGTCGACCGCGGCGCGGCGGATGTTCCAGTTCGAATCGTTCAGCAGCTCCGCGAGCACCGTCTCGCTCGTCGCGGATGCAGCGAGGCCGAGCTGGGCGACCGCGTGCTCGCGCACGTCGTTGCTCGCCTCCTGATCGGCGGCGACGCGCTCGATGAGCCCGAGCTTGCCCGCGTAGCGCAGGCCGGTCAGCGCACGCACGCGGAGGTTGGACGGACCGGCAAGCGCGATGCGCTCGAGGCGCTGATCGATCTCCTCGGCCTCGTCGCCCGTGAGCGCCGGGAGCAGTCGACCGAGCGCTTCGACGGCCGCGGGCGTGAGCTGGCGCGACGCTTCGTCGTCGGGCTCGGGATCGAGTAACGGCTTCAGGTGTTCGAGTGCGCGGCGATCGCCGAGGGAGCCGAGCGCGAGCAGCGCGCGATCGCGCTCCGTGCCCTCGCCTGCCTTCGCGACGAGGAGCAACGGCTGGAACGCCTCGGCCCGCTTGCGGGCCGCGAGGCCGAGGGCGGCGGGGAGCACCAGCTCGCGCCGACCGCCGCGCAGCGCAGACTCGAGCGCGGCGAGCGTGGCGGACGGGACGTATTCGGCGCGCAGCGCGAGCGCCTCGGCGGCGCCGGTGCGCACCGTGGCGTCGCGATCGGTGAGCAGCTTCTCGAGCGTCAGCTCGGCGGCGCGATCGTCGACGTCGCCGAGGGCGCGCGCGACTTCGAGGCGAACGCTGATGATCGGCGAGCGTGCGACGTCGGCGAACGCGCGAAGCGCGAGGTCCTCGCGATAGCGCTGGCGCGTGCGCCCGTCGGGGAGGGTGCGCGGCTTCGCGGTGCGATCGCGAACGATGCGCTCGAGAGTGTCCAACGCCATCTTCGCTTCGTGCTCGAGCTCGCCTTCCTTGCCCGCCGGAATCTCGACGATCAAGCGGGTGACCGTGGGGATCGCGTTCGCGTGACCGAGCCGACCGAGCGCGCCCAGGAGACTGGCGCGATCCGCCGTGCGATCGGGATCGTCGTCGATGCGCGCCGCGATCGCGTCCGTCGCCGCCGCGGCGGACTCGGGCTTGTCCGCGAGTCCGACGAGCGCCTCGATCGCTTCGTCCACGTTGTTCTCGTCGCGTAGGAAGCCGCCGAGCACGTCGACACCGAGGCTGTTTCCCTTGCGCGCGAGCGCGACGGCAGCGCGCAGGCGCAGGTCGGCGTGCTCGCTACCGAGCGCGGCGATCAGCGCGTCGGTGATCGCGGGGGACGGATCGCTCGCGGTGGCGAGCTGGCGAATCGCAGCGAGGCGAATGTCGCCGTGTTTGCTTTGCGCCGCGATCAGCTGCGGCTCCGCGCTGCCCGCGGGGAACAGCTTCGGGAGGCGCATCTGCGCGTAGGCGCGCGTGTCGCTGTCGTCGGCGTCGAGCGCGGAGCGAACGAGTGCACGAGCGCGATCGTCGCCGTCGATCGCCAGCGCGACGAGCTCGTCGATCGCGGCCTTGCCGAGATCCGCGGCGCCGTTGATCGCCTGCGCGAGCGGCGCGAGTGCACCGACGGGGTACAGCGAGCGCAGTGCGGCCATCGCAGCCTGGCGCACGAGGTGATGCGGATCGCCGACTGCGTGGCCGAGCACCGGCAGCACGGCGTCGACGCCGACCGCGTCCTGCCGCGCGAGATCGAGCAACCGACCGACCGCGTCGCGACGCACGCGATGTGTCTCGTCGGCTGCACCCTTCTCGGGCGCCTGGCGCACGAGGCCCGCGTACACGCCGAACACGAGGCGCTGCGCGGCCGACGCGTCGACGACGTTCTCGTTGCCGGCGCGCACGAACAGCTTCGCGATCGACTCGAGCTCCGTCGCTTCCGGATCGCGGCGATCGCCGACGAGCCGGCGCAGCCAACCGGCGCGACGCGCGACGCGCGCCTCCGACGACCACGAGGTCATCGGTGCGGGCGCTCCGCGCGAGGGCCCCGCGAGACGTTGCGCTTCCTTCCAGTACGTGAGCGGTTGGGTGCGCAGACCGAGCACCTGCGCTGCTGCGTAGCGTAGCCCCGGCTGATCGGACGCGATCGAATCCGCGAGGACCTGCAGGATCTGCGAGCGGCGAAGGGCCGCCGGCCAGTCCTTCATGTCAGTCGCCTTCTCCGGCTTGCGCGGTCCGATGATCTCGCCGATGACGTCGGCGTTGATCGCCTCGCCCGCCGCGCGCCGCTCGACGAGCCGTGCCGCCGTGAAGCGGATCTCCGGCGAGGGCGACGACATCGCATCGACGAGCAGATCGGGCGCGATGCCCGCGGCCGCGAGCGCTGCGTCGCGTGCGACGATCACCGCGAACGCGAGGTCCTGGATCTCGCGATCGCGATCCTCGAGACCCTGGCGCAAGCCGCGCACGCCGTCGGGTCCGAGTGCGACGAAGCCGACGATCGCGCCGATGCGCAACGGGCGGTGATCGTGCTTCTGCGTGCCGGCGAGCACCGGCAGCGCGCGCAGATCACCGAGCTTCGCGAGGCCCTCGCCGCCCCACGAGCGCACCGGCAGATCGGGATGCCCGAGGAGACCGAGCAGCGCACCGAGCGCTTTCTCGTCGCCGACCGTCGCGGCGGTCGCGATGCCGCGCGCGCCCATCTCGCGCACGATCGCGTCCTCGTCGTCGACGAGGCCCTGCAGGAACGAGATGGTCTGCGCGTCGCCAACATCGGCGAGCGCACGCGCGGCGCGCTGGCGGATGGAGTCCGGCGGCCGATTGTGGTCCGTCTTCGGGATCGACAGGATCCGCTGCATCGCCGGGATCGCGCGCGGATCGCGACGGGCGCCGCATAGCTCGCCCGCGCGGACCTGGAGCTCCCAGAACAGCGACGTCCACGCCAGCACGAAGCCCTCGGCGTCGTTCGGCGCGACCGCGTCGAGCGTCTCGATCGCGGCGATGTGCACCGACGGGTTGTCGTCTTTGACGAGTTGCACGAGCCGGCTTCGCACCGACGCTGCCGGCGCCTTCGCCGCGCCCTTTGCACCGGCCGCGCGCACCGCAACGGCGGGCGACGCCATCGCCGCGAGGTGAATCTCCGGTGCGACTGCGACCTCGGTTCCGTCGTCGGGCTGCTTCGTCAGCGCGGCGTACGCGGCGAGGCCGACTTGCGCGACCGGGTCGCCGACGAGGCCGCGCAAGAGCGCGTCCATCTGTGCATTCGACTGCTTGCCCTGCCGGCGGCGATCGATCTCGTTCACGACCTGCGTGCGCAGATCGGCGTGGCGGCTCTTCGCGCCGCGCGTGAGCGGCACCAGGGGGTCCGCCGTGTGCCACGCCCACAGCGTGCGGAACGCCTCGCTGCGGACCTTCTGCGCCTCGTCGTCGAGCGCGTCGCCGAGGAGTGCGTGGGCTTGATTCGCCGCCGCTTGATCGCTCGCGCCGGGTGCACCGATCCGCACGAGGATCTGTAGCGTGCGAACGCGAATGTCTTCCTGGCTCGTGCGCAGCGCCGTGTTGGCGAGCTCGAGCTCCGCCTGGGCACCACCCGCCGCCGCAGTTCGGGCGAGCGCGTCGAACGCGAAGCTGCGGACCTCGGTGTCCGTGTCATCGAGGAGCCACACGAGGCGTGCGCTGAGACGATCGTCCTCGGGCCACTTCGCCAGCGCCGTGACGAGGTTGCCCGTTGCGTGGCGGCGCAGCGCCGGATCCGCCTCGCGCGTGAGCTGCAGGACCGCGCCGATCGCGCGAGGATCGCCGAGCGCGAGCAAGCAGCCCGCGCCGCGGATCGCGGCATCGGCGTGGCGGCACGCGAGCTGCGCGAACAGCGGCTCGAGCTCCTCGTCGTCGAGCGCGCCAGGATCGGGCGGGGGCGGCGTCGTCAGCTGGAACTGCGCCGTCACCTGATCCCAGAACGATTTCACGCTCGGCACGACGGCGAGCAGGCGACCCGCGAGCCGCGGCCGCATCGCGATCGACGCCATGAACGCCGAGCTGCGCACGCCGGCCTCTGGGTCGTCGAACGCACCTCCAACGAGCGAGCGCGCCTCCGCGTCACTCGCCCGCAAGATGAAGCCGAGGTCGAGCATGCCCTGCGCGCGCACGTCGGGCATCCCGCGCGAGAGGGCAGTTCGCACCGCGTCGAGCGGGGTCTTGGCCACCTGGCGCAGCGCTGAATACGCGCGGCGCCGCACGTTCGGGTGGTTGTCGCGAAGTGCGTCCGCGATCATGCTCGCCGCGATCACGCTTGTCGGTGCGAGCGGCATCAGCGCCTCCACGGCGCGCACGCGAACATCGTCGAACCCGACGGCGAGGCCCGCGCGGATCGCGGACAGCGGCTGGTCGCTCTCGAGGTCGCGCAGCGCGTGGAACGCGGCACCGCGGAGCTCGGGCTGCTGCGCGGACAGTGCTGCGCGCAGCGCGGGACGCGAGAGCCGGCGGTTCGACCGCACCATCGCCTGCGTCGCGGCGACGCGCACCTCGGGCGGACCGCTCGCGAGCGCGAGATCGAGCAGCACGCGCGCTTCGTCCTCGGCGAAGTCGGTCAGCTTCGCGACCGCCTCCATCTTCACCTTCACGGCGGCCTTGCCGTCGCGCAGCGTCGACTCGTACGCGTCGAACACCGACACGAACACCGTCGGCTCGCCCGCGACATCGAGGTCCGCGCCGATCGGCGTCGTCCACACCTTGCGGCTCGTGCTCGTGATCCACAGGCGCCCCGCCGCTTTGTCGCCGGAACGACGATCGACCGCGACCGGTCCGGGCGCGAATGCCAGCGACGTGATCGGGCCGATGGTCGGCTCGATCGTCTTGGGTCGGCGCGCACCGTCGAGGAACCACAGCTTGAGCACGCCGTCTTCACCGGCGCTGAACATGCGGCGCGGCGACTCGCGCCCCGCGTCGTCGACGATCAGCGGACCGAGCGCGAGCCCGCGCACCGCTCCTTGGTGACCGAAGTCGCCGCTGCGATCCGTCGGCTCGACGTCACCGACGATGTAGCACATGCGGATCGAGCCATCGCCGCAGCCGAGCACCGCGCGACCATCGCCAACGGCCACGACGGCGCGAATGCCGCCATCGCCGCCCGGCAATACAGCGCGCTGGTCTCGGGTCGACGTCGCGTCGCCGTCCACTTTGGCTCCGACGACCCACAGCTGGCCGTCCGCAGCGCCCGCGAGCCACAGGCCCGCCGGATCGCGCGCGATGCAGTTGATCGCACCGTCGGACAGCTTGCGCTTGTTCGTCGGCGAGAACGACGGCGTTCCATTCGCGATCGCGAATGCGATCTCGTGCAGCGTGCCGTCGGCCGTACCGACCGCGATCGCGCCGCCATCCCCGCGCGCGACGCTCGCGTCGACCGCGATCGAGCGCACGCTCGCACCGAGCTTCAGG